>DASQIZ010000109.1:0-132832 GCA_035631315.1 Gemmatimonadales bacterium
AAACCGCGGAGCGCCTGGTGCTTGAACTGGCCGACAAGGTGGGCGACTTTGTGGAAGGTGGCGCCACCGGCGCCGCGCCCGCACCGCTGGCCGGCGGCGCGCGGGCCGCGCGCCAGGCACTCGAGCGATTGGGCTATTCGCCCGCGGAATCGGACCGGGCGGTGCGACGTGCCCTCACGGAATCGGGGACCCCCGCCGATGCGGACGGCACCGAGCCGCTGGTGCGACGGGCCCTGCAACTCCTCACCCACGGATGACGATGAAGACCGCCGAGTGGATCTGTACGCGTTGTGGCAGCACCAACCGCCGTCTCGTCGAGGACGGTGACCGGCACGCCACCGATGCCTGCGTGACGTGCCACACCCGTCATGACATCGAGTCCGACGCGCGCCCCGTCCGCTGGCAGGCCCGGCCCCACGGCACGTGAGCCGGCCTGAAGTCACCACCCCCGAAGCGCTGCCGGACGAGCGGCTTTCCGACGCCGCACTCCGGCCCTCCCGGCTCGATGAGTTCGTCGGACAGCCGAAGGTCAAGGAGTCGCTGCAGATCGCGATCGACGCCGCGCGCCGACGCCGCGAACCCCTCGACCACACCCTCTTCTTCGGCCCACCGGGACTCGGAAAGACGACGCTCGGGCTCTTGATGGCGAAGGAGATGGGCGTCGAGATCCGCATCACGTCGGGCCCCGTCCTGGAACGCCCTGGCGATTTGGTAGGGATGCTCACGAACCTCAAAGCGGGCGACATCCTCTTCATCGATGAGATCCACCGCCTGCGCCCGGCACTCGAGGAGTTTCTGTACCCGGCCATGGAGGAGTTCCGGGTGGATGTCCGCATCGCGGATGGTCCGCACGCCCAGAGCCTGCCGATGGCGCTGGAACGGTTCACGCTGATCGGCGCGACGACCCGGTTCGGCCTGCTGACGCCGCCGATGCGCGCGCGGTTCGGGCTGGTCGAGCGGCTGTCGTACTATCCGCCCGACGACCTGACGCATATCCTCTCGCGGTCGGCGAAGATCCTCGAGGTCCCCGCGGATGCGTCGGGCGTCGCGGAAATCGCACGCCGGAGCCGCGGTACGCCGCGGGTCGCCAATCGCCTGCTCAAGCGGGTGCGGGACTTCGCGCAGGTCAGAGCCGGGGGCAAGATCACCGGGCCGGTGGCGAAGGACGCACTGGCGCGCCTCGACGTCGACGAGTTCGGTCTCGACGACATGGATGCACGGCTCCTGAAGACCATCATCGAGCAATTCTCGGGCGGGCCGGTGGGGCTCACGACCATCGCCGCGGCGGTGGGTGAGGACCCGAGCACCCTCGAAGAGGTCTACGAGCCCTTCCTCATGCAGCAGGGATTCCTGGCCCGCACGCCCCGGGGCCGCTGCGCCACGGCCGCCGCGTACCGGCATTTCGGATTCCCCCCTCCCGCCACGCCCGAGCAGCCGAGCATCTTCGACGGGTGACGAGCTCCCTCCGTACCGGTGACTTTGACTACGTCCTGCCGCCGGAACTCATCGCTCAAGCTCCCCTCGCCGACCGCTCCGCGTCCCGACTGCTGGTGCTGGACCGTGCGCGGGGGACGATGGCGCATCAGCATTTCCGCGATCTTCCGGACCTGATCGCGCCTCGGGACGTTTTGGTTCTCAATGCGTCCCGGGTCATCCCGGCTCGCTTGCACGGGAAACGGGAGTCTGGAAACGAAGCGGAGATCCTCCTGGTGAAGGATCTCGGCGATGGTACCTGGGAAGCGATGGGTCATCCGGGGGGCAAGCTCAAGCCGGGACGCCGAGTCACGTTCGGCGAAGACGCGGGCGTCGAAATCCTCGAGGTGCTCGGTGGCGGTCTGCGCCGGGTGCGGTTCACCGGCGCACTCAACGCGCGCGCCACGCTGGCGAAGTACGGCGAAGTCCCCCTGCCCCCGTACATCACACGCGCACCGGACGCGGCCGACAAGGAGCGGTACCAGACCGTCTACGCCGCGCATGATGGCAGCGTGGCCGCTCCGACCGCGGGATTGCATTTCACCCCCGAAGTCCTGACCGCGATCCGCGACCGGGGCACCTCGATCGTCACACTCGATCTGCATGTCGGGCCGGGGACGTTCCGGCCGGTCGAAGTCGACGACCCTGCCGGCCACGTCATGCATCCCGAGACCTACGCCGTGTCTCGCGAGACGGCCGAGGAAATCAACGATCGGCGGGCCGTCGGAGGGCGGATCTGGGCCGTGGGCACGACGGTCGTCCGGACCCTCGAAACGGTCGCGGGCGATTCCGGCCGCGTGCGCGCCGGGGCGGGAGAGACGCGCGCCTTCATCCGCCCGCCCTATCACTTCAGGGCAGTGGACCACATGGTCACCAACTTCCATCTTCCCCGCTCCACACTGCTCATGCTGGTCTGCGCGTTCGGGGGGATGGAGCCGGTGCTCAAGGCCTATCGGACCGCCGTGGAGATGGAATACCGGTTCTACAGTTACGGGGACGCGATGGTGATGGTGTGAGCGAGGCTCCCTTCCGGGGAATCCAAGGAGCCCGGTTGTTCGAATTTCGTATTGACTCGACTTCCGGTTCGGCGCGCGCCGGGATACTCACCCTGCCCCATGGCGTGGTGGAAACGCCGGCGTTCATGCCCGTCGGCACCCAGGGCACCGTCCGCGCGCTCTCTCCGCTCGACCTTGCAAACATCGGCGCGGGCCTCGTGCTGGCGAACACCTACCACCTCCACGTGCGTCCCGGTGAAGACACCGTGGCGAAGCTCGGCGGGCTCCACCGCTTCATGTCGTGGAGCGGCCCCTTGCTCACCGACTCCGGCGGATTCCAGGTCTTCTCCCTCGAAGGGTCGCGCACGGTCGACGAGGATGGCGTCGAGTTCCAGAGTCACGTGGATGGCGGCCGCCGGCGCCTCACGCCCGAGCGCGCCATGGAAATTCAGTGGACCCTCGGCGCCGACATCGCGATGGCGTTCGATCACGTGGCCCCGGGAAGAGTGGATGCGTCGGCCAGCCGCGACGCCCTCGAGCGGACCCTGCGCTGGCTCGAACGGTGCGCCAGGCGGCACGCGACCCTGACGAAGGACGCGCCGGGTAGACAGACGCTCTGGCCAATCGTGCAGGGCGGAACGCACATCGACCTGAGGCGCGAGTCGCTCGACGGCACCATGGCTCTTGGCGATTGGACTGGAATCGCCGTCGGGGGCCTGTCGGTGGGCGAGCCGAAGCCCGAGATGTACGAGACCCTGTCGCAGCTCTCGCCCCGGCTCCCCCCTGCCATTCCCCGCTATCTTATGGGCGTCGGATTCCCGGAAGACTTGGTGGAAGGCGTGCTGCGCGGCATCGACTTGTTCGACTGCGTGGCGCCTACACGGAACGGGCGGAACGGGTCGGCATTCACCGACGACGGCGTGGTCAATATCCGGAACGCCGCCTGGAAGGACGATCCGTCGCCACTCGACGCCGCGTGCGACTGTGAGACGTGCACCCGCTATTCCCGCGGGTACCTGCGTCATCTCTTCGCCGCGGAGGAGCTCCTGGGGCTCCGGCTGTTGTCGCTGCACAACCTGCGGTACTTGATCCGGCTCGCGGGCGCGATGCGTCACGCCATCCGGCAGGGCAACCTGGATTCGTGGGCCGCCGAATGGCGGCTCCGCTACCTCAACTCGGGAACGGTCTGATTCATGCACGGCATCCTCGCGGTGTTCGCCCCATCCGGTCAGGCCGGCACGCAGCCGATGTTCGTCTTGATCATCCAGTTCGCGGCCATTGGCGGCATCCTGTACTTCCTGCTGATCCGCCCGTCACGGCAGCAGCAGAAGAAGCATCAGGAGCTCCTCGCCTCGCTCCAGAAGGGCGATCAGGTCGTGACGTCGGGGGGTATCATCGGCGAGGTGATCTTCCTGAAGGAAAGCGAAGTGACCATCAAGAGCGCCGAGTCGCGTCTGGTGGTGGCGCGCAGCAACATCACGGCGATCCTGAACCGCGACACCGACGGGGCCAAGAAGGCGTGAGCATCCGGTCCCTCCACGTCCTCGGCTCGCCGGTCCTGCGCGAGCGCGCCAAGCCGGTGCCGGCGGTGGATGACACCGTCCGTACGTTCGTGGACGATCTCTTCGACACGATGCGCGCCGCGAAGGGCGTCGGACTCGCCGCCAACCAGGTCGGCGTGGCCTTGCGCGTCGCGGTGGTGGACGTGGGCGAGGAGACCCCGGATCCCTTGGTGCTCATCAACCCCGTCGTCACGCCGCGCGGAGACCTGGTTGAGACAGCCGAAGAAGGGTGCCTCTCCATCCCGGACATCTTCGCCGAAGTCGACCGCCCGGTGGACATCACGCTCGAGGCGTTCGACCGCGACGGCAAGCCGTACAAGATGGAGATCTCGGGCTACAAAGCGCGCGCCGTGCAGCACGAAGTCGATCATCTCGACGGCGTCCTGTTCCTCGATCATCTCACCGCGGTCAAGCGCGCGTCCCTCATGTCCAAGTGGCGCCGCGCACGGAAGGGGCAGACCGGCTACGTGAAGGAGGTCGTTCCGGAGCCGGCGGGCGAGCTCTAGTGCGGGTCGTATTTTTCGGCACGCCGGAGTTCGCGGTGCCGTCCCTCCTCGCGCTGGTGGGCGAAGGGTTCGACGTGGCGGCCGTCGTCACCCAACCGGACAGGCCGCAGGGCCGTTCCCGTTCGACTCTCGTTGCGTCGCCGGTCAAGGCGGCCGCCATCGCGGAAAGCCTTCCCGTCCTGCAACCCAAGCGGCCCAAGGATCCGGAATTCGTCGCCGAGCTGAAGACGCTCAATCCCGATGTGGGCGTCGTCGTCGCCTACGGCCACATCCTGACCCCCGAGCTGCTCGCCGTGCCCCGCCTCGGCATGGTCAACGTGCACCCCTCGCTCCTGCCCGACCTCCGTGGTGCCGCGCCGATCGAGTGGGCGATCCTGAACGGACTCGGCAAGACGGGCATGACCATCATGCAGATGGAAGCGGGACTCGATTCGGGGCCCATCCTCCATCAGATCCCGGTGTCCCTGCCCGACGGCATCACGGGCGGTGAGCTCTCGGAGCACCTGGCTGAAGTCGGCGCGCAGGCGCTGATCGAGACGCTCGCGATGATGGCGAGCGATGGGCTCAAGCCCGTCCCGCAGCATCACGACCGCGCGACCTATGCCCCGAAGCTCACGCGGGAGACCGGTCACATCACCTGGGACCGGGATGCGGTCACCGTGCGCCATGTGATCCAGGCACTCGACCCAAAGCCCGGGGCATGGACGACGCTCGAGGGGCTCGAGGTGAAGCTCTTCGGTGCGTCGCCCACTGACGGGAAGGGTGTCCCCGGCGAGGTGCTCCGGGCCGAACGCGACCTCGTCGTCGCCACCGGCACGGGCGCGCTCTCGATCGCCGACGTTCAGCCCGCCGGGAAACCGCGCATGGGCGCGCTCGACTGGATCCGCGGCCGCGGCGTGCGTGCCGGTCAGCGGATGGTGTGACCGGACGCCGGATGTCGGAGCTCCCTCGGCTCCACGCCATCACCGATGAACGGATCGCCCGCCTGCCCGACCTCGAAGACCGGTCGCGGGCGCTCGGCGCCACCGGCTCCCTGGCACTTCATGCCCGCGGTCATTCACTCACCGGCCGTGACCACCTCGCACTCGCGCGCGTGCTGTCCTCCGCCGCGGCCGGCCGCGTGTTCATCAACGACCGTCTCGATGTCGCACTCGCGGTGGAAGCGGCGGGAGTTCAGCTGTCCGGTCTTGGCCTGTCACCCAAGGAAGCCCGTCGCCTGCGCCACGATTGGTGGATTGGCGTATCGGTCCACACCCCCGAGGAAGCCGCAGCCGCGCGAGACTTGGGGGCCGACTATCTTTTGGTAGGGCCTGTCTTTGCGACTCCCACGCACCCGGAAGCACGACCCCTGGGCGTGGAGGGACTGGCCCGGTTCACCCCGCTCGGAGTCCCCGTAGTCGCGATTGGGGGGATCAGCCGGACCAACGCGCGGGAAGTGGTGGCTGGAGGTGCGCATGGGTTGGCGGTGATCCGCGCCCTGTGGGACGCTCCGGACCCCGGCCGCGCGGCGCAGGAGATAATGAAGGAGATCGCGTGGAAATCGTCGTGAATGGAGAGCCGCGCACGGTAGGGGCGGGAGCGACACTCCTGGAACTCTTGAACACATGGTCCCTGGATCCCAGGGCCGTCGTGGTTGAACACAACCGGAAGATCGTCCGCCGTCCTTCACTCGGAGACGTGCGCGTCGAGCCCGGCGACAAAATCGAGCTGGTGCAGTTCGTAGGAGGTGGGTGATGGACACTCCCTTCGTCGTGGGCGGTCAGACCTTCCGCTCCCGCCTGATGATCGGTACCGGGAAATACCGGGACCACGAGACCATGGTCCGCGCCATCGAGGCGACCGGCGCGGAGGTCGTCACCGTCGCGGTGCGGCGGGTGGATCTCGATCGCACCGCCGACGGCAGCATCCTCAAGTACCTCGACCCGAAGCGGTTCTTCCTGCTCGCCAACACCGCGGGCTGCTACAGCGCCGACGAAGCGGTCCGCTACGCGCGCCTCGCCCGTGAGGCAGGGTTCAATGACTTCGTGAAGCTCGAAGTCATCGGAGACCAGGAAACCCTGCTCCCCGATGTCGCCGGCCTGCTCGAAGCCGCCCGCACACTGGTCGCCGAGGGGTTCAAGGTGCTGGCGTACACCAACGAAGACTTGATCACGGCCTTGCGGCTCGAAGAGGCCGGCTGCGCGGCTGTCATGCCGCTCGCCTCCCCCATCGGCTCCGGGCTCGGGCTCCTCAATCCCGTCAGCGTGCGCACGATCAAGCGGCGGCTGAAAGTGCCGGTGATCGTCGACGCCGGCGTGGGAACGGCATCGGACGCGTGCGTGACGATGGAGCAGGGCGTGGATGGCATCCTGATGAACACCGCCGTGGCGGCCGCACAGAATCCCGTGCAGATGGGCCACGCCATGCGGCTTGCCGTGGAAGCGGGACGGGCCGCGTACCTGGCGGGCCGGATGCCGAAGCGCGACGTGGCAGTGCCGTCCTCCCCCACCGAGGGCATGCTGGATTAACGACGCGACCGCGGCGCGCCGGGCGGCGCTCGCGATTCTCCGCGCCGTCGGCCGTGGTGTTCCATTCGACCAGGCCCGCGACCGGGCGGTGGCAACGCTCGAGCCCCGGGATCGCCGGCTCGCGCACGAACTGGCCGCCGGTGTCCTGCGCCGCCGCGCCGAGCTGGACCGGACGCTCGATCTGTCCCGTACCGATCCCCGCCTCCATGACGTCCTCCGCCTCGGCGCGTATCAGCTCCGCTGGCTCGATCGCGTGCCCGCGCACGCCGCGGTCTCCACCAGCGTGGAGCTCGCACGCGAAACCGCCGGCGAAGCGGCCAGCGGCTATGTCAACCAGGCACTCCGCCGGCTGGGCGAGCGCCCCGCGGCCCCGATCGATGACGGGCCGACGCACCCGGAGTGGCTGCTGCGCCGTTGGACTGAGCGGTACGGCCAGCAGGGAGCAGCGCGCCTCGCGGAATGGAACGACGCTCATCCGCCGCTCACGCTGCAGGCCGCACGCTGGGACCAGGTGGTGCTCTCCAAGCGTCTGATCGAAGCCGGGCTGACCGTCGAACACGCGCCCGGGGACGCGGGGCTCCGAGTCGGGAAGCGCGGGCAGGACGAGACCCTGTCCCCGCGTGAGTTCCCCGGATTCGACGAGGGTGCCTTCATCGTTCAGGACGCTTCGGCCCAGCTGGTGTGTCGCTTTGCCGGAATTCCCGCCGGAGCGCGGGTGTACGACGCGTGCGCGGCGCCGGGGGGCAAGGCCATCGTCCTGGAACGGCGGGGTGCCCGCGTGGTGGCGGGAGACGCCCGGCGGGAGCGACTGGCGCGATTACGCGAGAACCTTACGCGGGCCGGAGTGGCAATTCAGGTGCTTTGCGCTGATCTTCTTTCCGCGCCCTTCCCGAATGACAGCTGGGACGCAGTGGTGGTGGACGCGCCCTGCACCGCCACCGGCACCATGGCCCGTCATCCGGATGCGCGGTGGCGGATCACACCCGAGGCTATCGAGCGCGCCGCGATCCGGCAGCGTGAGCTGCTGCGCGCCGCGGCGCGGCTGATCCGGCCTGGCGGTACGCTGGTGTATGCAACCTGCTCGCTGGAACCTGAGGAGAATGAAGCGATCGTGGAGGACTTCCTGACGCACGCGCGGAGCTTCGGCCGTGCCCCGGTGCCCGATGCGGTTCCGGACGCGCGCGCGTTGCTCACGCCCGCCGGGGACCTCCATACCCTGCCGCACCGCGATCACATGGACGGCGCGTTCGCCGCCCGCCTCGAGCGCGCCCGCTGATGCGTTTCCGCCGGCACATGCCTCCGCTCTCGACCTGGGCTGAGAAACCCGAAAAACCGCCCGTCCCGGTCGACCGCCGCAGCCTGCTGCGGTGGGCGGGAATTCTCGTGGGCGCGGGATTGGTGGGGTACCTGATATCCGCCCTCGTGCTGTTCCCCGCTCCGCTCGTGACGTCGCGACACCCCGTCCCCCGCGTCCTCGGCATGACCAAGACCGATGCGATCACGGCGCTGCAGAAGGCGCAACTTCAGCCCAAGGATTCGGGCAGCGAGCCCCACCCGACCGCGCCCGCCGGGACCATCATCTGGCAGGACCCGCCTCCCGGCGTCGACGCGCCCGCCGGTACGCGCGTGGGCATCGTCACGAGCAGCGGTCCGTCCAAGGTCGCGGTCCCGGACGTTGCGGGTTACGATGCCGCGATGGCGCAGCAGATCCTGACGGCCGCCGGATTGACCGTGGCGCACACTGACTCCATTCAGGCCCCGAACGTGCCTCCGGGACTCGTGGTCATCACGCGCCCACCCGCTGCGAGCGTGGCCAATCCCGGCACGGGCATCATACTCGTCATCAACCGCGGGGCGCCCACGATCTCCGTACCGGACGTCGTGGGGATGTCCCTGGCCGACGCGCGTGACCGGCTGGAGGGTGCGGGACTGGTGGTCGGAGCTGTCACGCGCCGGCGCGTCTCGGGAGCGAGCCCCGGCACCGTAATCGGACAGCAACCCGCCGCGGCGTCACTCGCGGCGCCCGGACTCGTCGTGGACCTCATCGTCGCACGAGCTCAGCAATGAGCCGCGGCGTGCGCATCGCCCCCAGCGTTCTCTCCGCGGACCTGACCCGGCTCGCGGAGCAGGTCGATCAAGTCACAAAGGCGGGGGCGGACTGGCTGCATGTAGACGTGATGGATGGCCGCTTCGTACCGAATCTCACCTTCGGTGCGAACATGGTAGCGGCGCTCAAGAAGGTTTCCACCCTGCCCATCGACGTGCATCTGATGGTCGTGGAGCCCGAGCACTACATCGCGCCGATGGCGGACGCGGGAGCCGCGAACCTGACGTTTCACCCCGAGGCCACGATCCACGTGCAGCGCCAGTTGGCCGCGATCCGCCAACGGGGAATGAAGGCGGGGCTCGCCTTGAACCCCGGCACGCCCCTGGGCCGCGCCGAGGAAGTGCTCGATGACGTGGATCTGCTGCTGATCATGACGGTGAACCCCGGATTCGGGGGCCAGAGCTACATCCCGTCGTCAGACCGGAAGATCGAGCGGGCCAAGGCCATGCTGTCGTCACGTGGCCGGGACGTCTACCTCGAAGTCGATGGGGGCATCGGCCTCGATACCATCGCGGCGGCCCATGCGGCCGGAGCCGATACGTTCGTCGCGGGGCAGGCGGTATTCGGCGCGAATGATCCGGGGGCCCGGGTGAAGGATCTCCGCCGCCGGTGCGGAGTGACGGCGTGACCAGGAAGCGCCTGGGCATGCTGGGCGCCGGCGTCGCGGTGCTGATCCTCGTGGTCGCGTTGGTGATCAAGATCCTGCCCCAGATCGATCTCATCGGAGTCGGGTCTAAGGCGCCTGATTTTCAGGCCATCGACCTGGCGACGGGAAAGCCCCGGACGCTCGCCGACTATCGGGGGCGGGTGTTTCTGCTGAATGTCTGGGCGACGTGGTGCGAGCCCTGCCGGGTCGAAATGCCGGCGATCGAACGGCTCCACCATCTGGTGACCGATACGTCGTTCCGGATCGTGTCGGTCAGCATCGACAAGGACGACTCCAGCGTGGTGACGGCGTTTGCGCGCTCGTATGGTCTCACGTTCCCGATACTCCAGAACCAGAGCGGCAATATTCAGGACCTCTATCAAACCACCGGAGTTCCGGAGAGCTTTCTGGTGGACCGGAACGGGATCATCATGAAGAAGGTGATCGGCGCGGCCGAGTGGGATGGGCCGGTCAACCTGGATCTCATCCGCTCCCTGATCAATGCGCATTAACCTGACGCAGCTCTTCGCCCGCAACTGGCCCCTCAAACTGGCCGCGCTCTTTCTCGCGCTCCTGCTCTACGTGGCCGTCGCCGCCCAGCAACCGATCAATCAGACGTTCACGCTCAACCTCAAAGTCCGTGTGCCTCCCGGACGGGCACTCCGCAGCGCCCCGCCACCGGTGGTCGTGGTGGTCGAGGGACGGGGCGGTGAGCTCCTCAAACTGCGGTCCTTCAACAAGGACATCGCCGTGTCCGTCCCCGACACGCTGGCGGGCGGCACCTGGCACCTCGCGCTCCGCCCGTCGGATATCGGCATCCCGAAGAACGCCGACGTGCAGGTCACGGACATCACGCCGCGCGACATCACGGTCATGCTCGATTCAGTCGCGCGGAAGGACGTCCGGATCGTCCCCCGCGTGACCGTGTCGACGGACTCGGGCGGCGTCCTGCAGGGCGGGCTCGCGATCACGCCGAACCAGGCGCACCTGGTCGGCCCCGATCAGCTCATCGCGACCATCGACTCGGTCACCACCGTGCCGACGGAGCTGGCGGGGCTGTCGGGTTCCTTCGTGCGAACTGTGCCCCTCGATACGAGCAACCTCGGTGTCGTCCGGATGGCCCCGCGCGAAGTGCAGGTCTCTGGCGAGGTGGCGGTGCCGGCGCATCGGGTCTTCGGTGGCATTGCCGTCGAGACGGGAGCCGGCGTACCCACCGGGTTCGTCTTCACCCCTGACCACGTCTCGGTGGAGGTCGCGGGGGCGGCCCAGCGGCTCGCGAACCTGACCCGGGACAGCGTGAAAGTCATCGCGCGATTCGGCGGCGCTGCGACCGCCGGGGCGGCCGCCCACCTCACGGTACTCACGCCGCAGGGAGTGGCCGGGCATGCGGTCCCCGACTCGGCAGAGCTCAAGGCTGCTCCGAAGCACAAATGAGCGACGTCGTTCTTGGTATCGAAACGTCCTGCGACGAAACCTCCGCCGCCGTCCTGATCCGGAACGGCTCGGCGCCTCCGGAGCTCGCCAGTCTGGTGATCCTGTCCCAGGACATTCATCAAGTGTTCGGCGGAGTCGTCCCGGAGCTGGCCAGCCGGGCGCATCTCGCGGCGTTGCCGTCGGTGGTCGAGCGGGCCCTGGATCAGGCGGGGGTCGCCTTCGGTGCGGTGGATGCCGTGGCGGTCACGTCAGGTCCGGGCCTGGTCGGTGCTCTGCTGGTTGGTGTGGTGTATGCCAAGTCGCTGGCGTACGCAGGCAACCGCGCCCTGGTCGGCGTGAATCACCTGGAGGGGCACCTGTTCGCGCCTGCCGTGGAGGACCCCGAACTGGCACCCCCCTTCGTCGCGCTGCTCGTGTCCGGCGGTCACACCATGCTGCTCGATGTGCCCGAGTGGGGCCGGTACCGGCTCATGGGAGCGACGCGCGATGACGCGGCGGGCGAGGCTTTCGACAAGGTCGCCATCCTGATGGGCCTCGGTTACCCGGGTGGCCCCGTGATCGAGCGCCTGGCGACGGACGGCGATCCTTCCCGATTCAAGTTCCCCCGACCCATGATCGACGACGGGTTCGAGTTCTCGTTTTCCGGACTCAAAACCGCGGTACTGCACGCCGTGAAGGGGAGCGACAATCTGGAGCGGGACCGCCCCGATCTGGCGCGCGGATTCCAGGATGCGGTACTCGATGTGCTCGTCACCAAGCTCGAACGCGCGGTCGACGCCACCGGCTACCGGACCGCCATCCTCGGCGGCGGGGTGGCGTGCAGCAAGACCCTGGCGGCACGCGCCGCGGAGCAGCTGAAGGGCAAGGCGCGCGTGTCGGTCGCCAGCCCTCGACTCAACCAGGACAACGCCGGCATGATCGCGCGCGCGGGCTGGTGGCGCCTGGAGCGCGGCGAGCGGAGTGACTTCACCCTCGACGCCCGAGCCGACTTGCCCATCCCCGGATTGGAAGCCTACCAATCCCCAACCTCGAATCCCCCATCCCCCAGAACGCGATGACCGTCTACCCCTTCGTCCTCCATATCGGATTCCTCACGGTCACGGGCTATGGCCTGATGATGATGGCCGCCTTCCTGGCGGCCGGTTACGCGATCCAGCTCGAGCTCAGACGGCGGGGACTCGACGAAGAGTTCGCGGCCAGCATCGTGTGGTGGGCGGTCATCGGCGGATTGATCGGCGCCAAGCTCTGGTACGTCGCGCTGACCCATGACCTGGGCGTGCTCTTCAAGCGCGGCGGGTTCGTCTGGTATGGCGGCCTGATCGGAGGGTCCGGGGGCGTGATCCTGGCGGGCTGGCTCCGCAAAGTCCCCTGGCGCTTCACGGGTGACCTCGTCGCCGGACCCCTCGCGCTCGGCTACGCGCTGGGCCGTGTGGGCTGCTTCCTGGTCAACGATGATTATGGGATCCCGACCGCACTTCCGTGGGGGATGAAGTTCCCCGAGGGACTGCCGCCCACGACCGTCAGTGAGCTGCAGCACCTGCATGTCAGCTTCCCGGCAGGCACGAATCCCACCCTGGTCGTCGCGGTGCACCCCACCGAGATCTACGAGACCACCATCATGCTATTCGTGTTCTGGTGGCTCTGGAACCGGCGCACCCACACCCACGGGATGGGATGGCTCTTCGGGTGCTATCTGATTTTTTCGGGGGCCGAGCGATTCCTGATCGAGTTCTTGCGGGCGAAGGATGACCGGTTGTTGGGACCGTTCACGCTGGCGCAGGCAACCGCGCTGATCATCGTGGCGGTCGGGTTCTATCTGACAAGGAAATGGCAGACGCCGGATGGGACCGGGGCCGACATTCCGCACCTGCTGGCCCGCAAGCCGGAACCGCCGACGCAGGTCCCCGTCACGACTTAGGCGGCGCGTGGTCTCCGCAGCACAGCCCATACTACCGCGACGAGCGCAAGGGCCAGCAACGTCCCCTGCGCCCACATGGATTGGGCGGTGGGGTAGATGCCGAGGGCCGGGAGGCGCGGGCCCCACTCGACGGGACTCATCCCCACCACGCCGGCATTCTGCAGCTCCGCGACCCCCTTCCCCGCGAACACGAACGCCATGTAGTAGAGAAGACCGCCGGTGACCGCAAAGAACGGCCGCAGGGGAAGCCGCATGCCGAAGAGGTTGATCGCGAGATAGATGAGGACGAGCCCGACGCATCCGACCGCGAGCCCGGCCACCACCGCGACGGCGCCGCCCGTGTTGCCGCTCGTCAGGAGCGCCTTGTAGAACAGAATGGTCTCGAAGCCCTCGCGGTACACCGCGAGGAACGCCACGCCGGCCAAGGCCCAGCGAGATCCGGATGACAGGGCGTTCTTCACCTTGTCGCGGACGAAGGAATTCCACTTGTCCGCTTCGACTTTGGAGAGCAGCCAGTAGCTGACGTAGAAGAGCACGATGGTGGCGAGCAGCATCGTCCACCCTTCAAGCGCTTCCCGCTGATTCGATGACACTTCGAAGAGCAGCTCCACGCCGGCGAACGTTGCGAGAGACGCGAGCACGGCCAGCCAAGCGCCCCAGGCCACATCCCGCCGGCGCTCTACGGCGCCCGCCTTCCCCAGGAACGCCATCAGCGCCCCGATGATGAGGATCGCCTCGAACCCTTCGCGCAACGTGATGCCGAGCGATTCCAGGAACAGGTTCGTCCGCGAATCCTGGTCCGCCACTTCCCGCTCGGCCCGCTCGAGCCCGCTCAGAATCTGCTCGTGAATCCCCGCCAGCTCCGCCGGCGACGCGCCGGCAGCGGCGCGGGCGCGCAGATTCCCGAATGCCTCCTCGAGCTGACCGGCCAGCGGGCCATTTCGGGCCCGCACGTCGGTCTCCACCTGTTCGAAGGCGAGGTAGGCGTCGAACGCCTGGTCCGCGGAGCGGTTGGCAACGGCGGAGTCGAGCGTCGCGCGAACCGTGGCGAACGCGGCGGCCATTTTCGAGCCGGGGGCGAGGGTCTGCACGTACGCCGCGACGGCCCAGCGGTCCGAGTCGGCCAGCACCTTTTCCAGACTGGGCATCGCGGTGCCAGGGACACCGATGGTGACCTTCCGGTAGACGTCGAGCGGGGTCACGGTCCGCATCACGGACGGGTCGGCGAGATTGGCGGGTGGCGGATTCAGCCCCCGCCCCGCGGGACCATCACCGCGGCCGGCGGGGCCGTGACAGGACGCGCACTGCTGCTGGAAGACGGCCATCCCGCGCGCCAGTGACGGCGGGACAGACGGGTACTGATTGAGCGCCCCGCCGAAGGCGGCGTCGATTCGCTTTACGACTGCGTCAGCCCACTGCGCCACCGAATCGGGAGCCGGCGACACGCGCCGGTCGATGGATGCGCGCAACTCCGCCACCTGCGCCCCGACTGGCTGGCGCAGGGAATCCGGGAGTGCCGAGACGTCCTTCTCTGCCTGGGCCAGGAAGAGCCGGGCTTCATCTACTTCCTCGGGAGCCGTGATGTGCCCGCCCGTGGCGGGAACACCGTTCCGGTATTCCTTCGCGGCGAGCGAAATGGCGGAGACCATCCTCCTTGCCGCGATGACCGATGACGAGTCCTTCCCCTGCGCCGAAAGAGATCCGGCGAGGGCGAGGAAAACCAAGGTTGTCGTGAGATGGGAATAGATGAGAATGATTCTCAGCTAGGGGCAAACGAATACTAGAGTGATTCTGTCGGGAATGCAACGACGATAGCAACTGCCACCGCCGCCTGATGCGTGTGCGACAACGAAAGCATCACCTGTGTGGCCTTCAGCTCCTTCGCGCGTTGCGCCGCGAGTCCATGCAACGTGACCTGGGGCCGTCCATCCTGCTCGCGCACGACTTCGATTTCGCGCCACCCGATTCCGCGCGCCGCCTCACTGCCCTGCAGTGCCTTGTAGACCGCTTCCTTCGCCGCCAACCGCACCGCCACATGCTCCGCCGGATCGGGGCGACTGCGGCAATACTCCGCCTCCAACGGCGTCAGCAGACGGTCGAAGACGTGCGACCCCTTCTCGGCAAGCATCCGCCGCGCGCGGTCCACTTCCACCAGGTCGACCCCGACGCCGAGTGCGTTGAGCATCAGAAGTGCAGGAGCTGCGCCAGCCAGTACGGCGCGTCGACGAATCCACCGAGGATGAGGCCCAGCCAGAGGAGCGCGCCCGCGCCGACCGCCCACCACACCAGCACCGGCCAGAGCGACGGTCGCCAGTGCGCCAGGGCCGACAGCTCCGGATCCCAGCGCGTCCGCTCGGCTCGAACGGCATCCTCCAGTGCGAGCCACGCCGCCTCGAGCCGTCGCGCCGCCGTCTGTACCGCGTCTTGCCACGCATGATGCGTCTCGTCGTCCAGGTCGCCGGCGGACTCGGCCGAGCGAACCTTGGTGCTCACGCGCGCCAGATCGTCGAGTGCCTTCACCAGCTCGGCTCCTCCCACCGACAGCCGCGCCGTCAACGAGCGCCGCTCCGCGCTGGTGAGCTTCCGGATCCGCCGTTTCCGCCTGGGCATCCGGACGCCCCTGCCGATGCGTTCGATCTGATCGTCCAGCGAGTCGGCGACCCGGTCGGCGGCGCGTCGCACCGCGTGCTCCCACGCCGCCAGCCATGCCGTACGGCCGAGGGCCTCGAGGACGCGATCAGGCGGAGCGTTCTCGTTGGTGAGCCGGCGCGCTTCCCCCGCGGCCTCGATCACGCGCGTCACCAGCTCGTCGGCTACATCGTCCAACGGGATCCACAAGGCGTCCGTGCGGCGCGGCACGATCAGTCGGCCGAGGGCGGGAGCGAGCTCCGGAACGCGGACGGTCACGTCGCCAGCCTCGCCTGGCGGCCGGTCCGCTTTTCATACCGGTTCACGAATTGGGGAAGGGACTCGGGGAGAAATTCGTCGCGCGGGAGTCCGGTGGCGGCAACGGCTTTTTCGATGGACTCGGGATCCCCTTCCACCTCCACAAGGATATCCATCTCGGGGTAGCGTTCGACGCGCAGGGTGGCTTTCCCCAGGCGGTAGACCGTGATCATGCGCTCGATGCGCAGGCTCTCCGAAAACCCCAGACGGTCCAGCAGGGCCAGAGCGCTCCACGGGTCCCCGACACCGAACTCGATCTCCTGCCGGTGCCGGTACTCCCCCTTCGTTTCCACCGCGCCCTTCCAGCACAACTCCCCGCGGGTCGCGCCGTTCTGGGGGCGGTAGATCCGCAGCCGGAGCATCTCGTCCTTGTCGGCGAGCTTCTCCTTGCGGTCGAAGCGGTGATCCGTCATTTCCCCAGCGAACTCGACGGTCGCCCCCGCCTTTTCCAGCGCCTCCTCGAAGGCCTTGAGGTCGGGTACCCGGGCTTTGACCTCGGTTTCATCGTTGACGCCGCTCACAGTCCGAGCCCCTCCAGCACCCGCTGCGTGTCCGAGAGATCGGCAAACACCAAGTCGGCGCCGGTCGCCTCGAGATCGGGAACCCGGTACGAGCCGGTCGCAACCGCCAGCGCACGCGCGCCCACGGGCCGACCGCAGGCGACATCGGCCGGCGTGTCTCCGATGATCCAGGTGTCGGACCCGGTCACAGCCCGGCCGAGGCGCTCTGCGGCGCGCGCGAGCGCGACGGGGGGGAGATCGGGGCGATGATGACCGTCGAGCCCGAACGCGCCGACGGCGAACCGGTCGAAGCCGATGCCGGCGGCATTGAGCTTCAGCTCGGCCCCGCCGACCACGTTGCCGGTCAGGAGTCCCACCATCGCGTCCCCGGACCGCTCCAGGGGCTCGAGTGCTTGGAGCAACGCCGGGACACCCGGCATCGCGCGCGTCACGTAGCCCGGGCGCTTCAGCTCCTCACGCAGGTTCGAGACGTACCGCGCGCAGATGTCCTCGATGACGGAACGATCGTCGGGAGACGCATGCCCTCCCTCGGCCAGGAGCTCCCGGACAATCTGCGGATCGGTCTTGCCGTCGAGCCGGTACCCGGGCAGGACACCCGGCGTGCCGGCCCGGTCGACGAGGGCCCGATGAATGGCGCGGCGACCCGCACCATCGGTGCTGAGCAGAGTGCCGTCGATGTCGAAGAGCAGGAGCTTCATTGGAGAGTAAACTAGACGGTTAGTCGGTTAGACGGTTAGACGGTTGGTTCTCTAAGCAGCGTCGGGGCGTCTGACCGCCGCGAGTTGCATTCCTCCTGCACTCAAGGCGTCGCGCAGCTCTTCGGACGCCACACCTCCCCTCGCCAAAGACGCGTGCACGATCCGCCCGGCGCCCGCCCAGAGCGCGACGTGCGACACCCGCAGATTGGTGGTGAAGAAGAGCAGGTCTCCGGACTGATACGAGGAGCCGTCATCCGAAGACACTACCTCCCGCCCCTGCCCGATCTGTTGTGCCGCATCCCGAAGGAGAGGCACGCCCCGCGCGGTCCAGATCGTCTGCACGAGCCCCGAGCAATCGATACCCCAGTCACTCCGCCCGCCCCACTGATAGGGCGCCCCGCCGTACCACCGGAGGGCAATCTCCGGAGCGGCGATGAGCCGCGCCTGCGCGCGGAATTCCACGTCGCTGCGCACTTCACCGCCCACCGGGTCACCGACTTGCCCGTCCGCCATCTCCACTCCCCCGCGCGAGCGAATGGCGAGACGCGCGCCGGTCGGCAGCGGGCGCCGCCGGTCGCCGCCACACAGGATGGTCGCAGCAATTGCGCGCGCCGTCGCGCGCTCACCCCAGTCATCAGCCCAGTCGCGGGAGCCGAGCCGGCAATAGCCCTCGTGAATCCAGGCGACGTACCGGTCGGGGGCGCGCGCGCGGATCCACGTCCCTCGCCGCTCGAGCACATCGAACGATTCGCCGTGCAGCAGCTCACTCGCGCGCTCTGCGGTGGGATCGGGCGCGGCCAAGAGCGGCGCAATTGCGGCTGTGACCACCCCCGCCACATGCGCCGGATCGACGTTCGGCAGGAGCTGGATCTCCGAAGGGAGACCCGCTTGGGCTGCGAGCCGACGCAGTCCGGCGAGTGCATCGGGATCCGTGGTGGCACCGCGGAGCGCGCCAGAGGAGACCGCGACATCGAAGACGCCCAGCCGGTGATCAGGCACCGTCCGGCGGCGCAGATCATCGACGTCGCGCTGCCAGCGATCGGGGCTCATGCCTTCGACTGATCCGCGAGTCCGGGGACGTCGGGAGTACCGCGAGCCATCCGGACCGCACGCTCGAGTGCCATCGCCATCACCTCGGACACCATCGACTCAACCTGAAGGGGAGACTTGGCCTGGACTTGAGCGGTGCTCAGCCCGAAGCAGACGTCCCCGTCGAACAGGGTGCCATAGGGCGTGATGCGACGGGCCAGCGCGTCACAGCCAACGCGGCCCAGCTCCTCCAGACCGACCCGGTCCATCTCGACGTTGGTCGCGACGACTCCGAGTGTCGTGTTCGACATCGCCTGCGCCATTCTGCCGAAGAGCGCTCCCCCCTCGGCCAGATACGCCTGCCCATCTCTCGACTTGCCGTCAGCGCCTCGCGCCCCGGCGAGAATCGTTCCGTCGGCGCCGCGAACGTCGCCCAGCGCGTTCACGACCACCAGTGCGCCGACCACGACGTCGCCCGCCTGGACCGCCCAAGTACCGAGACCGCCTTTCATCGCGTGCTCGAGGCCCGTCACCTTGCCGACCGTCGCGCCCGCACCCGCCCCCACCGATCCTTCAGCGATGGCGGTCCCTGCCGCCTCGCACGCCCCAAACGCATCATCGGCGCGGGGCCACCGGGGTGCGCCGTCGGCCGGGAGATCGAAGATCACCGCGGCGGGAACGATCGGAACGATCTGGGTCGGCGACACCGGCAGTCCCCGGCCCTTCTCGCGCAACCAGCGCATCACGCCATCAGCGGCTCCGAGACCGTAGGCCGACCCGCCGGTCAGGAGTACGGCGTCGATGTGGGGTACGAGATGCCGTGGCGCCAGGGCGTCGAATTCGCGGGTTCCGGTGGCGCGACCCCGGATGGCGGCTGCGGCCCGCATGCCGCCCTGGGGGGCCAGGATCACGGTGCACCCGGTGCCCCCGGACGGGTGGGTCCAATGGCCCACGGTGAGACCCGAAACCGCTGTCAATGCTGGCACAAATGGGGATTTCATTTGCGTCCGAAGATAGCGCTGAATACCTTCGTGGCCACATGACCACCGCCGCGACTGCCACCAGCGTCCTGGTGGTCGACGACGAGGACTCCATCCGTCAGGCCCTGGAGCGCTTCACCACGCGCCTGGGGTACCGGGCCGTGACGGCGCGGGATGGCGTCACCGCCCTCGAGCGCGTGGCCCAGAACCGTGTCGACTTGATGTTGTGCGACGTCCGGATGCCCGGCGTCAGCGGTGTCGAGCTCGTCCCCCGCGTGCTCGAACGAGACCCCGATGTCGCCATCCTGATGCTCACCGCCGTCGACGAGCCCCGCACGGCAGTCGAATGCCTGAAGCTCGGCGCGTACGACTATCTCATCAAACCGGTGGACCTGGACGAGCTGGAGCTCGCGATGCGGACGGCGCTCCGCCGGCGCCAGTTGGAGATGGAGCGCCGGGAGCTCGAGCGGTGGCTGTCCAGTGAAGTGCAGGTCCGCACCCGCGAGCTCGAGGAGCGGACTGCGGCACTGGAAGACGTGGCCTTCGGGGCCCTCGCCGCGGCCCGCGAATGGGCCGGGGCGGACGCCGCGATCAAGACCCTGGCGAAGGAGCTGGGGATGACGGAAGACGAAGTACGGAAGGAAATCCGGGTGCGCGGCCTCTAGCTCGCCGCGCCCGCCTTTTCCTGGCACGCCTTGCAGCGGGTCACCCCCCGGAAGGTGCAGATCAAGCAGATGAAGGTCCCGCAGTCCTGACACGGATAGCCCTCGGACGCCCGCTCTTCGTTCCCGCAGGCTCGGCATCTCATCCCGTCATGTTCCTTGAGCTTCTCTTTCTCCGCCATCCGAGACCTCAGAGATCCAGTGAGTACGCCTTAATCTTGTTGATCAGCGTCGCGCGCGAAATGCCGAGCTCCCTGGCGGCCCGCGTGCGGTTTCCGCCATGATGTCGCAGGGCCCGCTCGATCTGCGATTTCTCCACGTCCGCCAGGCTCTGCGGCTGGTGCCGCGATCCGGTCGCGCTGCGCCGGAGCTCGGCCGGCAGGTGCTCCAGTGCGATTTGCGGCTGACCCCGCGCCAGAATCATCGCCCGCTCCAGAACGTTGCGCATCTCGCGGACGTTCCCGGGCCAGGGCGCGGAGAGCAGGCGGTCCAGAGCTTCGGTTGAGCACTCGGAAGGGGACCCCGGAAGCTGGCGTTGCAGGTCGCCCAGGATGCGGGTGAGCAGGGCGATCCGGTCTTCCCGCGAGCGGTCCCGGACCGCCGGCATGCGCAGGGGCATCACCGACAGCCGGTAGTAGAGATCCTCCCGGAACCGTCCCCCATTCACGTCGCTCACCAGATCCCGGTTCGTCGCCGCGATCAGGCGGACATCCACCGTCAGCTCTCGCGTGCCTCCGAGCCGCCGGAACGATTTGGTCTCGAGCACCTTCAGGAGTTTCGGCTGGAGCTCAGCCGCGAGGTCGCCGATCTCGTCCAGGAAGAGCGTGCCGCCATCCGCCAGCTCGAAGAGCCCCTGCTTCTTCTCTTTCGCGTCCGTGAACGCGCCGCGCTCGTGACCGAAGAGCTCCGAGTCGAGGAACGTGGCCGACAGCCCGGCGCAGTTCACTTCGATGAACGGACCCGTGGATCTCGGGCTCAGTCGATGCACCAGGCGCGCCGCCCAGCCCTTGCCCGTGCCGCTCTCCCCGGTGAGGAGCGCCGTGGTGCGCTCGCTTGACGCCAGGAGCTTCACCTGGCGGGCAAGCTCCTGCATGGTCGACGACACGCCCAGCCCGTCGAGTCCCTCGCCGGCCCCACCGGCCGCGAGACGCTCATTCTGTCGCCGGAGACGCACCTTTTCCGAAATGCGCGCGACCGCCGCCGCGAGGTGCGGCATGTCGACCGGCTTGGTCAGGAAGTTCTCGGCGCCGAGCTGCATCGCCTGCACGGCGGTCTGGATGTCCCCATGCCCGGTGAGGAGGACCACCGCCGCGTTCTTGGCCCGGAGCTGCTCGAGGGCCGTGAGCCCGTCGGCGTCGGGCAGATGGAGATCGAGCACCACGACGTCGGGGCGCACGCGGTCGAACGTGTCGAGCCCCTCCTTCACCGTCCCCTCGCGATAGACCTCGGCGCCCAGCCGCTCGAAATAGGCTCCGATCGAGCGCAGGACCCCTTCGTCATCGTCGATGAGCAGGATGCTATCGGCCATTCGAGCTCCCCTTCCCCACGCCTCCGGGGACGGTTGCGGGATCGACCAGAACGGTCAGGGCACCTGGTACCACGTCGACGTGCAGTGGCGTTCCGCCGGCCAGCTCGCCGTCGAGCTGAATGGGTCGTGGTGCGCCCTGCGCCTCTTCCACCTTGATGCTCCGGCCCCGGGCGCTCCAGATCCGCCCCGAGGGATCGCTCGCGCCGCTGGTGCGCAGGAACGTGAGGAACGACACGACACTGTCGAACGCCCCATCGGCCCGCAGCGCGATGACGTCGAAGACGCCGTCATTCGGCCAAACCACCGGAGAGACCTTCACGACCCGGGGCACCAGTTCGCGGCAGTTCGCGATGAGCACCATGGCCGCGTCGACCATATGTTCGACGCCGTCGATCGTGACCCGGTGCTTGACGGTATTGACCTGCGGAAGCGTGGCCAGGGCCTTGTAGAAGTAGGCACCGATTTTCCAACGACGCTTGAACATCGTATCCGTCGCAGCCATGATCTGCGCGTCGTAGCCTGCCCCGGCGCAGACCGCGAAGAAGTGGTCGCCATCGGAACGGGGGACGCGCCCCAGATCCATCGCGTAGGGAACGCCTTTGAGGATCGCGCGCGCCGCGCGCACCGGGTCGGTCGGCAGGCGGAGGTTGCGGGCCAGGATGTTGCCGGTGCCGCCCGCGACGAGCCCGAGGGGGATGCCGGTTCCAACCAGACCCGCGGCCACCTGCATCGCCGTGCCGTCCCCGCCCACCGACAGGAGGGCATCGAACCCGCCATGCCCCTCGGTGGCCGCCTCGGTCGCGAAGCGGCGGGCGTCGCCGGGGGCCGCGGTGGCCAGCACTTCCACCCGCCAGCCCGCGCCGCGCAGGATGTCCCGTACCGAAAGGACGGCGCGCGCATCGGTCCGGGCTGCCGCCGGATTCGTGATGAGCAGGACGCGGGGCACTAGTAGCGGCGCTCCCAGAACAAATCGAGACCGACCTGCCGGGTGGTACCGCCGCCCGCGAGCCCGTTGAGGAAGGTCTGATTGCAGATCGTGACCGGTTCGAAGCTCGCCTCGGTGCGCCACTCCGGACTGATTCGGAACTGCAGGCTGGCCCCCAGGGTGTTGCTGAGGTCGAGTCCGCCACCGCTGCCGCTCCCGTTGCCTCCGCAATAGCCGGCGTTCAGGACCAGGAACGTCTTCCGGCCGATCTGCCATCCGGCCGCGAGCTGCGCGCCGGACAATCCGCTTCCGGGCGCGCTCTCCGGATGCAGCTCGAAGTAGTCGATGGGAATCCCAAGATCTGAAACGACGCTCTGCTCGAGCTGGCCGGAGACGAGACCGGCGACCGCGGATGTCACCATCGCGCTCCGGTTCGCGAGGGCCCCCTCGCTGCCGACCGACGCCGATGGCTGCCCAAAGAGGAGATACCAGATGATGTCGCTTTGAGACAAGTTGGGCTGGTCCGCCGAGAGCGTCAGCTTGGGCACGAACAGGGTGCCGCCGATGTTTGCGGTCACGGTGATGTCGCCGGCGCTCAAGGCCGCGGTGGTACTGGCCTGGTGGACCACGTGCGTCGCCCGGATGTTCAATCCCGCGTCGAGGTCCGGAGTGCCGAAGAACGTCACCGTTCCCTGAATGACGGTGAAGTCTTTGGTTACCGGCTTCAGGTTCAGCCGATAGGTGCCGCGTGGCGTCTGCAGGATGCCCGAGATCAGGTAGTTCTTCAGTCGCTTGTTCATGTCCACGGAGCCGGTGAGCTGGATGTTCGCTTCGCTCGACCGGAGCCACACGTCGTTGCCCATCGTCAGGTGAAGCGCATCCACCCGCAGGCTGTCCAGAAACACACTCTGGAAGGCGGGACCCAGGCGCTCCCGCTTGATCAGGTCGGCCAGCGAGGTGTCGATAAGAGAGGCGATCCAGGGATCCGGGGAATCCAGGTTGATCACGCGCTTGTTCACGAGGTCGGCGAAGTACAACACGCCGCTCGTCACGGTGCCCCGGCCCCGCACCGTCGCGCCGAAGACGGGGCCGGTCAGGTCGAGCTCCGCGCTCGCCGTGACGGCCAGGGAATTCCTGATGTCCAGCGCCTTGAACCGGTCCGCCGAGATGTGCAGCGCCAGGACCGGCTTGGACAGCTGGTCGAGCCGGACGTACCCCGTGACGGTCGCGGTCCCTTTATCACTGCGGGCGGTGAGCGACTGCACGCCGATGGTGTCGCCCGACAGGTTGAAGCGCCCCCGCAGCTGCTCGTACCGGGCACCGATCGATGGGATCGTCGCGGCGGCGGAGTCGATCGCGACCGACCCGTCGAGGCGGGGTGCGGTCCAGGTCCCCCGGATGCCGGCATCGGCGGACAGGTAGCCGGAGACGCGCTTGAGGGTCGGGGTGATCGCCTCGAGCACGGAAAGGTCGACGGAGTCCGCCACCGCCCGCACCATCAGCGTGTCGGGAAGCTCGCGGTGGTCGACGCGCTGGAGGGCCAGATCGAGCGGAAGGTGGGCCGTCAGGTTCAGCACCCGCTGGCCTGACCGCCACACGTGCATCGTCCCGTCGAGTCGCTGGTTCTGATACTCGATGGTCCCGTCCACGTATGGAGTGCTGAAGTCCCCGAACGACGCGCCGGACATGGCGAACGACCCGGTGTATGTCGGTTGCGCCCGCGTGCCGGCGATGCCGAGGGTCGCCGTCATGGTACCGCCGACACCCGTCGTGTCCCGCTCCAGGAGCGCGTACACACCGGCGATCGGGACTCCGACGGCCTGGAGATTGGCCTGCCCGGGGCCGTCCTGCCGCAGGTTCGCCAGCCCCGACACCTTCCCCTGCCCGTCCTTCTGAGAGAGTGAGATTCGGCCGACGCGGATCGCGGTGTCGGTGATCGCGACGTCCACCGGGTCATCGAGTGTCCACATCCCGCCGGGAGCCGTGACGGCGAGAGAATCGATTCCGGCCGCGGTGATCTCCGCGCTCCGGTGCAGGCGTCCGCCACCGGCGACCTTCGCGAGATCGCCGAGCCCGGCCAGCAGATTCCAGGAGAGGGAGTCAGCCGTCCCGCGCGCCGCCGCGCGCGTCGACGTCAGGCGCTCCCCCAGCCCGCGCGCCGAGTCGAAGGAAACGTCCGCGGCGAATCGGGGAACCGGGCCCGGCAGCATCTGCAAGTGAGCGAGCGCCCCGGAGAAGACCAGGCCCCGTGCGCGCAGACGGTCGAATGATCCCCGGACGGTCATCGCCAGCGAATCGAGTGAGCCATCGAGCGTCACACTGGCGCGCGCGTCGCCGATCAAAGGACCGAGCGATCCGTCCGGCGCGCGATCGCGACCGGTGACCCAGGTCAGCAGGGAGTCGAGGCCGTCGATCGAGTCCGCTTCGACGTCCACGATGAGTGAACCCGCCGCCGGGCGGTGCCAGCCGATATCCCCGAGCCCCGTGACGCGGATGCCCGGCTGATGAAGCAGAAGAGAATCGAGATACAGATGGTTGTCGGCAAAGCGTGCGCCGATATAACCGCCGTCCAGCGCGGCGCCGGCGATCATCGAAGGATCCATCCTCGCGGCGAACGATCCTTCAGGGGACCGGCCAGTGTCCGCCTCGATGGTGCCGGTGGCGTGCCCGGCCAGTCGGCTCGGGGGCGCTCCCGTGATCCAGTCCCGAAGATCCAGATCGCTCCAGGACAGCTGCGCGTCGCGACTGCCGAAACGTCCGGGCGTGAGATCCAGCGTGCCGTCGGCCGTTACGTGCCCGTAACCGGACAGGCCCTTCAGATCGAGATGCGTCGCCAGCGCGCCCGGCGTGCCCGTCGCCTTGAGCGTCCCCGCCGCTGAGCCCTGAACGGGCAGCCCGGGGAAGCTCGACCGAAGGCCGTCGAACGAGAGGGTGTCCGCCGTGAGATCGGCATTGACGCCCAGCGTATCGGTCCGCGAGTCGAAGGCCAGCGACCCGCGCGCCACCGTCGCCGGCGCGGGCCCGTCGTGTTGCCGCATGGAGCCGGCGAAGTGCACGTTGCGAATACGCCCGGTCAGCGTGCCCGACGCGTCGAGCGTGCCCTTGAGCGGCAGGCCTGGAATCACGCGCCGCGCGGTCCCCAGATCGATGTCCGCCGTCTGCACGGTGAAGGGCGAGAACCGGAGCCCCAGCGGCGCCCCGACGCCGACCGTTCCGCTCCCCCGGATATGCGAAACCGGCCACCCCGGCACCAGAGAATCACGGAAGGTCCAATCGACATCCATCGCCAGGGCGTCGATGTCGCCATCCACGGTCGCGTGTCCGTCCAGCCGTCCCAGGAGCGGCAGCGAATCAATGAAGGGCTCGGCGAACGCCAAATCGAAGTTCTGCGCCGTCAGGTCTCCACCGTTCAGGGCGGCGATCCCGACGCCGGCCCGCGAGAGGGCCGTGACACGCCCGGTGAGCCGGCCACCGTGGTACGTCAGATCCAGCGGGTCGAGATGGATCTCGAGGAGGCCGGGGCCATGCGACTTCACCTGCGCGGCGCCGTGATAGACGGCGCCGCCGGGGAAATCGGGGACGATGAAGCGGAGATCCGAGAGCGTGGCGCTGTCGGCCCGCACGTCGAGGTCGTAGAGCACCGGGCCATGGGGCCAGCGGAACATGCCGGTGAGTGTCGCGCGGGTCGCCGGGAGACCTACGACCGGGAAGTTCGCGTCCAGCGAATCACCGGCAATGATCGCCCGACCCGTGAGGTGACGCACGGTGACCTTGGGGTCGCTCACCAGCGTCGACAGCGAGTCGACGTCGATGCGGATTCCCCGCTCTGTCGGTGAGGGAGACGAAATGCGGAGAGCGCGGACCGACGCGTTCACGTGCTCGAACCGCCGCACGCGCCGCCTTCCATCGGCCCCGGCATTCTCGATCTCGGCATTCGAATCGGATCGTGTGGGGCGCTCCTGCAACCGCAGGAGCACGGTCCCGTCATCGATCCGCACATTCCGAAGCAGAATCAAGGCGGCCGGGTCCGCGCTCTTCGGACCGTCATGGTGCTCACCGAGGTGCAGCAGCTCCTCGATGTTGAGCCGGCCGCTCTTGTGCTGCAGGAGATTCACATAGGGGTGGTCGAGCGTGACGTCGCGCAGCACGACCCGTCCCGCGAGCAGGTCGAGCAGACGGTACGACAGACCAACCTGCGGGAGCTCCGCCACCAGGGTCGAGTCAGGGTCATAGAGCCGGACCTCGGTCAGCTGGAGATCGGTGAGCAGTGACCCATGCACGCCTCCGATTTCGATCCGGCCTCCCACCGCACTGGCTGCGGTGGCCCGCGCGACCGAGCCCAGGAGGGCCCGGCCGGCCGAGGTGTTCACCAGCGCCGACAGCGTGCCGAGGAAGCAGGCGAGCAGCCCGGCGATGATCCAGAGCAGGACCGCGAGGGAGCGCCGCACTAGAAGGCCTGCCCCACGGCGAATTGGAAGTACAACCGCTGCCAGAACGACGAGGGGATCGGGGGCTGGTACTGCTGATCGCGCACCGACAGGACGTGCGTGTTCTTGTCGATGTAGTACAGCACGCCGGCCTCGGTACCCTGGCTGCGATAGGCGGCGTCCAGACGGACCGGCCCCAGGGGTGTGGCGAAGCGCAGACCGGCGCCGGGAGTCACGCGGAGCCCGGAGATCGGGTTCAGCGAGTCACCGCGCTCCCACACCTGTCCCACGTCGACAAACAGGGCGAACCGCATCCGGTCCGGGAGAATGGGGGTCGCGAACCGCAGCTCCGCGTTCATCACCACGACCGCGTTCCCTCCCAGCGGAGCGGTTTGGAGCGAGTTCCAGACCGTGTCTTGCCCCTGTACCCGGCGCGCGCCGGGGGTAGTGTCGGTAATGAAGTAGCCAGTCGGGCCCAGCTCGTTTCTCCCGTAGCCGCGCACCGAGTTCGGACCGCCGGCGTAGAAGCGCTGCTCCAGGGGCACGAATTTCGTACTCTGTCCGGCCAGGGGGGAGGTCCCGCCGAGAATGAGTCCGCCCCGCATGCGCCACGCGAAGACGGTACTGCGACCCAGGGAGAAGTACTGTGCGTACTCGAGTTCACCACGGTTGAAATCGTAGAACGGATCGGCCCCGACGAACCGGGACGAGTGGCTGAACGTGAGGGTGAAGCGGCTTCCGTCGGTCGGATCGAGAATGTTATTGACGTGGTCTCGGATGGCACTGGCATTCACCGCCGCAAAACGCCGGGTGTTGACCAACTGCGCCTGATCCTGCGCGTCACAGGCCCGGAAAAGCGCGCAGAGCAGGCCGGAGCTGGCGATGGTGCGGCCCACCGACACACCGTACCCCACGGACAGGGGAACGTCGCGATGCGCGTTGAACACGACGCCGGCATTCGCGCCGACGTCCTGGCGGGTGTAGACCTTGTACTCCGAGCGCCGCTCGCCCAGGACCGTCACCGAGGCCGTATGCCGGGGTGACAGAAACGACGGCTGCGACAGGGTGGCCGACAGCGAGTAGTTCAGCGTGTCCGCGGTTGAATCGTTTCTCAAATAACTGCACACATTCTTCTGAAAGCCGCCGTTGGTGGGGTACCCCACGCCGAGCTTCGAGACGCTCCCGTTCAGATCGAGGGACCGCCCGCCCCCCGCGAAGTCCAACGCCGACCACCCGGCCTGCGCCCGGAAGCAGTCCACCGAGCCGTACCCGACGCCTCCGCGCACCGCATGGCGGGGGCCTTCAGCCACCTGCACCGCGACATTCACCACGCTGTCGTCGGGGTCCAGCGAGTCGGCCGGGGCTACGGTGACGGAGTTGAACAGACCCAGACTGTAGAGGTTCCGCTGACTCTCGTAGATCTGGTCCTGGCGGTAAATGTCGGACGCGTGAATGGGAATGGCATGGAGGACGGTGGTGGTGTCCACCCGCTGGAGCCCACGAACCTGGATGGTGCCGATCTTCGCGTACGCACCGGGCTCCGCATCAAGCGTCACCGTGGCGACGAGGGAGTCCGCGTTCGAGTCGAAATTCCGGAGGACTTCGGCGGCCGGGTGTCCCAGGTTCCGGAGGCGCGCAACGATGGTGTCGGCTGACGCCTGAAACAGGAACCGGTTGAAGGGCGCGCCGACCTTGAGCGGCAGGTCTTTCCGTACGGCCGCCGTGTCCAGAATGCCGGCGACCCCGTTGATGGTCAGGCGCGTCACCCGCACCGGCGGGCCTTCGGTGATGCGAAAGGTGATCCATGCCGCATCCGGGGTGCGCGTCACCACGGTGTCGATCTGGGCCCGCATGTACCCACTCTGGCGGTACAATAGAAGAAGGCGGACGACGTCCCGCCGGAATTCGATCTCATCGAGGTACCGCTTCTCCCCCAATCCGAGCCAACGCACCCACCAGGTGCGTGCCAGCCATGCGGAGGGCGTCGTGGCGATAGCCGAGCTGAGCGTATAGCTGTCGATGGACTGGTTGCCTACGAAGGACAGCCCGCGGACCACCCGCTGGTCGGTCTGAGCAGCGAGGGGGAGCGTTGGAGCCGCGAGGGTCACTGCGGCGAACAGAGCCATCGTACAAGAGCGCAATTGACGTGACTTTATAAGTCCTGTATGTTGGGCAACTTCCGGTGCACTGTCAACCTTTTCGACACCATTCAATGCGCATTCAGATCCTCTTTTTCGCCCTGTCGCTCCCCCTGTCGACTCTGGCAGCCCAGTCACCCGCACCACGCACGAAGCCGCTCCGCGGGTCACTCGAAAACCGGATCAACACGCTGCTCGACGAGCCCCCGTTCGACCGCGCGCAGTGGGGCGTGTACGTCAGCGACG
Source organism: Gemmatimonadales bacterium (assembly GCA_035631315.1). Taxonomy (GTDB): domain Bacteria; phylum Gemmatimonadota; class Gemmatimonadetes; order Gemmatimonadales; family GWC2-71-9; genus 40CM-2-70-7. The sequence continues at coordinate 29,249 of DASQIZ010000109.1, forward strand.
ACCATGGAAACGTTCGATATCAGCGGGACGGCGACCGGTACCGGGTGCCCGCGAGCAACACCAAGCTCGTCGTCACGTCGACGGCGACGGTGCTCCTCCCGCCCGACTACCGGGTGCGTACCAGCCTCTACACCAACGGCTCCCTGTCGGGCGGCGTCCTTTCGGGCGATCTGATCCTCTACGGCCGCGGCGACCCGACCTTCTCGGAGCGCTGCTTCGGCATCGACACACTCGCCGCCGGCGCGTGCGACTCGGCGTTCACCGCCATGGACGCCATCGCCGAGTCTCTCTGGGCAAAAGGCGTGCGACGGATCAGCGGCAAGCTGGTGGGGGATGGTTCGTACTTCGAGCCGACGCTCACCGCGCCGGGGTGGAACGCCTGGGACCTGAATTGGTGGTATGCGGCCCCGGTGTCGGGGCTGGGGTTCCACGACAACAGCGTGGACTTTCACATCGCGCCGGGATCCGCCGTCGACGCCCCTCCGGTCGTCACGTGGTCCCCGGACGTGGGATTGATCACGTTCGAGAACCGGGCCCGGACCGTCCCCGCCGATTCAGGATCCTCGATCGGCGATGAGTTCTACCGGGCACCTGGGACCCTGAACATCTGGGCGAATGGGACGGTGGCCCTGGGCCGGAAGCCGTGGATCGAGAGCTTCGCCCTTCCCGACCCGAACCTATACGCCGCCCGCGCCCTCGAAACCGCCCTCGAGCGGCGAGGCATTTCGGTCCTTGGCGGGGCCATCAGCACGACCGATTCCATGGCGTACAGGAGTGTCCGGTCGAACCCGGCGCTCGTGGACTATCTGGGGCGCCCCCTGCCCGACATCATCTTCCCCATTCTCAATACCAGTCAGAACTGGTTTGCGGAGATGTTGCTCAAGATCCTGGGACGGGAGTTCCGGGGCGTGGGATCGTGGGACGCCGGGTTGGACGTGGAGCGGCGCTTCCTCATCGACTCCGTGCACATCGACTCGACGGCCTTTTCGATCGAGGACGGCTCGGGCCTTTCCGCCGGCAACCTGATCACCCCACATGCCTTCGTGCAGCTGCTCGCGTACATGCACCGGCATCCCAAGCGGGCGCCCTTTATCGCCGGCCTGCCTCACGCCGCGCGCCCCGGATCGCTCCTCCGCCGGTTCACGGGAACCCCCGTCGATAGCATCGTCGTGGCCAAGACCGGAAGCATCGACCGCGTGAATTCGCTCTCCGGCTACATCGAGAAGCCGGGTGGCAAGACCTGGACGTTCAGCATCCAGGCGAACACGCACAACGTGCGTGACCGGCTGATGCTCGCTCAGATCGATTCGATTGTGGTGGAGATAGGGAAGACGAAGTAGCTAGTCGTCCTTCTGCCCGAAGATCGCCATGTTCGAGCTGTGTCCCGGCTCGAACTTCGCGGAAGGATTGATGAAGTGCACGGCATGGTTGACGGCAATCGAGGCTTCAGCGACGCCGGTCGCAATGAGCTTCAGCTTGCCCGGATAGGTGGCCATATCGCCGGCGGCGTAGATGCCGGGGACGCTGGTGGACATCGTCTGGTTCACCTTGATCTCGTGCTTCTCGATCTCCAGCCCCCACTCGGCGATCGCCCCCAGGGATGACACGAATCCCAGCTGGGGCAGGACGCAGTCCATCGGCAGCGTCTCTTCCGTCTTGGTCTGGTTGTTGTGGATGACCACCGACTCGATCTGGCCGCCGCCCTGAATCGCCTTCAGCTCCCAGAAGGTCCGCAACTCCACCTGCTTCGCCCCATGCATCTTCTGCACCTGATCCACCGTCGCCTGATGGGCCCGGAATCCGTCCCGGCGATGGATCATCAGGATCGATTTGGCGATCGGGTGCAGGTTGACGGTCCAGTCGAACGCCGAATCACCGCCACCGACGATGAGAACGCGCTTCCCCTTGAAGACCTTCGGGTCGAGCACCCGGTCGTGGAGCCCCTTCCCCAGCCACTGATCGGCGTCCTTCAGCGGAAGCTTGCGGGGGGTGAACGCACCGATGCCCCCCGCGATGATCACCGTACGCGAGGGGAACTGGTCCTGATCGGTCGTAATAATGAAAAGGGGCCGGCCATCGTCTTCCTTCTTGAGGCCGACCACGTTCTGCCCCAGATGCACCGGGGCCCGGAACTGGGCCGCCTGCTCCGCCAGGCCTTTGACCAGGTCCTTGGCCAGAATCTTCGGGAAGCCGGCGACGTCGAAGATGTATTTCTCAGGATAGAGGGCGGCGAGCTGACCACCCACCTGATCCAGGTTGTCGATGATCCGGCAGCTGGCACCGCGCATCCCGGCATAGAACGCACCGAACAGGCCCGTGGGCCCGGCGCCGATGATGGTGATGTCCACGATGTCTTGCATGGGCCCAAGGGTAACGGGAGAGCCACCGACCAACAAGCGCGCCTCGCGCGGCCACATCTGCAGCGATAGGTTCCGCCCTGTGAAGATCTACACGAAGACCGGAGACGCCGGAGACACGGGCCTGTTCGGGGGGGGCCGGGTTCCCAAGGACCACCCGCGGGTCGCGGCGTACGGCGAGGTCGACTCTCTGAATGCCGCGGTCGGATTCGCCGCGTCCCTTGATCCCGCCGGCTGGGAGTCTGCGCTCCTCGAAGGAATTCAGCGGGACCTATTCACGGCCGGCGCCATCCTCGCCACTCCCGATCCGAAGAAGCTGAAGACGCCCCCCGCCCCCGTCAGCGCCGAACGGATCGCCGTTCTCGAACAGGCGATCGACCGCCTGGAACAGGGCCTCAAGCCCCTCGATCGCTTCATTCTCCCGGGCGGCAGCCCCAAAGGCGCGGCATTCCACGTCGCACGGACCACGTGCCGGCGGGCGGAGCGGGCAGTCGTGGCGCTCGCGCGGAGCGAGGCGATTCCGAAGGAAGTGCTGATCTATTTGAACCGGCTTTCCGACCTCCTGTTCGTTCTGGCTCGCTCGGCCAATCAGGCCGCGGGACACCCCGAGCTCCAGTGGTAACGGTCCGGGTCTCCCTCGGCGGCGAGGCCGGGGAGGGACACGACGCGTCCTACGACGTGCTGGTGGGCCGGGGTCTTCTGAAGGACCTCACGACCCTCCTGTCCCGGCACGCGCCCGCCGCCCGTTACGTGGTGATCGCAGACGACCAGATCGAGCGCACGTACGCCCGGAAGGCGGCGAACGATCTCAGCGCTCCCCTGCTCAGCTTCCCGGCCGGCGAGGGCCGGAAGACCCGGGAAACGTGGGCCGATCTGACCGACCGGCTCCTGGCCCATCACGTGGGTCGTGACGCCTGCATCGTGGCCGTCGGTGGTGGCGTGGTGGGTGACGTCGCCGGGTTCGTCGCCGCGACGTACCTGCGTGGCATTCCGTTCGTACAGGTACCGACCACCCTCCTGGCGATGATCGATGCGTCGATCGGCGGAAAAACGGGCGTCAACACGCCGGCGGGGAAGAACCTGGTGGGTGCGTTTCATCAGCCGCGACTCGTTCTCGCCGACCTGGACACTCTTGATTCGCTCCCCGCGGCGCTGTACGCCGCCGGTGTCGCCGAAGCGGTGAAGCATGGCGTCATCGCGGACGCCGACTACTTCGGGTTTCTCGAGCGCGACGGCGACGCGGTGTCGGAAAGGAAGGATCCGGCGCTCGAGCGGCTGGTCGCCCGTTCGGTGGAAATCAAAGCCGGGATCGTCGCGGCCGATGAGCGCGAGGCAGGCATCCGCGCCGCGCTCAATTTCGGGCACACGGTGGGTCATGCAGTGGAAGCCGCGAGTGGGTACTCGCTGCTCCACGGTGAAGCGGTCGCGATCGGAATGGCGTACGAGTCGCGGCTCGCCGAATCGCTCGGCATCGCGGAGTCAGGAACCGCCGAACGGCTCGCGCGCGTGCTCGTGACCTACCGTTTGCCGGTCACGAGACCGCCGGCCGCGTCAGTGGATCAGCTGATTTCGAAAATGCGGAACGACAAGAAGTCGCGGTCCGGCGATTTACGCTTCGCATTGCCGCGCACCATCGGCGCGATGCATGGCGGCGTCTCGAGCGGGTGGACAGTCGCAGCCCAAGAGAGTGTGATCCGTGACCTGTTGGCGGTCAAACAGTAATCACATATCACTCAATCACTTCCCACACGATTTCCACCTCTCCACACAGCCGCTTTCGGCGCATTCGAATGCTTTCTCCACAGGAGGTGTTGATAGTGGACAAACCTCGCACTGAACCGTAGCAGCAACAACTTGTAGTGTTGATAACTGCGGGAATTTGCACCATTCTGAGTCAAGTCCTATATTGGCCAGCGTTTCCAGAAGGCTCCGGACGCGTGTTTGGTGCACCGTCCCCCTCAAAAACGTCACAGCCGAAGATGGGAGTGCCGTGCATGGCCCGGTCGTCCACAGGCAAGGCAAAGGCGTTCTTCCGCTCTACTCCGTCTGGCGCCTTCGACCAGTATCTGCAGGACATTCAGAAACTCCCGTTGATCAAAGACCCCGAGGAAGAGCGTCGGCTGGCCCGGCGCGTCCAAAAGGGTGATGAGCGCGCCGCCGAGCGCCTGGTCACGGCCAATCTCCGGTTCGTCATCTCCTACGTGAAGAAATACCAGGGGCACGGACTCGATCTCTCCGAGCTCGTGGCCATCGGCAATGAGGGCCTCCTCAAAGCCGTCAAGAAATTCGATCCCGATCAGGGCGTGAAGTTCATCTCGTACGCGGTGTGGTGGGTCCGGCAGGCCGTGCTGAAGGCTCTCGCCGAGCAGACCCGCAGCGTCCGGATCCCCCTGAATCAGAATTCCCAGCTGATCCGCATGAGCCGCACCGAGACCTTCCTCTCGCAGGAGCTCGGCCGCGAGCCGACTGATTCCGAAATCGCCACCGCGCTCGAAGACACCGTCGAAAACGTCCGGACCGCACGCCGCATGACCGCCGCCGAGCTGTCGCTCGACGCCCCGGTCGACCGGAGCGACAAGGATGCGGCGACGCTGGGCGAGCGGTTCGCCGGCATCGAAGGCGGCGAGATCGAAGACACCACCGACGGCAAGCTGATGCGTGAGTTCATCGACCGCATCTTCCAGAAGTATCTGGCTCCCCGCGAACGCAAGATTCTCTATCTCTACTATGGACTCGAGGAAGGCAGCGAGGCGATGACCCTCGAGAAAATCGGCGCGCTCATGGGAGTGACCCGTGAGAGAATCCGCCAAATCCGCGAGCGGGCGTTTGAAAAGCTGCGCGAGTCGCCTGACGGCAGGGCCCTGAAGGGGTTCTGGCGCGCAGCTTAGCTCACACGGTTTGACGGATCACCGGGGGCCAGGGCGGAATCCTGGCCCCCTTCGCTTTCTATATACTTGTATCGTGGCCCTTCCTTCCGACCTCGCCTCTGCACTCGCCGATATCGTCGGAGTACACCACGTGCGGGCGTCGACCGCGGAACGGCTCACCTACGCCGCGGACGGCCTCCCGACGCACCGGACGGTACCCGGCATCGTCGTCCTCCCCGGCACCCGCGAGGAGCTCATTGACGTCGTGCGGCTCCTCGCCGCCCGGAACGTCCCGTTCGTGCCCCGGGGCGCGGGAACGGGCCTCTCGGGTGGAGCGCTGGCATCGGAGGATGCAGTCCTGGTCGTCCTGACCCGGCTCAACCGCATCGTGGCGATCGAGCCACTCAACCGCCGCGCCATCGTGGAACCCGGCGTCGTTAATCTCAAGCTTTCCGCCGCCGTCCTCCCCCTCGGTCTCCACTACGCGCCGGACCCCTCCAGTCAGTCCGCCTGCACCGTGGGTGGTAACGTCGCCGAGAATGCCGGCGGTCCGCACTGCCTCAAGTACGGGGTCACGACCAACCATATCCTGTCGCTCGAGGTCGTCCTCGCGGATGGGTCCGTGGTGGAGCTGGGCTCTCCGGCCGGAGACGCCTGGGGCCCCGATCTCGTCGGGGGATTCGTGGGATCCGAGGGCAATTTCGGCGTCGTCACCCGGATCACCGTCAAACTCACGCCCCTCCCCCGCGCCGTCCGTACTCTGCTCGCCGACTTCCTGTCGCTCCGTGCCGCCGGTGAGGCGGTGTCGGGGATCATCGCGAGTGGCGTGGTCCCGGCCGCGCTCGAGATGATGGACCAGTCGTGCATCGGCGCCGTCGAGGACTCCGTCTACGCCGCGGGCTATCCGCGAGACGCCGCCGCGGTGCTGCTGGTGGAGCTGGACGGGCGGTTCGAATCCGCCGTCACCTCGGATGCCGAGGCCGTGGACGCACTGCTCAGGGCCCACGGAGCACGGAGCGTCAAAGCCGCATCCGACTCCGCTGAACGCGAGCGGCTCTGGCAGGGACGGAAAAAGGCGTTCGGCGCGATGGGCCGGCTGTCCCGTGACCTGGTGGTCCAGGACGCCGTCGTCCCGCGCACCGCCCTCCCGGACGTCCTCGAGGAAATCGGCGCGATCGCGGCCCGGTACCGGTTGCGGGTGAGCAACGTCTTCCATGCGGGGGACGGCAACCTTCACCCCAACATCTCGTTCGACGCCACCAACCCTGACGAGCACGAGCGCGTGCAAGCGGCAAGCGCCGAGATCATGAAGACTTGTATCGCCTCGGGAGGTACAATCACCGGTGAGCACGGGGTTGGGGTGGACAAGCTCCGGTACATGCCCGCCATCTTCGATGGGGAATCGCTGGCGGCGATGCACGCGGTCCGCCGGGTGTTCGATCCGGATCAAAGGGTCAACCCCGGAAAAGTCGTGCCGCTGCACGCGTGCCGGGAATGGAGCGCCGCGTGAGCCTGATCGAAAAAATCACGACCTTGCTGGGCCAGGACGCCGTGCTTGAACGCCGGTCCGGCGACGAGCCACCTCGCATCGCGCCCGCGGCCCCCGATGCGGTCGCCCTACTCCTCTCCACGGCCAACGCCGAAGGATGGAAGGTCCGCGTGGAAGGGTCCGGGACCTGGATGCCGGGGGATGCGCCCGCCGACCTCATCCTCACTACGCGCCGCCTCGACAAGATCCCGGCCCTCGAGAGTCAGGACCTCACGGTCACCGCCGAGTCGGGGGTCGGGCTGGATGTGTTGCGCCGGGAGCTGGCGGACCGCGGCGCCTGGCTCGCGCTGGACCCCCCCGGACTTGCCGGCCGCACCCTCGGCTCCGTGGTCGCGACCGCGAGCGCCGGCCCCCTTCGCCTGGGCTACGGCAGCGTCCGCGACCACCTGCTCGGACTCGCGTTCGTGACCGGCGATGGCCGGCTGATTCAGAGCGGCGGCAAGGTCATGAAGAACGTCGCCGGGTACGATCTGACCCGGCTCGAGACCGGCGCCTTCGGCGCATTCGGCGTCATCGTCCTCGCGCACCTCCGGCTCCGCACCCTTCCACGAGCCGATGTCACGTGGGTGCTCGAAGGCTCCCGCGAAGATCTCACCAACGCCGTGGACGACATCAATGCCGCCATGCTCGAACCCGCCGCGCTCGAGCTGCTGTCGCCGGCTCCCGCCCGGCGCGAGCGGTGGATGCTGGCGGTCCGCCTGGTCGGTTCTCCGCCGCACGTGGCCGCGGCGGAGCAGGAGCTGCGGATCGCGGGAGGGGGACGGCTGTCGCCGCTGCGTGGAGAAGAAGCGCAGCGGTTCTGGCAGCACGCCGCCGAGGGGTTCGCCACCAAGCCGGTGGTGTTCCGGGTCGGGGGGCTGCCCGACGGCTCCGACGGTTTGCTCGATCTTCTCCAACATCAAGTCGGAGATGACTGGATGCTGGCGAGTCCCACTGCCGGCTCGGCGCGGTGGGCGGGGGACACGAGCGTCGACCGGCTGCTCAAGCTCCGGCGCACCCTCGCAGCCCGCGAAGTGCCGCTCACCCTCGAGCGGGCACCCTGGTCGGTGCGATCCGCGGTCGGACACTTCGGCGCCTACCGGGAGGGTGTCGGGCCTCTGATCGCGGGATTGCGGAAGACCTTCGACCCGAACGGGGTCCTGGTCCAGGCTGCCGAAGCCGCTGAATGAATGACCGCGGTGGCTTTGCCGCGTTGGACCCGTGTGTCCACTGCGGGTTCTGTCTCCAGGCCTGTCCCACCTTTCTCGTCACCGGCGACGAAGCCGACGGACCCCGCGGCCGCATCGAGCTGATGCGATCCCTCGAACGCGGCCTCATCGCATCCGATGATCCCGGCCTCCAATTCCACCTCGACCGCTGCCTCGGCTGCCGGGGCTGTGAGCCCGTGTGTCCTTCGGGCGTGGGATATGGCCGCGGCCTCGAGGCCGCGCGAGAGCGCATCGCGGAGACTCGGACGCCCCCCCTGATCGCCCGTCTCGCGCTCTGGTTTCTGACGACGCCGCTGATCTCACGCTTCGTCTACGCCGCGGTGCGTCTCCTTCGGACAAGCGGATTGCCGGGACGTCTCGCCGGCTCAGGACGAATCGGTTTCGCCATGGGCATGCTGGCAGCGACTCGGCATTCGGAATTGGGGATTCGGGATTCGTACACGTCCCAGCAATCCCTAATCCCGAATCCCCGATTCCCGGCCTTGTTGTTTTCCGGATGTGTCATGGAGGGCCTCTTCTCCCACGTCCACGCCGCAACCATCCGCACCCTCGCGGTGAACGCTTACCGAACCGAAGTCCCTGCGGGACAGGTCTGCTGCGGAGCCCTCCATGCCCACGCGGGATTGGTCGAGCCGGCCCGCGAGCTGGCGCGCCGGAATCTCGACGCGTTTGGGGATGGCGATGAGACGATTGTCGTGAACAGTGCCGGGTGCGGAGCCTTGCTGAAGGACTACGCCCACCTGCTCCCCGATGATCCTCGCGCCGCCCGGTTTGCCGCTCGTGTCCGGGACGTCAGCGAACTGCTGGCCGAGGCGGGTCCGGCGCCCGCGAAGCATCCCGGCGCGCGTGTCGCGTACGACCCGCCCTGTCACCTCCTCCATGCGCAACGGGTCGCGGATGCTCCGTTGAAAGTGCTCCGGAGTATCGAGGGGCTCACGCTGGTCTCCGTCCCCGACGCCGAGAAGTGCTGCGGATCCGCGGGGCTGTACACGGTGGTCGAGTCCGGTCTTTCCAAGTCCGTACTGGCCGGAAAGGCCGCGAAAATCGGCGAGGCCGGACCGGATGTCGTCCTCACCGGCAACCCGGGCTGCATCATGCAAATCGGCGCCGGCCTGGCTGGGGCGCCTCGCGCGATTCCCGTCCGGCATCCGGTCGAAGTCCTCGACGAGGCGTACGCGTTCGCGGGGCGGTACGGGTGATTACCGAGCGGGTCAGGACCGCCGATGGTGTGACGGTCGGTCTCCATCATCTCGAACCAGTCGCGCCTCCCTCCGCACCTGTCCTGCTCCTCCTGCATGGCGCGTTCTCCGGTCACACCATCTGGCTGCGGAGCTTCGCGGGCCTGCTAGCCCGACAGGGCTTCGACATCTGGCTCGCCGATTTCCGCGGCCACGGAGTCGCGGACCGCGAACCGGCCCCGAAAACCTGGTGGTTCGATGACCTGGTCGACCGCGACGCCCCTGCCCTGATGAAGCGCCTTCGCGCGCACATTGGCGCGCGCCGGCTCGGCGTGGTCGGACATTCCGCGGGCGGCGCCATCGGACTGGGTGCATTGGCCCGCGCCCGTGAACGACCGGGAATGGATGCGCTGGTGGCACTGGGAACGCCGGGTCCCAAACGGATGGGGCTCACGCGATATGCCGGCGCCTGGGGATTCCGGACCCTCGCACTTACCCTCGGCCGCTTCCCCGCACGCGCCCTGCGTTTCGGGGGCGACGACGAAGGCGCGTTGATGTTCGGGCAGTGGATGACCTGGAACCTGCAGGGACGCTGGCTCTCGCGGGACGGCTTCGACTACCTTGAGTCATTGTCTCGGGCTCGCACTCCCTACTTGGGGCTGGCGGGAGGGCGGGATCTGCTGTTCTCGCCGCCGTACGCCTGCCGGGAGATCGTCGAGCGAATCGGATCTCCGACGAAGGACTTTCACATCGCGCCCTCGCTCAATCACCCCGGCTTGGTGCTCGATCGCCGCGCAGCGATCGAGGTCGTTCCGCGGGTCGTATCATGGCTCAAGACGGTGCTGCAATGACGGAGACCCCGGACCTCCCCGCCATCCTCGCGCGGGTGGGCCCCGCCTCGGTCACCCCCGCTGTGGCGCAGGCACTCCGGGCCGGCGCCGTCGTGGCATCTGCGCCCGCTGGCGTGTTCGACCTCTCCGGCCCCGGGGCCGTAGCGTGCATGCAGGGACTGCTCACCAACGAAATCGAGAAACCCGGCGATGGTGCACTCGCCTTCGGAGCCGTGCTCACGCCGAAGGGGATGATCATCGCGGACGGCTGGGCGGGCCGCCGGGGCGATCTGGTCCGGTTCACCACGGCTGCCGAGGGACAGGAGCGGGTGGCGCTCATCTTCCGGCGATCCATTCCACCCCGCCTCGCGAAAGTCGCCGACCGGACGTCGGACCTTCGCGTGCTGCGTCTGACCGGACCCGCCGCGCTGCCGCTCGCCGAGGCGGCCCGGGTTGCTGTCCCCCAAACGCCCGGACGCGTCGAGGCCGTCGGCGACCTTGAGGTCGGGCGCGCCACCGAGGGCGCCCCATTCACGCTGCAGTGGGTCGGGACACCAGGTGCGCTCGATTCCGTCAAGAAGCAGCTGACGGCAGCCGGCGCCGTCGAGGGCGACCCGGCGGCCCTGCAGCTCGCACGGATTGCCGCAGGGTGGCCATCGCTGGGATCGGAGGTCGACGAGAAGACTTTGCCGCAGGAAATCCGCTACGACGAAATCGGCGGGGTCTCGTACACCAAGGGCTGCTACACCGGCCAGGAAACCGTCTCCCGCGTGCACTTTCGCGGCCACCCGAATCGCGGTCTCCGCGGTATTCACCTCTCCGGCGAACCGCCCGCCGACTGGCGAACGCCACAGCCGGTTCTCGACGGAGAGAAGGACATCGGCCGGCTGACGAGCGTCGCCTGGTTCCCCGACGGCCCTGCGGGGTCGGGGGTCTGGATGGGGCTGGCCATCTTGCGCCGCGAAGTGTCCGACGGCGGAGCCGTGCGCATCGGCATGATGGAGGGGCGGGTGACGCCGCTGCCACTCCCTCTTCCCCGGTTCGAGCCGGCGTGACGGTTCTCGTCACCGGCGGAAGCGGGCTGGTCGGCGGGCACGTGATTCGGGCCCTGCGGCAGGAGGGGACCCCGGTTCGGGCACTCGTCAGACCCGCCAGCCGGCATCACGTGGAGGGACCGGGCGTGGAGGTCGTCGAGGGAGACGTGACCGATGAACCCTCCTGGCGGCGCGCAGCCCGCGGCGTATCGGGCATCATCCACTCGGCGGCTCTGATCGCTCAGCGCGGGACCTGGAGCGACTTTTCGAAAGTGAACGTCGGAGGCACCCGGCTCGCTGTCGCCGCCGCACGCGCCGCCCGGGTCCGCCTGGTCCACATCTCCTCCGTTGCGGTTTACGGTCGGGGAAATGCCTACGCCGCCGGCGCGGGCGGAGTGGATGAAGAATTTCGCTTCGGCTCCATCGATGGCCACGACTACTACGCCCACAGCAAACGCGAATCCGAACAGGTCGTCTGGGACGCGGTGCAAGCCGGCGTCGACGCTGTCGCCCTGCGGCCCAACGTCATTTACGGCGAAGGGGACCGGCTCTTTTCCCCAAGGGTCCTCGCTGCCATCCGCCACGGGGTTGTCCCGCAGGTAGGCGCGGGCACCAATCACCTCTCGTGCGTGTACGCGGGGAACGTCGCAGCGGCCGCCCTCCTGGCGCTGCGCACACCCGCGGCCCGAGGACGCGTGTTCAACACCACTGATGACGGACCGGAGCGGCACACGCAACGCGGATTCTCAGACGCGTTCGCGGACGCGCTGGGCATCCGCGTACGACGGGTGCGGCTTCCCTATCCCGTGGCGCGCGTCGCCGTCGATCTCTGGGCCCGCTGGCTGATGATCCGGAGTCCGGGCAGGTATTCCGGCGTGGGCGCATCCGCGGTCCGCTTTCTGGCGGAGGAGAATCCCTTTGTGTCGGAGCGAGCGCGTCAGGAGTTGGGGTGGAGGCCGGTGACGTCGCCGCGCGAGGCGGTGCGGCGGACCGTGAACTGGCTCCTGGAAAACGAAAAGCCCGGACCTGAGCCCGGGCTTTGATCGTCTACAGGACGGCTTGGAAGCTTACGGCTTCTTTGCCGGAGCCTTGGCGGGCGCGGTCGTAGCGGGCGCGGGCGCCATCTTCTTGCTGGTGTCGGCCATCTTCATGGCGGACGAGTCGGCCATCTTCTTGGTCGTGTCGGCCATCATGTGCTTGGACGTATCGGCCGCCATCGTGCCACCGGCGTTCTGCGCGCTGTTGTCCTTGGCGCAGGCACCGAGGACCACCAGGGCCACGGCGAGTGCGAGACGCTTCATTACGTACTCCTCCGATATAGGGGCAAGTGGTTCATCCGGCGCGGGGAAAAGCTAGCATTGACCAATTACCCGTCAAGCCCGCGCACGTTCACCACCGATACGAGGCCGCAGATGAGTTTGGATTCATGACGGACCGCCGGACGTTCATGGGCTCCCTCGCAGGCGTGGCGGCGGCGCTGCGGAATCACCTAAGGTTTCCGGCGTCCGCGACCGGGGCGCCTCCCGTCATTGAGGCACGCCCGACCGCCCTCTACTCCCAGCCCGACGGCCACAACAATCTCGTCCACGTCACAGTCACCGGACTCGATGCACCGGCCGCGCGGGCTCGCGTCACCGACCGCCGTGGGGCGCTCGTGGGATCCGCGGGACTGCTGCCGGCACCGGCCGGCGTACTGGCCGGCGAAGTGTTCGTTCCGCTCTCCGAACCCACCGAATACCAGTTCGAGATCGTCGTCGGAAAAGACCGGCGCGCCAACCGCCGGATCCGGTTGTCGCCGACCAAGCGCTGGACGCTCTACTGGCTCTCGACGAATCACACCGACGTCGGGTACACCGATCTGCAGGAGCGCTGCCTCGAGATCCATCGCAAGAACCTGGACGCCGCGCTCGCCCGGCTCACCCGCGACCCGGATTACCGCTGGAGCGCCGAGTGTGCGCTGCAGATCATTTCGTATGCGGATAACCGGTCGCCCGAGCAGACCCAGGCGCTGGTGCAGGCCCTGCGGGACGGGAAGATGGGATTTCAGGCGCTGTTCGCGAACATGCTCACCGGCATTCTCGATCACGAGACCGCCGCGCGCATGGTCTGGCCCGCCGGCCTCTTTGCCCGCGAGAACGGCCTCGGCTTCGTCTCGGCGCAGATCACCGATGTCCCCGGCCAGGTGCCGACGTTCCCCATGATCCTGGCCGCGAGTGGAGTGAAGTATCTCGCGTCCGGTCCCAATCCCGATCGCGCCCTGCCACTCCTCCCGGAATCCGAAGGCACCGCGAGCGGGCTGACGGGTCCCTGGACCTCCTATCCGCAGCTGTATTGGTGGGAAGCACCCGACGGGTCCCGGGTCCTTCACTGGCGCAACCATCACTATGGAGACGGCCTCCGCTACGGCTTCAACATCAGCCCGCTCGAGATGGGACGCCGGCTGTCGGATTGGCTGCTGACCAATCCCGTATTCCTCTCACCGGACTGGCCGTATGACGTCGCGCTCCTCTATGGAGTCCAGTGGGACAACGCGCCGGTCGATGAGCGGATGATCTCCAACATGGAGGACTTCAACCGCCGGTTCATGTACCCGCGGATCGTGCCGGGTCGCGCCGAGGACTTCTTCCGCGACGTCGAAGCCCGCTACGGTGCCAGGATCCCCGTGCGCCGCGGCGACACGGGGACCTATTGGGAGGATGGCGCGGCGTCCACCGCGCTCGAGCTCGCCGTGTTCCGGCGCGCCCAGCTGGCCCTCCGGGCTGCCGACCTTCTGGCGCTCTGGGACGAAAAATCCGATGCGCAGGAGGACGGCCGTCCCGGCCGGATCGCCGCGCGAGCCACCGAGCGTCGGGCTGCGTGGCGGGACGCGCTCCTCTTCGGGGAGCACACGTGGGGTGCAGCTGAAAGCATCGATGCCCCGAATGACCGTCAGACCATCGAGCAGTGGGAGTACAAGCGGCGGTTCGTCCTGGGGGCCGCGGCAGCCGCGAACACCCAGATCACCGACGGACTGACGCGGCTGGCCCTCGGCCAGGAGCGTGGGCGATCCCGGATGGTACTGAACGCCGGAAGCTGGATCCGCACCGACGTGGCCCGGATTCCGGGAGGCGCCGGGTCCGGGTGGACGGCCGGCAACACCGATGTAGTTGCCGTGGATCTCGAGGATGGGGACGCGCTGGCCCTGCTGCAGAACGTGCCGGCGCTCGGGTACGTGGCGCTGAAGGAATCCGGCCACGCGCCGCGGCCGCCGGCAGACGAAGGGAACACGACCGAAGCGTCGACCGGTGGCTTCAAGATTCGCCTGGACCAGGCCTCGGGCGCGGTGGCGTCACTCGTCGGACCAGATGGCAAAGAGCGCGTGAAGGCGTCCCCATGGGCGGGATTGAATCAACTCGTGTATGTCACCGGCGGAGAGCGCTCGGCCCTGTGGACCTCCGGAGACCGCCGCACCGTCGCCAATCCCCCGGTCTTGGACGTCGCGCAGGCCACGCTGGCCGCCGTGCGCCGCCAACGACTCCCCGGCATCGGCGTCCGATTGTTGGCGGAGCGGCACCTCAAGGGGTTCCCCAAGGTGACGTCGACGGTCACCCTGTACGACACGCTCCCCTGGGTGGATTTCGAGAACCGGATCGAGAAGGCGCCGACGTTCGGCAAGGAGGCGCTCTACTTCGCGTTTCCCTTCGCCTTCACCCAGCCTACGGTAGAAATGGAAGTGCCGCTGGGGCGGATGACGGCGGAGCGGGACCAGCAGCCCGGCGCGTGCCGCGACTGGTACTGCCATCAGCACTGGGTCTGGCTCCACGAGGGGACCGATGGGGTCCTGTGGAGCGGACCGGACACCCCGATGTTCACGCTGAACGACATCGTCCGCGGGGCCTGGGCGCGCCGCATCGCGCCTGACGGCACGCTGTTCGCCTACGCCATGAACAACTACTGGTTCACCAACTACGCGGCGGGTCAGGATGGCCCGTTCACGTTCCGCTTCCGGGTATCACTGGTCCCGACCGGCGATCCGGCAGAGCCGGTACGGCGCGGCTGGGCCGCGTGTGATCCTCTCTATGTGGGCCCCGCCGTCGATCATCCGTCCCCCGGCTCACTGATCGCCCGCGATTCCGCGCTGTTCATTCCCGACACGGGGACGATGGTGATCGGGGCGAAGCGTGCGGATGACGGGGAAGGCGTGGTGGTGAAGGTCGTTGACGTCACCGGAACCGGACGGAATGTGGGCGTATGGCCGGCCGCGTACGCATTCACCGCAGCCCGGAACGTGAACCTCGTGGAGATGAATGGCGACGCCCTGACTCCCGCGGGCGACCATCGCGTATCCCTGGATGTCAAACCGTGGGGAGTGGCGGCAGCGCGGCTCTTTACACCGCGCGCGCCAACCGGTTAACGTCGGACATGATCACCAAACCCGCCACCTTGGGCGAGCTGCGCCAGACCGAATGGGCCAGCGACGCCCGTCGATCCCGCCGCGTCAAGGATGAGTTGCGGGAGAACCTGATCTGCCTGCTCGAAAACGGGTCCCCGCTCTTCCCCGGCATCGTGGGATACGAAGAGACGGTGGTGCCCCAACTGGTGAACGCGATTCTCTCACGCCACAACTTCATCCTTCTCGGGCTGCGCGGACAGGCGAAGAGCCGGATCCTCCGGCAGCTGGTGACGCTCCTGGACGACGAGATCCCCGTCCTGGCGGGCTCCGAAGTCAACGACGATCCCTTCGACCCGATTTCCAAGTACGGCCGTGAGCTCGTGGCCGAAAAGGGCGACGCGGCGCCGATCGGCTGGTTGTCGCGCGAGCTCCGGTACGTCGAGAAGCTCGCCACGCCGGACGTGACCATCGCTGACATGATCGGCGACGTCGATCCGATCAAAGCGGCGCGCGGCGGGCATCTGCTCGCCGACGAGCTGACGATGCATTTCGGGCTCCTGCCTCGCGCCAACCGCGGAATCTTCGCCATCAACGAGCTCCCCGACCTGGCCGGCAAGATTCAGGTGGGCCTCTTCAACGTGATGCAGGAGGGGGACGTCCAGCTCAAGGGCTACCCCGTCCGGCTCAAGCTCGACGTGGGGATCGTCTTCACCGCCAACCCCGAGGACTACACGGCGCGGGGCAAGATCATCACCCCGCTCAAGGACCGCATCGGCTCCGAGATCGTGACGCACTATCCGCTCACCGTCGAGCTGGGGGTCGGAATCACCGCACAGGAAGCCTGGACCGACCGGGACGGGCGCGGCGTACGGATCCCCGACTTTCTAAGCGAGCTCGTCGAGCGGGTAGCGTTCGAAGCCCGGCAGGACAAGCGGGTGGACAAGAAGAGCGGCGTATCCCAGCGTCTTCCGATCTCGCTCCTCGAGAACGTGGTCTCCGCCGCCGAGCGGCGGGCGGTCATGTGCAAGGAAAAGACGGTTGTTCCCCGTGTCTCCGATGTCTACGCCGCGCTTCCCGCGATTACCGGCAAGCTCGAGCTCGAGTACGAAGGTGAGCTGCAGGGCCCCGAGACCATCGCGAAGGAGCTGATCCGCAAGGCCGCTGGCGCCACGTTCGAGACCCGGGTCGGCGGCGCCAACGTCGACGACATCGTGCACTGGTTCGACGAGGGTGGCGCGCTGAAGATCTCCACCGATGAGCGCTCGGAGGCGTGCCTCAAGGGCTTCAGCGTCGTCCCCGGCCTGCTCGACCTCGTGGATCGTGTCGGGCTTGCCGGCAAGAAGGACCCCGGAACGATTGTTTCCGCGTGTGAGTTGATCCTCGAAGGTCTGGTGGCCGGCAAGCGGATCTCCCGATCCGAAGAGCTGGGGTACGTACGGGCCCGGCCGGTGCCGAAAGAGCCCGGCTTTGGAAAGGGCGGCGGCCTCGGAGGCGGCCCGAATCTCTTTCAGTAAGTCGCTGAACCCACGTTTCTAGCAGCCCTCCCCTCCTTACTGGAGCTGTCATGGGCACGATGATTCTGGGTTTCCTGCTGCTGCTCGCTGCGTTCTTCGTCCGCCTCGGCGCGTCTCTCGTGAAATCCGATTCCGGCGCCGGCCGCCCCGTCGGCGGAATCCTCAAGCTCACCTCACTCGGACTCGCCGTCGTCGGCGTGCTGGTCGTCATCGGCGCCGCGAATGTCGTGATCAATCCGGGCGAGGTCGGCGTGCAACACGCCTTCGGCACCGTGTCCCAGCAACCCCTCATGCCCGGAATCCGGATCGTGCCCCCCTGGGCATCGGTGGAGCGGTTCTCGACCCGGGAAGAACAGTGGCCGCCGGCCGGATCGCAGGTCGAGGAGATCGAAGCGCTCTCCTCCGAGCAGATGGGGATGCACGTCGAAGTGTCCATCCGGTGGCAGATCGACCCGATGCAGGCACCGCGCATTTACACCGAGATCGGCGACGAACGGCAGATTCAAGGCGCCGTGCTCAACGCCATCCGGAAGGGCGTGCGGGACGGGATGGTACAGTACTCGATCAACGACATCGCCAAGCGGACGCAGATCGCCCAAACCATGGAAGCGCTCGTCGATTCCGCACTCATCACGCAGCCCCGCGCGGGAAGCGGTCCGTTCCGGATCGCCACCGTCACGGCCTTCTTCCTTCGGGATCTCCAGCCCCCGCAGGCGGTGGTGCAGGCGATCAACGCCAAGATCGCCCAGGAGCAGCAGGTCGAGACCGAGCGCCATCGCGTCGAGGTCGCGCGCCTTCAGGCGGAACAGGTCCGGCTGCTGAATCAGACACTGACGCCCGAAGCCCTCACCAAGCAGTATCTCGAAGTGCTCCGCGACATGAAGGGGACCGACAACCTGGTCATCATCGTGCCGACGGAAGGCGGGCTTCCCGTGCTCAACCTCGCGGATCTCCGGAAGAACCTGGGCCGGCATTGAACAGCCATCCGCCGCTCATCACCATCACGCGGCAATACGCCGCGGGCGGCTCGGAGGTCGCCAAGCACGTCGCGGCGGAGCTCGGATGGACGGTGATCGACAACGAGTTCGTGGATGAAGTCGCCCGGCGTGCGGGGCTCACGCCCGACGAGGTCGCGCAGAAAGAGGAGCGGGCGCCGGGACTGCTGGCCCGGATCGCCCGCACGCTCGCGGCCGGGTCCCCCGAGATGTCGACCGGCGAGTTCGCCGCTACCACGGCCCTGCCGGACGCCGAGGCGGAGGAAGCGACGATCGTGAAGCTGACGGAGCGGGTCATCACCGAAGCCGCGACGCACGGACGGGCGGTGCTGGTGGGCCGGGGGGCGCAGGCCGTGCTCGCCCGCCGGCCCAACGCGCTCCACGTGTACCTCGTGGGACCCAAGGCCTGGCGGATGGAGATGGCCGTCGAGCACCTGGGCGTCGCGCGGGAGGATGTCGAGAAAGTGCTCGACGAAACCGACCGCGACCGCGATCGGTATGTCAAAGCGCATTACGGCCGGCATCGGGCCGATGCGAACAACTATGACATGGTGCTCAATACTGCGCGTCTAAGCTTCAGGGGAGCAGCGGAAGTGGTAGTTGCTGAGGCGCGGCGCAGGCAGTGGAGATAGCGCTACGCGGCTCAGTCCGTCAGGGCGTTTCCCTGAGGGCCGGAACTCTCCACCACGAAATCAGCATCGCCGCGAGACACACCAGCCCGCCGATGGCCGTCGCCATCGGGGCCCCGATGTGCTCCGATAGCCAGCCCGCCTGAAACGCGCCCAGCGGCGCCATCCCGACGAACATGAAGGCATAGAACCCCATGACCCGGCCCCGGAGGGCATCAGGCACCAGGGTCTGGATCAGCGTGTTGGTCAGCGCCGTGGTCACGATCATCGCGCAACCGGTGAGCGCAAGCAGACCGAGGGAGACGCCGAACCAGGGCGAGAGCGCGAAGAACGCGAGGAAGATGCTGAAGGCCACACCGCCGCCCATGAGGGTCCGGCCCTTGGGCACCCGGTCCGAAACGAGCGCGAGGGCCAGCGCGCCAAGCATCGCCCCGGCTCCCACCGCGGCCATCAGGGCGCCATATCCGCCAGCCTGCGTGTGCAGGACGTCTCGCGCGAACACCGGCATCATCACGAGCACCGGAAATCCGAACAGCGAGAGGATCGCCACCTGCAGCACGAGGGCGGACATCCGCCGGTCCCCCATGATGAATTGCAGACCGCCACGAAAACGCTGCCACTCCGATTCCGTGGAAGGGGTCTCGACGAACTTCGGGAGCCGCATGGCCGCGAGCCCCCAGATCACCGCGATGTAGCTCACCCCATTCAGGAAAAAACAGAGGCCCACACCCTTCCAGCCGATGATCACGCCGGCGATGGCCGGGCCGACAATGCGGGTGGCGTTGAAGAGCGAGGAATTGAGGGCAATGGCGTTGACGAGATCTTCTTTTCCCACGAGGTCCACCATGAATGCCTGGCGGGCGGGGATGTCGAACGCGTTCACGACGCCGACGAACGCGGCGAGCACCATCACCTGCCAGACGGCCACGGTGTGCGTCCATACCAGCGCGGCGAGGATAAGCCCTTCCACCATCTGCAGGGCCTGCGTCAGGACGATCAAGCGTCGCTTATCGACGCGATCGACCACGATGCCGGCGTAGAGCGTGAAGAGCAGGACGCCGAGGGAGCGCAGGGCGGCGTTGAGGCCGACGAGGAAGGGCGAGTTGGTGAGCTCGAGCACCAGCCACCCGAGAGCCACGGACTGCATCCAGGTCCCCACCAGGGAGACCCCTTGGCCCAGGAAAAACAGCTGGAAATTGCGGTGGGCTAAAGCACCGAGACGGAAGCGCAGTGCGCCTTCGGACATTGCGGGAAAGCTCGCCACCCCCTCAAGTTTGGGGTAGGGCAACGATGCGATACACGACCTATCAGAAGTACCTGCCCGAGCTGGCCGACACGATCAACCTCCAGGGCCTGCTCGATCAGCTGGCGGACTTTCTCCTCCAGTCCGGCTTCGCCGGAGGCCAACAGCACCCCTACTGGGGTGATCTCTCCGACGGCGAGTCAGACCGCTCCCTCGACGCCCTGCGACAGGCCATCCTCCAGGCGCTGATGGACTCGGGCCAGCTTACACCCGAAATGCTTCAGCTCCTGCGCGGTGAGTCCACGGGGGACACGAATCGGGATGCGGACCTCGAACGCCAGCTCTCCGAGCTGCTGGACAAGATCGTCCAGCGACTGATGGAAGAGGGCTATCTCAACGTCAGCGAAGCGCCCCAAATGCCCGCGGGCCAGCAGCCGATGTTCGGCCCGGGCGGGATGGCACGCGAGGCCGCTCACCAGGTGCAGTTCAATCTTACCGAGAAAGGGATCGACTTCCTCGGTTACAAGACGCTCCGCAACCTGATGGGCTCCATCGGCAAGTCGAGCTTCGGGGCGCACGAGACCGAGCATCTCGCCACGGGTATCGAGGCTGAGGCCGCGAGCAAGCCGTACGAGTTCGGCGACACGCTGAACCTCGACGTCAACGCCACCCTCACCCGCGCTCTGGAACGCGAAGGCCTGGGCGTCCCCATCAACCTCGAGTACGGGGACCTGATGGTGCATCAGGCCGAGTACCGGTCGTCGTCGGCTACGGTACTGATGCTCGACTGCTCGCACTCCATGGTGCTGTATGGTGAGGACAGGTTCACGCCCGCCAAGAAGGTGGCGCTCGCCCTCACCCATCTCATCCGGACGCAGTTCCCCGGCGATACCTTGCGCGTGGTCCTCTTCCACGACACGGCGGAAGAGATTCCGATCGCGCAGCTCGCCCACGCCCAGGTGGGGCCGTATCACACCAACACGGCCGAGGGCCTGAAGCTCGCGCGGCGGATCCTGATGGGGCAGCGCAAGGACTACCGTCAGATCATCATGATCACCGACGGCAAACCGTCGGCCCTCACGCTTCCGGATGGCCGGATCTACGTCAACTCGATGGGCCTGGATCCCCAGATTCTCCGTGAGACCTATCGGGAGGTCGGGCTCTGCCGACGGAGCGGCATTCTCATCAACACGTTCATGTTGGCCCGGGACCGCAGCCTGGTGGAATTCGTAAAACAGGTGAGCGCCATCTGCCGCGGGAAGGCGTACTTCACCAACACGATGACCCTGGGGCAGTTCATTCTGATGGATTTCATGCGGCGCAAGACTCGTCGAGTGTCCTGACCGTCATGCGCCGTCGCGCCGTCCTCGCGCTTCTCGCCGTGGCTGCGTGTGAAGCCCCCTTTTCCATTGCGCCGCCCGTCAAGAACATCTCCATCGCGCCGGACAGCGCATCCCTCGAAACCGGCGACACACTCCACCTGTCAGCGGCCGTGACGGACTCGGCGGGGCACCCCGTTTCCACGCCGATCTATTGGTCCACTTCGGCCGACTCGATCGCCTTCGTGTCGACGTCGGGCGTCGTGACGACCCGCCTGCCCGGCCAGGTCACCATCCGGGCCTCCGCGGGCGGTCTGACCGACAGCGTGCTCATTCACGTCGCGCCGCGGATCACGGCCGTGCTGATCGATCAGGGCGATCTCCTCCTCCCGACCGGTGGCGCGGTGAGCTACACGGCTTCCACGCTGGACGCCCAAGGCGACCATCTGGTCGGCAGACCGGTTACGTGGACGTCCCAGGATCCGGACATCGTCACTATCTCGCCGGGGGGTGGCGCAACGGCCTTGCAGCCCGGCTCGACGCACGTCATCGCGAGCCGGGGGCACGTTGCCGACACGGTATCGGTCATGATCGGGACCCTCCACTTCACCGCGCTGCGCGCGGGCCCGGCGGATCACACGTGCGGGCTCACGGACGAATCCGTTGCCTTCTGCTGGGGCGCGAACGATCTGGGTCAGCTCGGGGTCCCTGCCCTGTCGCAGAGTACCACGCCCCTCGCTTCGCCACACAATCCGTTATTCACCCAGCTCACCGCCGGCGCCACGTTCAGCTGCGGGACTTCGGGGTCCGGGACGGTCTACTGCTGGGGTTCCAGCGCTCGCGGACGTCTCGGCGCCGGTGTGAACCAGCTCTCGACGGCTACGCCCTTGGTCGTCGCCGATTCGTTTACCGTCGCAGGACTCGCCTCCGGTTGGAATCACACGTGCGGATTCGGGATGGTCGGGACGATTTGCTGGGGCGAGAATCCTGGCGCCGGTGGTAGTGGGCCGATCACCTGGAATCCACACACCATCGCCGGAGCGCCTGCGTTCTCTGTCATCTCGGCGTCCGTGGGCTTCGGCTGTGGGCTCTCCACAGACAGCACCGCGTATTGCTGGGGGGTCAATGACGCCGGACAACTGGGGAATGGCGGCATCAATGAAACCACCATGCCGGAGGCAGTTGCGGGCAGACTGAAGTTCATTCAAGTCGCGACCGGATTTAGCCACGCATGCGGCCTGAGAGCCACTGGCGAAGTGGATTGCTGGGGCAGCAGCCTCTACGGACAGCTCGGGCGGGGCGACACCGCCAGTCACTCCACGCCGGTGGCCGTGTCAGGAGGCATCGCGTTCGTGACCATCGCGGCGGGGGGCCGCCGCACGTGTGGTGCGACGTCCGATGGTACGGGATACTGCTGGGGGGACAGCCTGTTCGCACCGGCGGCGATTCCCGGAACGGTGAAGTTCGCGTCGCTCACCGTCGGCAACGCGCATGCCTGCGGCCTCGCCGCCGACGGCCGCGGGTACTGCTGGGGCCGCAACATCCGGGGCCAGCTGGGTGATGGGACATTCAGCGACCGGACCTCCCCCACTTTGGTGCTCGGCCAGCCCTAGTGCGAGAGAATGACCCCCTGCCCAAGCGCGATCCCCGACCCCGACACCCCTGACACATCTCCACCGACGTAGGCCTCTTCTCCATGCTCGCTCAGGTCGAGCCCGGAGATCTCGTCGTGGATTGCTACGCGAGCGCCCATGGTCACGTCGACCACCTTGAGAATCACGATGGTGCCGACGCTCGCGAGCGCCGCCGCCGCGAGCACCGCGACGAGCTGAACCCCGAGCTGGCCGGCATGTCCGGCGAGCAGGCCATCTCCTCCACCGGGATTCGCGGCTTTCGAAGCAAACACTCCCGTGAGGAGTGCTCCGCCGATCCCCGCCAGGCCGTGGCAGGAAAAGACGTCCAGTGAGTCATCCAGCATCGACCTGGACCGAATCTGCATGGCCGTGTAACTGATCCCGACGCAGAGCACGCCGATCGCCAGCGCCGACGCCGCCGTGACGTATCCGGCTGCCGGCGTGATGCCCACCAGCCCGACCACGGCTCCCGTCGCCGCGCCCACCGCGGTCATTTTGCCCGTCCGCATCAGGTCGAGCGCCGCCCAGGTGACGAGCGCCGCCGCGGCTGCTGCATTCGTGTTCACGAACGCGAGCGTCGCAATGCCGTTCGCGGCGAGCGCCGAGCCCGCGTTGAATCCGAACCAGCCGAACCAGAGGATGCCGGCGCCGACGAGCACCCAGGGCACGCTGTGCGGCGCGAGCGGCGTCCGGCGGAAGTCCCGCCGCGCCCCCAGGAAGCGCGCCGCGACGAGGGCCGAGACGCCGGCCGAGATGTGCACCACCGTCCCGCCGGCGAAGTCGAGCGCACCCATCTGTTGCAGCCAGCCGCCCACGCCCCACACCCAGTGCGCCAGGGGTGCATAGACCACCACCGACCACACGATGAGGAACACGACGTAGGCGCGGAAGCGCATGCGCTCGACGATGGCTCCGGAAATCAGGGCCGGCGTGATGACCGCGAACATGGCCTGGAAGATGGCGTGCGCCTGCTGCGGGATGGTGGCCGCGTACGCCGGGTTGGGCTCGAGGCCCACCTTATGGAAGGCGACCCACGCGAGGCCCCCGATCCACGGCGATCCCGGAGCGAACGCGAGGGAGTAGCCGATCAGCACCCAGAGCACGCCGACGGCGCCGAGGGCGACGACGCTCATCATCATGGTGTTCAGGGTGTTCTTCGAGCGGACCAGACCGCCGTAGAAGCAGGCCAGGCCGACGGTCATCAGGAGAACGAGGGCGCTGGACATCAGGACCCACGCGGTGTCGCCGGCGGAGATCATTTCGCGTCCTCGCTTCCCTCGGCGCGAATCGCGGCCTGTTGCACTTCATTCGCGTTCACCGCCGTGAGCGCGTCGTTGTCCCGCTCCCCGGTGCGGATGCGGACCACACGGTCGAGGGGCTGAACGAAGATCTTGCCGTCCCCGACGTCGCCGGTGCGTGCCGACGAGAGGATCGCCTGGATCGTCGGCTCGACGAAGGGCTCCGAGCAGGCCATCTCGATCCGGATTTTTTCGTGGAACTCCATCACCACCGTGGAGCCGCGGTACTGGCTCAGGATTTCGTGCTCGCCGCCATGCCCGCTCACCCGGCTGAGCGTGATGCCGGTGACGCCGGCTCTGAAGAGCGCCGCCTTGACGTCGGGCAGGCGCTCGGGGCGGACGATGGCCGTGATGAGTTTCATCGCTGGGTCCCCCGTGTTCCAAAGGGTGACGTTGCAGAAGTCGCCACAATCACCGATTCACGTTACAATCCTCGCCTATGCGCAAACTGACCACAGCCCTGCTGGTGCTCGTCGCAGGCCTCTCGTGCAGCAAGGACTCCGGTACGGGGCCCAAGGCGCCGCCGACCATCACAATCGTTCCGGAGAGCTCGACCGTGAACCTGTTTGATCACCTGCAGCTCCAGGCGGTGATCGTCGACTCCAAGGGCGACACGTTGAATGAGGCTGTCGGGTGGACCAGCCAGTCGCCCAATGTCGTCTTTATTTCACCGGGCGGCTTGACCGAGGGGCTGACCCGCGGCACGGCGACCATCCTTGCCGACGCGGACGGAGCCGAGGCGTCCGCGCGGGTCAAGGTGAAGATCACCGTCATTCAAATCCAGCTGCATCCGACCGGTGGCACCCTACAGGTCGGAGACACTCAGCGCGTCAAGGACACGTTGATTACCGCGAACGGCCAGCTGCCCGACGATTCCCTCGTGGCCTGGAGCAGTTCCGACACGGCGAAGGCGGTGGTGTCGTCCTCGGGCCTGGTCACCGCCCGGGCACAGGGTTCGGTGACCATCTTCGCCAAAGTCGACAGCGCCAGCGCATCGGTGGGGTTCACCGTCCCCGAACCCGTCACCAAGATCGTGCTATCGGCGCACCTCGACACGCTACGGCAGGATTCGACCGTATACGTCGCGGCGACCGACATCGGGACGTCGAACGATACCCTGCTGCGTCCCGTGACCTGGAGCAGCTCGGACACCTCCATCGCCAAGTTCTCCGGGGACGGGTACGACATAACCATCGGTGCCTACAAACCGGGGCGGGCAGTGATCCGGGCGCAGATCGGCTCGGTCTTGGACTCGTGCGTCGTGATTGTCGTTCGCCCATCGGTAGCCACCGTCCAGATAACGCCCGCTACCGACACGCTGCTTTCCGACTCTTCCGTCACCTTCTCAGCGACAGTTCGCGACTCAGTCGGCGTGCTCCTCACCGACCGCCCGATTTCCTGGACCAGCTCCGATTCGGCAGTCGCAACAGTCACCACGGGTGGGGTTGCCACCGCACACGCGGCTGGGAAGGCGCGCATACGCGCCGCCGCCGGCGCAAAAGTAGACTCGGCGACGTTGGTGTCGATCCGCCCGACCGTGGCCAAATTGGTTCTCCGCCCGGACACCGGCCACATTCTTGCTCGCCAGTCGATTCAGATTACCGCCTTGATGACCGATTCCGTCGGTGACTCCCTCACGCGAACGCCGACCTGGACCAGCCTCACCCCCGCCTTCGCTACGGTGACATCGACCGGTCTCATCGTGGGGGTTGGACCGGGTCCGTCCGTAGTTCTCGCCCAGATCGACGGGAAAACCGACACCGCACGTATTGGCGTTGACACCGTCTTTGCCCACCCCGCTCAGGTTCTCGCCTCCCAGTCATCGACGTGTGTCCGCAACGCCGATGGACGTGTCTCATGTTGGGGAGCAAACCTGTTTGGCGAAACCGGGCATCTGCCGGACTCGTCGCCGTGCGACACCCTCCAGTCCTGTGAAGGAACGCCGATCGCAATCAACAGTGGATTGTCTTTCACCTCCATTGTTGCCGGAGAAAGGCACGTCTGCGGACTCGTTGCAGGGGGCCAGGCCTATTGCTGGGGAGACCCTGCATACGGTCAGATCGGAAACGGCACGACTGCCCTGTGTTTCGTGAACGTCCCCTGTACGTCGGGCCCTATTCCCTTGAACGGCGGCCTGACCTTCTTGTCCATCGCGGCCGGCGAAGTCCACACCTGTGGAATTGCAACCGACAGCACTGCGTGGTGCTGGGGGGACAACTCCAACTACCAGCTGGGCGGAGATTCGATGAATACGGGACCACACGATGCGCCCGTCCCGGTATACGGAGGACTCAAGTTTTCAAGCTTGGCCCTGGGCGCAGGCCACAGCTGCGGGCTCACGAGCGATGGGACCGCCTATTGCTGGGGATTGAACGATCTGGGTGAACTCGGGATCGATTCCGCGAATCCCGGCTTCTTCGACACGCGGGTGCGAGTACCCACGAAGGTCCTCGGAGAGCATGCATTCGTGGAACTGGTCGCCGGGTGGTACCACAACTGCGGCAGACTCTCCGATGGGTCGACGTACTGCTGGGGTTCCAACGGATATGGTACCCTCGGCAACGGTACCACCACCGTCGCCTGGCTGCCCGTGCTGATCCCTAACGGCGTCCAGTTCGGCGCCCTGGCTGCCGGCCATCTGACAACGTGTGGAATAACAACTGGTGGAACAGCCGAATGCTGGGGCAACAATGACCTTGGTCAGCTCGGGACGGGAACCTACGGTGGGCAATCCAATTCACCGGTCCCGGTTACCGGACCCGGGACGTTCGCAGCCCTCTCCCTCGGAGGAGAGCACACCTGTGGGATTTCGGTGAGCGGGATCGTCTACTGCTGGGGAGACAATGGGGTGGGCCAAGTGGGGATCGGACCCGTAACAATTCCCGTTCCCAATCCCACTCCGGTAATCGGTCAACCCTAGCGGGAATTCACCCGGCGATGATCCTCGAGAGGTCCGCGACCAGCCGGTAGGCATCCGCGTCCCTCTTGATGCCGCCGGTCAAGACGACCAGCACGTAGCGGCGGCCGTTGGGAAGCGTGACGATCCCAGCGTCATGATACACGACGCTCTCGATCCATCCGGTCTTGTGATAGACCTTGGCGCCCGCCGGCAGCCCGGACGGGATGCCCTCGGTGAAGTGCTGCCGGGAAAGGATTGCCAGCATCGAGTCGCAGGCCGACGCTGACGCCGCGCGGTGATTCACCAGCGCGGCGAGTAACACTCCCAAGTCGCGCGCCGTCGTCGTGTTGTTCAGGCCCGCGCGGTAGGCCTTCCCGTCCTCCACGCCACGAAGGACCAGGATCGAGTCGGCTCCCAGCTCATGCGCGGTCGCATTCGCCCGCTTCGCCCCGATCCGCTCGATCAACACGTCGGTCGCCAGATTGCTCGAGACCGTTTCCATCAGCTCGAGCAGGTGCCGGACCGGCACCCGGTGCCCCACCAGCTGGTAGAGGGTGCTGTCTGAATCGTCCGACTTGTCGACGGTAAACGGCGATCCGTCCACGAGGGACGGAAAGGTGTCATGCACCATCAGGGAGTCGGAGAGCGAGAGCGTCCCGGCGTCCCGGTCCCGGAAGAGCTGGATCATCACGGGGAGCTTCATCGTACTGGCCGCGTGGAACCGAAGCCGGCCGTCGATCGACAGGGTGTCCCCGGTCATCAGGTCCTGATAGTAGAGGCCCACCCCCGTGGATGCTGTCGAGTCAATCCGGGCTTCCAATCGGGCACGCAGCGTGGCAGGGATTTGCGCCGTCAGGCTGGAAACAAGGAGCGTAAGACCGGCGGGAACCGCGAAAAGCGCCTTTCGCATTGGGTAGTATACGACCGAATCCGAGGAGCCGGAATCTGACACCTGACCCCTGGCACCTGACGCCTTTAGATTTTCTCCCGTGAGCGAATTCGTCTTCGGCACCAACAACGCCGCGTTCGTACAGGTGATGTACGAGCAGTACCTCCGGGACCCGTCGTCGGTGGGCGAGGAGTGGCGCGCCCTCTTCGACAACGGGCATCTGACCGAACTGCCCGTCATCCAGACCGACCGTACGGAGGTGCTGCGACAGGCGGAGAGCGAGAAGGCCAGTGCGGGCGCTGCGACGCCTCCGACTCCGACCACTCCCCACTCCCCACTCCCCGCTGGTGCCGTCCCGATGACGGGCCCCGCCGCGCGCCTCGTCCAGAACATGACGGACTCCCTGTCCGTCCCGACGGCGACGAGCTTCCGCGACATCGCGGTCGACGTGCTCGACGCCCGGCGCAAGACGCTCAACGGCCAGCTCGCCGCGAAGAACCGGAAGGTGTCGTTCACCCACCTGATCGGCTGGGCCATCGTCCAGGCGGCGCGCGAATTCCCCGTCATGACGCACTCGTTCCACGACTACGAGGGGAAGCCGCACCGCCTCGATCCCCAGAACGTCTCCCTCGGCCTCGCGGTCGACGTGGAGAAGAAGGACGGGACCCGCGCCCTGGTCGTGCCGGTGATCAAGCACGCGGAGAAGATGGATTTCCCGACGTTCTACGCGACGTACGAATCACTCGTCGAAAAGGCGCGTACCAACAAGCTGATGCCCGACGACTTCGCCGGCGGCTCCATCACCCTCACGAACCCGGGCACGATCGGCACCATCGCCTCCGTCCCGCGCCTGATGAAGGGCCAGGGCTCCATCATCGCCACCGGCGCGATCCGCTCGATCGGCCCGGCCAAGGTGATGACGATTACGAGCACCTACGACCACCGCGTCATTCAGGGCGCGGAGTCGGGGATGTTCTTGCGGCTGCTCGACTCACTCTTGCAAGGTGAGGAAGACTTTTTCGGGAAGGTCATAACGGCGGCACAGAGAATCGGGATTGGGGATTCGGGATTGGTGACGACGCCGCAAACACCAATCCCGCATCCCGAATCCCGAACCCCCTCGACGGATGCCGCCCCGTCCATCGGGGATCTCCGGCATGTGGCCGCAGCGATGTCGCTCGTCAAAGCCTTCCGCAACTTCGGCCACCTCGCGGCGCGGCTCGATCCGCTCGGCGCAGAGCCCCGGGGTGATCCGGCCCTCGACCCCGGTCCTCTCGGCCTCACGCCCGAAGTGCTGGCGAGCATCCCGACCGAAGTGCTGCGGATCTACGTCTCCGGTGCCACGCTCGCCGAAGCACTGCCTCAACTGAAGGCGACCTACTGCGGGACGATTGCGTACGAAGTCGAGCACATCGCGAGTCATGAACAGCGGCTCTGGCTCCGCCGGGTCATCGAATCGGGCGAGCACGCCCGGCCCCTGACGCCCGACCAGCAGAAGCAGCTCCTCGGACACCTCACCAAAGTGGATGCTCTCGAACGGTTCCTGCAGCGCGCGTACCTCGGACAGAAGCGATTCTCCATCGAGGGCGTGGACATTACGGTGCCCATGCTCGAGCTTACCAACGAGCTCGCCGCGCATGCCGGCGCCCAGAAGGTCGTGATGGGCATGGCCCACCGCGGCCGCCTCAACGTGCTCGCGCACATCGTGGGGATGCCGTACGAGGCCATCCTCGAAGAGTTCGAAGGGGGACAATCGGGGCCAACGGGCGACGACGCCGATGGCGACCCCGTGACGGGGGACGTGAAGTACCACCTGGGCGCCGACGGCGACTACACCCTGCCCTCCGGCAAGTCCATTCGCGTCATCCTGCTCCCCAATCCCAGCCATCTCGAAGCCGTCAACCCGGTGGTGGAGGGACGGGCGCGGGCCGAGCAGACCGACCGGTCAGGGACGGAGGCGGAGACCAGCAGCGAGACCGCGATCCCCATTCTGATTCACGGTGACGCGGCGTTCGCCGGCCAGGGAGTCGTAGCCGAGACGTTCAACCTGGCCCGGCTGAACGGCTATTCCACCGGCGGCACCATCCATCTGATCACCAACAATCAGATCGGATTCACGACCATGCCGCACGAGGGGCGGTCCACCGACTACTCCTCCGACCTCGCCAAGGGCTTCGACGTCCCGATCATCCACGTGAACGCGGACGACCCCGAAGCGTGCCTCGCCTCCGTGCGACTGGCGTGGATGTACCGCGAGAAATTCCATGGGGACGTCGTGATCGACGTCGTCGGGTACCGGCGCCACGGACACAACGAAGGTGACGAGCCGGCGTACACCCAGCCGCTGATGTACGAGCGCATCAAAGCGACGCCCACCGTGCGCGAGAAGTACGCGTCCCTGCTCGTCGAGCGCGGCATCATCACGGCCGATGCGGCCAAGGCGGAAGCCGATGCCGCGTACCAAACGCTCGACACCATCAAGCAGGGTCTGAAGTCCGCCACAGCCAAGAAGCATGGCGACGACCGCGTGGCCCGTTCGACCACTGGCGAGCCGGAGACGGCGGCGTCCGCTGAGCTCCTGACGGCCCTCAACACGTCCCTGCTGGAAGTGCCGCCCGACTTCACCATCCATCCCAAGCTCAAGCGTCAGCTCGACCGGCGCCGGGAAACGATCGTCAAAGGCGGCATGGAGTGGGCGCAGGCGGAGGCGCTGGCTTATGGTTCTCTGCTCGCCGAAGGCACGCCCATCCGGCTGACCGGGCAGGACACCGAACGCGGTACCTTCGCTCAGCGTCACCTGATGCTGCACGACCCCGCGAGCGACCGGCGCTGGGCACCAATTCAGCATCTCCCCCAGGCCAAGGCTCCTTTCGAGCTCCACAACTCGCCCCTGTCGGAGGCGGCGTGCCTCGGCTTCGAGTACGGCTACGCGGTCGCGGCGCCCAACGCGCTGGTGCTCTGGGAAGCGCAGTACGGCGACTTCGCCAACGGGGCCGAGGTCATCATCGACCAGTTCCTGGTGGCGGGGCTCGCGAAGTGGGGGCAGACCAGCCGGCTGACGATGCTCCTGCCGCACGGCTACGAAGGGGGCGGGCCCGAGCACTCCAGCGCGAGACTCGAGCGCTATCTCTCGCTCGGCGCCGAGGGGAACATCCGCGTGGCCAACCCGACCACGCCCGCGCAATACTTCCACCTCCTCCGGCGCCAGGCCCGGCACGCCGAAGTCCGGCCCCTCGTGGTCATGACGCCGAAGAGCCTGCTCCGGCTCCCCGCAGCCACGTCGAGCCTCGCCGAATTGACGAGGGGCGGGTTCCAGCCGGTGCTCGATGACACGGAAGCCGCGAATCGGCGCGACCAGGTCACACGTCTGGTGCTGTGCAGTGGCAAGATCTACTACGACCTGGTCGCGGGACCAGCGCGCGGGGGCGCGACCCACGTCGGGGTCGGCCGCGTGGAACTCTTGTATCCGTTCCCTGCCGACGCCATCGCGGCGCTCACGAAAAACTATCCGAACCTCAAAGAGGTGATGTGGGTGCAGGAAGAGCCGCGCAACATGGGCGCGCGGAAGTTCGCGCTCCCCAAGCTGCGGGATGCCCTGCCCAACCTCACCATCCGGGATCTGTCGCGGCCGGAGCGTTCCAGTCCCGCCGAGGGGTATCCCGGGCCGCACAAAGTCGAGCAAGACCGGATCGTGGCGCAGGCGTTCCAGTGATCTGATGTACGCGATCATCTCGGTGGTCCGCGACATCGTGACCGGAGCGTTCGCCCTTTCGGTGCTCTTCGCAACATCCAACTGGCTGGTGCGCTCGCAGACGATCTCGCCCTTTTCCGCGCTCGGCCGTTTTCTCAAGAAGGCATCCGACCCCGTGCTCGCGCCCGTGGAGACGCGGGTGGTCCGCTATGGCGGACTGCCGTCGCACGCGGGGTGGTGGCTGGTGGTCGGGACGGCGGTGGCGGGAATTCTGCTGGTGTGGATCGCCAAGGGCGTGGTAGCGACGCTCTACGATCTGCGGTACGCCGCGGAGGGCGGCGTGTTCGGTGTTGCGGGTTATCTCCTGAATGGCGTCATCGACGTCCTCATCGTCGCCCTGGTGGTGCGGTTTTTCGGCGGTCTCCTGGGTGCCTTCCAGTTCAACAAGTGGACCCGGTGGGCCTACGTGATCACGAACTGGATGATCGAGCCGATCGCCAAGGTTCTTCCCACCTACGCCAACATCGACTGGAGCCCGCTTGCGGCCTTCGTCCTCCTGCTCATCGTGAAAGCGATTCTGTAGGGGCCCTTACTTCAGCTTGTCCAACCGGTTCTTGATTTGCGGGTTGTTTTGAAAGTCCGCGGGTGCTCCCTGGAGCACGGCACGCGCCGAGTCCGCGAATCCCGCCGCTTGGTACGCGTCAGCCCTGAGCAGGAGCGTGCGGAACCTGAAGAACCGCGCGCCGTCCCCCGGGACCGTAAAGCCCTTCAGCATCGCCAGCGCAGCCTTGCCGTCCTTCTTGTCGACGATCTGGGACTCGATCGCCAGCAGCCGTACGGTGGTGTCATTCGGGAAGCGCTTGGCCATCTCATCGATCATGGCCGCCGCGTCGGCGTTGTGGCCGTTCTTCCGCTCGAGCATCGCTTCGTTGTAGAGCCCCGCCAGATAGAGCCGGCTGATGTCGGTCGTGTCGCCGCTCCGCAGCCCGGGCCCGCCGGCGTACTCGTAGACGAGGTCACCACCCTTGTCCCCGGCGATGTAGAGCACCACGCAGCCGCCGGCCCCGGCGATCGCACAGACGAACATGAGCAACCGGTGGAACTTGCTTTTCATCATCGCGAACGTCGCGATCTCGAGGAGTGAAATCGCGATGAACGCGTTCCGGGCGTAGTGCCCCCAATCCTCGTGTTCGCCGACCGCGTTGCGGACGCCGGGGATGCGCTCGACCGCGCCATGCGCGCCCTGGCCCGACTGCACGGCCAGCACCGCCGCAACGGTCCCGATGAGAATGAGCGTCAGCGCGCCGAGGTCGGTGAATTGGAGTTTTCCGGTCAGGGAGGCGATCCGGAATCCGACGCCGACGAACAGCAGGGCGATGACGAAATGAACGATGATCGGGTGGAAGTAGCCGATCGAAGGCACGGTGATCCCGAAGGCTTAGAGGGTGCCACAATCTATTAGATTGCGACCACTACCGTGGCCTCCCCTCCTACGCTCCGCTCCCTCATCGATGACGGGCGCGTCCACGTCTTCGACGGCGCCATGGGCACTCAGCTGTATGCCCAGGGCTTCTATCTCAACGTCTGTTACGACGAGCTGGCCCTCAAGCAGCCGGCCCTGGTGCAGTCCGTACACGAGGCGTACGTGGCCGCGGGCGCCGAGCTGCTCGAGAGCAATACCTTCGGCGCCAATCCCCCCAAACTCGCGGCCTATGGTCTGGCCGATCAGACCGAGCGGATCAATCGTGCCGCCGCCGAGCTGGCTCGTACGGCGGCGAGGGCTCAGGCGTCGGTGGTCGGCGCGATCGGACCTCTCGGGCTCCGCCTCGAGCCGTTCGGACCGACGTCGAAGGCCGAAGCGCGCAGCCACTTCGCGCGGCAGGTGAACGGACTCCTCGACGGCGGCGTGGACGGGTTCATTATCGAAACGTTCAGCGATCTGGCCGAGCTGCAGGCCGCGCTGGAAGCCGTTCGAGAGGCGAGTGACCTTCCCGTCGTCGCCCAGATGACGGTCGGCACCGACGGATTGACGTACCTCGGCACCGCTCCCGAGGATTTCGCGAAGACGCTCACGGAGTGGGGCGCTGACGTGATCGGCGTGAACTGCTCCGTGGGACCTGCCGGCGTACTCGACGCCATCGAGCGGATGGCGAAGGTCACCAATACGCCGCTCTCGGGGCAGCCCAACGCCGGACTCCCGAAGGCCGTCGAAGACCGGAAGATCTACCTGGCCTCACCGGAGTACGTCGCGAGCTACGCCAAGCGGATGGTCGAAGCGGGCGCCCGCTTTGTGGGGGGGTGCTGCGGAACGACCCCGGAGCACATCAAGCGCATCCGCGCCTACGTCGCCAGCGTCTCGCCGCGCCGCCACGCAGCCGTCGTTTCCCGGACGGAGGTGAAGCCTCCCTCCGGAGTGACCGAAGTTCCGCTGGCCGAGCGGTCCCGCTGGGGAGCCAAGCTCGCACGCGGGGAGTTCGTCACGACGGTCGAGATCCTGCCCCCCAAGGGCGTCGACCCCGCGCCGATGCTGGCGCAATGTCGCGCACTGAAAGCGGCCGGCGTCGATGCCGTGAACATTCCCGACGGGCCCCGTGCGGTCAGCAGGATGGGCGTCATCCCTTCGGCCCTCATGGTAGAGCGCGAAACCGGCATGGAAACGGTGATGCACTACTGCTGCCGGGACCGCAACCTGCTCGGCATGCTGTCGGACCTGCTCGGCGCCGCCGCGGCGGGGCTTCGCAACGTCCTGATCATCACCGGCGATCCACCGAAAATGGGCCCCTACCCCGAGGCGACCGCGGTCTTCGACATCGACTCGATCGGGCTCACGAACCTGGTGTATCGCCTCAACCAGGGCCTGGATCCCGGGCACAATCCGATCGGGTCGCCCACCAAGTGGGTAATCGGGGTCGGCGTCAATCCGGGTGCTCCGGATCTCGATCGTGAACTCTCGCGGTTCGCCTGGAAGGTGGATGCGGGTGGCGACTTCGCGGTCACCCAGCCGGTCTTCGATCCTCACCAGCTCGACACCTTCCTCAAACGGGTGGAGAGTTTCCGCGTCCCGGTGGTCGCCGGGATCTGGCCGTTGGTCAGTCTTCGGAACGCCGAGTTCCTCGCGAATGAGGTCCCTGGCGTATCGGTGCCCGATGAGATTCTGCGCCGCATGCGTGAGGCGCAGGATAAGGGGCGGGAGGCGGCGCTGGCGGAAGGGGTGAAGGTTGCGCGGGAGATGCTGGCGGGCGTGCGGGGAGCGGTGCAGGGCGTGCAGGTGAGCGCTCCCTTCGGTCGCGTCGAGGTCGCGTTGGACGTGATCCGGTGAAGCCGGTCTTCTCGGCACGCGATCCGCTGGAGGCCCATCTGCTCCGCGCGGTGCTCGAGAGTGAGGGATTGGAGGCGGAGGTGCGGGGCGAGTACGTCCCATTCGATTTGAACGGCGCCCTGTCAGTCTGGGTGAGCGACGACAGTGTTGACCGAGCCCGCACGGTGTTGGATCAGTTCCTCCGCAGGAGAGACCTGCAGATCGAGCCGTAGTTTCAGGATTGAACGGTGTAGGTGGGTAGCCGGCGGGTGCGCGGAATGCGAAGTTTGGCCCCGTGCTTAAACGACGCCTGGTTCTTTGGGTCGCCATCTCGGCAACCATCACCTGCAGCGACTCGACCGGCCCGCTCTTTC
Organism: Gemmatimonadales bacterium; assembly: GCA_035631315.1. Taxonomy (GTDB): domain Bacteria; phylum Gemmatimonadota; class Gemmatimonadetes; order Gemmatimonadales; family GWC2-71-9; genus 40CM-2-70-7. The sequence goes on from DASQIZ010000109.1 coordinate 64,427, forward strand.
CCCAGCCGGTTACGCGCGTCACTCTTTCGGCACATCTCGACTCGCTCTTCGTCGGCGATACCCTGCGGCTCAGCGCCGTAGCGACCGATGCGCGTGGCGATACCGTGCGCGGACGTCACGTGCGGTGGAAATCCTCCGATTCTACCAAGCTGTCGGTTGATTCTGCAGGGCTGGTCTCGGCCCGAATGGCGGGAAGCGTCGCGATCACGGCGGCAGTCGACACGGTCACCGGAGGCGCTTTCGTCACGGCTCAATGGCCGGTCGTCGCCGTCGCGCTGCCGGATTCCCTTACCATCACTCGATACGAAGTGGTGCGGCTCATCCCGGCGATCCGTGGACCGACCGGAACCCAGCTCGCCGGTCGCGAGGAAATCTGGGCGAGCTCCAACCCCGCGGTCGCGACGGTGTCCTCGATCGGCGTGATTCAGCCCCAAGGCATCGGACAGACCACTATCTCCCTGTCATCGGCTGGCCGCGAGGACACGAGTCGCCTCCTCGTGGTTCACGAACCGGTGCGACATATCGCCCTGCAGGCACCGGGCGGACCGCCGGTTCCGGTGGGGAGCCCTGACACGCTCGGAGTCACCTGTACCGACACCCTTCTCCGAGACGCCGTCGGTGCGCCGGTCTCGTGGGCGGCCGACACGACCGTCTTCCGTATGGTGGTGACCCCCGGCAACGACCGTCTGGCCATTTTCACGGGCCTCCACCCGGGATCATCTTCGGTCAGAGTTTCTTGCGGAGGGTTGACCGATAGCGCAGCGCTCGTGACGGATCTGGTTCCAACCCGCGCGCGGTTCAATCCCGATACGCTGGTGATCGGCATCGGACAGGTCGCCAGCCCGGATGGGCTGGCGCTGGACACGGCCGGGGGAGCGCATGGTCCAGCGTTCTTCTCGATCCAGTCACTCGATACCACCATTGTCGGCGTGATGTCGGATCAGGTCGTGGGCCGAAAGCCGGGCCGCGCACGAATCGTGGGCCAGGCCACCATCGGCGCGGTGACCAGCAGTGACACGGCGCTGGTGGTCGTCCCTGCCGATTCGGTCCGACTGTCAGCAAACTGGGGAAGCACCGTCTCGAGTGTCGAGAACTACTCCCTCTTCATCGGACAGGTCACGATCAGTGACACCGCGGGGCACCCGCTCGCCGGTCCTCGTACGATCTTCTTGAACTCCGGGGATACATCGGTTGGGAGATTTGTGCCCACGTCGATCACTACCCGGGACACCGGTTCATTCGAATTCTGGGTCGGGCATGCAGGACACACCGTCGCGACGATCCGAGTGGACTCAGTAACCGCGGACCACGCGGTGATCTCCACGAGTTCGCCGGTCGCCAGCCTCAGTGTTGCGGGCCTGCCGGTGAATCCCCTGCCGGGAGATACCGCCACCATCTTTGTGAACCTGTACGGACGAGATGGCGGCGCCCGGTTCTATCCAGCCGCGTGGACTCTCTCCGACAGCTCGAAGGCGCGCATCGACAGCCAGGGGCAGTCTATTGCCCAGACGGCGCAAACAGCGCGTTTTACAGCGCTGGCCCCCGGACGCATGTCGCTCACCATTACGAGCGGAACGGTGTCGAAGACCCTCCCCATCGTCATCCGATCCGCGTCGGGCCTGACAGTGACCAGCGCGTCGGCCACCCCGATCACGCCGGGAGCCTCGCTCACACTGACCGGAAGCGGGTTCGACCCGACACCGGTGAACGATTCCGTGTGGATTGACGGCGTCCCCACGCCGGTCACTGGTGCTTCTGCTACGACCTTGACGGTTGCGGTTCCAGCAGCGGCGTCCTTCCGCTGCGAGCCGACCCACCTCGCTTCCATAATGGTCGGTTCCGGAGGCGCCCTGACGATCGACAGCTTTCCCCTCAGGGTCGGCACACCCGAATCCCTCGCCGTTGGCGGGCTGGTTCGGTTGGATCCCGGGACCAATCGCTGCACCGAGGTCCTCAACACGGACCAACCCTACGAGGTCGCTTTCACCAATCCCGCGACTGGCTCAGATGTCGGCACCTCGTTCGAGGTCGTCGGGGTGTACTCCGGGCTGCCCGCCTCCTCTCCTCTTACCGCGCGGCCGTCAATCACGGTGCCGCGAGCGGTGAGTGTTCCCCTCGACTCGGCGGCTCGCGCCCTGCAGGCGCACCGGCAGCTTCTCGAAGCGAACCGTGCAGTCGTTCGACGCCTCGGGTCACCCCAGAGCTGGTGGGCGGCGGCGGCCGGCACCGCGCGACCAGCACTCAGCGTCGGGGCCACAATCGGGGGAAACGCGCACATTCGAATTCCCAACCTCGCCGAGCCGGATTTCTGTTCCGCATACATCGGCATCGACGCGCGACTCGTCTACTCCGGCACCCATTCGCTGATCTTCGAGGACATCTACTCGCCCATAGCCGGCCAGATGGACAGTGTCTTCGCATCCGTGGGCAAGGAGTTTGACGATGTCGACTATCCGGAGTTGTTGGCGGACTATGGCAATCCCATGGCGGTGGACACCCTGCTCGACCGGGTGGGCAAGATTTCCATGGTGTTCTCGCCCCAGGTGAGTGCCTTTGGGGTGAACGGCTTCGTGACGTCCTGCGACTTCTACCCGGAGGCAGCCGCGCCCTCGAGCAACACCACGGAGATCTTCTACGGACCCGTCCCCACGGCGCCGGGGACGGGATTCAGCGCGTACACGAAGGACGTTTGGAAATGGCAGATTCGCTCCGTGTTGATGCACGAAGCCAAGCACATTACGTCGTACGCTGAACACTTCTCGCGCCAGGCACCGCCGGAAGAAACCTGGCTCGAGGAGTCTTCCGCGGTGTTGGCAGAGGAGCTGTGGGCGCGTGGCTTCTACCACAACACCTGGCTGGGGCAGGCCTCCTACAACTCGACACTCTATTGCGAAGTCCGACCGACGCAGGCCCCGTGTCTGGGCGACCCTTTTTCGATGTACAATGCTTTCGACTTCCTGTACCAATTCGACGAAAACAGCGGCCAGCTCTCGCCACTGGGCCCCACTTCACCTCAGGATGCGAGCTTCTATGGGAGCGGGTGGTCATTCCTGCGGTGGGCCATCGATCACTATGCCGGCAGCGAAAGCGGGTTTCTCAAAGCTATCACCCAGGAGCCCAGCCTCACAGGCGCCGCAAACCTCTCAGCGAGAACCGGCCGCCCGCTTGGTCAGATGCTTGGTGACTGGCAGCTCTCGCTCATGGTAAACGGCATCTACGGTTTCCACCCGCTCGATCCGGCCATCGGATTCCCAAGCTGGAACGTCACCGACGTGTACAGCGGCATGAATCGAGACTTCGGCCAGTTGTTTCCGGATTCGTACCCCGAGCAGCTCCGATCCCTGGAGGGGGGCACCGACGACGCCATCACCCTCCCGGGTGGAGCGACCACGGTGTACCTGCTCCGTGGATTCACCGGCAGTTATACGTTTGAGCTTCGGGGGCCCGGCGGGGGCACCCCACCCCCGATCCAGCTAGAAATACTCCACATTCAGTAACCGGTCGAAACGCTGACCTGACGCGTGTTCCGCCGACCTATATTTTTCGCAGACTCGTTCCGGAGGATTCGTGCGTCGATTTCTCACCGTTGTGGCCGGCCTCCTGCTCGCCAGCGCCTTGAGCGCCCAGACTCCAGCAGGGAAGCCCGCCGGTCCGCCGCCCCCGACACCGCTGGCCGTCGGGACCCAGGCGCCGGACTTCGCCCTCCCCGGCGCCACCCGCTACGGCCTCATGGCCCAGCCGGTGCACATGTCGGACTTCAAGGGCAAGACCGTCGTTCTCGCCTTCTTCTACCAGGCGCGCACCAAAGGCTGAACCATCCAAATGGAGGCGTACCGTGATCAGTACGCCACGCTCTTCAAGGATGGAAAGAAGGTTGTCGTGATCGGCATCAGCGTAGACGCCGACACCACCCTTCAGGCCTGGATGCACGACGAAGACTTCCCGTTCGTGTTCGTGTCGGACAAGGGTGGGGCCGTGGGGCGGTCCTATGGAGCGTATTCGACCAAGGACAGTCTCGACGTCCGGTACCTGTTCGTGATCGACCCAGCGGGGAAGATCACGCACGTGATGGCTCCCTTTCACGTGATCGATCCGGCGAACTACGCGGAGATGAAGGCTGCGGTGGATTCGGTAACGAAGTAAGAACGTGGGGGCGTGGGGTTGCGGGCCCACGTCCCCACGCCCCCACTTCCCAACACCCCTCAGGACTTCAGCGCTTTTTCCACCGCCGCATCAATATCCTGATCAGACCCGGTGCCCGTGTAGACCACTGTCCCCTTCGCATTCAGGATCACCACGTACGACGTCGCCACCGCCTGGAACGCGCGCGTGGCGTTCCCGCCCGAGTCCCACAACACCTGATAGGGCATCGGATGCTCCGTGAGGTGCCGCTGGATGGAGGCCGGTGATTCGTTCACCGCCACGCCGACGGCGATGAACGTCACCTGCTTGCCGTACTTCGCGTGCGCCGCGGACATCTTCGGCTCGAGCTCCTTGCAGATCGGGCACCACTGCGCCCAGAACTCGAGCAGGACGGGACCATGGCCGACGTACTTCGCCAGGTCCACCTGGTTATGCGAGAGGTCTTCGATCTTCGGCGCGGCGGGCGTGGTGCCGACCGGGATCCCCACGTCGTCGGGGTCCTGCGCCGTCGCAACCGTCGGGACCCCGGCGAACAGGAGGCTCACCGCGATCAATGCCTGCAACCATTTCATACTGTTACCACACCTTCCCTGCTTGAATGAAGTAGTACTCCGCCATCACCAGCACGATGACCGCCGACACCCGTTTCACCCAGGCCATCCACGGGCCCGCGCGCGGCAGCGATCCGAGGACCCCTGAGAAGAGTCCGACGGCGACCAGGACGGCGGTCATGCCGAACGCGAAGGCGAACAAATAGAAGAACCCCAGAAGGCCGCTCCGGGTTGCCGCCACCCACGTGAGCACCACGGCAAACGCCGGTGCGCCGCAGGGTGCTGCAACGATTCCCGACGATGCCCCCATCAGAAACACCGCCGGGTAAGAACCGCCACCCTGTCCTCCCGCCCACGCCATCAGGCGCTGCGGTACGCGCACCGGGATGACGTCGAGCATCACCAGGGCGAACAGGAGCAGGAGGTTACCGGTGATGAGTGAGGCCCAGGGCGACGCGGACACGGTCCCAAACAGGGTCCCCGAGAGCCCAGCCACGAGGCCGAGAACGGCGTAAACCAGCGCGAGTCCCAGCGCGTAGGTGACGGACAGTCCGGCGGTGCGGGCTCGCGACGCGGTGCCGGTCGCGGACCCTCCCAGAATGCCGGCCGTAATCGGGATCATCGGCCAGATGCAGGGACTGAGACTGTAGAGCACGCCCAGGCCGAACAGCGTGCCGATCGCCAACAGCGGATGCTCCCGCAGGGTGGCCGAAAGCGGGGCTCCCGTCATGGTGTTCGCGACCGTCAAGAGATGAAGCACGGGGGGAGTATACATCCAATGAGGCGGGGGGCCGTCACGGTCCAGTCAGGCCGGAAAAGCCCCACCCCGGTTAGTTTCTCCGGCATGGCCGCTCCACAGCTTTCACGCCCCGTCGTGCGTATTCGGGGGGAGGTCAGCTCCAATCCCCCTTTCACAACCAGGGTGATTCTACGGATGCAGGTCGCCACACGCCGCGCTGCAAGTACTTGGCTGCCCCTGGGCGCCATCGGGACCGTCGTCTTCCTGACGGGGGGCTGTGCCGTTGGCACATCGCCCGCGCCGGGCACTCCATGGACTCCCCCGGCCCGCGCGCAGCGGGCCCCGACGCCGGTGCCACCGGCCGTGCCACCTGACCTCGAGGCGCGCGTAAAAACCCTGCGTCTCCCGGACGTGCTGGACATCGCACTTCGAAACAACACCGTGACGCGTGAGGCGTGGTACACCGCCCGCGCGGCCCTCTACACCTACGACGCGACGCGCGGCCAGTACTTCCCGTCCCTCACGCTCGACGGCAGCATCACCAAGCTCAAGACGTCGCCGTCGCAGGGACGCTCGGCGGTCACGCAGACCGTCTACGGGCCGGCCCTCAACCTGAACTGGTTGTTGTTCGACTTCGGCGGGCGCTCGGGTTCAATCGACGCCGCGCGCGATCAGCTGCTGGCCGCGGACTGGACGCACAACGCGACGATCCAGGACGTCGTGCTCACCGTCCAGACGACGTATTTCAGCTATATCGGCACCCGCGCCCTGCTCGAATCGGACCGGATCACCCTGGCCGAGGCCGACTCGAACCTCGCGGCAGCGCAGGGGCGTCATGACGTCGGGCTCGCGACCATCGCCGACGTCCTACAGGCCAAGACCGCGCGCTCGCAGGCCGAGCTGGCCGTCGAAACGACGTCGGGGGCGCTCCAAACCGCGCGCGGTGCGCTGGCGGTTTCGATGGGCTTTCCCGCCAACCTGCCCTACGACATCGATTCCGTCCCCCTCCCGACTCCGCCTCCGGGCGTCGCCGAAAGCGTGGACTCGCTGATCGATCGTGCGCTGGTGGCACGCCCCGACCTGGCTGCCGCTCGCGCGCAGGCGGAAGCCGCGCGGGCCCGTGTCAGCATCGCGCGCGGAGCGGCACTGCCCGGGCTTTCGGTGACCGGCGCCGCGGGAGAGACCTACTTCGCCAACCGCCCGCCCATCCCGGGCTCGAGCTATTCGCTGTCGCTCGGAATTTCGGTCCCGCTCTTCGCGGGGGGCGCGCACCTCTACGGGATCAAGTCCGCGCAGGCGACCGCCGACGCCGCCCAGGCCAGTGCGGAGGGTCAGGCCCAACTCGTGATTTCGCAGGTGTTCACATCGTTCTATGGCTTGCAGACCGCGACGCAGCGGGTCAGATCCACAGACGACCTGCTGGCCAGCGCGACGCAATCGGAACAGGTCGCCCTCGGCCGCTACAAGGCCGGTGCCGGCAGTGTGCTGGACCTGCTCACCGCGCAGAGCGCCCTCGCAGACGCCCGGGCGCAGCAGGTCACGGCCCACTTTGGCTGGTATGCCGCCCTCGCGCAGCTCGCCCACGACGTCGGTGTGCTGGGTCTCGACGGTTCGAGCCCCATCCGCCTCAACTCCGACACAACCGGTTCGCATTGATGACGCGCACGTTCCGTTTCGCTTCCGCCCTCCCCCTGGCTCTCATCGCGGCCTGCTCCCAGGGGGGCGCCCGCGGGGCGCCGACGATCCCGGTCTCCATCACTCAGGCGTCAAGGAAGGACGTCTCCTACGAACTCACCGCCACCGGCACCGTGGAGCCGCGCCAGACCGCGCAGGTCGAGGCCCAGGTGACCGGCATCGTCACCCGCGTGGCATTTCACGAAGGGGATGAAGTCGCGGCGGGACAGCTACTCTTCCAGATCGACCCGCGGCCATTCCAGGCCGCCCTCGCTCAGGCCGTCGCGACGATGCACCGCGATTCCGCCCAGGCGCTGCAGGCCGACCGTGACGCGGACCGGTATGCGGCACTGGTCAAGCAGGACTATGTCACACAAGAGGATTACGACACCAAGCGTGCCGCGGCGTCGGCCGCCGATGCCACCGTCCGGGCCGATTCCGCCAATGTGGCGGCCGCACGTCTGAACCTCGACTACGCCTCCGTCACGGCGCCCATCGGCGGACGTACCGGTGGCCTGCTGGTGAAGGAAGGCAATCTGGCGCGGGCGAACAGCGCCACGCCGCTCGTCGTCATCAATCAGATCCGGCCCATACTGGTCCGCTTCGCGGTGCCGCAGGCCAATCTCCCCCAGATCCAGCGCTTCAAGGGGAACGATCTCAAGATCCGGGTCAATCCGAACGCCTCAGGAGACACAGCATCCGACGAAGTCGGACACCTGACCTTCCTCGACAATGCCGTCGACACGAGCACCGGCACCCTGCTCATGAAGGGCGAGTTCCCCAACGAGGACCGCACACTCTGGCCCGGCCAGTTCGTCAACGTCCGGCTCGAGCTCTACACCGAGAAGGGCGCCACCGTGATTCCCTCGGCCGCGGTCACGACCGGACAGACGGGCACCTTCGTCTTCGTCGTGAACCCGGACCAGACCGTGACGCTCCGTCCGGTCACGGTGGAGCGCACCGCGGGCGACCTCGCGGTGATATCCCAGGGTATAAAGGCCGGCGAAACGGTGGTGACGGACGGGCAGGTACGCCTCGCCTCAGGATCCAGGGTCTCCGTAAAGAATGGCGGGTCGGCGCAGATGGGGGATAAGTGAACATCGCCGGGGCGTTCATCCGCCGACCGGTCATGACCACCCTGGTCATGTTCGGCATCCTGCTCTTCGGGATCATGGGGTACCGGCTCCTGCCGGTGAACGACCTGCCGAACGTCGACTACCCCACGGTGTCGGTGAGCGCGTCGCTCCCGGGTGCGAGCCCGGAAACGATGGCTTCCGCGGTGGCCACGCCCCTCGAAAAACAGTTCACCACGATCGCCGGCGTCGACCAGATGACGTCGACGAGCACGCTGGGTTCCACCAACATCACGTTGCAGTTCTCGCTCGACCGCAATATCGACGCGGCGTCGCAGGACGTGCAGGCGATGATTTCGAAGACGCTGCGACAGCTGCCCATCGGCATCATCCCGCCGTCGTACCAGAAGGTGAATCCGGCCGACTCGCCCATTCTCTACCTGGCGCTGTCGACCAAGACCCTGCCGCTCTCGACCCTCGACGAGTACGCCGAAACGTTCCTGTCCCAGCACATCTCGACCGTCGAAGGCGTGGCGCAGGTGCAGGTATTCGGCTCGTCGAAGTACGCGGTGCGGATCCAGCTCGATCCGCGGCAGCTCGCGTCCCGGAGCATCGGCATCGATCAGGTGGCCGAGGCCATCGACAACGGCAACGTCAACATGCCGACCGGGACGCTGTGGGGAGACGACAAGGCCTACACCGTCCAGGCCAATGGGCAGATCTCGGACGCCCCCGCGTTCCGCCAGCTGATCGTCACGTACCGGAACGGCAACCCGGTCCGGCTCGGCGACCTGGGGCTCGTCCTCGACGACATGCAGGACAACAAGTCGTTCAGCTGGTTCGACGGCACTCGCGCGATCGTGCTCGCGATTCAGCGCCAGCCCGGCACGAATACGGTCGAGGTGTCCGAAGCCGTACAGAAGCTGGTGGCCCAGCTCTCGGATCAGATTCCGGCTTCGGTCAAGGTCAATGTCCTCTACGACCGCGCCGTTTCGATCCGCGACTCCGTCAACGATGTGAAGTTCACCCTGCTCCTGACGCTGTTCCTGGTCATCATGGTGATCTTCCTGTTCCTCCGGAATTTTTCCGCGACGGTCATCCCCTCCCTCGCCCTGCCCTTCTCGATCATCGGCACCTTCGCGGTGATGTACATGCTGGGCTACAGCCTGGACAACCTGTCATTAATGGCGCTCACCCTGTCCGTGGGATTCGTGGTGGACGACGCCATCGTGATGCTCGAGAACATCGTCCGGCACATCGAGATGGGAACGCCGGTGATGCAGGCGGCCCTCGAGGGGTCACGGGAAATCGGCTTCACCATTCTGTCGATGACCCTGTCGCTGACCGCCGTGTTCATTCCCGTGCTCTTCATGGGTGGTCTCATCGGGCGGCTGTTCCACGAATTCGCCGTGACCATCGGCGTGGCCATTCTGGTCTCGGGCTTCGTGTCCCTGACGCTGACGCCCATGCTGTGCAGCCGGTTCCTCAAGGCCCACCACGGCGAACAGCATGGCGACTTCTACAACGCCACCGAACGCGTCTACGATCGGGTGCTCGACGCTTATCGCCGGTCCCTCGAGTGGGTGATGGGCCGGAAGCGGATGTCCCTGTTGGTGTCGGGCGTGATTCTCCTCGGAACCGTCGCGCTCTTCAAGCTCGTGCCCAAGGGCTTCATTCCCGACGAGGATACCTCGTCGATCCGGGGCACCACGGAGACCGCGGAAGGCACGTCGTATCAGTCGATGGCCGATCATCAGCAGAGGGTCGCGGCGATCATCGCGGCGGACTCGAACGTCGAGCACTTCATGTCCTTTGTCGGGGGCGGCTCCAACCAGGGCCGCATCCTGATCCATCTGAAACCCAGGAATGAGCGCGCGCTGGACGTCAATGGTGTGATCCGGGAGCTGCAGCCCAAGCTCGCGGTCATCCCCGGCATCACCGTCTATCTCCAAAATCCACCGCCCATCAATGTCGGCGGCCGCCAGTCGAAGAGCCTGTATCAATTCACCCTGCAGAGCTCGGATGTAACCCAGCTGTACCAGAGCGCCACCGAACTGACCCAGCGCCTGCAGCTGCAGCCGCTGCTCCAGGACGTGACCTCAGACCTCCAGATCAAGAATCCCCAGGTCTCGGTGCAGATCGACCGCGACCGCGCGGCAACCCTGGGGGTTACGGCACAGCAGATCGAGACCGCGCTCTACGACGCATACGGATCCGGCCAGGTCTCGACCATCTACACGCCGAACAACGAGTACTGGGTGATCATGGAGCTCCTGCCCCAGTATCAGAAGGACCTCTCCGCGCTGAACATGCTCTACATCCGCGCGGCGTCCGGGTCCCTCGTGCCCCTGGGAGCGGTGGCGAAGCTCACCGCCAGTCTTGGCCCGCTCTCCGTGAACCATGCGGGCCAGGTACCCGCCGTGACGATTTCCTTCAACCTCCGCCCCAATGTCTCCATCGGAGACGCGGTCACGGCCGTGCAAAGAGAAGCCGGTCAGGTGCTTCCATCCACGATCTCCACGAACTTTGCCGGCACCGCACAGGCGTTCCAGGCAAGCCAGCAGGGACTCCTCGCCCTCCTGGTCGTCGCCATTCTCGTGATCTACATGGTGCTCGGGATTCTCTACGAGAGCTTCATCCACCCGCTGACCATTCTCTCCGGGCTCCCCTTCGCGGGTTTCGGCGCGCTCCTGACCCTGCTGATCTTCGGGACCGACCTCTCGGTCTACTCGTTCGTCGGCATCATCATGCTGATCGGTCTGGTGAAGAAGAACGCGATCATGATGATCGACTTCGCGCTGGAGGCCGAGCGGAAGGAAGGGAAGAACGCGGAAGAGGCAATCGTCGAGGCTTGTCTGGTGCGGTTCCGGCCGATCATGATGACCACCATGGCCGCGCTGATGGGCACGCTGCCGATCGCGATCGGCTTCGGGGCCGGCTCTGAATCCCGCCGGCCGCTCGGTCTCGCGGTGGTGGGCGGCCTCGCGTTTTCGCAGATCATCACGCTCTACATCACGCCCGTCATCTATACGTATCTCGACGCGTTCCAGCACCGCTTTGGCCGGCGGGCGCCCGTGACGATTGGCGCTCCCATACCGCATCCCGGCGACTGAGAACCGTCCGCGAAGCCCGTAGGGGAGAGACGTCTGGGAACGACGCCGCTGCCCTTACGCACTTTGCCTTACGCCTCTCCCCTCCACTCTTGGCAGTTGTCTACTCCGCCGGCTCCACCGTCGTCACCACTCGGACTTGGCTGCGGTATGTTTGAAGCCATGGCCCGAAACGCCCGTATCTCCTTGCTGCTTGCGGTTTACGACCAGTCCTTCGACCGCGCCGCCTGGCACGGCACGCCCCTCGGCAGGAGCCTTCGCGAGATCACCTGGAAGCAGGCTTTGAAGCGCCCCGGGCGGCGCCGGCACAACATCTGGGAATTGGTGCTGCACCTGGCCTACTGGAAGTCCGTCGCCCGGCGGCGCCTGACGCGGAACTCCTCCATCGAATTCCCGCGCTCACCCGCAAACTTCCCCGCGGTGCCGGCCAAGCCCACGGCTGCCCTTTGGCGGCGGGATGTCGCGTTGCTGAAGCGGGAGCACCAGCTCCTCCGCGCCGTGATCAGCAGGTTTCCGGAATCCCGATTGGGGCAACAGGGCTGGCATACGCGCTGGACCAACGCGGCGACGATCTACGGCATCGCTTCGCACGACCTCTACCACACCGGGCAGATTCAGCTGATCAGGCAGTTCGTCGCCTAGTCGGACTCGCCCTTGAGCCGGTCGAGCTCGCGACGCTCGCGCTTGGTGGGCCTGCCCTTCCCCTCGTAGCTCAATGACGGCGCGATCCGCAGCTGCTCCGCCAGATGTTCGCGCGCCTGCTTCCCTTCCGCCTCCTCCTCAAACAGTGCCGCGGCCGCCTCGGCGCCCAAGCGGCGCGCCGAGAGGGCCATCACGGTAATGCGGAAGTCATAGGGACCTTTACGAATTCGGAGACGGTCTCCTATGCGAACTGGCTTGGCCCGCTTCGCCCGGGCCTCTCCCACCAACACCTTCCCACCCGCAATCGCTTCGCTGGCGTCTGCCCGACTCTTGAAGAATCGGGCAGCCCACAACCAGACATCGAGGCGAATGGAATCGTCGGTCATTCCCTCACGATCACGACCGATCAACTCTTCCGCAAGTTGATGTCCCCGGAGCCGGCCTCGAGTTTGATCGTTCCCCCGCCATTCCCGATCGAGCCGGACAGATGGTCGCTCCGGAGCTTCCGGACCTTCACTTCGACGCCGCCCAGGTCGATTTCGCCGGACCCGGTGTCGAGCTCCACGTCGGCGCCCAAGGTTGCGGGGACCGACAGCGTGATCGTGCCGGAACCGGTATTGCCTTCCAGGGTCTCGATGCCGCTCACCAGACCGATGTCGACGTCGCCACTGCCGGTCTCCAGTGAGATGCGCGCGGCCTGCACGGTGCTGACCGTGATGCTGCCCGACCCCGAGCTCAACGCCAATTTGCCGGTTGAGACGTTGTCGCCGGTGACGTCTCCCGAACCGGTCTCGACCTTCACGCCGCTATCCGTGACGCGGCTCATCGTGACATCACCGGATCCCGTCTCGAGCTTCAGCTCCGCGGTCGCGTCCGTGACATGGATGTCGCCGGAGCCGGTGACGAGGCCGATCGTTCCTTTCACGCCGGTCGCGCTGACGTCCGACGACCCCACGGCGACCTTGATCTGGCCGTCAACGTTCGTGACAGTCGCCTTCCCCACCCCGACGTGCATGGACACCGTTCGCCCGGCGGGCACCTTCACAGTCAGGTCGGCCCACGCCTCCAGTCCCGACCCGTCCCCGCGAACGCGGACGCGGTGCCCCTCGTCTTCGTCCCGATTCGTACCGAAGGTCCCGTCATCATTGACATCCATGGTGGTGTTCGAGTGGCGGCCCAGGGTCGGGTAGACGATGACGTCTTCCGGATAGATCACGCGGAGGCCGTCATGGCCCCGGGCGACCCCGGTGGCGACCTTCAGCTTCCCGGCATCCGAACCGCCGGTCTGCACGACGACCACGACGTCGCTCCCCGTCGCGGGTTCCACCCGCAGGAGCCCCGCAAGGTTGTAGATGGCGATGTCATCACCGTGAATCGGGTAGGTGCCACTCTGAGCCGCCAGGACGGGGGCTCCGACGAGCATGAACAGGCCGGCGACGGCGAAGGGCGCGGAGGGAACGCGCATGATTCGGACTCCTGTTGGGGTGCGAGGGCCCTACGGGCGGCCGCAAATGGCCGTTTCGTGAGGTTCCGGGCCTATCCAGGTTGGATTGCGTCAGCATCCGAAAGGTTGGTTGAGGGCCCCTCCCCTCGCGGCTACATTCCCCGGTCCCATGACAACGACGACTGAAACCTCCCCCCTGACCCACCTCTCGGAAGAAGAACAGATGTTCCGGGACGCCGTCCGGGACTTTGCCGAGCAGGAAATCAGGCCCCGCGTGGGAGCCATGGAGCGGGCTGCCCAGCTCGACCCCGGCCTCACGCCCAAGTTCTTCGAGCTTGGCCTGATGGGCATCGAGATCCCCGAGGGCCATGGAGGGGCCGGGGGCTCGCTCTTCCTCACCGTCCTGGCGGTCGAAGAGCTGTCCCGGGTGGACGCCTCGAGCGCCATCTTCGTGGACGTCCAGAATACCCTGGTCAACGCCCTGCTCCTCAAGTGGGCATCCCCCGACCTCCAGAAGCGCTACTTCCCGAGGCTTTCCCGCGACACCGTCGGCGCCTATGCGCTCTCCGAGCCGGCTTCCGGATCGGATGCGTTCGGGCTCGAGACGAAGGCGACGAAGCGCGGGGACAACTGGGTGCTGGATGGCCGGAAGCTCTGGATCACCAACGGGGCCGAGGCGGGCTTTTACGTCATTTTCGCGAACACGGACTTCGCGAAGGGCTACAAGGGCATCACGGCGTTCGCGGTGGAACGGGGATTCAAGGGATTCAGCGTCGGAAAGAAAGAGGACAAGCTCGGGATCCGGGCGTCGTCCACGTGCGAGCTCATCCTCGACCAGTGTGTGGTTCCGGCCGCGAACGTGATCGGCGAAGTGGGCCACGGATACAAGGTCGCCATCGAGACCTTGAATACCGGTCGCATCGGCATCGGCGCGCAGATGATCGGCGTCGCCCGCGGCGCGCTCGAAGCCGCCATCGCCTACGTGAAGGAACGGAAGCAGTTCAACAAGCCGGTCGCCGAGTTCCAGGCGGTGCAGTTTCAGATCGCGCAGGCCGCCACCGAGCTCGAAGCGGCCCGGTTGATGGTCTACAACGCGGCCCGGCTGGAAGACGCGGGTGGGCCGTACACGATGGAAGCCGCGATGGCCAAGCTCTACGCCTCGCAAGTGGCGGAGCGTGTGACGTCGCTGTCCGTCGAGCTGTTTGGCGGCTACGGCTACACGAAGGAGTATCCGGTGGAGAAGTTCTACCGGGATGCGAAAATCGGCGCGATCTACGAGGGTACGAGCAACATGCAGCTGAACACCATCGCGAAGGCACTCTTGAAGTAGTGACGACCGCTCAAACGGCCAACCGCACGCACTCGTTCACCGAGTCCGTCATTCGTGGGATGACCCGGCTCGCCAACGAGCATGGAGCCATCAACCTCGCGCAGGGCTTCCCGAATTTCCCCGCCCCCGACGTCCTGAAGGAAGCGGCAGCCAAGGCGATCCGCGACGACATCAATCAATACGCCATCACCTGGGGCGCCAAGCGCCTGCGGAACGCCCTCGCCGCCAAGTACGCGGCCTGGTACCAGCTCGACGTCGACCCCGAGACCGATGTCACCGTGACCTGCGGAGCCACCGAAGCGATGGCCTCGGCGCTCCTGGCCCTGATCAACCCGGGCGACGAAGTGATCGTCTTCGAGCCCTTCTACGAGAACTACGGCCCCGACGCCATTCTCTGTGGGGCCGTGCCGGTGTACGTCCCCCTGCTCGCCGGCCAGCCCCTCGACCTCGACCGCCTCAAGGCGGCGTTCTCGCCCCGCACGCGCGCCGTCGTGATCTGCACACCGAACAATCCCACCGGGCGGGTGCTCTCGCGGGCCGAGCTCGAAGCGATCGCCGAGTTGTGCAAGACGCATGATGCGTGGGCGGTGACGGACGAGATCTACGAGCACATCTACTACGAAGGCACGCACATCCCCATCGCGACCCTCGACGGCATGAAGAGCCGCACGATCACGGTGAGCGGAGCGTCCAAGACCTACTCGATCACGGGCTGGCGAATCGGAACCATCGTGGCGCCGCGACAGGCGACCGACGCGATCCGAAAGGTCCACGATTTTCTCACGGTGGGTGCGCCCGCGCCGCTGCAGGAAGGGGTCGCGGTCGCGATCGAGACCCTGGGGCGGGACTACTACGAGAAGCTGTCGCAGGAATATCGGGCCCGGCGGGACTTGCTCTGCGGCGCGCTCATGGAAGCGGGATTCACATGCACGCCGCCCGAGGGGGCGTACTACGTACTCGCGGACTTCTCCGCCCTGTCCAACTTGCCCGATGACGAATTCGCCAAGCGCCTGACGGCCGAACATGGAGTAGCGCCGGTGCCGGGGTCGAGCTTCTACTCGAAGCCCGAGATGGGGCGGAAGGAGGTGCGGTTCGCGTTCTGTAAGACCGACGACATGCTCCGGGAAGCAGCCACGCGACTCAAGAAACTGAAAGACTAGACCGCGTCCAGTTCCTTCCGCGCTTCCAGCAACCGATCCACCTCCGCCGCGACCTCCCGCGCCAATCCGAGATCGGTCGTCAGGCTCTCCACCGACCCCGTTCCGGCATGCAAGCGCAACAAGCTGAGCCGAATCGACTCGAGCGCGGCAACGGCGTCGGCATGCCGACGCTCGACCAACCCCCGCTCGGTCTCCAGCGCGCCTCGCATCTGGGAGCGTCGCTCGGCCATCGCGTCAGAGGCCTCCGGTACGGGCGTGTCTCCCGCCAGTGCATCCTGAAGCTCATCGAGACGGGCGCGCATGCGTTGCGCGTCGGTCTCGAGCCGGTGCAGCGCTTCGGGAAGCTCCTTGAGCCGGTTACGCGTGGCTTTCGGCAGCGAGTCGAACAGCTGCTCGGCGGCGAGGGAGAGCGCCAGCTCGGTGGCTCGATGCGTGCCCGCGGCGGGAATGGCCCGGCGCCCTACAAAGGGGCGAGCGACAGCGAAGAACGCTCTTCCAATCGGGCCCCGCCACACCCACGACCAGATCTTGGTGTCAAGGTCGACACGACGATTGAGCCGCGTCAGGTAGAGGAAGCCGCTCACAATCGAGCTGATCATCGAGTACCCGAAGAAGGCGGACGCGGTCCCCGCCAAGAGCGACGTGCCACCCATGAAGCCGGACACGACGGCGGTTCCCACGCTCCCGGCGGCGATCAGGCCGGTGATCCGTTCGTAGAGTGAAGCTCGCCTTCCATACTCGAACACCCGCTCATCGAGGCCCTGTTCCAGCTCGGTCTGAAAAGCTGCTCGCAGGTCCTTCGGGTCGAATCCCGACGCGAGATAGCCACGGGCCCGGTTGATCAGGATGAGTATCGGGCCCACACCGAACAACGCAGCGAACGTCGTCCAAAACGCCCGTACCCAGTGATCCTGCGGCACCACATTGGCTACGACCGAAAGCGTGACGAAAGAGGCGAAGATGTAGGTGAAGCCACCGATGCCACCCAAACGAGCGCCGCGCTTGACGAAGACTCGAAGCGCGACCGGCAGCTCCTTATGCGCCTCGAGTACCTGGCCCAGGGACTCCGCGAAGTCTTCGCCCTTCTGAGGTCGTGCCTTGGGGTCTTTCGCCAGACAGCGCTCGAGCGCCCGGGCTAATCGCCTCGGGATGCCGGGCCCTTCGAGCAACGGGACCGGTGTCGCGATGTGTTGCGAGAGCAGAGCGGCGGCGCTCCCGCCCTGGAAGGGTCCCCGGCCCGACAGAACGAAGTAGCCCACGGCGCCGAGGGAGTAAATGTCCGCCCGCCCATCGACGCTGTCGCCCACCGCCTGCTCCGGACTCATGAACTCCGGTGTCCCAATCACTTCGCCCGGTCCCGTCGCACCGGTCTCACGCGTCACCCGCGCGATTCCGAAGTCGGTGACCAGTGCCCGACCCGAGCCCTCCAGCAGGATGTTCTCGGGCTTCACATCCCGGTGGATGACTCCCTGCGAGTGTGCGTACGCCAGCGCCCACGCCACTTCGCGGAGCAACCGCGTGGCCTCTCCCGGAGGCATCGGCCCGCGCGTCTCCACCCGTTGCGCCAGGGTTTCGCCGTCGATGAAGGCCATGGCGTAGAAGACGAATCGATCCACTTCATCGACGGCGAAGATCGGGACGATGTTGGGATGGGAGAGCCGTGCCGCCATGCGGGCTTCGCGGAGAAAGCGGTCCTTGAGACCGGGAACGGCCGCGAGCTCCGGCGGCAGCAGCTTGATGGCCACGAGGCGGTCGAGACGCACCTCGCGGGCGAGGTAGACCACGCCCATCCCGCCACGGCCGAGCTCCCGCTCGAGGGAGTACCGTCCGACCAGAGCTTCCTGGAACTCGAGAAACAGCCGATCGCCGGCGTCGCTCATGCTGCTCCGGGCACGCTAGGGCTTCGCGTGCTCCATGCGGGTAGCGGTGCGGTAGAGCCAGTACACAACGGCGGCGAGCAAGATGATACCGGGGAGCACCCCTTCGTGTTCACCCCGGAACGCCAGCACGTCGGCGTTCGACGACATCACGATCGGGATCGCGAGAAGGATTCCCACCAGGGCCTCCCCCGTGATCAGTCCGGCGGCGAACAGCAGACCATTCCGCTCTCCCGTCGCATGCGCTTCGTCGGACGCGCCCGCGCGCTTGAGGAACCGGCTCGCGAGCCACGCGATCACACCGCCCAGGAAGATCGCGACGGAAAGCTGCAGGGGCAGGTAGATACCGATCGCGACCGCCAGGACCGGCGTACGGAACTGGGCCTGTCGGGCCTGGAGCCAGAGGTCGAAGCTGATCACCACCACTGCGACCACCATCCCGATGCTGATCATGGTCCAGGGCAGGCCGCCATGGAACACGCCGCCCGCCACTGCGGCCATCAGCGTCGCCTGGGGTGCCGCGAGCGGATGCGGGTGATCGGGGGTGGGCACACCGATCCCGTACGCCTTCTGAATGAGCGTCAGTACCGGCGAGAGAACGAACGCGGCTGACACCGCACCGATGATCTGCATGACCTGCTGCTTGTACGGCGTGGCGCCCACGATCCGGCCGGCCTTCAGGTCCTGGAGATTCTCTCCGCCGATCGCCGCGGCGCACGCGACCACCGCCCCGATGAATACGGCGGCGGCGGGACCCTTCGCGCTGCCGGCGCCGAGGAACGCGAGCAGGAGCAGCGCGGACGTGAGGATGGTCGCGATCGTGACACCCGAGATCGGGTTGTTGGAGGAGCCGACCAGGCCCGCCATGTACGCGGCGACCGTCGAGAAGAGGAATCCGGCGACGAGCATGATCACCGCCATCGCCGCCGCCACCCACCAGATGCCGGTGAACGCATTGAAGATGAAGAAGAGGGGCACCGCGAGGACGATCAGGGCCATCCCCACCCAATGCATCGGGGTATCGCGATCGGTGCGGAGAATGCTGGTGCCACCCGACTTGGTATGGCGATACGCGGCCATGCCGGACCGAATGCCTTGCACCACGCTCTTCCGCACCTTGATCAGCGCCCAGATGCCGCCGATGATCATCGCGCCCACGCCGATGTACCGGGTCTGATTCTTCCAGAGCCCTGCGGCAAAATCGACCGCGGACACGGCTTCGGGATGCGCGGTGTGTGACGCCACCCACGGAATGGCGACGTACCAGTTCATCACGCCGCCGATGAAAATCAGGGCCGCCACGTTCAGCCCGACGATGAATCCGACGCCGATCAGCGCCGGGGAGAGGTTCATCGCAAAGGCCGCCACCGAGCCGCCGACGTACTTCGCGCTGGTGATCGCCTCACCCCAGAGCTTGAACCCCGTCGCGCCGAGCTTGTAGAGCGCACCGGCGCCCGCCGCCGCGACAATGGTCCCGACCCCTGCCCCTCCCTTTTCACCGACCTTGAGCACCTCGGCGGTGGCCACGCCTTCCGGGAACTTGAGCGGATCTTCGATGATCAGCGCCCGGCGAAGGGGGATGGTGAAGAGTACCCCCAGCGCTCCGCCGATGGCGGCGATGATCGTGGTGGTCCAATAGTCGAACGTGGTCCACGTGCCGAGGATAAGGAGGGCCGGGAGCGTGAAGATGGCACCCGCCGCGAGCCCTTCTCCCGACGCCGCCGCCGTCTGGACGACGTTGTTCTCGAGGATGTTGTGCTCCCGGAACATCCGAAGCACGGCCATCGAAATGACGGCCGCCGGGATGGACGCGGACACCGTGATACCGGCGAAGAGCCCGAGGTACGCGTTGGCGCCAGCAAGGAGAAGCGAGAGCACGACGCCGAGGACCAGCGCCTTGAGGGTGAGCTCGGGCAGTGTGACCGACGCCGGGATGTAGGGGGACGAGTCTTGATCGGCCACGGGTCCCGTCAGTGTTGGAGTTGCGCGAATGTCCCGCCCCCCAAGGGGACTGTCAAGCAAGTCCGCCTATATTGGCCAGATGGCCCATGCGCCCCGGGTCGTCTCGCTGCTCCCTGCCGCGACGGAGATCGTGTGCGCCGTGGGCGCCGGCTCCTGGCTGGTGGGCATATCGCACGAATGCGACTACCCGGCCGAAGTGACCACCCTGCCCCGGGTCACCAGAAATATCCTCGATCCCTCGTTGCCCTCCGGCGCAATCGATGCCCGCGTCGCTGCCTCGAAACACGGGACACCTCTCGTCACGATCGACATCGATCTCCTCCGCTATCTCGAACCCGACATCATCTTGGGACAGTCTCTTTGTGACGTATGCGCCGTCGGCGAGAACCTCATTGCGCAAGCGCTCCCGCACCTTTCGCAACGACCTGAAGTCGTCACACTGCATGCGCACACGCTGACCGAGGTGTTCGACGACATGCTGCGGGTGGCGAACGCAGTGGATCTGAAGAGCGAGGGAGAAGAGCTGGTGGCGGGACTGCAGTACCGTCTTCGGAACGTGCCACGTCCCAATGTCCCCACTCCCCCACGCGTTTTAGTAGTGGAATGGACCGACCCTCCCTATGTCGCGGGGCATTGGGTGCCTGAGCTCATCGCAGCCGCCGGCGGCACAGATGTCGGCGCAACGGCCGGCGCCCATTCCAGCGCCCGCCCCTGGAAGGATCTGGGAACCCTTGCGCCCGACGTGATTCTCGTCAGTTTGTGCGGCTTCGATGTGCCCAGAGCCAGGCGCGAAGTGTCGCAAGTGCGCGACCCCGATGGACGCGCGCTGCTCGGGGGCAGGACCATCTATCTCGACGGCAACGCATACACCTCGCGCCCCGGCCCGCGGCTCGTGGACGCCGCGGAGCTGATCGCGCGACAGATTGGCGGATGACGATGCTGTTGCTGATTGGCGTTCTGCTGGCGCAGGCCCCCCACGCACCGCCCCGCGACTCGCTGCACATCCTCGCGGTGGGCGACATCAACCTTGGGCGCAAGCTGGCGAAAGACTACCTCGAAAAAGGGGACACGCTGTACCCTTTCCGCGCGGTACTCGACACGTTCGCCACCGCCGACCTGCTCTTCGGAAATCTCGAGAGCCCGATCGCGCCCGACTCGCACACCGTAGAATCGGAAGGGATCAAGTTCACGGCGCCCCTGCTCGCCGCGACGTCACTCGCGCGCGCAGGATTCACCATCGTCTCGACTGCCAACAACCACGCCTGGGACGGCGGTGAGGGCGGCGTCCTGCAGACGATGAACCGGCTTTCGGAACGCGGAGTGCGGTTCGTCGGCTCAGGATACGGGCGGGACATGGCGGAGCAGCCCGTGATCATCGAGCGGCACGGGTGGCGGATCGGGTTCTTCGCGGTCACCCGCGCGTGGAATCCGGCGCCTGACGCCTTCTACTCGCACGAGGGATCCAAGTACGTCGCGTGGGGAGATCCCACATGGCTGTATCCCGCGATTGCGGCGCTCAAGGCGAGCGGGATGGTGGACCTCGTGGTCGTCAGCGTCCACGGTGGCACGGAGTACCAGTCCGAGCCCAAGCCCTCGTACCAGCATTTCCTGGAGGGCCTCGCCGACGCGGGCGCCGACCTGGTCCTGGCTCATCATCCCCATGTCCTTCAGCCAGTGGTGTTTAGGCATGGGACGCCAATCGTGCAATCTCTCGGTAACTTCGTGTTCTCGCAGACGGAGCCTTGGACCCGTCTGAGTGCCATTCTCAGGATCACGGTCGCACCGAACCACCAGATGAAGGTCCGCGCCATCCCCGTGCGGGCCGGTTACCAGGTGACCTTTGTGGACGGGACCGCCGCGGACAGTGTTCGCGCACGGCTTCGAGTATCACTTTCGAACGGGACAACGCCCTGATGACGCAATCCTCCGTCGGTTTCCTGAAGCGACTCCTCGATACGCCGGGGCCCTCCGGCTTCGAATCGGGACCGGCCCGCCTGTGGCGTGATGAAGTGAAGGCGTTCGCCGATCAGGTCGAGAGCGACGTGCGCGGCAACACCATCGCCGCCATCAACCCCAAAGGCCAGCCGCGGCTCATGTTCGCCGGGCATATCGACGAAATCGGCGTTCAGGTCACCCACATCGACGATGACGGGTACCTCTACTTCGCGGGAATCGGCGGGTGGGACCCGCAGGTGCTCGTCGGCCAGCGCATCACCCTCCTCGGCAAGAGCGGCCCCGTGCTCGGCGTGGTGGGCAAGAAGGCCATTCATCTGATGAAGCCCGACGAGCGGGACAAGGTCTCCAAGATCACCGACCTCTGGATCGATATCGGAGCGGCGGGGCGGGAAGAGGCACAGGCGCGCGTCCGGGTCGGCGACGCCGGCGTGCTCGCCACCGACGTGAAGGAATTCCCGAACGGGCGCATCGTCTCCCGGAGCATCGACAACCGCATCGGGGCGTACGTGGTCGCCGAGGCGCTGCGGTTGCTCGCGCAGGACCGGCCGAAGCACGCGGCCGTCTTCGCGGTCGCGACCACGCAGGAGGAGATCGCGTGGACGGGCGGCGGCGCCAGGACCAGTGCCGTCACGCTCGACCCGCAGGTCGCGCTCGTGGTGGACGTGACCCACGCCACCGACTACCCGGGCGCGGAAAAGAAAACCGCCGGCGATCACAAGCTCGGCGGCGGCGTAGTGCTCTCGCGGGGCTCCGCGACCAACCCCAAAGTCTTCGACCTGCTGGTCGACTGCGCGGAGGCGAACAAGATCCCGTTCACCCTCCAGGCGGCCCCGCACGACACCGGGACCGATGCCGATGCCATCTACAATGCGCATCGCGGCGTGGCGACCGGACTGGTGTCGGTGCCCAACCGCTATATGCACAGTCCCAACGAAATGGTGGCGATGACGGACCTGGAGCGGGCGGCGCAGCTTCTCGCGATCTTCGCGCGGAAGCTCACGAAGGAGACTAGCTTTTTGCCTTGATTTCCTGAGCGGCCGCCTGGGCGGCCGCTTTGATTTGCTTGTCGGAGTCGTTGAGCAACGCCTGCAAAGTCCCCAGTGCCGCCGGCGTCGCGGCCAGCCGCAGCGCCTCGATGGCCGCGAGCCGGAGCCCCACCGGCTTCTTGCTGAAGAACCCGCCCGCTGGCTGCGCCAGCTTGATGAGTGCCTGCACCGCGTCCGGGCTCCCGATTCTGCCCAGCGCCAGGATCAGCTCGCGCGACACTTCGATGTCCTTCTCTTCATCGAGGGCCACGACCAGCGGCATCGCGAGCGCGTTGGCGCGGCGGCCACCGACACCGAGCGCCGCCTGGGTCCGCACTTCCGGCGAAGGGTCGCGGAGAGCGCGGCGCAACGGTTCGACCACCGAGCGCGTGCCGATCTTCGCGAGGGACAGCGCGACCGCCTTCCGGACCCGGACATCGTCGTGGTCGATCCTCTTCGAAAGCGCCGGCACCGCGTCCTCGAGTCCCATCTCGCCGATCAGCTCGGCGACATTGCGGACCACGAACCATTGCGGGTGGCCCATCATGTTGATGAGCTGACCGCCCGCTTCCTTCATCTTGGCCAGGACGTCGAACGCCCGCCGCCGTTCGGCCACCGTCGGCGACTCGGCGAGCCGCTCGAGGAGGATTTCGACCGCGTCGCCGCCTCCCCGCTGCAGTGCGAGCTCCGAATCCGCTTCATAGCGGGGTGCATCGAGCAGCTCCACCAGGATGGTGAAGAGCGGCTTCGTGTACATCCGCTTGAGCGCGATGCCGTACTGCCGGCGCGGTCCCGCATCCGTCACCTGACGCTCCACCCGCACCACACCCGCGACGATCCGGAGCGCTTCTTCCTGCCGCTTCGCCTTGACCGCCGCCTCGAGCTTTTCTCCGAGCAGGACGAGCGTGTCACCCGCCGAGGGCAGGTTGGCTCCCTGCTCGAGCCTGGCGAGAAGCTCATCGACACCCGACGGCACCGCGCGCCGCGGACCCGATGGCGGACCCGACTGCAGCGGCGCGAATTGCGGGTCGGGGGTCGCACGCGGGGGCTCGCGAGGGTCGAGCGCGCCCGGAGGCGCTTCGACGGCGCGTGACAGCGCTTCCGACCGGCGCGCGGGTTCGGGCATCTCCTCCAGACTCCCCTGCATGATGCCTTCGACGCCGAGGTCGTGCTTCACGGCCGGAGGCTGCGGCGCGGGCTCGGGAGCCTTGGCCTCGGGCGGTGGAGGAGGCGGGGGCGGCGGCGGAGGTGGCGGTGGAGGAAGCTCCTCCTCTTTCTCTTCGAAGAGCCGCGCGATTTCCACCGTCACGCGCTTGGTCCCGCTCGACTCCAGCTTCTTCGGGACGTCCTCCCCGCTCGGCTCCTCGGCCAACGTCTTGAGCAGGTTGAAGACCTCGGCGGGAGGAGCGTCCGAGGGCAGCGCGATTTCCGTCACCTGATGCTTGGCCAGCCGGTCCTTCAGACCCGCGTACATCACGCCTTCGAGGACGATCCCGTTGATCGAGAGCTTGTCATCCTCGGCGCGGAGGACGACCGGAGACAGGCGCAGCAGGCCCATGAGGGCCCGCAGCTCCATCTTCTGGGAATCCTTGGCGCCCGGATCTCGAAAGAGCTCCACGGCGCGGGCAAGGTGGGTGGCGAACGTCTGAGGTGAAAGCATCAGGGCTCGCCCAATCTAGACGGGCGCCCAAACACCGGCAACGCGCGACTCCCCAAAGCACCGGGGCCTCGCGAGATTACCGGCATGAGCACAGCCCTGGATCCCCGCGGCGTAGTGCGCGTGCTGCGCGCCGCGCACCTGCACGACCGTCCCCGCGCCGACCTCCTGCGAGAGGCCTGCGAGCGGATCCGCGCGTGGGGTCCGCCCTTCACGTCGGTGTATGCCTACATGCTCCACGGGGAATCGCTGGTGCTCGAGGCGTACGCGGGGCGGAATACCGAGCATACGAAGATCGCGGTGGGAGTCGGTGTGTGCGGGACGGCGGTGGCCGAGGGCGAAGACCAGAACGTCGCGGACGTGTCGGCGGTCGGGAACTACCTCGCCTGCAACCTCTACACCAAGTCGGAGCTGGTGGTGCTGATCCGGCGCGGCACCACGATCCTGGGCCAGATCGACATCGATTCGGATGTGCCGGCCGGCTTCGGCGACGCGGCGCATGCCGCGGTCCGCGAAGTCGCGGACGCGCTCGCCGTTCTGCTCTAGGGCTCGACCTCTCCAGCCGGGCTCCCGGCGTCGGTTCCCGCACCTTCAGGGGGCACGAGCTCCAGGCGTTTGTCCCGCGCGTTGTGATCGAGAATTCCCGCGTACCGTCCCCACTCGATCACCGTGCGCAGCACCATCGACGCCTTGCTGAACGGCAACATGATCGTGAGGTCCGCAAGAATTTCGTCGTCGTCGAGGACTCCCCCCTCCGCTTCCTGCAACATCATCAGAATCCGCGCGAAGAGCGGATGCTCTTCCACCCGCGCCCGTACGACGGGCTTCCGGTCAGCCGTGTCTGCGGCGACGAGATTGCGGCCGGCAGGAGTGAGCCGCACCAGCTCCCCCGGTGTCTCGACCCACCCCAGCTGCTCCGCCGCTCGAACCACCGAGGTCATGCGGTCGTAGTCGACCGCGAGCTGCTCCGCGATGTCGAACACTGAGCCACTTTCCTGATTGCGCGTCGCGAGGTGGTCGAGGAGACCGAGCACTTCGGGGACATGGACGCGCGGGAAGCCCACCAACCGTGACGGAACGCCGGGGGCCGCGGGGCGCTCCCCTTCGGGCAGCAAGGTGGCCGTGAGAATGCCGTGCAGCTTGTCCACCATCGACTGAAAGGCGCTCGATCGCGGATCCCGCGGATACGGAAGCGCGTTGTCGAGAATCTCACGGATGTGCCCGGGGTTCGTTCCGAAGACGACGATCCGGCCGGCGAGAAACACCGCCTCGTCCACACCGTGCGTGACCACGATGAGGGTCGAGACGCCGGTCTGCGGATCCTGCCAGAGCTCCGTGACTTGCGATCGCAGGTTCTCCGCGGTGAGGGCGTCGAGGGCTCCGAACGGCTCATCCATGAAGAGGAGTTCGGGCTCGACGGCGAGCGCGCGCGCGAATCCCACGCGCTGCTTCATCCCGCCCGACAGCTCACGCGGATAGGCCTGCTCGAATCCGGAGAGACCCACCAGCTCCACGGCGTGCACCACCGCGGCACGGTCCGAAGGCTTCAGGTCTCCGCGACCGACGGCGAGTCCCATCGCGACATTCTGCTCGACCGTGAGCCACGGGAGGAGCGCGAACGATTGAAAGACCATCGCCGCGTTCGGAAGCACACCCTCGACCGGCTTCCCCCGGTAGGTGACGGAGCCGCCGACCGGCCGCGCGAGACCGGCAAGAATTCGCATCAACGTGCTCTTGCCGCATCCCGATGGTCCGACGAACGCGACGATCTCCCGCTCTTTCACCGAGAGACTCACGTCCCGAAGGGCCTCGAACTCTCCGGCGCCCGGCAGCCGGTACTTCTGCGTGACGTGGTGGGCCTCGAGGAGGACCTGGGGAGGAGCCGCCGTCGGAGCGCTGGGACCGGCCGTCATTGGGTCACTCCGAACCTCGTTTGGGCATGGGTGGCCACCGGCCGCCATACCAGGCGGTTCCATCCGACGACGATGATGCTCATCAGGGTAATGCCGCCCGCGAGCAGCGGGAAGTCGGCGCGGGCGGTGGCGTCGGAGATCAGGCTCCCCAATCCCAATGTGGTCCGGAGGGAACCAGCCGCGGTGATGTACTCGGAGACGATGGACGCATTCCAGGCGCCCCCCGCCGCGGTCACCCATCCGGTCACGAGCGCCGGGAAAGCGGCAGGCAGATAGAGCGACTGCCAGCGGCGCCACCCCGTCACCTGGAAGACCTGCGCGGCCTCACTGAGCTGGGGCGGCAAGGCTGCCACCGCGGAGATGACGTTGAAGAGGATGTACCACTGAGACGACAGGATCATCAGGACGATCGATCCCAGATTCAACCCTACGCCCAGAAGGGCGAGGCCCAACACCACCAACGGAAAAATCATCGGCGCGGGAAAGGAGGCGACGATCTGAATGATCGGCTGGAGCACTTCGGCAATCCGCGGTGAGCGGCCGATGAGGACGCCTGCGGGAAGGGCCCACGCGGTGCCGACCGCAACGGAGACGAGCACCCGGACAAACGTCAGTCCCGCGGCTTCCGCCAGCTGTCCCCACGAGGCGGCCGAGAGTTGCAGGAGCAGCTCCGCCAGCCGCCACACGCCCCAGACTCCGCCCGCAAGGACGAGCGCCAGGAGCATTACTCCGCCGACCCGAATCATCAGCGCGCGCCCCGGCTTGGGCCGGGGTACCCGCCGCAGGATGCGTTCCGCACTTCGCAAGGAGCGGCGAATCGGTTGGGTCGCGCGGCGCGCCGTCCGTGCGGCCGACTGCCGCACTTCGTGTGCCTGCATCCGCAACCGCGAGCGGCGCAGGAATTCCAGGAGCCACGAAGTCTGGAGCGCGTCGCCGCTCGAGTCGTCGAGACGAAAGCGTTGTGCCCACACGACGATGGGGCGCCAGACCAGCCGGTCCACTGCCACGATCATCACCGTCATCGCGACCAGCGCGAGGATGATGGCGCGCCGGTCCCCCTGCTCCACGGCCACGCTCATGTACGACCCGATGCCCGGCAGGCGATAATCGCGGTTCCCGAGCTGGAAGGCCTCGTTCACCATCAAGAAGAACCAGCCGCCCGCCATGGAGAGCATGCCGTTCCATACAAGACCCGGAGCCGCCGACGGGACCTCGAGCTGTCGGAAGATCTGCCAGGGCCCCCAGCCGGCGACGCGAGACGCTTCGCGCAGCGGTTCGGGCACGCTCTTGAGGGAGTTATAGAAGGAGAGGGCGAGGTTCCAGGCCTGCGCGGTGAAGATCATCAGAATCGCAGCGAGCTCGAGGCCGGCGTTCCGGCTCGGGAACAGCGCGACCAGCCCCAGCACGAGCCCGGGGAGAAAGCCGAGCACCGGGATGCTCTGGAGGATGTCCAGGAGGGGAAGCAAGAACCGTTCGGCAGTCGGAGACGAAGCCGCAGCCCACCCGAAGACCAGCGCGAATCCGTACGAGATGATCAGCGCGAAGACGCCGCGCGACAACGAGTAGAGCGTGTACTTCGGCAGCGCTCCGGGCGATAGATCGATGTGGATCGCCTGGACGTACGGGGCCCCGAATTCCCGCGCGAATGCCACAACTCCGCCGATCGTAGCGCCGATAAGACACAGCACGACGAGATCGGCCACCGAAACGGGGCGTCGCCGTCGGGCGTCGAGGGGGTCGGTGGCCTCCAACATGGTGATGAAGATTACTTGCGGCCCACGCTGGCCCGCCATATACTGGCCGCGGGTCGGCCATGCCGTTCTTCCATTCCCTCGGAGGAGTTCAGAACTATGCGCAAGCAGTTCTCGGCGGCAGTGCTGGTCGCGTGCCTGGGCTTCGCGGCCACGAGCCTCTCGGCACAGTCGGTTCGCTTCGCTCCACAGATCGATTTCGGCACGAATAACCTGAACTTCGGTATAGGTGGCCGGCTCGACCTCGGGCTCGCGAAGACCTTTGGTGCCCCCATCGACGGTGTGGGCTCGTTCGACTATTTCTTCGGCACCGGTGGCGTCCACGTGTGGGAAATCAACGCCAACATCTTCTACAACTTCACGGTACCGAGGTCGAACATCACCCCCTACGCCGGTGGCGGTCTGAACATTGCCCATGCCAGCGTAAGCTGCCCTGCCGGCTTTAGCTGCTCGGCGACTGAGGCGGGCCTGAACCTGGGTGGCGGCGCCAAGTTCAAGCTCCCCCACTCCACCATGACTCCGTATGCCGAGGCTCGCATCGAGCTCCGGACCGGCAGCGCCTTCGTCCTGACGGGCGGCCTGTACTTCTAGGCACCCGCGAATTCCTGATCAAGCGGGGGCGGCCAGTGGCCGCCCCCGCTTTGCTTCCGATAGTTAGGTTCCCCCGCGTGCTGACGATCAACGGCATTCCCCTATTCACCCGCCGGGTGGGTGCGGGCCCCCTCGTGGTGGTCCTCCATGGCGGCCCAGGCGCCAGCCACGACTATCTCCTTCCTCAATACGACCTCCTGGCCCAGTCCCGCGAGCTGCTCTACTACGACCAGCGTGGCGGGGGACAGTCACCGGCTCCCCGGAATGCGCCCCTCGGCTGGGAGGCCCATGTCGAGGATTTGGAAGGGATCCGGGTTGCCCTGGGAGTGGAGCGGCTGACCATCTGCGGCTACTCGTGGGGCGGACTCCTCGGCCTCCTGTATACGCTGCGTCACCCGGAGCGCGTCGAGCGCCTGGCGCTCGTCGCGCCCGCCGCCATCACCCGCGAGTGGCGCGGCGAATTCGAGGCCGAGTTCAGCCGCCGGATGAGCGCCCCCGAACGCCAGCGAGAGCGCGAGGAGCTCCGCAATTCCGGACTGCGCGAACGCGACCCCGAAGCCTACCAGCGTCGCGCCTTCGAGCTCTCGGTCATGGGGTACTTCAAGGACCCCGCCGATGCGGTGCGACTGACTCCCTTTCGTGTGGTGGCAAGGACGCAAAAGGCCGTATGGGATTCTTTAGGGGATTGGGATCTCCGGGAGGGCCTGGCAACGACCGTTTCCCGTTTCCCGTTCCCCGCTTCCCGTATCGTGCACGGAAGCGCCGATCCCATCCCGATCGCGTCCTCCCGTGAGATCGCGCGGATCACCGGCGCGGAACTGATCCCCCTCGAGTGTGGACACTGTCCGCACGTCGAAGTCACATCCGATTTCGCTCGCGCGCTCGGCGAATTCCTGCCCCGGGCCTAGCGGGTTAGCTTCCCGAGCATGGACAAGCCGGCAGTGGGCCAGGTGCTGGACGAGATTGCCCGCTTCCTGGAATTGAAGGGCGAGAATCCCTTTCGCGTCCGCGCTTTCGAGAATGCCGCGCGGGCCGTGACCGGATTTCCGGGAGACCTCGCGGACGGCGTGAAGTCAGGCGCGCTCGCCGAGGTGCACGGCATCGGGAAAGCCACGCTGCAGATCGTTTCCGACCTCCTGGACACCGGCCGCTCGTCCGTCCTCGATGAGCTGCGCGAGCAGATTCCCCCCGGGCTCGTGGAGATGACCCGCATCCCGGGTCTCGGCGTCACCAAGATCCGTCAGATCCACGACGCGCTGGACATCGACACCGTCACCGATCTCGATGCGGCCGCCGCCGATGGCCGTCTCGCCGCCCTTCCCCGGTTCGGGGCCAAGACCGCCGACAACGTCCGGCGTGGCATCGCGCATCTGCGCCGCTCCACCGAATTCCGTCTCTCTCACCACGCCGCTGCCGAGGCCCGGTCCATTCGTGAAAGCCTGTCGGCCCTGGAAGGGGCCGCGCGGGTCGAGGTGGCGGGGAGCGTACGCCGGCGCCGTGAGGTCATTCGTGATCTGGACTTCCTGATCGGCTACCAGGATCCCGCGGCGCGTGACGCGATCGTGAAGCGCCTTCGCACCACACCGGGCGTTACCGACTCGTCGGGGGCGGAGAACGCGCTCACCCTGCGATTCGCGTCCGGAACCCTGGCCGACGTGTTCTTCGTGACGACTGAGGCGTTTGGACTCGCATGGGTCCGGGCCACCGGAAGCGCGGCCCATCTGGCACAGCTCGAGACCCGCGCGAACGAGCGGAAGGTTTCCCTGGCCCACGGCGCCTATCCAGAGGAAAAGGACGTCTACAGTGCCCTGGGGCTGGCCTGGATTCCCCCGGAGCTCCGCGAGGGAACTGGAGAGATCGACGCCGCAGCAGCGGGCACTCTGCCCCGGTTGGTGGAGGATCGGGATCTACGCGGCTTCGTCCATTGTCACAGCAACTACTCGGACGGCACGACCACGATCGCCGAATGGGCAGAGGCCTGCGCGGCCGCCGGCTATTCGTGGATGGGCCTCACCGATCATGGCCAAGGCGCGTTTGCGGGCGGTTTGAAAACCGAGGACATCGGAAAACAGCACGGGGAGATCGACGCGGTGAACCGGGCGAATCCGTCGTTCACGGTGCTCAAGGGCATCGAGGCGGACATTCTCGAAGACGGGAAGCTCGACTACGACGCGGCGACACTCGATCGGTTCGACTTCGTCATCGGCTCCATCCACACCAGGTTCGGCATGACGGAGCAGCAGATGACGGATCGGGTCTTGAAGGCCATGGACGACCCGCACCTCACCATCCTTGGGCACCCCACCGGGCGGCTGCTCCTTTCGCGCGATCCGTTCCCCATCGATCTCGAGCGGGTCCTCCGGCGCGCCGCCGACCGCGGCATCGCGATCGAGGTGAACGCGGACCCGCACCGTCTCGATCTCGACTGGCGGCACGTGCGGGAGGCCCGGGATTTCGGGGTGACCGTGTCGATCGGCGCCGACGCGCACTCCGTCGCGGGGATGGCGAATGTCGGCGTCGGCGTCGGAGTGGCGCGGAAGGGCTGGGTCGAAGCGGATGACGTCCTGAACACCCGCGACGTCGACTCCTTCCGCACCTTCGCGAAGGCTCGGCGATGAAGCGCAAGGAATCGCAGAGCCAACTCAAGGCCCGGACGCATAAAATCGTGGGCCGGCTCTCCCGCGAGTTCCCCGACGCGAAATGCGCCCTCGATCACCGCAACGCGTTCGAGCTCGTGGCCGCCACGATGCTGTCGGCACAATGCACCGACGTGCGCGTGAACATGGTGACGCCGGTGCTCTTCACGACGTTCCCGACGCCCGGCGCGCTCGCCGACGCCGACCCTTCCGCCGTCGAGGCGATAATCAAGAGCACGGGATTCTTTCGGAACAAGGCGAAGTCGCTGCTGGGCATGGCGCGCGCCGTGGTCGAGCAGCATGGCGGACGGGTGCCCGACACCATGGACGAGCTGGTGAAGCTCCCCGGCGTCGGACGCAAGACGGCGAACGTCGTGCTGGGGAACGCGTTCGGGAAAAATGAGGGCATCGTCGTCGACACCCACGTACAACGCATCTCCGGACTCCTGAAGCTCACGCGGGAGAAGACCCCGGAGAAAATCGAGCTTGCTCTGATGCCCCTCGTGCCCCGCCCCAAATGGACGATCTTCTCGCACTTGCTGATTCTTCATGGCCGGAAGACATGCATCGCCCGGCGCCCGCACTGCGGCGAATGCCGGATCTCCGATCTCTGCCCGAGCGCCGGCCTGTGACCATTGCCCTCACCGGCATCGACCGCGACACGCTCATCGCCACCCGCCGCGATCTCCATCAGCACCCCGAGCTGGGAAACCAGGAAACGCGCACGAGCACGCTGGTCGCCGAGCGGCTGAAAAGCTCCGGTTACCAGGTGACCAGGGGGGTGGGGAACACGGGCGTGGTGGGGACGAGGGGCTCAGGGAGCCGCTGCGTCCTGCTCCGCGCGGACATGGATGCCCTGCCGGTGCAGGAGGCCAACGAAGTCCCTTACAAGTCGCGCCATGACGGCAAGATGCACGCGTGCGGCCATGACGGGCACGTCGCCATCGGTCTCGAAGTCGCGCGCCGGCTCGGCGCCGCATCACTTCCGGGCACGGTGAAATTCGCGTTCCAGCCGGCCGAAGAAATTTCGGACGGCGCGCAGGCGATGATCCGCGCCGGTGTGCTCGATCGCCCCAAGGTCGACGCCGCCTTCGGACTGCATCTGTGGAACGACATCCCCGCGGGGACGATCGGGATCATGCCCGGCCCGGTGATGGCCTCGGTCGATGAATTCGAGATCAGGATCGTGGGCCGCGGTGGCCACGCCGCCGCGCCGCACCAGACCATCGACCCCGTGCTGATTTCGGCGCATCTGATCACCGCGCTCCAGAGCCTGATCTCGCGTCGCCGGGACCCGTTCGAAGAGGGCGTCTTGTCGGTCACGCAGGTGCAGGCGGGGCACGCGTTCAACGTCATCCCCGGCACCGCCGAGGTCCGGGGAACGGTGCGGACCTTCGGCGGCCGCCTCTGGGACGAGGCGCCGACGCTGGTGGAGGAGACGGCGAAGGGCGTGGCCTCGACCTTCGGTGCGACGGCGGACGTGCGCTTTCGCCGGCACACGAAGCCCCTGATCAACGACCAGGCGATGACTGCGCTCATGCGCGAAGTCGCGATCGAGGTCGTCGGCGCGAAGCATGTCCGTTCCGGCGTCCGGACCATGGGCGGAGAAGACATGTCCTTCTTCCTCGCGAACGTCCCCGGATGCTTCGCCTTCGTCGGCTCCGCGACGCCGAACCGCCCTGCCTCGCCTCACCACAGCCCGACCTTCGACATCGACGAAGCGTCCCTCGCAATCGGCGTCGAGCTGCTTTCGCGCACCGCGGTCCGGTTCCTCGAGTCCTAATGCCGAATCTCCTGGGCGCCGAAGCATCCGCCTACCTCAAGTCGGCCGCCCACCAACCGGTGCACTGGCAACCCTGGGGATCGAGCGCGTTCGAACGCGCCCGGACCGAGAACAAGCCGGTCCTGCTCGATATCGGCGCGGTCTGGTGCCATTGGTGTCACGTGATGGACGGCGAGTCGTACGAAGACCCGGCGGTGGCCGAGGTGCTGAACCGGGAGTTCGTCTGCGTGAAGGTGGACCGGGACGAGCGCCCCGACGTCGACGCGCGCTATCAACGCGCGGTCCAGGCGATCTCCGGCCAGGGCGGCTGGCCACTCACCGCGTTCCTCGACGGCGAGGGACGGGTGTTCTACGGCGGCACGTACTTCCCGCCCGATCAGAACGCCTACGGCCGCCCCGGCTTCCGGACCACGCTCGTGGAAATCGCCCGGCGGTACCACGAGGATCGCGACCGGCTCCTCAAGAACGCCTCGGAGCTGGCTGAGCGTCTGGGTGAGGCGCTGGACGAGACCGGAAAGGGAGAAGCGGGAGAAGGCGTGCTCGTCGCCGGCGCCGACGTGATGGCCCGGATGTTCGACGTTCGTTACGGCGGGTTCGGCGGCGCGCCGAAGTTCCCGCACCCCGGTGCCTGCGAGCTTCTGCTCGCGCGGTGGTGGGACACGCGGGAAGACTGGCCTCGGGAAGTCGTGATCAAGACACTCGAGGGCATGGCGCGTGGCGGCATCCGCGATCACCTCGCGGGCGGGTTCCACCGATACGCGGTGGATGAGCGCTGGATCGTGCCCCACTTCGAGAAGATGGCGACGGACAACGCCGAGCTCCTTCGCGCCTACTGTTCGGCCTACTCGGCGTTCGGCGTCGACGCGTTCCGGGAAACGGCGTCGGGCATCGTCGACTGGGTGCTCGCTACCCTGTCGGATCCTGAGTCGAAGGTGTTCTTCGCCTCTCAGGACGCCGATACGACCTTCGGCGATGACGGCGACTACTGGACCTGGACGGTGGCGGAAGCGAAGGCCGCCCTGTCCGGACCGGAGTTCGAGGTGGCCGCGAAGGTCTTCGACATCGGCGAGCACGGCGAAATGCATTTGAACCCCGCCAAGAACGTTCTCTGGCGTCGGATGGCGCCGGCGGCGGCGGAGCGCGGGACGCTCCAGACCGCGATGCGGAAGCTCAGGCAGGCCCGGGACCAGAGAACGCCACCCTTCGTCGACCGTACCCCGTATGTGTCGTGGAATGCGATGCTGGCGGGAGCTTTCATGCAGGCGGGAGCCGTACTGGATCGGACCGAGTGCAACGATCTCGCACTCGGCTGTCTCGAAAAACTCTGGCGCGAGAGCTGGCTGGAGGGCACGGGAATGTCGCGCGTCATCGGTCGCCCCACTCCGAGCGGCATGCTGGATGACCAGGTACAGGCCGCGGCGTCATTCCTCGATGCTTACGAAGCAACCGGGACCGACGCCTGGCTTGACCGCGCTCTGGCCGTGATGGAGCACGTCGAGCGCGCGCACGGAGACGACGCGGGTGGCTATTGGGACATCGCGACCACGGGCGGCAGCGCCTACCTGGCGGTGCGCGGCAAGCCGGCCCAGGACGCGCCGTCTCCATCGGGGAATGGCGTCGCTGCTCTCGTACTCGCCCGTCTGGCGGCCATCACGGATGACCCGCGGTGGCGGGATCGCCTGGACCGTCAGGTGAAGACGTTCGCCGGCGCCGCGAGCCAGCTCGGTCTTCATGGCGCGACCATCCTGCGGGCGATCGACTGGGCTCTCCACCCGGTCACACGCTTCGAAGTCTCCGGACCTCCGGGTCCCGGTGAAGCCTGCGCCATGCACCTCGCGGCACTGCAGGCGTGGCGGCCGCGCCGAGTCGTCGTCAGGCGGGAGGGCGACCGGCCGCAGGCCACGGTCTGCGTCGGCACCACGTGTTCGCTCCCCGTCGCCACCCGAACGGCTCTCGCCGAGCTGGTCGCGTGAACAAGCGCATCCTGGGCCGGACCGGGTTCGCCGTTTCCGAAGTCGGGTTCGGTGCCTGGGCTATTGGCGGAAACCGGTACGGCAACTCGTACGGCCCCACCGACGATGCGGAATCGCGGCGCGCCATCCGGCGCGCGCTGGACGTGGGCTGCACGTTTTTCGATACGGCGGACGTGTACGGGCACGGACACAGCGAAGAAGTGCTCGGCGAGGCGCTGGGAGGCGAGCGGTCGAAGGTGGTCATCGCGACCAAGGTCGGCGGCAACTTCTACAACCGCGACGTGCACGCTCTGCTCCACGACCGGATCGCGCAGATGATGGGGCGGCCGTACGGCGAGATCCCCGCCGACGCCACCCTGCCGGTCACTCACGACTCGACGTTTACCCCCGAGTACATCCGCTTCGCGCTGGAGCAGAGCCTGCGCCGGCTCGGAACCGACTACGTCGATCTCCTCCAGCTTCACAACCCGGCCCTGAGCCTCATCGGTGCGATGGACACGTACGGCGTGCTCGAGGATCTCAAGCAGGAGGGGAAGATCCGGGCTTATGGGGTCTCCATCCACCCGCCGGAAGAAGGAATGGCCGCGATTCAGGCGACCATGCCCGATACCATTCAGGTCGTGTACAACATCGCGCGCCGGGACCCGGAGGATGGACTCCTGGCGGCGGCGCGGGCAGCCAACGTCGGCATCATCGCGCGGGAGCCACTGGCCAATGGATTTCTCGCGGGCGCATATGGTCCGGAGGCGACCTGGGAGGCCGGCGATATCAGGGCCCGGATGCCCAGGCCCTACGTCGCCAAAATGGCTGCACTCGGCGCCCGGGTCCGCGAGCTCGCCCACCAGTCCCGCGTGTCGCCGGCCCAATTGGCCCTGCGGTTCGTGCTGGACAACCCCGACGTGGGTGTCGTGATTGTAGGGGTGAAAAACGTGAAGCAGGTCGACGACAACTTCGCACTGGAGCAGTGATGGCAGCCACGAAGGCCGTGATCGATACCGCGCAGGGCGTCATCGAGCTGGACCTCTTCTCCGATGAGGTGCCCGGCACGGTCGCCAATTTCGAGAAACTCGCCAAGGAAGGATTCTACGACGGGACGACGTTCCACCGGGTCATCCCGAACTTCATGATCCAGGGTGGTGATCCCTACTCCAAGACCGGGAAAGGACGCGTCGGCACCGGCGGGCCCGGCTACACGATCAAGTGCGAGACCCACCTCAACAAGCACAAGCACGTGGCCGGCACGCTGTCGATGGCGCACGCCGGAAAGGATACCGGCGGATCTCAGTTCTTCATTTGTCACGCACCCCAGCGTCACCTCGATGGCGTCCACACCGTGTTCGGGCAGGTGACCAAGGGCCTGGACGTCGTGAACAAGATCAAGCAGAACGACAAGATCAACTCGATCAAGGTGTCGTGATGCGGGTCCTGGGCATCCTGCTGCTCCTCGGCGCCTCGCTCTCTGCCCAGGAGCGCGCCGGGTGGGTGACGAAGATCGGGACGGACACCATCGCCCTCGAGACCTATGAGCGCACCGCTACGGGACTCCGCGGCGAGCTGGTGACCAGGTCCCCGATTGCCGTTCATCGCATCTACACGGTGACCTATGGATCGGGAGGGCCGGCGTACGAGCTGGTGACGCACAACATCGGGAATGCTCCGAACATGCCGGCCGAAGCCACGCTCGCGGGTCCCGCGAGTGACCGCCTGCCCTATCTCTTCCCGGCGATGGGACTCATCGAAGATGCGGTGCGCGCCGCGCGAGCCCGCCATACCGACTCGACCACGATCACCGGCGTGCAGATGACCAACGGGAATCCGGTGAACCTGACCGTCAGGCTGTTCGGCCGGGATTCGGTGCATCTGTACCTCGGGCCGATCGTGGGACCGTTCATCGGGAAGCTCGACGCCACCGACCGCATCACGCAGCTCTCCGGCCGGTTCACGACGGAGAAGTACGAGTGGGTGCGCGTGCCGAATCTCGACCTGGCCACCCTCGGCCCGAAGTTCGCGAGCCGCGCCGTCGCGATCCTCAGCCCCCGGGAAACGACCACCGTGGCGTTCGGCGGAGCCGGCATCGCCATCACCTATGGCAGTCCCTCGGTTCGCGGGCGCGCCGTTTTTGGCGGACTCGTCCCCTGGGGTCAGGTGTGGCGCGCGGGGGCCAATGCGGCGACAACCTTCACGACGACTGCAGCGGTGAGCATCGCCGGACATGCGATCCCGGCCGGTGCGTACACACTCTTCCTCCTGCCCACGCCCACCGCGTGGACGCTCGTGATCAACAGGCAGACCCTGGCGCCCTGTGAAGCGACCTGCCCCGCCCAGCGCGCGCCGCTGTGGGGCACGGACTACTCCGCCGACTCGGATTTCCTGCGCGTCCCGATGCTGGTGCAGCAGTCACCTGCCTTGATCGAGCATTTCGGGATCACCGCCACACCGCAGAGCGGACTGACGGGTGACGGCGCGCTCCTCACATTCGCCTGGGAACACACGAAGGCTTCCGTCGAACTCCGGAAGCCGAAGTGAACGTCGACTTCGCGGTCGTCTCCGACTACGCGCTGGTCGACCAGGCGGGGAAGATTTCGGTCCTCGGCATCTTCCAGCACATCTGGGTTCAGCAGTTCCCGGCCATGCATCCACGACTGCACCTGGTGCTGCGGCTCAAGGGTAAGCGGACCGAGATCGGCGAACATCCGGTACAGATCCGTCTGGTGGACGAGCGGGATTCCGAGATTCTGGGCGGGTCCGGCACCGTCAACTTCGCCGAGCCTCCGGCTGGGGTCACGGACATCGAGGCCGCGGCAATTCTGGTTTTCGACGTCCCCTTCCCCCACCCGGGGACCTACCGGTTCGCGATCGCCGTGGATGGCGCGCCCGCGGCCTCGGTCCCGATCACGGTGAGTCAGATGCCGGCGCCGCCCGGCGGGGCCAACCCGCTGCATTAGATTCACCGCCGTGCCACGACCATTCTCGCGGCTCCCCTGGCTCCTACTGATCGCCGCCATCGCGCTCAGCTGGAGTCTCGGCGGGCACCGGCTGCTCGATCCCGACGAGGGACGGAACGCCGAGGTGGCTCGTGAAATGGTGCGGACGGGCGACTTCGTCGTCCCCCACCTCGACGGCCTCCCCTATCTCGACAAGCCGGTCTTCTATTTCGCGGCCGCGGCGGTCTCGATGGAAGCCCTCGGCCCGACCGAGGCGGCGGCACGGCTCCCGGCCCTCCTGTTCACCCTCGCGTCGATCGCACTGGTGGTGTGGTGGGGCCGCAAGCGGTGGGGCGCCGAGGCCGGGTGGCTGTCGGGCATCGCCCTCGCGACCATGCCGCTCGTCCTCGCGTTCGCCCGCGAAACCATCTTCGACAGCACCCTCGCCTTTTTCCTGACGCTCTCGATCATCGCGTTCGCCGAGGACCAGCCGGTCCTGGCGTGGGCCGCGATCGGCCTCGGCGGGCTGACCAAGGGGCCCGTCGCCATTCTCGTCCCGCTCCTGGCGATCGTGCCCTATGTCCTGCTCACGGGTCGCTCGCTCGGGCGCGCGTTCGCGTGGCGTGGACTGGTCGTGTTTCTCGTGATCGCACTGCCGTGGTTCGTGATCGTCACCGCACGTCACCCGGAATTCCCCGGTTACGCATTCGTCCGCGAGACCTTCCAGCGGGTCACGACGAAGGGGTTCCATCGAACCGCTCCATTCTGGTACTACATTCCCATCGTGCTCGTGGGCGCCTTTCCGTGGATCGTTCCGGCCCTCGCGCAGCTCGGCCGCTGGCGCTGGCTCT
Organism: Gemmatimonadales bacterium; assembly: GCA_035631315.1. GTDB lineage: Bacteria > Gemmatimonadota > Gemmatimonadetes > Gemmatimonadales > GWC2-71-9 > 40CM-2-70-7. The sequence goes on from DASQIZ010000109.1 coordinate 103,192, forward strand.
GGGAAGCCCGTCTGGTGAACCAGACCGCCCAGGAAGCCATGCTCCTGCTGTGCTGGCTGATCGTGCCCCTGCTGTTCTTCTCACTCAACCAATCGAAGCTGCCGCACTACGTCCTGCCACTGCTTCCGGCCATCGCGCTCGCCGCCGGGTATGGGCTCTCGCGTCGAGGACTGACGCTCGGTGCGAAGGCGTACGTGCCGCTCGCGGTCCTGCTCGGCGGCGGGCTGATCACGCTGACCGTCTGGTCCCCCGCTCCGATTTCGCTGACGCCCGCCGAAAAAACCGCGATGCCGGCCGCGGCCCTCGCGCTCGGCCTGGTGCTCGCCGTGTCGGGACTCCTCGTGGCACTCGCGGTCCGCCGGGATACGCCGTCGTTGGGTGTGGCCGCATACGCGGCGGTGGTCATCGTCATTCCGGTCGCCGGAGGCACGCTGCTCCGCGCCGTCGGCGATGATCGCTCGTCCGCACCGGTGACTGACGCCGTGGCGGCGGCGCTTTCGCGATCCGCCGCCGCGGGAGCGCCGGCTCAGGTCGTGGGGATCGGCGCATTCATTCCTTCACTGCCGTTCTACCTGCGCCGAACCATCCCGCTTGCGACCGCCACCGGCAAAGAGCTGACGAGCACCTACATCGCCGACTATGCGGACCGGTTCCGCACCTTCCCGGGTTCACCCCTCCTCGCCGCCGACGCCTGGCGCGATCTCCTCGCCCGCTGTCCCCTGCCCACGATCTTCATCGCTCGATCCGGCGACCGGAATATCCGCGCCGCGCTCCACGGACGGCTCCCGCTCCTGGGGGAGGATGCCCGCTTCGCGGCGTATGGCCCCTGCCGCGGCAACCGTCCCGGCAATCGCTAGATGTGCGGGATCTTCGGAGTCGTTTCCCTTACCGGGCGTCGCCTTCGCCATCCCGAGTGTCTCGAACAGATGGCGGCGTCGTTGGCCCACCGCGGACCGGACGGCCAGCGGATCGTCGGACACGATCGCGCGCGCCTCGGAGCGCGGCGACTCGCCATCATGGACCTCACGACGGGCGATCAGCCATTCCAGAGTCCCGAGGGAGCCATCTGGATGGTCTGCAACGGCGAGATCTACAACGCGCCGGATCTGCGACGCGAAGCGGCGGCGTGGCAGTACCCGTTCCGCTCCACCGGGGACATCGAGACCATCGTTCCGCATTACGAGCGCTCGGGCGCCGACGTGGTACGCCACCTCGACGGCATGTTCGGCCTCGCGATCTGGGACGACCCGAAGCAGCGTTTGATCCTGGCGCGTGACCGCGCCGGCGAGAAGCCGCTCTTCTGGACGGTGGTGGGTGAGGAGCTCCGGTTCGCCTCGGAGGTGCAGGCGCTCCTCGTATTCCCCGATCAGCCCCGCCGCATCGACCGGAATGCCGCCGGCCTCTACACCGCCCTCGGCTACGTTCCCGCGCCGCACACCATGATTGCCGGGATCTCGAAGCTCCCGCCCGGCGCTCTGCTGGAGGCATCGGATGGAAACGTCGCCGTCCGCGCGTACTGGAGCGCCGCGGAGGCCGCGCACGGAAGCGACCGGCTCGAATCCGCCCACCAGCTGCGCGAGGCGCTGGTGAGCGCGGTGCGAAGGGAGCTGATGTCGGACGTCCCCATCGGGGTCTTCACGAGTGGTGGACTCGATTCGTCGTTTCTGGCCGCGGCGGCGGCGCACGCGATGCCCGGACACCGGATCCACACGTACGCCGCGCGATTTTCAGAACCGGGGTACGACGAGAGCGACTTCGCGCTGGCCGTGACCCGGGATATCCACTCGATCCACCATCCCGTGACCGCCGATGACGCGTCACTGGGGCGCGCCTTCGAAGTGGTGACCTCCCGGCTCGCTGAGCCGGTCGGGGACCCGGCCATCCTCCCGACCTACCTCCTGGCTGAGGCCGCGCACGCCGACGTGAAGGTGGTCTTGTCAGGAGAGGGGGCGGACGAACTGTTCGGCGGGTATCCCACGCACCTCGGGCATCAGGCCGCGGGCCTGTACGGCCGCCTCCCGCGCGCCATCCAGGGGTTGCTCGCGAACGGCGTGCGGCGTTGGCCGACATCACCGGGCAAAGTCACGATCGAATTCCTGCTCAAGCAGTTCGTGGATTCCGCGGGGCGGCCGCTGCTCGAGCGCCACGCCGCCTGGTTCGGCGCCCTCGGGCCGACCGAAGACTCGGTGGCCGCATTCGCCGGGTTGCTCCGTGACTTCCCGGCAGCCCCCGACCTGGACCGCGTCCTCTGGCTCGACTTCCTCACGTATCTGCCGGACAACCTCCTGGTGAAGGTGGACCGCGGCACCATGCTGGCGTCCATTGAGGCACGCGCGCCGTTCCTCGATCGTGAGGTCCTCGAGTTGATTTTGCCGGTACCTGCGTCCCGCAAGGTGCGGGGGTGGGAGACCAAGGCGATATTGAAGGAAGCGGCGTGGGGCCTCGTGCCCGCGTACGTCATCGATCGCCGGAAGCGTGGCCTCTCGGTCCCCGTCGCGTCCTGGCTCAACGGTGCCCTGCGGGACCAGGCGGTGCGTTACTTCACGGCGCCGCGCTTCGGTGGAAACCGGGTGGCGGCCCTCTGGGCCGAGCACCGCGAGGGGAAAGCCAACCACGCCCGCAAGCTGTGGCCGATGCTGATCGCCGAGCTGTGGGCCGACCGCTGGAATGTGAGTCTATGACCCGCGAAGAAGCGCTGGCGCTGATGCAGGAGTTCACCGCGTCCCCGTCGCTCCGGCAGCACATGCTGGCGGTCGAAGGGGCGATGCGCGCATATGCCAGGAAGTCGTCGGAGGACGAGGAGGCCTGGGGTCTCGCGGGTCTGCTGCACGACTTCGACTACGAGCGCTATCCCAACGACGCGCATTCGGCCACCGAGGAGCATCCGAGCTGGGGTGTGCGCCTGCTCCGCGAGCGCGGCGTCGCCGAGCCCGTGTGCCAGGCCATCCTGGGACACGCGGACTACACCGGCGTGTCGCGCGAGACGTCCCTCGCCAAGACGCTCTTCGCGGTGGACGAGCTCTGCGGGTTCCTGGTCGCCTGCGCCCTCGTGCGCCCGTCCAAGAGTCTCGGCGACCTCGAAGTCTCCTCGGTCAAGAAAAAACTCAAGGACAAGGCGTTCGCCCGCGGCGTGAACCGCGACGACGTCCGCAACGGCGCCGAGCAGCTCGGCGTTCCGCTGGACGACCACATCGCCTTCGTGATCGGTGCCCTCCGCCCCATCGAGCGCTCGCTCGGCCTCGGCACGGCCTAACCGGGTGCCCGAAGCCGGCGCCGGCGTCTCACGGGCCCTCGACCGCGTGACCGGCACCCGGCCGATCCCGGGGAACGCACTGACGCTCCACACCGACTCCGCTCGCGCCCTTCAGTCGATGCTGGCGCTGATCGGCCAGGCCGACCAGTGGATCCATTTCGAGAACTACATCATCCGCGACGATGGCACCGGACGCCGGTTCGCGGACGCGCTGTCGGAACGGGCCCGCGAAGGGGTGAAGGTGCGGGTGCTCTACGACGCGCTCGGCAGCTGGGGCACGTCCGGTTCGTACTGGAACCGCCTGCGGAAGTCCGGCGCCGAAGTGCGCGCCTTCAACCCCTTCTTCCGTGGTCGCCCCTTTCATCTTCTACGGCGTGACCACCGCAAGCTCCTGGTGGTCGACGGGGACCGTGCGATGGTGGGGGGGCTGTGCATCGGCGACGAATGGGCGGGAGACCCGGCGAAAGGGCGGCAACCCTGGCGCGACACCATGATCGCCCTGCGCGGCCCCGCGGCCGCCGGGCTCGATGCGACGTTCGGCCGCGTCTGGCGGCGGGCCGGTGATCCGCTGCCGGCGGACGAGTTCAACAGCTCTCCGAAGGAAGCGGGATCGACCGCCGTCCGAGTCGTCGAAGGCGTGCCTGAGGGTGCGCGGGCCTGGCGTGCGGTCGGACTCCTGCTCACCACGGCGACCGAACGGCTCTGGTTGACCGACGCCTACCTGGTGGCCCCGGCCACGCTGTTCGCCGGACTGGTGGATGCGGCGCGGGACGGCGTGGACGTCCGGATTCTCGTCCCCGGCGCGACCGACATCGCGGTGGTACGCGCCATGACCCGCATCGGCTACCGGGATCTGCTCAACGCCGGCGTGCGGCTGTTCGAGTGGCAGGGTCCGATGCTGCACGCCAAGACCCTGGTGGCGGACCGGCAGTGGGTACGGATCGGGTCGAGTAACATCAACGTCTCGAGCCTGCTCGCGAACTATGAGCTCGACGTCCTCGTCGACGACGAAGCACTCGCGGCCCAGATGTGCGAGCAGTTTCATCGCGACACGGCGGGCTCGAGCGAAGTCGTGCTGGTCGCGCGCCGGCGGTGGCCTCCGCGGCTCACGGACGCCGCCGTCGTGGAGCCCACCGTCCCGCATCAGCCGTGGCCATTGGAACGGGCCCGCAAGGGCATGGTTACGTTGCGTCAGGTCGCGGGCGGACTCCGGCGCCGCCTGGGATGGGGGGCGGCCGCCCTCGCCTCCGGAATCGGCGCGTTGTTGCTCATCTTTCCAGAAGTGATGAGCGTCACGTTGGCGGTCCTGGCCTTCTGGTTGGCCCTCGTGTTCGCGTGGTATTCCCTGAGTCGCCGGGGCCAGTCCCGGAGTGCCGATGTCCCGTGATCCCCAACCCCAGGTAGGGGGTGCGCGTATAGAACACCGGGATGAGGCCGAGCTCGTCACCCGGTCGCTGGCCGGCGACCGGGCGGCGTTCGGTGCTCTGGTGGACAGGTATGCGGCGCAGGCCCGGCGGGTCGCGCGGGCGGTTCTTCGGGACCCCGACGATGCCGATGACGCCGCACAGGACGCCTTCCTTTCGGCGCTGGTCAAGCTGGAGCAGTACGATCCGCGCCGGCCGTTCGGTCCCTGGTTGATGCGGATTGTGGCCAATGCCGCCACCGATCGGCGCCGTCGGCGCTCGGTGCGTAGTGCCGAGCCCCTCGACCCGGGTGTGGTCGGTGGCGGGCCCAGGCCCGATACCGCGGCGGAGCGCAGCGCGCTCTCGGAGCGGCTGCGCCAGGCGCTGGCCGAGCTCCCCGAGCGGCGGCGGCTGGCTGTCGTGCTGTTCGACGTCGAGGGGTATTCACACGCGGAGATCGCGGGGATGCTGAAGATTCCCGAAGGTACGGTGCGGTCGGAAGTGTTTCACGCGCGACGCAAGCTGCGCACGTTACTGGAAGACTGGAGGGAGCCGTCATGATGGAAGAGCTGCCGTTCGATCACGAGCCGGATATCCAGCTGGGTGCCGCGCTGCGTCAGGCGCTCGAGCCCGCAGGGCACGAGGCGTTCGTCGCGCGCGTGATGGCCGGTGTGTCCACGCCCAAAGCCGGGTCGTGGGACGTGCTGGCGGGCTGGGCGGGGCGCGGCATTGCCGCCGCTCTCCTGGTCGCGCTCGGCGCCGGGTTCGCCGCGGGGCGCGCCCTGCAGCCCGCGTCCGCTTCGATCGAAGAAGGCCTGATGAGCGCGCCGGCCGATTCCGGCACGGCCGCGGCCGCGCTGGTGCGGGGCAACAATCCTCCGGACGCGAGCATCGTGTTCGCGGTGCGGCCATAACGCCGATGTTCAACCGCTCGAAGGCACAGGCGCTCGCGTTGCTCATCGCGGTGTTCGTGGTGGGCGGTGCCGCGGGGTGGGAGATCGATACCTGGGTCCACCGCCCCCGTCCCCACGGCCCCGATGCGTTCGTGAACTACCTGACCGGGGAGCTGAAGCTCGACTCCCGGCAACGGGATTCGGTCCGGGCCGTATTGATCCGGCACAAGCCCCAGATGGACAGCATCTGGAAGGACGTCCACACGCGGGTGGATTCGCTCCGCCACGTCATGCGGGGGGAAATCTTCACCCACCTGACCGATGCCCAGCGGACGAAGTACCTGCAACTCGTCGCGGAGCAAGCGCATCAAAGGGGTGACTCCACCCGCGACACGACTCATGGAGGCAGAAACTAGAATGCGGTTGAGCATCCTTGTCACCGGTCTGATTCTCTCGGGCGCGACCGTGTCGGCGCAGACGCCGGCGCCGCGTCCGGATTCAGGTCCGCCCACCGTCACCCTGGCCGACGCGATTCAACGTTCGCTCGCGATCCAGCCGGCGATGGTGACGGCGGTCGGCAATCAGCGCAACGCCGGCGCTTCCAAGTCCTCGGCGCTCGGCACGTTTCTCCCGTCGGTGACCGCGGGCTGGTCTGCTTCGAAGAGCAGTCAGGCCCGGTTCGACGCGAACCGCGCGGTGTCCCTGCCCCCCGTCTGGAACTACGGGTACAACCTCAATGCCTCGGTGGACCTGTTCGACGGACTCCGCCGGATCTGGAATGTGAAATCCGCCAGCGCCGTCCAGGATGCGGCGGATGCCGGATACGTGAGCCAGCGCTTCGTGACCGAGCTGCAGACCAAGCAGGCGTACTTTGCGGCACTCGCCAATCAGGAGCTCCTGCGTGTGGCCCAGGCCCAGCTCCAGCGGACGGAGCAGGAGCTGAAGGCCGCGAATGACAAGCTCAAGTTCGGAGCCGCGACGCGCGCCGACTCGCTCACCGCTGCCGTGGACCACGGCAATGCCGAGGTCGCGTTGCTCCAGGCCCAGGCCAATCTGGTCGGTGCGCAGGCGACCCTGGCCCGGCAAATCGGTGTGAACGGTCTGGTCCAGCCGGTCGCGGATTCGACGCTCCCCGCGCTCCCCGACACCACGGGCTTCGTCGGCTCGGCCATCGAAAACGCGCCGCTCGTCCAGCAGGCTGACGCGCAGGCCAGCTCAGCACGCGCGAATGTGCTGTCGGCGCGCTCGCAATATCTGCCGTCATTCAACGTCTCGTTCGGCGATAACCGGAGCGATACGACGTTTGGCGGCGGGTTCATCGATCACAAGGTCACGCAGTGGCGGTTCGGCGCGTCATGGACCCTGTTCAACGGGTTTGCCCGGGAGCAGAGCCAGGTGTCGGCGAACGTCAGCCGCGACATCGCGGCAGCGACCGCGGCCGACACCCGGCGCAACGTCGCCGCCCAGTTGACGCAGCAGGTCGCGGCGCTGGTGGCGGCGTATCACCAGATCGCGATCGCACAGGAGAATCAAGCCTCCGCAGCCGAAGCGCTCCGGGTTCAGCAACAGCGCTATGCCGCGGGCGCCGGACTGCTGCTCGATCTCCTCACCGCGGAAGCGAACCTGACGCAGGCCGAGGCGACGTTGATTCAGGCCCGGTTCACCTACCGGACGACGCGCGCCACCATCGAGAGCCTGGTAGGGAAAGAGCTGTGATCGCCACCGCTGCTCCCGTACCGGAGTTCCAGACCGGCGATACGCCGCTCCCCGATGTCGTCATCCTGACGCACCGGCTGACGCGCGAGTACGTCATCGGATCGGAGACCGTGCGCGCGTTACGCGGGGTAGATCTCCAGATCCGGAAAAACGAGTTCGTCGCGATCATGGGCCCGTCGGGCTCGGGCAAGTCGACCTTCATGAACATGATCGGCTGCCTCGATACCCCGACGGAAGGCGAGTACTGGCTGAATGGGCAGAAGGTGAGCGAGCTCCAGGACGACTCCCTGGCCCGGATCCGGAACAAGGAGATCGGGTTCGTCTTCCAGACCTTCAATCTCCTGCCCCGTGCCAACGCGCTTCACAACGTGGAGCTGCCGCTGATCTACGCCGGCGAGAAGTCGCGCGCCCGGCGGGACAAGGCAGCCGCGGCCCTCGAGAACGTCGGACTCGGCAACCGGATGGACCACCGCCCCAATGAGCTCTCGGGCGGACAACGCCAGCGCGTCGCCATCGCGCGCGCCCTGGTGAACGATCCCAGCATTCTGCTCGCGGACGAACCGACCGGGAACCTCGACTCGACCACCGGCAACGACATCATGCGGTTGTTCGAACAGTTGTGGGAAGCGGGACAGACCATTGTGCTGGTGACGCACGAACCCGACATCGCGGCCCGCGCGCACCGGCAGATCCACCTGCTCGACGGCAAGATCGAGCGTGACGAGAGGACGGAATCGAAGTGAAGCGCATCGTGTTGCTCGGCGGCGTAGCCGCCTTGGGGCTGTCCGGCTGCAAGAAGGCCGCGCAGGCCCCCGTGTATATCGCGGTCCCCGTCGAACGGCGGAACATCGTCGTCGCGGCCGCCGCGGCCGGTCCCATTCAGCCGGTCCTGACGGTGAGCGTGAAGTCCCAGGCGTCCGGCGCCGTCACCGAAATGCACGTCCAGACCGGTGACGACGTGAAGCCCGGCCAGGTCCTGGCGCTCATCGATCCTCGGCTCCCCAAGAGCGCGCTCGATCAGGCGCAGGCGTCGGTGGATCAGGCGCAGGCGAGCTTCGACTACGCCAAGGCCCAGCTGGCCCGCGAGGACACGCTGTACAAGGTGCAGGCGGTGACCCAGCAGGAGTACCAGAATACCAAGGTGATGTACGAGCAGGCCCGGGCCGCGCTCGTCACCGCGCAGGCGAATCTGTCGGACGCCAAGATCGCGTACGACCAGACCCGCGTGACCGCGCCCCTGTCCGGCACCATCATCCTGAAGGAAGTGGACATCGGGACCGTGATCTCGAGCCCCACCCACGACGTCACCGGCGGCACCGAGATGTTCCAGATGGCGAATCTGGATACGGTGCAGGTCCAGGCGATGGTGGACGAGACCGATGTGGGCAAGGTGCAGGCGGGCCAGCCGGTGACCATCACCGTCGACGCCTATCCGAGCCGGCCCTTCCAGGGGAACGTCCTCAAGGTCGAGCCCAAGGCCACGGTGAACCAGAACGTCACGCAGTTCCCGGTGGACATCGACATCCTGAACCCGGGGCACGTGCTCAAGCCCGGCATGAATACCGAAGTCGAAATTCACGTCGGATCCCGCGACTCGGTGCTCGCGATTCCGACATCGGCCCTGCGGACCCAGAAGGACGTCGCGTCGGCCGCACAGGTGCTCGGCCTCGATCCCAACGCGGTGATGCAGCAGCTCGCCGCGGCGACGCCGAAGCCCGCCCCGAACACCAAGGGTGATACGGCGGCGTCGATGGGCTCGAGCGCCGGCGCCGGCACCATGACCATGCCCAATGGCACGGTGGTGAAGCTCCCCGCCGGAGTGACCGCGGCACGGGTCCAGGGGATCTTCGACAAGATGCGAAGCGGCGGTTTTGGCTCCATCAGCGCGGATGATCGGGACGTCATGCAGAAACTGCGGCAGGCCAACCCCGACATGATGGGTGGCGGCCGTGGGGGCCGTGGTGGCCGCGGCCCCGGAGGGGTCGGCGGACCGGTCGGGAACGGCATGCAGTCCAACAGCTACATCGTGTTCGCGCTCCGAAAGGGCCAGCCCACCGCCGTGCCGATCAAGACCGGCCTGTCGGACCTGGATTACGTGGAAATCGCGAGCGGCCTGACCGAAAGCGATACCGTCCTGCTCCTGCCGAGCGCGTCGCTCGTCCAGTCGCAGGCGCAGTTCAAGCAGCGGATGCAGGGCATCACCGGCGGTGGCCTGCCGGGCGTCCGCCAGCAACCGCAGGCGTCAGGAGCGCGGTAACGATGCTGCTCGGCGAGATCATCAAGGTCGCGTTGCAGGCGATCCGGGCGAACAAGCTCCGGGCCCTGCTCACGATGCTCGGCATCATCATCGGCGTCGGGGCCGTGATCACGATGGTCGCCCTCGGCACCGGGGCGCAGAAGTCGGTCCAGGACCGGATCCAGGCCCTCGGCCCGACACTCCTCACCGTGTTCCCCGGGCAGAGCTTCCGGGGCGGAGTGGCATTCAGCACGCGCGTCAGCCTGACCATGGACGACGACACGGCGCTCATCAACAACAAGCACTACATCAGCGAAGTCGTGCCGGAGCTGTCGGGCAACCTGCAGGTGCAGTACGCGAACCAGAACATCAACACCACGGTCCTGGGCAGTACCGCAAACTACTACTCGGTCCACAACTACAGCATGATCGCGGGCCGGATGTTCACCAACGGTGAGGATGACGCCCGGCAGCGGTACGCGGTACTCGGTGGCCAGGTGCCGGAGGAGCTGGCGGCCAACCCCCAGGCGATGATCGGCCAGACGCTCCAGATCCGGGGCATTCCGTTCGAAATCATCGGCGTGCTGTCCAACAAGGGGTCGCAGGGCTTCAGCAACCCCGACGAACAGATTCTCATTCCGCTGCAGACCGCCCGCTACCGGATCTTCGGGTCGAACCGCATACGCGATCTCACCATCGAAGTCGGTGACCTCGCGAACATGAATCTCGGGATGATCGAGATCGAATCGGTCCTCCGGCGCCAGCACAAGATCCGGCCCGGCATGGATGACGATTTCCAGATCCGGAACCAGACCGACATTCTCAGCACGTTTCAGGAAACGGCGCAGACCTTCGGGTTCCTGCTCGCCGGCATCGCCACGGTGAGTCTCATCGTCGGCGGCATCGGCATCATGAACATCATGCTGGTGTCCGTCACCGAGCGCACGCGCGAGATCGGCGTACGGAAGGCCCTCGGCGCGACCCGGTTCAACATTCTCTTCCAGTTCCTGGTCGAGGCCCTCGTCCTCTGCATGGCGGGCGGCGTCATCGGCATCATCCTCGGCTCGGGTGGTGCGATCGTGCTGGCGCAGTTTGCCCACTGGAATACGTCGATTTCACTCTACGCGATCGTCCTGGCGTTCTTCTTCAGTGCGCTGGTCGGCCTCCTGTTCGGGGTCTGGCCCGCCAGACGCGCCGCGTCCCTCGATCCGATCGAGGCGTTGAGATACGAGTAGACACGACGAATGGCGGTAAGGCGTCGCCGGGAAGCGGGAGGTGGGAAGAGGGAAGTGTGATCGCGTCACACTTCCCTCTTCCCGCTTCCCTCTTCCCGCTCCTCTATTAGGTTCCGTCCGTGATTCTCCCGCTGCTCCTCGCCCTTCAGGGGCCCCAGGCCACCGACCCCGGTCACGTCTTCGCGGGCCGGAGCGGCGCGCTGAGCGTCGCGATTCCCCGCGTGGATGCCAAGGTCACCATCGACGGCAACCTGGACGAGCCGGTCTGGAGTCAGGCCGCGCTCCTCACGGGATTTTCCCAGTACACGCCCGTCGACGGCCTGCCCGCCGCCGACTCGACTCAGGTACTGATATGGTATGGACCCGACGCCATCTATTTCGGCATCCGGGCGTACGAGCCGCATGGCGATCTCGTCCGGGCCACGATGGCCGATCGCGACGCGATCGACGCCGACGATAACGTCCAGATTCTGCTCGACACGTACCACGACCACCGGCGCGCCCTCGAGTTCGCGGTCAATCCGCTGGGCATTCAGGAAGACGGCGTGCGGAGCGAAGGACTGGCGGGCGCCGCGGGCGGCGGGAACGCCGCCACCGGCCGGTTCGACGGCGTGATCGACCTCAACCCGGACTTCGTCTGGGAGTCTCGCGGTCACGTGACCCCGTGGGGATACCAGGTCGAGGTCCGCATCCCCTTCAAGAGTATCCGGTATCAGAGTGTCGATCCCCAGGACTGGGGTCTGCAGGTCATCCGCAACGTGACCCACTCGGGCTATCAGGACACGTGGACCCCCGTCGTCCGCGCCAACGCGAGCTTCCTGATCCAGGCCGGCACGATCACGGGTCTCTCCGACCTGCACCGCGGCCTCGTGATGGATGTGACGCCGGAGTTCACGAGCAAGGTGGAAGGCGATTCGGCGGCGGTGAACCGGTACGTCTACAAAGGCACGCCCGAGTTTGGCGCTACGCTGCACTGGGGCCTGACCAGCAACTTGAGTCTCGCCGCCACGGCCCACCCTGACTTCTCCCAGGTCGAAGCGGACGCGGCGCAGGTCACGGTGAACCAGCGCTTCGCGCTCTTCTATCCCGAAAAGCGTCCGTTCTTCCTCGACGGCCTGGAGCAGTACGACACGCCCAACCAGCTGATCTACACCCGCCAGATCATTCAGCCGGTTGCGGGCGCCAAGCTGACCGGCAAGGCCGGGGAGACCAACATCGCGTACCTCGGCGCCGTGGACGCCGTGGATCCGGCGACCGGGAAGAATCCGATCTACAACGTCATGCGCATCGGCCACGACCTGGGGGCATCGTCCACCGCCGGCCTGGTCTACACCGACCGCGTCGAGGGAACGGACTACAATCGCGTCTTCGGCGCCGACGGCCGGGTCATCTGGCTCAAGCGCTGGTTCTCGCAGCTGCAGCTCGCGGGATCGTGGACGAGGGATGCGGCAGGGTCACGCGCCGGTACGCTGTGGGACGCCACACTCGGCGACTACACCGGCCGCCGGTACGGAAATCACTTCGAGTTCGAGGGCATCACGCCGAACTTCGAGGCCGCGTCGGGATTCGTGAATCGCACCGGCGTCGTCTTCGCCCGGCTCTTCAACCGGTTGACGTGGTACGGCCAGCCGGGCGCCACGATGGAGCAGCTCCAGACCATCTTCATGGGGACGCCCCTCTGGCGGTACGATGACTTCTGGCACGCCCGCGGCACCATCGAGGGCGGCTGGACCAACACCTGGGGACTCACCCTCCGCGGGGGTTGGAACCTGAGTGCCGCCGTCAGCGACAACCTCCAGCGCTTCGACTCGGCCACGTACGCCTCGTATCGGGTGGATCGCGGCGTCGACACGATCGCCTTCACCATCCCGCACGGTCTCTACAACCTCATCGCGGCGAACGCGGGCGTCACCAGCCCGAATCGCGCCCTGCAGTGGTCGCTCAACGTCGGCTACGGACATTCCGTGATTTTTGCCGAGGCCGCGGAAGGGAAAGAGCTGACTACGAACGCGACGCTCTCGTGGAAACCGACACCGTCGATCCGGGTCTCCGCGACCTGGCTCCACGACCGCCTGGTCCGGGAACGTGACGGCAGCGAGTTCGCGCTGGCGAACATTCCGCGCCTTGAATTCGACTACCAGCTCAACCGGTCGGTATTCGTGCGGTACATCGGGCAGTACGTGGCCCAGCGCCAGTCGGCGCTCGAGGACCCGCGCACCGGACAGCCGCTCCTGGTGAACAGCGCGGCCGTCGTTGGATCCCTGTCCAACGGGTTCCGGAACGACTTCCTGCTTTCCTACAAGCCGATTCCGGGAACGGTGTTCTTCCTGGGGTATGGAACGTCGCTGTCGGAGCCGACGGCGTTTGGATTTTCGAACCTGCAGCGCGTCCAGGACGGCTTCTTCCTGAAGGCAAGCTACCTGTTCAGGATGTAGGTCCGCCCCATCAGGTCGCGACCCGCGGAGCGCCCTTGGTGCTGTCTGAATCGATGTTGAAATACGCCTCGATCTCGTCGAGCAGGTCGTCGTCCGAGTAGATCCCCGTCAGGATGCGTTCCGGACCGCCCGGATCCAGCAGGACGTACCCGTACGGGTAGTCGAGCCCCGACAGGACGATCATGCGGCGGTGATGGGCGGGGCCTTCGACGTAGACGGTGTCCGCGGTGGTCGGCACGATCGCGATCCCCGCCTGCTTGAGCTCGGCGGTCACCTGGTCCGTGTAGTAGGTCAGGTCGTCGTACGCGGAGCTCGCGTCACCCGCAGACAGCGTATCCGCGGCACCGAGCCAGAAAACGATCATGGTGGGCGCGGTGATGACGCGGGGCCGCCGGAGCGTCGACCGGCTGGAGTCGCGGAGCTCGAGCGAGTCGCGGCCGCGAGCGCCGGGGAGCCGTTGCAGACCGCGGTGGTTGTGCGCCAGCGGCGCGTGCGGGCGGCACCCGAACGCGAACAGCGCGAGGAACAGGACATTGGCCGACTTCATCGCAGGGAAATATATTCGCGAGATGACCACCCCCGCGCCTGCACCAGTCCCAGCCGCCCAGGCTGTCCGGCGTCATCACTGGATCGTTCGTCTGTGCCATTGGGCAACGGCCTTCGTCCTGGCAGGTATGGTCGCCAGCGGTCTGCAGATCTACGAGGCGTACACCCGCTTCGGAAACCGGGGGGACCCCGCGTACCCCAGCCCCTTCAACGGGACCGTCTTCCCGCACTGGAGCCGCCTCGGAGGCTGGCTGGCGGCCGGGCTGAACTGGCACTTCGCCTTGATGTGGCCCTTCATCATCGGCGGCCTTCTCTACGTCTCGTACCTCGCGTTCAGCGGTGAATGGCGGTCCCTGCTGTTCCGGCCGCGGGACATCCGCGGCGCCATCGAAATGCAGAAGTACTACCTGGGGCTCGTGAAGGAGCATCCGCCGCAGGGCAAGCACAATCCGCTGCAGAAGTTCGCCTACACCTTCATCATCCTGCTGGGCGCGTTGTCGGCCGTCACCGGTCTGTCCATCTACAAAACGACGCAGTTCGGCTGGCTCACCAGCCTGTTCGGCGGCTTTCAAGCGGCCCGCTACTGGCACTTCTGGGCAGTCTGGATCTTCGTGGGGTTCACGCTGGCGCACGTCACACTGGTCTTCCTCGTCGATCCCCATTCCCTGCGCGCGATGATCACCGGCTGGTATCGCGGGAGGTTCCCGAGCCATGACTGACCGGCGCTCGTTTCTGAAGGCGGCCGGCATCGGCGCCACATCCCTCCTGGCCGGTTGCGGCTGGGATGGCGGGAAGACGGTCAAGCCCGCCCTGCTCTCGATCTCGCGGCTCAACGATTGGGTCGGAGAGCATCTGCTCTTCTCGCCCAGCCGGATCGCGAAGAATTACGACCCGAGCCGGCGGAGCGCCGGACTCCCAGCGTACTTCATCTCGGATACGGTCCCGATGCTGCAGGATCCGGCGGCGTGGCGGCTGTCCGTCGGCGGATTGGTGCGGACGCCCTCGAGCCTCACGCTCGACGACCTCAAGGCGATGCCGAGCGTGACCTACACCGTAAAGCACCACTGCGTGGAGGGCTGGAGCGCGATCGCGACCTGGACCGGCGTGCCGGTGTCCGCCATCGCGCAGAAATGCGGCATGGCCCCCGCGGCACACTACATCGATTTTCAGTCGTTCGACTCGGGGTACTCCAACGGATGGGACCTGGCGAGCGCGATGCACCCGCAGACGATCCTGGCGTATGCCATGAATGACAGGCTACTCGGACCAGATCATGGCGCGCCGCTGCGGCTCTACTCGCCGACCAAGCTGGGGTACAAGATGACGAAGTATCTCACCGCCATGAACTTCACTGAGCAACGGCCGGGAGGATACTGGGAGGATCAGGGCTATCCGTGGTTCGGCGGGATATAGCCAGAAGAGCTAGACGCACAGACGCTACCTACTAGACGCACAGACGCACAGACGCGCAGACGCGCAGATGGTCAACAGTAAGAGGGGACAGGGATTGACTCTCCTGTCCCCTCATCGGTTCTGCATCCCATCCGTGCGTCTATGCGTCTAGCAGTTCATCCAATCAGGTCGAGCGCGTCGTACATGGATGCCGCGGTCTCGTACCGCTCATCCGTCTTCCGACTCATCGCTTTGAGTATGACCGCCGCCAGCGTCTCGGGTACTTCCTCATTCAGCGATCTCGGATCCGGCGGCTCTTCTTCAAGGTGCTTGGCAATGAGTGTCCATGGCGTATCCGCCTCAAACGGCACCCGGCCGGAGACGCACTCGAAGAGCACGACGCCCGCGGAATAGAGATCACTGCGCGGATCGAGGTCGAGCCCCTGTAATTGCTCCGGTGACATGTAGTCGGGCGTGCCGATGGACATGCCGGCTTCGGTAAGTCCCTTGCCCTTGGGCGGGTTCGCGAGGCGCGCGATGCCGAAGTCCATCACCTTCAGGAACCCACTGGGCTCCACGACCATATTCTGCGGCTTGATGTCCCGATGGATCACGCCCTGTTCGTGCGCCACCTCGAGCGCCCGGCAGAGCTGTTTCCCGATCGTCAGGGTCACGGCGATCGGCAGCCGCCCCCGGTTCTCGATGAGAGACTTGAGGGACTTCCCTTCCACGAACTCCATCGTGAGGTAGTACGTCCCCTTCACCTCGCCCAGATCGTACGTCCGCACCACGTTCCGGTGCGCGATCTTCCGGGCCAGCCGGATCTCCTGCTTGAAGCGGTCGAGCGCGACCGTATCGGTGGACATGGCCTCGGGACGGAGCGTCTTGATCGCCACCGGCTCCTGCAGCTCCCGGTCGAAGGCGCGGTACACGACACCCATGCCGCCCATGCCCAGGACTTCCTTCACTTCGTACCGCCCGTCAAAGAGCGAGCCCGGCGAGAGCATCGTTCCTGCGCTCGCGGCCGCTGCGGCGCGCACTGCCGTCGGCACCGCCGAGATGGGCTGAGTGGCGGCGGCACCCGTGGCCGACATCATGTACTCCACGAGGTCGCTCTTCTCCTTCAGATCCTCCACCAGCCCCTTGAAGTCCTGCGAGAGCATCCCGATTTCATCGTTCGATCGAATAGCCACGTCCACCGAGTAGTCGCCGTCGCGGACCTTCCGGGTGGCTTCGGCCAGCCGCCGCACCGGTTTGGCGATAGAAGACGCCCCCACGGAAGCGACCACGAGGGCGAGCACGAACCCCACGCCGAATGCGTAGTAGAGCGCCTCCTTCAGCGAGCGGAACGTGGCCATCTCCTGATCGCGCGACCGGAGGGCGACATATCCGCCGAGCCGCCGGCCACCGGCGTTCAGAATCTTCTCTTCCAGACCGACGTAATGGCTGCCCGACATGTCGGCCGCCATCATCATCCCCGTGGTGTCAGACGTCGTATCGGCACCGAGATTCGCCGCGAGGACCGGCAGGATCTCCATGGACGGAACGGTCGCTCCAACCGGGAAGGGCCGGCCCAGGGTGTCCTGCGAGAAGAAGACCAGGTCGGTCTGGGTGGCTTCCTTGATCGCCGTCGCGAGCGCGTCATCGAACGCATAGGCGACGACCAGCACCCCTTTCGGAGCATCCTCGGGGCTGGCTCGAAGCGGGATGGCCACCGCGTAGTAGAGATTGTGCGTGGTCAAATCGCCGAACGCGCCCTCGGTCTGGTCTCCCGACAGGGCGTCGGAAAAGAGCGCGCTTCCGGAGTAGTCGACGGGGTCGGCTTCCGGCTTGTCGGTGCGCGCGATAAGGATGCCCGAGTCGTTGGTCACCAGCGCCCAGGAGGCACCGGCCAGCGACCGGATCTCGTTCGCCTGATCGAGCGCATCCGCGCGCTTCCTGCTTTCGAGCAACCGGGTGCGGTACTGGGGAACGCTCGCCGCCGCCGTTGCCGCCGCCGCCATCGCGCGGGTCCGCGCGTCGAGTTGTGCGTCGACCGCGCGATGGGTATTGAGCAGGGCCTTCCGGATGGACGCGTCAGCTGCGCGATTGGCTTGCCAGGACGTGTACACCAGCGTGGCGCCGAGGACCACCACGATCAGGGCGACCGAGGCGACGAAGACCTTCCAGGCCAGGCCGAATCGCGGCCCCTTGTCAGTAGAGCTCGCGTCCCGCATTCGTCGGATAGGGCTTTCCGAACTTGTTCTTGTGGGCCTGCTGTCTGAAGCCGCGTGCGTCGAGCTGCACGGGCTGAGGGAGGGTCAATCCGGCCGCCGGGACATCGACCTCCTGCACCGTCTCCTGGGCCACTCTGGGGTGCCAGACGTGCAGGCTGTAATGGCCGGGGGGCACGCCGGCGATCGTGAAGCTTCCGTCGGCACCCGGCTGGGCGAACCAGCGGCTCCCCATCACCTGCACGTACGCCACCATGCTCGAGTGGACGTTACAGTAGATGTAGACCAGGCCGGCGTGGTCGAAGACGTGGCCCTTGGCCTCGCCCCGGCCGTACAGACCCAGATCGAAGGCGTTGGGGTCGGACGCCGAAAACACGTTGTGGCTGAAGGGATCGGTGTTGGGGAAGCGGACGGTCGACCCGACCGGCACCACCACGACGTCGGGCGCGAACTTCTTGTCGGAAATGGTCACATCCATAGTGACCGGCCGGCCGCCCGATTCATTCCCGCCGGACGCCGCCGTGAGATAGACCACAGCGTCCCCGATGTCGGGAGATGTTTTATTGTGTTTCTCGAGGATGGCGACGGTCCCCGAGACGTGTGAGGCAGCGGCGGCCGGCGCGTTCTGCGACAGAACCCCTGGGGCGGCGAGCACCCCCATCACGACGGTCAACTGCAAGTGCCGCATGCGCGTAGGCCTCTCCAAATATTGCGTCGGTAGCCGGACAGCTTAGTCTAGAGACGCCGAAACCGCCAGGAGACATACGTGAAACGCATCCTTGCCGTTCTCACCGTTCTCGCCGCGACGACCGTACCGGCCGCCCCGGCCGCCGCTCAGGAGTCGAAACCCGCTCCGGTGCCGCAGCGGACGGTGCAGTTGACGGGCATGGTGCTCGTGAACGGATTCTGGAACAGCTCCCTCGTGTCCAACGTGGATCTCCCGCTCGCCGCGGCGCCGGACTCGGTCGGCGTCAAAGGTGGAGGCGCCGGCATCCGGCAGACGCGGATCGGCGTGCTGGTGAACGACCCCGACGTTCTGGGCGGCACCTTCACGGGTGAGATCGACGCCGACTTCTACGGCGGTCAGCAGCCGAGTGGCAGCGGGCGCACGTCGCCGCTGTTGCGGCTGCGGCGGGCGACGGGCACCATCGATTGGAGCGGATTCCAGATCATGGTAGGCCAGGAAAAGCCCCTGGTGTCGCCGCGGAATCCGCGTTCGCTCGCGGCGGTCGGATTCCCGGAGTTCTCCGGAGCCGGCAACCTCTGGTTGTGGATCCCGCAGGTGCGGCTGACGGGCGAGACCGGATACACATTCCGCGTGGCCGTGCAGGCGGCTGTCCTCGCGCCGACGGCTGGTACACCGCAGCCGCCCTTCAACACCTCGCTCGATTCGGCTGAGCGCACGGGGCGCCCCCAACTCGAAGGGCGCCTGCGGTTCAGCTGGGGCCCCGCCGACAATCCGAGCGAGATCGCCTTCGGCGTGCATCAGGGCTGGCTCCAGAACCTCGACAGCCTTTCGGGTGATTCGATCCAGACGTCCCAGGCCCTCACGGCCGACGCCCGCTTCGTGTTCGGTCCCTTCGAGCTCGTGGGTGAAGCGTTCACGGGAAAGGCGCTGGCCGGGCTGGGAGGTGGCGGCGTCGGACAGAACTTCGGCGTCGACGGCGCCGCCGTGCATACGAAGGGCGGCTGGGGCCAGTTCAACGCCCGTCCCATCAAGGATTGGATGTTCGGGGTCGGATGCGGGATTGACGATCCGAAGGATGCGGACGTCTACACCGCCGGAGACTCGACCTATCTCACCAAGGGTGGCCGCTTGAAGAACCTGGCGTGCGAAGGCCACCTGCAGTGGACCCCGCCGGGCCCGGTGGTCGTGGCGTTCGAGTTCCGGCAGATCCGGACGACGTACCTGACCGGGGAAGAGCGCGTCAATCACCTGAATCTGGCGATCGGCTACCGGTTCTAGATCAGCTGACCGGCAGCCGTCCCACCAGGTTCGCCGCCGTGAACGGGCCCGGCTCGGCGATCAGCGCGCGCGCACGGTCCACCTGGCCCCAGGTGTTCCAGAGCAACACGCCGCGTACCCTGCCCTCGGAAAGGAAGTAGACAACCCCCTCGCGGAACGGCGTCTTCCAGTCACTCGCTGTTTCGAGCCGGGCGTCCAGGTCGCCCACGGCCTCGTATCCCAGCTCGAACAGATCGCCGTAGAAGAACGGCAGGTGGTCGTACCGCTCGTTGGCGCCTGCGAGGTTACGCCCCGCCTGCCGCCCCTGCGCGTTCGCGTTGTCTTCGTGTTCCACGCGGGAGCGGTGTCCGAGCGCCTTCGACGGGAAGTTCGCGACGTCACCGGCCGCGTAGATCGACGGGTTGGAGGTCCGCAGGAATTCGTCGACCACGATACCGTTGTCGGTCTTGAGGCCCGCGGCCTGCGCCAGCTCGATCGACGGGATAATGCCAAGCCCCGCGACGACGCCATCGGCAGGAAGCTCGAAACCCGTCGTTGTCTTCACCACCGCCTTGCCCGCGTTGTCCGAAACGGTCGCAACGCCCTCTCCGGTCCGCACCGTGACGCCCTTGCTCCGGAAGTAGTCGACGAGGTTCTGGGAGAGGGGAGCGGGAAATACCCGTGCGCCGACACCGGCCTCGGGAATGATCATTGAAACGGCGGCTCCCTGCATCCGCAGCGCGGCCGCCACCTCCGACCCGATGAATCCACCACCCAGCACCACGAAGTGCTTCCCGGGAGCGGCCGCGGCGTGCAGGGCGCGGTAGTCGTCGAGCGTTCGGAAGTAGACGATGGAGTCGGGAGCCCCGGCGAGCCGCCGGGGCGCGCCGCCGGTTGCCAGGAGGAGCGTGTCGTAGGCATACGTCTCGCCGTGGTCGTCCGTGACGGTCTTCTTGGCGGCAGCGATGGCCGTCACCCGGCGGGAGAGCATCACCTCCACGCCCCGGACGTCGTCGGTACGCCAGATGCTCGACTCCGGATCCCCCTTCCACAGGGCCTTCGACAGCGGGGGCCGGTTGTACGGGGGATGCGGCTCGGCGCTGATGATGCCGACGCTTGCCGTGGGCGCCTTCTCCCGGGCCCCGCGCGCGGCTGCGGCCGCCGTCATCCCGCCACCGACGATGAGATGCTGAAAGCGCTTCATGACGCTCCCCGTTGGTTCGCCCGCGCGAGATGCGCGGAGACCTGGCTCCGGAAGGCCGCATCGGCGCGCGGCCCGCGGACCGCCGTCGTAACCGTCTGGGCTCCCGGCTTGGACACGCCGCGCATCTCCATGCAGAGGTGCCGCGCCTCCAGACCCACGTAAACCGCGCCGGGCGCGAGCTTCTCGTCCAGATACGCCGCGACCTGATCGGTCAGCCGCTCCTGAAGCTGTGGCCGCCTGGCGAAAAACTCCACTACGCGGGCGAGCTTCGAGAGGCCCACCACGCGACCCTCGGGCAGATAGGCGACATGGGCAACCCCGAAGAACGGCAACAGATGGTGGGCGCAGAGCGAGTGGAACGGGATCCCGGTCACCAGGACCGGCTCCTCCCCCGACCCTTCGTGGGGAAAGGTCCGCAGTTCCGGCTCGTTCTCGTCCTTGAGACCGGACAACAGCTCCTCGAATGACCGGCTCATCCGGTCCGGCGTCCCGGCGAGATTCGGGTCCGTGAGGTCCAGGTCGAGGGCCTCGAGCAGGTCGCGAACGCGCGCGGCGACCAGATCGCGGCGGCTGCCGAGCTTCCGGAGTGGGCGCCCAGAACGGTTTTCCAGGGGGTGCAGCACCGCGCTCACGACGCCCTCCCCGAATCCGCGAGGACGGTCACGGTGCCGTGCATGTCGTGCGGGTGCAGCGAGCAGTCATAGTGATGGAGGCCGGGACGCGTGAACGTGAATCGCACGCTGTCCCCCGGCGGCACCAGCATCGAATTGCCGCCGTCATCCGTGAGGTGAATGGAGTGCGTGAAGTGGTCGTGATTGGTCCAGACCACCGTCGCGCCCGCGTGTACCACGATGTCCACGGGCGCGAACATGTACGACGGCGGCAGGTCTACCCGCGTGGTGGCGACGGGGGGCGCGGGTGGGGCCTGGTGACAGGCCCCGAGGAGGAGGAGTGCCACCGCACCCATCCTCACACCCCGCGAAACCGTGCCGCTCACCGGCGAGCCAGGACCGACTTCGTGGCACCCGCGAAAATCAGGATGAACGCCAGGAGGTCGAGCACCTCGGAGATCGTGTGCGCGAACAGGAACACGGTCCAGTCGAGGTGATAGGTCAGATAGCTGATCTCCGCGAGCGCGAAGAGCGTGAAGCCCCACCCGAACTCCGATTGTCCGCCCCCGAACGACTTCTTGGCGAAGAACGCGCCGATCGCGAAGGCGGCGAGGTGGATGACGAGGAACACCGGCATGGGGATCGCGTTGATGAAGCCACCGAACGGCATACGGCCTCCAGGAGGAAGTGGTCTATCGCTAATAACAGCTAGCGATAGAGAATATGTTCCCGTCCGGAGGGCTTTCGCTAGTCCCGATTTGTGATAGAATTCAGCCATGCATGCCAAGGACATCGGCGCCGTCGCGTCCCTGGGAGAGCCGGCCCGGCTGGCCCTCTATAACTACGTGATCGCGCACGGCGAGGCCGGGCGGGATGAGGCCGCCCGCGCCACCCGAATTACCCGGGCCCTGGCCGCGTTCCACCTCGATCGCCTCGTGGACGAAGGGCTCCTGGTCGCGACGTACCGGCGCCGCAACGGCAAGACCGGACCCGGCGCCGGCCGGCCCGCCAAGCTCTACTCCCGGGCGCCGGGCGAGATCGCGGTGTCCTTCCCGGAACGGCGGTACGAGCTCGCGGCGCGCCTCCTGGCCCGGTCCATCGCGAAGGCGCCGGGCGCCGCGGCCGCCAAAGCGGTGGCCGGCTCCGCCGCGGCCTACGGTCGCGCGTTGGGCGCGGAGGCCCGGCGGCGCGCCGGTGCCCGGCCCACGCAAGCGAAGCTCGTCGCGACCGCGCTCGCGGTGCTCACCGAGCAGGGGTTCGAACCCACTCGGGATGAGAAGGGCGTGATCCGGCTGCGGAATTGTCCCTTCCACGCCCTGGCCATGGAATGCCAGGACCTGGTGTGCGGGATGAACCTGTCGCTCTTGCGGGGCGTGATCCGGGGGCTGTCAGGGTCCGGGCTCAGGGCAATTCTGGATCCTCAGCCCAACCGGTGCTGCGTCGTGCTCACCTAGTCGTCGAGCCGGCCGCGATGCTTGGGGCGGCGCTGATAATCCTTCATCGATTTGTGGCGTTGATGCGCGGGCGTCTTCAGCCGCCCGCGGGCCGGCTTGTCCGGGTTGGGCACCCGGATTTTCGTCGGAGGCTTCTTCTTCCGGCTCATCCGCGGGACCGCGCCCGGATCTGCTTGGCGTGATGCCGGCAGTGGGCCAGGTGAAAGCGCATCCACTCCGGCAATGTGAGGTCGCCGAGCCGCGGATGCTTGACGAAGAGGTCGCGGGGGCGCCTGATGAGCAGCTCGGGCGCGATCTTGTTGAACCGCTCGATCCCTTCCCGGAAGTGCTGCTCCGCGTACTTCCGGTCCACTTGCTCCGCCGGCCGTGAGCCTTTCGGCGCTTCTCGTCCCGGGGGAAACCAACCCACCTTCACGATCAGAAAGCTCGCCACCAACTCGGTGGGCGCCCTCGGCCGCCGCACCATGGGCGGCTTGTCCCGATGGGTATCGAACGCCCGGCCGCTCCCTTCGAGAGAGATCGACAGATGCTCGACGATCTGGGCCGAGTTCCACTTGCCGTCGGGGGCACGGTACCAGTCGGCATCAGATTTGCCGGCCAAGGGCCCGAGGACGAGATCGGGGAGAGCCGCGAGGGACAGCGTCATCCGTAAGAATACATCCAACGGGTCGCCCTGGGCGGCGTTACTTTTGTGGCAGTCACAGACATGGATTCTCCGGTTGAGGGTACTGGCCCGCCATCCGATCGCCTGGCTCCTCCTGATCCTCGTGATCGTGTCGGCGTTTTTCCCGCTGGCGCCGATCATCGACGCGGTGACCGGCGCCGTCCCCGGCGACGCCGCCCTCACCCGCCCCGCGCTCTACGTCATCCTCGCACCACTGTCCAACACCCTTGACGCCCTCACCTTCCTCACCATCGAGCGCGCGCAGGTCCTCCTGGGCACCTGGGTCATCCTGTTCGCCCTGTGGGGAGTGGTGGCCGGACGGACCAGGCGCGGGCGCCTGATCCGCATCCTCCTCGCCCCCGTGGTCGTGTTCGCGTTCGCCGGCGCTGCCGTCACGTTGCCCCGGCCCGTTCCCGCGCTCGAGTCCGCGGATTCCGACGCGACGATCATCGACTTCCATTCTCACACCGAGGCGTCGCACGACGGACGCCATGGATGGACAGACGACGATCTCGCCCGCTGGCACGCCGACCAGGGCTTCGAGGCGGCGTACGTCACCGATCACAACGTGATCTATGCCGGTCGGGAAAACGGGCTGATCCCGCTGCTTCCCGGGGTCGAGTGGAGCGTCTACCGCCAGCACATCGTCGCTCTGGGACGCGCGCAGCCGATCGATTCCGTCCATCGCGGGATGTTCTCGAAGGACACGCCGGGGATGCTCAAGCTCTTCGACTACCTGCATCAGCAGGGCGTGCTCGCCATCGCATCGATCCCCGAGTACTGGGAAAACCACCGGGAGGATTTGGAGCAGTTCGTCACCGCGGGGGTGGATGGGTTCGAGATCGTGAACTGCGCGCCCAAGGCGCTGCGATTCTCGAGCGCCAACCGGCGTGATGTCCTGCTCCTCGCGAAGAGCCACGACCTGCTGGTGACCGGGGCCAGCGACAACCACGGGTGGGGAAAGGTCACCTGCGTCTGGAACCTGTCCCAGGTCGGCGCGAAGGGGTTCCGGTCCAACGAGGTCATCGCCCGCCCCATCGCCCTCGCCCAGGGGGACCGCCCGGTCTGGTCGGCCGGATTCGACCAGCCCTGGCTGATGCTCCGAAGCCTCACCGCCGGCGAACGCACCAGCTGGCTCACCTGGATCGCCGTCTATCTCATCTATATGAGCGTCCCCCGTCGTAAGGGAAAACGCGCCAGCATCGGCATCCTGGCGCGGGACCTTACCCCCGGTAGAGATTGAAACCCGAGGGGTCCGTGGCCGTAAGCCGGGCTCGAACCCTGCTCAACGCCGGGGCCGTTCCCGTCGTAGGAACCTAGCCGTTCCACATCACACCCAAACCGGAGTACCGATGCGGATTGTTCACCCCCTCGCCCTGCTGAGCGTGCTGATACCGGCAGGGCTCTCGGCCCAGATGTCACAGACGGCCAAGGAGCCGGCCCCCGCGACGAACATCACCTGGCCGACCTTGCCGTTGAAGCACGCTGCCAAGCCGACCAGGCCGGACATCACCGCCGAAGACCTCATGACCCGCCTCTACATCTACGCGGATGATTCGCTGCAAGGCCGCGAAGCCGGCCAGCTCGGCGACTTCAAGGCGACGACCTATATCGCCGCCGAAGCCAAGCGCATGGGACTCATCCCGGCGGGCGACAGCGGCACCTATTTCCAGACCGTCCCCTACAAGAACCGCGCGCTCGACTCCACGTCCACCATCACGGTGGGCGGTGCGACCCTCAAAGCCCCCGCGGACTTCATTCTCACCAATGGCGACGCGACCCAGCTCACCGCTCCGGTGATCTTCGGCGGCGACCTGAACGACAGCGCTCGCGTCGACCTCGATTCGAACGCCGTGAAGGGCAAGATCGTGCTCTTCACCGCGAACGGCGGCATCAATGTCCGGCGGGCGCGCCGCACCCCCCGCGTGAAGGGCGCGGTGGCAGCCATCATCGCCGGCCTGGATGACTTCCCGCCGCAATTCCTGGGATTCTTCAACCGTCCCCGCGGATCTCTTGACTACCATGCGCCCGGCGCGCCGGCGGCCCTGCCGAACGTCTTCGTCACCCATGCCGCTGCGGCCAAGTTCTTCACGACGCCGGTCGCCCAGCTCACCGTCGGCGCCACGGGCAGCGATGCGACCTTGAATCTGAAGTACGTCTGGTCACCCATGCCGTACCCCTCGCGCAACGTGGTCGGCATTGTCCGCGGTCGCGATCCGAAGCTGGCTGCTGAGTATGTCGCCATCGGCGGGCACAATGACCACATCGGCATGAACAACCGCCCCGTGGACCACGACTCGATGCGGATCTTCCTGCGCGTGGTTCGCCCCGAAGGCGCTGAACAGGGCGGCAAGCCGGCGACCCCCGACCAGCAGGCCGAGGTCGATTCGATCCTCGCGGCCTACCGGAAGGGACACCCGGGAACCGAGCGGCTCGACTCAATTTCCAATGGTGCCGATGACGACGGCTCGGGCACCGTGTCGGTGCTCGAGATCGCCGAGCGGATTTCGAGCCTCAAGGTGAAGCCCAGGCGGTCGATCATTTTCGTCTGGCATGTCGGCGAGGAGAAGGGTCTCCTGGGCTCGCAGTACTTCACCGACTTCCCCACGGTGCCGCGGGATTCGATCGTGGCCCAGCTCAACATCGACATGGTCGGTCGCGGTGACGCGACGGACGAAACGGGCCGCGCCTGCAAGATGGCCGAAGGCGCGAACCCGCCGCACTGCGACGCGACGGCCAACTTCCAGGAGACGAGCACGCCGCTCCATGGCAACCCGAACTACCTCCAGATCATCGGGTCCCGCCGCCTGTCCACGGAGCTGGGTGATCTGATCGAGAAGGTCAACACGCAGGACAAGCATGGCCTGGCGTTCGACTACTCCGAGGATGCCAACGGCCATCCGACGAACATCTACTGCCGCTCGGACCATTACGAGTACGCCCGGTACGGCATCCCGATCGCGTTTTTCACGACCGGCGGCCATGCCGACTACCACCAGGTCACGGACGAGCCGCAGGAGATCGATTACGAGCATATGGCGCGCATCGACAACCTGATTGAAGACATTGCGGTCCATGTCGCTGATCTGGATCACAGGATCGTCGTCGATCACCCGAAGCCAGATCCCTTCGGCGGTTGTCAGCAGTAAGACGGCTGGACGCTCAGACAGACGCCTAGGCGCCTAGTCGCCTAGCGGGTTGTAGGGAGAAGTGGCCAGGGAAATCCTTCCTGGCCACTTTTCTTGTCCATGCGTCAGGTTGTTGATGCTCTACGACTCCGGACCTGGGCCATCCAGGTCCTGTCCACAGGCTGGACTCCCCCGCCTGACGTCGACTCCAAGGCCTGGAAGCTCTTTCTCAGGGCCGAGCGGTGCGCGGTCGCCCTGTCGACGAGGACCGAGGGTCACGCTCCGCCCCTCCTGCACGCCGCCGCGACCATCGAGCTCCAGCGCGTTCTCTCGGCCCGCGGGCAGATCGAGCAGCTCGGACGGTCAGTGAGCGAGATCGGCGAACGCGTGGTCGTGCTGAAGGGGGGGGTGATGGCCATGGGAGCCACCGTGGCCCTGGACCTCGTCGATGTCGACGTCCTGGCCCAACCGGATGCCGCCCCGAAAATCGCCGGGGTGCTGGACTCTCACGGGTATGTCTCGCAGGGTGGCGGAGCGTCGGCACACCTCTCCCAGCGACGACAGCCGTACGCGGTGCACATCGAAGTCCACCACTCCCTGAGCGAGTTGCCCGCGAAGGATGTGTGGGCGCGCGCGGAGCCGGTGGCCGGACGACCCGGGCTCTGGAGGCCCGCGCCGGAAGATCAGCTGTGGCACGCCCTCCTGCACTCGACGTACTCGCACCCCTTCCGGCGTGGTGCGCTGCGGGATCTGCTCCTCATCGGGTGGGCCGACGCCTCATGCGGCGAGGACGAACGGGCCGAGATCGAGAAGCGCCTGCGATCCGATCCGGACCGGGAAGCACTCCTGAGGGAGGTGCTACGCATGGCGCGGGAGGTCCGCGATGACCGGGCGCCCATCGACCCTTTCCGCCAGGAAGCCGCCGCCCACTACCTCCTCTCACGGCGCCCCGCTCTCTTCGGCGAATCGGGGCTCCGCCCCCACATCGTCCGCTCGGCGTACGCGATGATCGACGGCGAAAAGGCCCGAGAGGGTTATTGGAAGTCCGTGGTGAAGGGTTGGAGCGAGACGTCACCGTGGGGGTGGCTCGCCTCGCTCGAAAGGGCCTGGCCCTTCGCGGGGCGGATGCTGCGCCGTGTGCTCCGGGTGGTCCGTTTACCGGTGGTGGAAGCGATG
Organism: Gemmatimonadales bacterium; assembly: GCA_035631315.1. GTDB lineage: Bacteria > Gemmatimonadota > Gemmatimonadetes > Gemmatimonadales > GWC2-71-9 > 40CM-2-70-7. Next base: position 130,696 of record DASQIZ010000109.1, read on the forward strand.
GCGTATTGGGTCCTGGTCCGAGCCAGGTCCTTCGCTGGCGCTCAGGAGGGTTACAGGATGGCGGCCAAAACGCTCGACATGCGCTCGGGCGATCCGTAGGAGTCCGCTCCAAGCGTGAGGCGCCGCGGCGGTCGGCAACGCGACGCGGCCGCGGCCAGCAGGTCGAGCACGACCGGGGCGGCGCCACGGTCCAACAACACCCACGGGGATTGCCGGATCAGCTCGGCGAGCGCCTCAGCGGGGTCCGCCGGACTCGTGGCGGTCGACTGCTTCGAAGCGACTTTCGGCAAGAGCAGACCGGCGAGTGGCGCCGTCGTCCGCCGGAGTCCCGGGAACAACGTTCCCGCGTTGTGCGCTTCGCGATCTCCGGATCGCTTCCCTCGGTCCCATCCAGCGTCCAGGTGGAACGGCCGGACCCACCCTTCGACGGTCAGCCCGCGCTCGGCGCCGGAGAGAATCACCTGATCATCCGAGAGGTAGGACCAACCGGCTCGGGCCAGGGTCGCGCAGGTCGTCGACTTCCCCGAGCCGGAGTCTCCGACCAGCACCCAGGCGCCGTCACTGGGCGGCACCACCGCGGCGCCGTGGATCAGTGCGCGGCCCAGCCCCGCGAGGAGCACGCCGGCCGCGATGGTCAGCATGCCGTACATGGCCGCTTCGCCAGTGTTTCCGGAGGATGGGTCGACCCGCAGAACCGCGCGACACCCGGCCAGGTCGACGTCACCCCCCGCGGCTGTCCCCCGCAGGATCAGGTACCGATCCGACATCCAGCCTCGCACCGGTCCCACAGTGAGGGTCGGCATGGTCGAGGGTGCTTCCGCCGCCGCGCCGGTCTTTACCGCAATCGTGGCCCGCGCGTGGCCGGAAAGCTCCGAGAGGCCCTGGGGGAGCCAGCGGGCGGCGTACGGCGCGGCCGGGTCTTCCACCGTAATGGCCAGCGCTTCGTCCGCCGTGAGGGAGAGCGGCACGCTACTCGACGAGGCGGGCTTCGCGGAGGCGGCCCAGGAGCCGGTCGACCTCACGGCCCGCGGTGTCCCGCTCGACGGTGAACTCCCGCACCAGGCGTCCGATCAGTGCGTCGCGGTCGTCCCCCGCTTCGATGCCCTTCCAGATCTCGGCGCCCGTCGCGTTGAGGCGGTAATAGCGCTTGGTGTCGAGATGCAGGATCACCGCCTCTCCAGCGAGCTGAGCGGCGTACACGTTTCGGGCTACGCGAAGCGTGCTCAATCGTTCGGGCGAATCGGGGCGGGATGCCCCGGAGTTCCGGGACCCACGTCGATCAGTTGCACCGTGAGCGGCGCCAGGGGGTTGATCACAGCGAGGGCGGGAGTGGCACCGCGTTGGAGGAAGACGATCGCGCTGTCCGCGAGCCACGTCGGCTGGCCGTTCTGCGCACCGGCCGTGGTGAGGAAGTTCACCTTGTGCTTGGCGACATCGAGCGTGGCGACCCGCGCCCCGCCATTCGCCCCTGACACAAAGGCGAGCAGCGTCCCTTCGGGACTGACGGAAGGCTCCACGTCGGGGGCGGTGTCGGAGAGTACGGGTGCGATCGTCATGCCCGCGAGCGTAAGCTGATACAGCCGCGCCGAGCCTGACGTCGTGGACACGAACACCACCTTGTCGGAGGCCGGCCCCCAGGCGGGTGAGGCGTCCACCGCGCCGCCAAAATCGAGGGAGTCCGTGACCCGCACGGCGCCCGAGGCGTCGGCGTTGCCGATCCAGAGACGGGGCAGGCCGCCGTCGTCACGGGTGTAGGCGAGCTTGGTCCCGTCAGGCGAGAGTGCGGGGTCGGCCTCGTTGGCGGTGGTGAACGTCAGACGCGTGGCCGTGCCGCCCTGGTTGGGCATGGAGTACAGCTCGGCGTTACCGTCGCGGCTCGAGACGAACACGATCGTTCCGGCTGCCGACGTGGGCTGCCGGTTGTCGGCGGAGTCGGGGGTGAGGCACAACGTGTCCGAACCGTCGGAACGGACCCGGTAGATGCTGCGGTGACTCCCCCGCAGGAGGTCGAAGGCCAGCGCGGGAGGGACACCCGGTCCGAGCTCAGCTCCCCTGCAGCTGGCAATCGCCACGAGGGCGATTGCCGCCGACAACCGTTTCACCGGACGCCGTGATAGATGCCAGACCCCACGGCGAT
>DASQIZ010000110.1:0-7304 GCA_035631315.1 Gemmatimonadales bacterium
GAAGCGTGAAGGCATCACTTCCGACGAGCTCCTCCAGACCCTCCGGGAGCATGGCGTGGCTTCCATCGAGGACGTGCGGATGGCGGCCCTCGAGCCGGACGGAGCCGTTTCGGTCATTCGGGAAGACGACGTCGGCGCTGCGCGGCCGCATCACCGGATTCGCGGGATCAAGCGGGCGACCTAGTCAGAGCCCAACAACGTGGGGGGTGGGGGTGTGGGACTCTCCGCCGAACCACGGAACCCCGTTGATCACCGGAGCGTCCCACTCCCCCACATCCCACGCCTTGGCTTTTCTGCCTTGACAACGGCCTGAAAATGTAACCGATTACATTCCCGAGCGATCGAAATGACCACGATCAAGGACGTCGCCCGGGCCGCCGGGGTGAGTGTCGCAACGGTCTCTCGCGTGCACAACGGGAGCCCGCTGGTCACGGAAGCGACCCGCCGTCGCGTCCGCAAAGTCTCGGTGCGACTCGGCTACTCCCCCCACGCCGCAGCCCGTTCGCTCTCCAGCAAGAAGACCAGCGTGATCGGCGTGTTGCTCCCGGACCTCTACGGCGAGTTCTACTCGGAGCTGATTCGTGGCATCGATCAGTGCGCGCAGCAACGCGGGTTTCACCTGCTGGTCGCGAGCTCGCACAACGAGCGCGCCGAGATTGCGGCGGCCGTCCAGTCGATGCGGGGACGCGTGGACGGCTTGATCGTGATGTCCCCCGCCCCCGGAGCCCACCGCCCCGTCAAAGACCTCCCCGCCTCCTTCCCCGTCCTCCTCCTCGGCGCCGCGAGCGCTGGCGTCGACTCGATCACCGTCGCCAACGAGGCGGGGGCCCGCGAAATGGTCCAGCACCTGATCGCCAAGGGCCACCGCCGTATTGCGATGATCCTCGGGCCCAAGGAGAACCAGGACGCCGCCGAGCGGTTCGAGGGATACCGGCGGGCATTGTCCGAGGCAGGGATTCCGGAGGACGCGGGGTTACACGTCATCGGGGACTTCACCGACACCTCGGGCTACGACGCCGCACGAACCATTCTCAATACCACGCCGCGAGCCACCGCGATCTTCGCCGGCAACGACGCCATGGCCGTCGGAGCGCTCGGCGCGCTGCGCGCCGCCGGCGTCCGCATCCCGGAAGACATCGCCGTCGCGGGCTTCGACGATATCCCCATGTCCCGCTACACCCATCCCCCGCTCTCCACGGTACGCGTCGACATCGCGGCACTTGGCGAGCGGGCAGCCGTCCGTCTGTTCGAAGCGGTGGCGAACCACCGCCGTCATCGTGCCCGGCGCGAAGTCGTGCCCGGGCAGCTCATCATCCGTGCCTCAACCGATTCACCGTAACAGGAGGGAGTACCTATGCCCCGTCTCACGTTGTTGAGACACGTTATGGCGTCGCTGCTCGCAGCGGCGGTCATCGTACTTGCAGCCGCGCCACCCGCCGCGGCGCAGACCACGACCGGGACCATCCGGGGATACGTCAAGGATTCGAGTGGCGCGCCCTTCGGTGGTGCCATGGTCGAGGCGAAGAATGTGGCGAACGGGTCCGTGCGGTCGACCACTTCGAAAGAAGATGGCGCGTACGTACTCCCCGGTTTGCCGCCCGGTAACTACGAGCTCACGGTGCGCCACATCGGCTCGGCGCCCTACAGCCGCCGAGTGGTGGTGGAGATCGGTGCCACGCTGATCGCGGACGTCACGCCGACCGCACAGGCCGTAGAGGTCGGCGGTATCACGGTCACGGCGCCGACCTTCGAGACAAGAACCTCCGAGGTCGCGACGAACGTCTCCCAGGCCCAGGTGCAGGCGCTGCCGACCCCCAGCCGCAACTTCCTCGACCTGGCCGCGCTGGCCCCGGGCGTCACGCCGACGGAAGACCGGATGAATTTCACGAGCCGGACCGTGACGGCCGGCGGCCAGACTGCCGACGCCGTGAACGTGTTCATCGACGGATCAAGTCTCAAGAATGATCTGACAGACGGCGGTGTGGCGGGACAGGACGCCAGTCGCGGGAATCCGTTCCCGCGCGGGGCCATTCAGGAGTACCGCGTCATCAGCCAGAATTTCAAGGCCGAATACCAGAAGGCGTCAAGCGCCATCATCACGGCGACGACCAAGTCGGGGACCAACGAGTGGCACGGCAACGCCCTGTTCGGTTATCAGAACCAGGGGCTCGTGGCGCTCGACAGCTTCCAGATCGCCAGCAAGAACGCCTCGCCCGCGACCTTCAAGAAGCCTGACTACTCGCGCACCCTGACGAGCCTGAGCGCCGGTGGCCCCCTGGTCAAAGACAAGCTGTTTTTCTTCGGCTCGTACGAGGGGAACTATCAGAACCGCGACGCCACCGTGAACTTCCAGCCCCCAAGCGGCTTCCCGGCACTCACCGCAGCCAACCTTCCGCAGTACAACGGGAACTTTGGATCGCCGTTCCGGGAAACCATGGTGTTCGGGAAGCTGAACTACACGGTAAACGACCAGTCCGCGCTCGAGTTCAGTCTCAACTACCGGCACGAGACGGACATTCGTGACTTCGGCTCCTCGGCGGACAATTGCTTCGTCAACATGTGCGCCTTTAACGAGGCCGTGAACTACCGAGACAATACCAGCATCGCCCAGCTCCGGTACACGCGCGCCATGGGCTCATGGTTGAACGAGAGCAAGGTCGATTTCTCGAACTTCGAGCGGAATCCGAGCCCGAACGCGGGCACGGGCGCGATGCAAATCTACCAATACGGCGGACAGAGCTTTGCGGTCGGGCCCAATCGGTCAACCCAGGACTACACACAGAAGCGGTTGGGCTTGCGGGACGACCTCACCTACACCGGCTTCCATTGGATGGGTGATCACGTCGTCAAGATGGGCGCGAGCTTTGACTTCGATAAGTACAACATTCTGAAGGGCAACGACGACACACCGCAATTCAGCTACATCGACACACTCCATCGCGGCAGCGACACCCTCGCATTCAACTATCGCAATCCGTATCAGCTCGTGTATGGCACCGGCAGCGACATCCTCAACCGGAGCAACAATCAGATCGGCTTGTACCTCCAGGATGACTGGAGCCCGACCTCCCGGCTGACCATCAATGCGGGTATTCGGTGGGACTACGAGTCGAACATGTTCAACTCCGACTACGTCACGCCCCAGGAAGTGGTCGATACCTTGACCCGGTATAACGACTCACTGCCTACCCCCCTCGACCTGAACCGGTACATCTCGAACGGACACAACCGGAAGGGCTTCTCCGGCGCCTTCCAGCCGCGGTTGGGCTTCTCATACGCGCTAGACGATCAGAACAAGACGACGCTGTTCGGCGGGTTCGGCGTGTACTACGATCGCACGATCTTCGACATCTCGGTCGATGAGACGTTGAAGCTCACGCACCCGACCTACACGATCAATTTCGCGGACCCCGATTCGACGCCGAAGGCGGGCGAGGTCGCATGGAATCCGTCCTACCTCACGGCGAGCAAGTCGACTCTCGACGCGCTCGTCCACACGTCCGGACTGCCCGAAGCGTGGCTCATCGCAAATGACGCCAAGGTGCCCTATTCGAATCAATGGGACCTGGGCATCCGGCGGGTGTTCGGCAACTACCTGGTTACGGTGACCTACGCGGGCCAGCGCGGCTACGATCAGATGACGCTGAACTGGGCCAACTTCGGTCTCGCTCCGGATGGCAGTTGCGGATGCACCAGCTTCAATTTGGCCGCTCACGGATTCCAGAATTTCATCTATTCGACCAACGACGGGCGTACCTGGTACGATGCCCTTTCCCTTCAAGTCGATCGGCCCTACCGCACCAACAGCAGTGGATTCGGCTGGGGCGGCGGTTTTTCACTGAACTATGCCACCCGCTACGTGCAGGGCGTCGACAACCTCGGAGACGAACTCTCGTTCCCGAACGCCCTCAACATCCCGAAGCACGCGGCGAACGATGAGAAGACCCGCATCGTCGCGAACTGGGTGACGGACGTCCCGTTCCTGTACGGGATCCAGTTCAGCGGTCTCATCAGCCTGGGGTCCGGTCCGACTCAGGACGTCGGCGGCCCCCTGCGTTTCAACTCGGCCTCGTACATCCGCGGCGGGTTCACGCCACTTCGATACGGCTTCATTATTCCGGGCGCCTTTGCCTACCGTGACGTCGACGTGAGGCTCCGGAAGAACTTCCCGAACATCAACGGGACGAGCCTCGGCGTGACGATGGACGTGTTCAACCTGTTCAACTTCCAGAACCTGGGTTGCTACGACACTTACAACTCCACCGTGGCTGCGACTCACACGTCACACTGCGTGGTTTCGGACCCCCGGCGCGTGCAGCTCGGCGCCGAGTACAACTTCTGAACCCTCCCCCGGCAGGGTCACCGGCATTCGGGCGCCGGTGGCCCTCCGGGTGGGGCGGGGGTATTCTCACTCAATGATTGACGCACTCCGCGCCGGGAGGCGGGTCGGGGCCGTCCTCGCCGCCCTCCCGGCCGCGTGGGCCTTCCTCGGCTGCGCCACCCATCACCCGGAGGCCCCCACCCCGCCTGACTCCGTCCAATCCGCCGCATTCCTGGACACACTCGAAGAGCGCACCTTCCACTACTTCTGGGACCTCACCAACCAGACCAACGGCCTGACACCAGATCGCTCCCCCTCGCCTTCCTTCTCGAGCATCGCCGCCGTCGGGTTCGCCCTTACCGCCTACCCCATCGGCGCCGAGCGGGGATACGTGACCCGCGCGGATGCGGCCGCACGGGCGCTCGCGACCCTCCGGTTCTTCTGGACCTCGACACAGGACTCGTCGGCGACCGCCACCGGGTACCACGGCTTCTACTACCACTTCCTCGACATGACCACGGGGGAACGATTCCAGACCGTCGAGCTCTCGAGCATCGACACGGGCCTCCTCCTCGCCGGCGTCCTCACCTGCCAGTCGTACTTCACCGGCTCTGACTCGACCGAAACCGCGATTCGCGCGGTGGCAGAGTCATTGTATGACCGCGCCGACTGGAGGTGGATGCAGCCGCGAGCGCCGCTTGTGGGAATGGGATGGACCCCGGAGAGCGGATTCCTGGCCTATGACTGGAAGGGCTACGACGAGGGGATGATCCTCTACATCCTCGCCCTCGGCTCACCGACGCACGCCGTGGATTCCAGCGCGTGGAACGCGTGGACCACAGGCTATCAGTGGGGCTCCTTCCAGGGCCAGACGTATCTCGGGTTCGCACCCCTCTTCGGGCACCAGTTCTCGCACGTGTGGATCGATTTCCGCGGGATCCAGGACGGGTACCTGAAGGGCCACGGGATCGACTACTTCGAGAACTCGCGCCGAGCGACGCTCGCACAGCAGGCATATGCCATCGCGAATCCGGGACACTGGATGGGGTATGGCGCCGGATTTTGGGGACTCACCGCGTCGGACGGACCAGTGGATGCGATGATCGCGTCCCGTCAGTACCACACCTACAACGCCCGCGGCGCGTCATTCACGGAGATCCAGGATGACGGCACCGTCGCGCCGACCGGGGTCGGCGGATCGGTACCCTTCGCACCGGAAATCGCCATCCCCACGCTGTATGCGATGCGCCACACCTACGGCGACGCGCTCTTCTCCACGTACGGATTCCTCGACGCCATCAACCCGACCTTCCCGACCACCGCGAGCCCGAGCCAGGGCCACGTCGTCTCCGGCATCGGCTGGATCGACACCGACTACCTCGGCATCGACCAGGGGCCGATCCTCGCCATGATCGAAAACTACCGGACCGGCCTGATCTGGAAGCTCATGCGGGGGAACCCCCACATCGTCACCGGACTCTGCCGTGCCGGATTCACCGGCGGATGGCTCACGGGTCGCTGCTAATGCGCTGGGTTCGACGCGGCGTGGCCCTGTGCGGGCTCCTCCTTCTCGCATCCTGCCACGCGCAACCAGACGCCGCCCCTGGCGACGTGGTGCTCGACTTCTGGGGCATGGGCCGCGAGGGCGAAGTCGCGCAGGAAATGATGCCGGAGTTCGAGGCCGAGCATCCGGGCGTGCATGTGCACGTGCAGCAGATCCCATGGACCGCCGCACATGAAAAACTCCTCACCGCCTACGTCGGCCACGTCTCCCCCGACGTCGCCCAGCTCGGCAACACCTGGGTCCCCGAATACGTCGCGCTCGCCGCGCTGGTCCCCCTCGACACGCTGCTCAAGCACACGCCAGCCATCACCGCTGCCGACTACTTCAGTGGCATCTGGGCGACCAACGTGCTGAGCGACACCCTCTTCGGGATTCCGTGGTACGTGGACACGCGGCTCCTCTTCTACCGGAAGGACCTGCTGGCGGAGGCGGGATTTTCTTCGCCACCCACGACCTGGGCGCAGTGGATCGCGGCACTCAAGGCCATCAAGGCGCATGACTTGCCCGGGCAATACCCGATTTACGTTCCGACCAACGAATGGCCGCCGCCCACCATATTCGCGCTGGAATCGGGGTCGCCGATTCTGAAGGACGGTGGGCGATATGGTGCCTTCGATGACTCGGCGTTCCGAACGGCCTTCCACTTCTATCTCAGCTTTTTCCAGGATGGGCTGGCGCCGAAGCTCGGCATCAACGAGGTCGGCAACATCTACCAGGAATTCGAGCGCGGCACGTACGCGATGTGGATCACGGGACCGTGGAATATCGGCGAATTCCGTCGTCGAACGCCTCCCGCCTTCCAGGACAAATGGGCCACGGCGCCGATGCCTGGTCCGACCGGCGAGGCCTCGGGTGTGTCGCTCGCGGGCGGATCGAGCCTCGTGATCTACAAGTCGTCCCGGCATCCGAAGGAAGCCTGGGAGCTGATTCAGTACCTCTCGCGCCCAGCCCAACAGCTCCGGTTCTATCATCTCACCGGAGACCTGCCGGCGCGCGTGGAGGCGTGGCGCGACACCGCGCTCGCCAATGATCCGGCAGCACACGCGTTCGAAGTCCAGCTGCAACGGGTGGTACCGACGCCCCAGGTTCCGGAGTGGGAGCTCATCGCGACGAGGGTTTTCGACTACGGCGAGCAGGCGATCCGGGGTGGCGTTCTCGCGGATACGGCGCTCGCCCGGCTCGACATCGAAGTCAACAACATTCTCGAGCGGCGGCGCTGGCTGTTGAGCCGGGCACTCCAGAAAGAAGGCCGGTGAGTCGCGCGCCGGGCGAGCGGGCGCAGACGCGGGCCGCCTGGGTGTTCCTCGCTCCGGCACTCCTCCTGATCACCGCGTTCTTCTTCCTGCCCGTCGTAACCGGGCTCGCGCTCTCCCTGACCGATTTCGATCTCTACGCCATCGGGCACCCGGAGAACATCCG
>DASQIZ010000111.1:0-69574 GCA_035631315.1 Gemmatimonadales bacterium
TACCTGCTCGGCACTTCCATGGCGCGGCCCATTACCGCGGCCCATCAGGTCGCCGCAGCCCGGCGCGCGGGCGCGCACGCGTTGGCGCACGGCTGCACCGGGAAGGGCAACGACCAGGTCCGCTTCGAGCTGACCTACGCCGCGCTGGCGCCCGACCTCAAGGTCATCGCGCCCTGGCGGGAGTGGGAGTTCAAAGGCCGGGAAGAGCTGATCGCGTACGTGAAGGCGAACAACATCCCGATCCAGGCGACGCTCGAGAAGCCGTACTCCACCGACCGCAATCTCTGGCACTGCTCGCATGAGGGCGGGATCCTCGAGGATCCCTCCGTCGAGGCGCCGGAGCACATCTTCGTGATGACGAAGGACCCGCTCACCGCGCCCGACCAGCCGCAGATCGTCCAGATCGGGTTCGACGCCGGCGTCCCGGTGTCCGTTGACGGTGAAATACTCGGTCCGGTCAAGCTCCTCGAGGTCCTCAATGAGATCGCCGGCGAGCACGGCATCGGCCGCGCCGACGTCGTGGAAGACCGGCTGGTGGGGATGAAGTCGCGGGGCGTGTATGAGACCCCCGGCGGCACCCTCCTCTACGCCGCGCACCGCGAGCTCGAGCAGCTGGTGCTGGACCGCCGGACCCTGAAGATGAAAGACGAGCTGGCGCTCCATTACGCCGACCTGGTCTATGATGGCCGGTGGTGGACCCCCGAACGCGAAGCCCTCGACGCCGCGGTGAACAGCACGCAGCAGAAGGTCACCGGCACGGCGCGACTCAAGCTCTTCAAGGGCGGGATCACGGTCGCCGGACGGGAAAGCCCGTACGCGCTCTACCAGCCCTCGTACGCCACCTTCGGCAAGGACAACGTCTACAACCAGAAGGATGCCGAAGGCTTCATCCACCTCTACGGCCTGGCGACCAGGATCTCCGCCGGCCTCGAATCCCAGCGTCAGCGGGAAATCGGAGCCGCGGCCGACTGATGGCGGACGGAAAGACTCCGGAGGCGCCCCCCCCCGCTCATCAGATGTGGGGGGGGCGCTTCGCCTTAGGACCCGCGGAAGCGCTCGACGCACTCAACCGGTCGCTGCCGATCGACCACCGCCTCTGGCCGCAAGACGTCACCGCCAGCAAGGCGTGGGTGCACGCCCTGGGTCGCGTTGGTGTGCTCAGCGCTGTCGAAGAGGTTCAGCTGCTCGAAGGGCTCGATCGCGTGGCCGAACGGCTCGCCGACGGTGCAGCCGTCGGTGCACCGGATGAAGACGTGCACACGCTCGTCGAGCGGCTCCTCTACGAAGAAGTCGGCGCCGGCGCCGGAAAGCTCCACACCGGCCGTTCCCGAAACGACCAGGTGGCGACGGACCTCCGACTCTGGACCCTCGAAGCCATCGACCAGCTCGATGCCGACCTCATCGTACTCGGCCGTACCATCGTGTCGCGCGCCTCGGAGGGCGTCGCCGAGTTGATGCCCGGGTACACGCACGGACAGCGCGCCCAGCCCCTCCGCTGGGCCTACGTCCTGCTCGCGCATGCCTGGCCCCTGATGCGGGACCGCCAGCGGCTGGCCGATGCCCGGCGCCGCGTCGCGGAGCTCCCCTTGGGATCGGGCGCGTTGGCCGGGTCAGGATTCCCGGTCGACCGCGTCCTCCTCAAAGAGGCCCTCGGGTTCCGGACCATCTCGTCGAACGCGCTCGACGCCACCGGCGACCGCGACTTCGTGGCCGAAGTGCTGTTTATCATCTCCCTGATCGGGGTGCATCTCTCGCGGCTCGCCGCCGAGATCATCCTGTACGCGTCGTCCGAGTTCGGCTTCGTGAAGCTGTCGGATGCCTTCAGTACCGGTTCGAGCCTGATGCCGCAAAAGCGCAACCCGGATGTCTTCGAGCTCACCCGCGCCAAGGCCGCCCGCCTGCAGGGCGACTTGATCGCCCTGCTCTCGACGCTCAAGGGCATTCCCGCGGGCTATCAAAAGGACCTCCAGGAGGACAAAGCCCTCTTGTTCGACGGCTTCGACACCCTCACGGCCGTGCTTCCCGCGCTCTCCGGCGCCCTCGGCACCCTCCAGGTCGACTCGGCGAAGATGGCCGGGGCGCTGGATGCGTCCCTCCGCGCCACCGATCTGGCCGACCTCCTGGTCGAGGCGGGCATTCCGTTCCGCGAGAGTCACGGGATCGTGGGAAGGCTGGTCCGGGAGGCGGAGAAGGCCGGCGTGTCGATCGATCGCGTGCCGCCGGGGACGGCCCGGGAAATCCACGCCGAGCTGCCGGGGGTGATCGCCCGGCTCGGGACTTGGGAGGATTCGGTGGAGCGCCGTTCCACTCCGGGAGGGGCGTCCCGGGCTTCGGTGGAGGCGCAAATCGAGGAATTACGGAAGGGGTTCGTACCGGTCACGTAATCACTTAGCTCAGCCGCTTGCCTGCTCCTATCCTCTGGTGTACCATACCGTTGCCGCTTCAATGGGAAACCCTTTGCGCTGCTTGGCATTGAACGCCTCGTTCGAACCCCTCACCATGGTGCCGGTGAGGCGGGCGTTGCGCCTGGTGATCGACGGCAAAGCCGAGATCGTCGAGGCGGACCACGACGCTGTGATCCGCTCAGAACGGTTGCGACTACCACGGCCCGCGGTGATTCGCCTCGTCAAGTTCGTGCACGTGCCACGCCGCTTCCGCCGCCAGGTCACCAACACCTTCCTCTTCGCTCGTGATGAGTACCGCTGCCAGTTCTGCGGCCGTACCCAGCGCGATCTGCGTGAACGGGAGTGCCTGACCCGCGATCACCTGATTCCGCTCTCGCGCGGCGGGTCGAACGCGTGGACGAACGTGGTGACGGCCTGCTCGTCCTGTAACACGCGGAAGGGCAATCTCCTGCCTGAAGAGGTGGGGATGCACCCCAGGCAGGCGCCGGTCGAGCCGCACTTCGTCCACCTGTCGTGGGCCGTGCGCCGCCTGACCGCCATTCAGACCAAGTACATCCGCCTCTTCTACGGGTCGGACGTGCTGCGCACCCTCGAGCGCCTTTGAGCCCCAAACGGCTGCCCTGGATCATCGCCGGGGCGGCCGTCTTGCTTCTGGTCCTGATGGTCGCATTCCCCCGTCGCGGCGTCGCATCGCTTCACCCCGATCCCCGTCCCGGCATCACCGCCGATTCGGTCGTCCCCGCGGCGATGGTCATGCACACGCCTGGAGCAGCGGAGGCGTACGCCGTGGCCCGGCAGATCCCCCAGGTGCTGGACGGCCTCTACTGCCATTGCGATTGCTCGAAGCACATGGGGCACCGCTCTCTCCTGACCTGCTATACGGGAGATCACGCGGCGCAGTGCGATATCTGCATGGGGGAGGCGATGCTGGCGGGGCGAATGGCGGCGGCGGGAAATTCCCTCGATCAAATCCGGAAAGCCATCGACCAGCAGTTCGGAACGACTCGCTCCTAATTCCGTTCGATCACCGTCGAGCGGGCTTCCAACGTCAGTCGTGGCAGGCCGGCGATTCGCACCAGGGCGCGCTGCGCGCCTCGCGCGAGTGCGTCTCCCAGACTCCCCTCGCCCGACACCGCCGGTCCCACCTCTCCCTTGAGCCACCGCGTCAGCTCATCCAGGTCGCTGTCGGAGAGCGTGGTGATCTCGAGGCGGCAGACGTAGTAATACCGGCCCTCCGAGCGCGGGACGAGCTTCACGCTGAATGGCCGCTCCAGCGCGGTCTCCAGCAGCTCCGGGCTCGGGAAACGCTTGATTTCACCGGTCGACCGGTAGAGTACGAAATCGTCGGCCAACGGGTCGTGTCGCACGACGGCGTCCCACGACGCATCACTCACGAATTGATCGAACCAGCTGGAGCGCGCGCGCCACAACTCGAGCCGGAAGTGAAGGCGTAGCGGGAATCCCGATTTCAGGAGGTCCGGGAACCGCGGGTCCGACAGCAGCGCGACCGCCTGCACCCGTGGTGTGACCGAATCAGGGAGAGTGACGGAAAGCGTCGGATGGTCGGCCTGGGCGGTGGCGACGCTCGCCCCCAGAACGACCAACAGCAGCCCGCCCAACAGGGAGGGACTGCGCACTAGAAGCGGTGACGGAGCCGCAGGGTGAGCCGCACCGGCTGGCCGATCGTCACTGCCTTCGCGGCGTAGAGACCGACACCCCCCCAGTCGATGCCGAGCCCCAGGTCGGCGAGCCAGCTGCCGATGGTGGGAATCCGGTTCGACGGAATCCGTCCCGGTCCAGTCCCTACCAGCCAGGCCTGTCCCGCGTCACCGAATACGACCAGATCCGGTCCTTCCAGCCGGTACAGGAGTCCCGACTCCTGCTGGTCTTCGCCCGGGTTGTAGGCCCAGCGCAGATTGATGTGCCCGCGGTACTCGCCCTGGAAGAGCAGGATGCGGTCGCACGCGGCGGGCTGACTGGTCCCGAATGCGGGGTCGACGATCTCCTTGTTGCAGCCCGAGTACCGGAAGGGATAGCCAGCCATCGGATCGGGACCGCCGATACTCAGGCGGTCCTGCAGGGGCAGGGGGCCACCGCCCAACCACCCGCCCAGGAGCACCCGCAAGTTCGCGCGGCCGAAGCCGCCGATCCGCTGATAGGTCCGGGCCTCGACGAAGAAGCGGCTGAATTCGTACGACCCGTCAGTCGGGATGGACGGACGGACGAATGCCGGGACGCCGGTCTGTGGCGCGACGTCGGGTGACGTGGACCGTTCGACCTTGAGCCGCGCCCACCATCCGGTCGTCGGTTCTTCCGGATCGTTGCGCGTGTCGAGCGTGACCCCGAGGCCGAGTGTGTGGTAGTGGCCGCCGTCAATGGGCGGGTTGGGCCGCCAGACTTCGTCGTTGCGGAACATCGAAAACGGGTCCAGGGACGTGATGCTCCGCTCGGACTCCTTTCGCCACTCCACGTCGGTCGTGAGTTGTCGCTCCGGCTGGACGGAGACCTTGAGGGACAGGCCCTGATCGGCGTAGTAGTCGCGATAGTCCCTGCGGAAGAGGAATGCGGACCACCCCACTTCCGATCCGGAGAGGCTCCAATCTTCGACTGGTGAAACGACATTGAACGCGCTGAAGGCGAAGGCCACTGGCCGGTAGCGGCCGGTGCGCATCTCACCCCGCAGCCGGTATCCGAGATCGCTCCCGGCGCCGGACAGATCGCCGGCGGTCCGGAACACACCCATGGCGTCGACGTGCAGGTGATCCCGCGGGTCCACCTGCCAGTCGAACACCGGACCGAAGACCAGCGGCAGTCCCTCGACGCGGTCGTAGGTGCCGCCCGTGGCGATGGTCAGGGCCGACCGCGTCTCCGGCGTATTGAAGACATACTCCGCCGCGAGCTGGCCATATCGTCTCCGCAGATTCGGCGAGTACTGAAGGGAGTCGCCCTTCATGCGAAACCCGAGTGCCTCGTAGAAGACCCGCGCTTTTCCTTCCACCCGCGAGCTGTCCGATCCCGAGAGCTCGCCACCCACGACCAGCACAGTGCCGGTCACGACGGCACCGGGCTTGAGCACGAGGTCGCCGTTGATCACCAACAGCGAGCCGTCGATCGTGCCGGCGAGAATCACCGGCCCATTCCGCACCGCGACGTCGCCCTGCCAGACGGTGCCGGCGGGAATCTCCGTCCGCCCCACCAGACGGCTGGTGGTCTTGGAGTTGAAGAACCCGATGGCCGAATCGGCTACCTGGCGCGGCAGTTCGGGAGGCGCGAAGTGGACCCCGTTGGTCTCCGGGTTGATCACGATGGCGGTGTCCTGGGCAGCCAGGATGCCTGGAGCCACGAGGAGCGCCGCGCCCAGCATCAATGTCTTCATGGCGTCATCCCATCTCGTTCCCGCGGTGGCTCGATGCCGAGGCGCCGCATCCGGCGGTACAGATTCGCGCGGTCCGTGGAGAGCCGCCGGGCCGCGTCGGCGACGTTGCCCTTGGCTGCCGACAACGCGCGCGTGATCAATGACTGTTCGTACCGGTCGAGGGCTTCGGTGAGGGCCACGTCTTCCCAGCCGGTGGGGGAGGGTGTCGCAACGCCATCACGAGGCAGTACGCGGCTGACGTCCTCCGCCGTGATGGACGAACCGCCCGCGAGGATGGCCAGGCGTTCGACGGAATTGGCGAGCTCCCGGACGTTCCCGGGCCAGGGATAAGTCGCGAGCAGCTGCACGGCCCCGGTGTCGAGTTTCACCACCCGCCCCAGCCGGGCTGTCTGACGCTGGGCGAAGTGGGACGCGAGGGCAGGGATGTCCCCGGCGCGCTCGCGCAGGGGCGGGATGTGGACGGGGATCACGTTGAGCCGGAACAGCAGATCGTCACGGAAATGCCCGTCTCGCACCGCTTTTGTCAGATCCTTGTTGGTCGCTGCGATGACGCGGACGTTCACGGTGATGGGCTTCTCGCCCCCGATCCGTTCGATGACGCCCGTCTCGAGCACCCGCAGAAGCTTCGCCTGCGCCTCGCCGCCCAGGTCTCCGACCTCGTCCAGGAACAGCGTGCCCCCATCCGCGAGCTCGAACCGGCCCAGCCGCCGCTCCGTCGCGCCGGTAAACGCACCGCGTTCATGGCCGAACATCTCCGACTCCACCAGGTCCTTGGGGAGCGCCGCGCTGTTCACGGTGACGAAGGGTCGCGTGGACCGGCCGCTCTGGCGGTGAATGGCCGACGCCACGAGCTCCTTGCCCGTTCCTGATTCGCCCGTGATCAAGACTCGCGCCTCGGTCGGCGCGATGCGCGCGATCAGACCCCGCAGCTCCTCCATCGCGGGTGACGAGCCCACCAGCGGATCGCTCTGACCCAACGCCTCCCGCAACCGCCGGTTCTCGGCCAGGGTTCGCGCGAGCTCGAGAGCGCCGCGCACCGCGACGAGCACGCCTTCGGGGGTCAGCGGCTTCTCGAGGAACTGGAAGGCGCCGAGTTTCGTGGCTCGCACCGCATCGGCGAGTGACGCTTTGCCGCTCATCATTACCACGGGGATGTCGGGCATCCGTTGCTTGAGCCGTTCGAGCGTCGCGAGACCGTCGAGCTCTCCCGGCATCATCAGATCGAGCATGATCACGTCGGGAGGCGTGTCCGAAATGGCGCCGAGGCCGGCCGCGCCATTCGGGGCTTCCAGAGTCTCGAAGCCTTCGCCCTGAAGCAACGCACCCACCATCCGGCGGATGTTGGCTTCGTCGTCGATGAGCAGAACGCGTGAGCTCATGATGGGAACGCGATGGTGAAGGTGGCGCCCCCGCCGGGCGTATCGCCCACCGACACGCTCCCGCCGTGGGCTTCGATGGTCTGGCGGACCAGCGCGAGGCCGAGCCCGGTGCCGTCCGCCTTGGTGGTGAAGTACGGCTCAAAGAGGCGGGACTTGAGGTCCGCCGGCACGCCGGGGCCGTGGTCGGCAATGGTGACCTGGAAGCCGTTGAGACCGGCCGGCGCAACCAGCACGTCGACCCGTCCGGTGCCCCCCATCGCCTCTGATGCGTTACGCAGAAGGTTGGCGAAGGCCCGACGCAGCGGTTCGTAGTAACCCGCCAGCACGCGTCGTCCCCCGGTCCCCGTGACGTGGACCTTCACGCCATCAGGCACGCCCGTCTGCCCCAGCTCCTCCAGCAGCTCGACCAGATCCACGTCACTCCGTGGACCTTCCGGGAGGCGCCCGAACTCCGAGAACTCCTTGGCAAGACGCTCCAACCGGTTGGTCTCGGCGGCCATCACCTCGACGGCTGTGGTCGTCCGTCCATTCGTGGTACCGGCACGCTCGAGCTGATCGACGGCGATTCGCATGGAGGTGAGGGGATTCTTGATCTCGTGTGCCACGCGCCGCGCGACTTCCCGGAACGCCCGGAGCCGCTCCGATTCGAGCTCGCGTTCTCGCGCCGTTTCGAGTGCGGCCGCGAGCTCGCGCACCGCCTGACGCAGGGCTTCGAACTCCGGGGCGCCGCGCTGGGGTGGTCCGCCGGGGAGGGGCTCGCGACGCCGGATCAGTCGGGTCCACCCGACCAGCTCATCGATGGGGCGCGAGAGCTGCCGGGAGAGGTGCCCCGCGACGCGCACGGCGACGAAGAGCAGCACCGCGCCCAGCACGATGATGACCGCCGCAAATCCCGCCGACGAATAATTGCGGAGCGTCTGCGCGCGTTGAGCCAGCGTGAGGGAGGTCGAGATCTGGTCGAGATGCTGGTCCATCGCGCGACGTTCCCGCGGAGTCAGCCGCGTGGTGTCGACCGTCTTGAGCATGGTGCGCGCGGACGTCGCCACCTCTTCCAGGGAGGCCCGGGCTCCCGCCATCGGACCCGCGGCGCGTACACTGAGCACGAGCCCGGTCACCGCCATCGCGGTAGGGATGGCCGTCATCGCCACGAGGATCGCGAAGATCCGGCGGCGGAAGGGGAGTGGCATATTGGTGAAGCAATCTATGGAATCGGCAGGGGTGCGACAATTCGACACAGGTACAGGCGCGAGGCAGCGGTGGGGACTGGTCCTTGCGCGGCAAGTCGTTTACTTTTAACAGGTTCCGGCGGACGGTGACAGCAGCGTGGTGGCGTCACGCGCCCGACGGAACGAGGGTATGCCGGCCTGCGCCTAGCGCGCCGCTTCCCTGTAGAGTGTTCTGACAGCCACCGCGCATTTCTGGCCTGCCCCACGCGCCTCACTCGCGCACATGCTTCTCGCCTACGACAAGCAAGCGGGCCATCTCAGAAGGACAATTGATGCAACAGCCTCACGCGCACTTACCGCGGTCGGTGCACAAGGAACCGCCCGCCCACGCCCCCAATGCCGCCCTCCTCATCGACTTCGATAACGTCACCATGGGTATCCGGTCGGATCTCCAGAGCGAGCTCCGCCGTCTGCTCCAGTCGGACATCATCAAGGGGAAAGTGGCCGTTCAACGCGCCTACGCCGACTGGCGGCGCTACCCGCAGTACATCGTTCCGCTCTCCGAATCGTCGATCGACCTGATCTTCGCGCCGGCCTACGGGTCGAACAAGAAGAACGCCACCGACATTCGCCTCGCCATCGACGCGCTGGAGTTGGTGTTCACGCGGCCCGAGATCGGGACGTTCATCCTCCTCTCCGGGGACTCGGACTTCTCCTCCCTGGTTCTGAAGCTCAAGGAATACGGGAAGTACGTGATCGGCGTCGGGATCCGGGAGTCGTCGAGTGACCTCCTCATCCAGAATTGCGACGAGTACTTCTCGTACAATGAGCTCGCCGGCTTCCAGAAGCAGAGCGACGTGGTGCACGAGCGCTGGGATGTCTGGCAGCTCGTGGTCGAGGCGGTGAAGCAGATGACCGCCCACAACGACGTCATGCGGTCGGACCGCCTCAAGCAGGTGATGCAGGAGATCGACCCCGCGTTCGACGAGAAGGACGCCGGGTTCTCGCGCTTCACCAAGTTCGTCCAGGAGGCGGCGCATCGCGGCCTGATCCAGGTCACCCGCCGTGAGAACGGTCAGTTCGAGATCGCGTTAGGCGGGTCCGCGTCGGCGGCACCGGCGGCCCAGCCCGGTACCTTGCCTGAACCCGAAGCGCCCCAGTCTGAACGGCGCAGCTCGCTCGTCGGTGACGCCTTCGGCCTCCTGAAGCAGGCCCTCGGTCAGTCCCGCGAGGACGAGGCGTCGGAAACGGCCTCCGAAGACACCAACCATTCATCGGAAGAAGCACCGTCGCCGTCGGCGGCCGCGGCCTCCTCGTACCACGAGGAAGAGGATGAGCCGCCCATGCCGCAGAGCTCGGCGCCGCCGCCACCGTACTCGACGGCCGGCAGTGGCCAGCCGTTGGGGCGCAGTGCGCGCTTTCGGCGCGGCTCCAAGGGCGGGGTGCGTCCGATGAACACGCCGGCAAGCGGCTCGCCGCGCGTCGGCGCCGCGGAAACAACCGCGACCCCTGGTAACAGCGATTCGAACGCCGGCGGTGAGCGCCGGGACCGGTCGGAACGGTCGGAGCGGGGGGAACGTCCTCGCGGCGGTCGTGGCCGTGGCGGGCGGGGCGGCTCGCGCACTGAGCATGCCGAGGGCTCGGGGGAGCGTCATGAGCGGGGCGAACGCGGTGAGCGCGGCGGCAGGAGCCGTCGTGGTGGCCGCGGGCGGGGCCGTGGCGGGAACGGTGAGGGGCAGCGCGAGCGTCATGGCGCGGAGACCCCGCGTGCGGACGCGGCGTCCATGACACCGTCCGCCCCCGCTCCGCAGTCCCCACCGCCGGCCCCGAAAAAGGCGCCAGAACCTGACACGTCTGGTGAGTCATTCTGGACGCGGGTGAAGCGTGGCCTGACCGGCGGAGGGAACGTCTGATCGGCCGTCCGGGGCGTCCCTTTCCCGACGATTTCTACGCGCGGCCGACTCCCTTGGTCGCGCGTAGGCTTTTGGGGCATTTGCTGGTCTCGGAGCTGGGTGGCCGGCGCACGGTGGGGCGCATCGTCGAGACCGAGGCGTATGTCGGTCCCGACGACCCCGCCTGCCACGCCTGGAATGGCCGTCGCTCGCCGATGGTGGAGTCGTTATACGGCCCTCCTGGAACGGCCTACGTCTACTTCACCTATGGGATGCACTGGTGCATGAATGCGGTGACCAGGCGGGAAGGGCTTCCGTCGGCGGTGCTGCTTCGGGCGCTCGAGCCTCTGGAGGGGCTCGAGGCCATGAGGAAAAGGCGTGGCAAAGGAATTCCCGATGGCCGGCTCTGCGCCGGCCCGGCCATGCTCTGTCAGGCGTTGGGGGTTACCGGACGGCAGGACGGGAAGTCCCTGGCGGCGGGGTCGCTCCGGATCCTCAGGGATCCGCGTCTGCCACGATTCAAGGTCGGTGTTGGGCCGCGGATCGGGATCACGCGGGCCGTGGACTGGCCGCTCAGGTTCTGGATCGCAGGCTCCGAATGGACGTCCAGATAGACAAGAAGGGCCGGCATTTCGCCGGCCCTTCTTTTTCTCAGGGAGGCCAGGACTCAGTGATCGTCGGTGATGTCTTCCTTCGAGGACCCCAGCGAGTAGCGAATACCGCCGACGACGCTGTAGGTCGGGCCGTCCAGCATGAACTGCTGGGCGGAGGAAGTCACGCTCGCCAGCCCGTAGAGCCCCAGTCTGCCGAAGTTGATCTGGAGACCGAAAGCGCCCCAGGCAAAGGCCTTACTCGCCTGGTCACTGGCGGCTTGCGCGGCCAGACTCGAGTCCGAGAACGAGGCGCAGGTGGTGGTGGCGTCCGCGCCCGAGCAGTCGATGGTCGGGTTCAGGATCTGCATGATCGAGAAACCGCCGCCGATCATGGGTTGGATGTGCCCGTCGATCGGCATCGCCATGACGCCGATGGAGAGGCGCCGGACGTTCGAGAAGGACGCGTTCCGCACCCCCGACCCGGAGTTCGCGTCGGCGATCTGGGCGACGGCGGCCGTGGTGAAGAAGGCCTGCTCGTAGCTCAGATAGAGCGCGGTCCGTTTCCCGGTGATCAGCCAGTGCCCGCCAATGATCGGGTCGAAGTGCAGGGGCTGGAGGTTGGTCTTGTAGAGGAACGCACCACCGCCGCCACCCCAGTACCACTGGAAGGCATGGCTTCCAGCCCCGGGGGTTTGGGCGGTTAGGAGGCGGGGGCTCGCCAAGAGCACCACCGCGAGGGCGCAAAGGGTCAGACGCGACACCGGCTTCATCGGACACCTCCCTAAGAGGCTCCGAAGGTAGGAATCTAGGCTGTTGCGCGCAAGTAGGTTAAGCCAGCCGATCGCGAAACTACTTTAGGTCCATACGTTCCCGGTGTCGACTGTAGTGACACTGTCGCTATGATGAATCCCTAAATCAACCCCAGCTGACCCCCCACCTTCTTGAAGGCAGCCAGCGCAAACTCCAGATCGCCCCGCGAATGCGCCGCGGAGACCTGGCAACGCACGCGCGCGTGCCCCTGCGGCACCACGGGATATCCGAACCCGGTCACGAACACGCCCTCCGTGAGCAGCATCTCGCTCATCTGAATCGCCTTCGACGTCTCGCCCAGAATCACCGGCACGATTGGTGTCTCACCCGGCAGCGGCTTGAAGCCGAGCTCGATGAGGCGGCCGCGGAAGTACTTCGCGTTCTCGTGCAGCCGCGTCACCAGCTCGGGATGCCGCTCGGCGTACTGCACCGCCGCGAGCGCGCTGGCCGCAACCGTTGGCGGCAGCGCATTGCTGAAGAGCTGAGGGCGGGAACGTTGTGTGAGGTAGTCGGTGAGCGAGGCCGGACCGGCGGTGAAGCCGCCCGCCGCACCGCCCAGCGCCTTCCCGAGCGTCGACGTGATGACGTCCACCTGTCCCAGCATCCCGAAATGCTCGGCGGTGCCGCGCCCCGTCTGGCCCAGCACGCCGGTCGCGTGCGAGTCGTCCATCGCCACCACGGCGTCGTACTGCTTCGCCAGCGCCACGATGTCGGGAAGCCGGGCGATATCGCCTTCCATCGAGAAGATGCCGTCGGTGAAGATCACCTTCAGCCGTGCGCCCGATGCGGCCTTCAGCCGGTCCTCGAGATCGGTCATGTCCGAGTGCTTGTAGACCGCGGTCTGGCACTTGGTTATCGCCTTCGCCAGGCGGATCGAGTCGATGATCGACGCGTGGTTCAGCTGATCGGAGATGACGATGTCCTGCTCGGTGAGCAGGGTGGGGCAGAGTCCTTCGTTAGCGTTCCAGCAGCTCACATAGGAGAGCGAGGACTCACACCCGACAAAGCGGGCCAGTGCCTGCTCGAGCTCCCGGTGGACCGTGAAGGTCCCGCAGATGAAGCGCACCGACCCCGTGCCCGCGCCGTAGTGATCGAGCGCGTCGCGGCCCGCCTGTACCACCTCAGGGACGTTGCAGAGTCCCAGGTAGTTGTTCGACGAGAGGATCACGACGTCGCCCCGGCCTTCCATCTTCACCCGGGCGCCCTGCGGCGAATCGAGGTAGTTCAAGCGCTTGTAGACGCCGTCCTTCTGGAACTGCTGGATTTCGGCGGCCAGGCGGGCGGCGAAGCTCATGAGATCTCCAGGATCACTTTTCCGGCGTCCCCCGAGCGGATGGCCGCGAGGGCGTCGTCGATTTTGGCGAGCGGGAAGCGGTGGGTAATCACCGGGCGGGGATCGAAGAGTCCGGTCGACAGGAACCGGCGCATCTGGTGCCAGGTCTCGTACATCTTGCGTCCGACCACGCCGTAGATGGTGATCCCCTTGAAGATGATCTCGTTGGCGAAGTCGATCGGCACCTGATCCTTCGGAATACCGAGGAGCTGGACCCGGCCGCCCATCCGCACGGCGGCGAACGCCTGGTGCAGCGCGCTCGGGATGCCGCTCATCTCACACACGACGTCCGCCCCTTCGCCCCCGGTGGCTGCCAGGACGGCCTTGGTCACGTCTTCCTTCCTCGCGTCGATGGTGACGTGCGCACCCATCTTCGCCGCGAGGGCGAGCCGCTTCGGGTTCACATCGGAGGCGATCACTTTGGCGGCGCCGGCGGCTTTCGCAATGCCCACCGCGAAGCACCCGATGGGGCCGCACCCCACAACGAACACCGTGCTCCCCGGGATATCGGCCGTCAGCACGGTGTGGAAGGCATTCCCCATCGGATCCATGATGGCGCCGATTTCCGTCGGGATGCCGTCGAGCGTCAGGACATTGCCCGCGGGCATGACGATGTAGTTGGCGAACGCGCCGTCCCGGTCCACGCCGATGATGCGCGTATTGCGGCAGATGTGTCCGTTTCCCGTCCGGCATTGAAGACAGTGCCCGCACACGATGTGCCCCTCGGCGGTCACGAGCTGGCCTTGGGAAAGCTCGGTGACACCCGGTCCGACTTTCACGATTTCGCCCGCGAACTCATGTCCAATCACCACCGGAGGATGCATGCGCCCCGAGGCCCACGCGTCCCAGTCGGCAATGTGGAGGTCGGTGCCGCAGACCCCGGCGTGACGGACCGCGATGAGGACCTCGCCGGCAGCTGGGGAGGGGTCTTGGACCGTGGTGACGGTGAGTCCGGGGGCACGCAGTTCTTTGACGATGGCTTGCATGGGGGCCAAGTTAAGGGGTGCCAAAAGGCCGGGAAGGGGTGGTCCTCATGAAGACGATGACGTGCGCAACTGCGGTGGCCATGGCGCTCCTGGCCGGCAGCTCGCAGGTCCGCGCGCAGGTTCCTGATACCGCCGTGGCCTTTCGTGGCATCATCATGCGGGACTCGGGGTCGACGTGGGGGTTGTTCATCCCGGTACCCGCACAGGTCGGCAACGTCCGCTTCAACTTCCTGCATCTGGCCAACAAGCCGGGCGGCATCGACCGAGACGAGAATCGGTACGCCGAGCTGCAGGGGCGGCTGGAGGCGGATGACGCGGGGAACCCGACGCTCGAGGTCGGGAAGCTCAAGCTGATGACGGTGCCGGGGGAAGGGGACAAGAGCGTCGAGCGCAGCTTCATGGAGCACGCGGAGGTCGCGACCGGGATCCTGCCGAACAAGATCGTATTCTCCGATTCCGCCTCACGAGCCGTGCGAACCAGGCCGGTCATCACGTTCGCGATCACCAACCATTCGGATGCACCCATCGATTTCACGTTCCACAACAACAAGGTGGTCTGCGCGTCCGTGTTGCCCAGTGGCCGGACCAGCGAGGCGTTATGGAGCGGGTCCTGGACCGTCGGCCCGTACCTCACCAGTCTCCAGATCAACCTGTCGGCGACGGTGCGGGAAGCGGTGACCATACCGGATTCCGTCACGTTCCCACCGGGGCACTACAAGCTCAGGGCGTGGCTGTGCGAAGCGGAGGATTACGGGGCGGAAACGTCGTTCGACGTGAGCAACCAGTAGAAAAAACAGAAGGGCCGGCTCAGCCGGCCCTCTTGATGTTCAGCGGTGGCGATCCAGCGGTAAATGCTGGTGCGGATGATCTTCTCCAGCCTCGTCGTCATAGCACCAGCAATAGGCCCAGATCTTCGCCGGCTTGAGCGCTTCGCGCCCCATCCGGAGAATGATTCCGATCGGCTCGTCATCCAGGTACAGCGGGAGACTGGTCATGCCCCCGGACTGGGCAAAACGCCTGCCAATTGGAACGTTTCGTAACTTATTGTTTTATTTGATTTTACAGAAATGCCCAGCGGGCCGATTCGTCAATCTGACACGCGCAGCTATGTGTCGCTTTGACGCGTCGGCTTGGTAGCGACGAAGCCTTCTCCCCTCCCGCGTCTCTTCCGCCGCTCGACCTGCCATTCGCCATACAGGCCCTGGAGAGAGTCGGGCCCCAGGGGCAGCACCCCGGGTCCGTCAGGATCGACGCTCAGGATGACGTGAACACCCCCCGACTTCGTGCACGTCTGCAGCCCCCGCACCAGGGTCTCGCGATCGCCCGCATCCGCGGCGGCGAGGGCGTTCGGTTCGATGACGGTCAACGCCGGCCGCAGATCCGGCAGCCAACCGCCGAAATTCACGACCAGCGCTTGAAAACGCCCCGCGAGCTGCTCGGCAATGGCCCGTCCCTCCGCCGACTCGACGGCACCCAGCTCCTGGTCCAGGAGAAACACTTCGGCGTCGTGGGCCGCGACGAACAGCGCGTGTCGCAACGCCTGCGCGCCGACGACCAGCACCAGGTCTCCCACTTCCAGGCGCTTCAGACCCTGCGCGACCGGGTCACTGGCCTCGAGGCCCCAGTGGGTCGGCTCACGCTGGGCCGTGCGCAGGGCGCGGTGATTCTGAGCCCAGCGCCGGTACGAAGGCAGCTTGAGCCGGCGGGAAATGATCCGGTCCACATGTTCGAGCAACAGCACCTCGGTGAGCAGGTACTGTCCCTCGCCCGACTCGAGCTCGCGCACGGCTTCGTCGCCGATGCGGAGCAGCTCTTCCCGCGCCACCGTGTTCTTGTATTCCTCGATTCGCTGGAGCAGGAATTCCTGATACTCCTGCTTCTGCGAGCGGGGCGGGCGGCGGGTGGGTCCGGTGAGGTGCGGAGAACCCTGTGTGACGGTGTTCAGCATGGCTCGACGTGGACCGTGACGCCGTGGAGGTCGAGCTGCTGTTTCAGGCGGGCTTCCACCTGGTCGGCGATCTGATGGGCCTGCGCCACCGTCGCGCCGCCGTCGACGGAAATCGTGAGCTCGGCGTAGCGGCCATGCGCGCCACCGCGCGAGCGGATGTCATACGTATCGCAAACGCCTTGGATGCCGCGCGCGCATTCCGCTATGCGTTCGGGGGGATGGACGCGCTCGTCGACGAGGACCGGCACCGTGCGTACCAGCACGCGGTACGCGATGGACAGGATGACGCCGACCACCAGGATGGCGATCACCGGATCAGCCCACCACAATCCTTGCTGGGCGAGAATGAGGGCCATGAGAACGCCGAGGGTGATGAAGACATCGGCGCCGGTGTGGCTGGAGTCGGCGAGGAGGATCTCGCTTTCGAGCGCGCGTCCCCGCCGGCGCTCATACCAGGCGACAGCTGCGTTGACCACGAGCGTGGCGCTCAGGGCGCCGAACTGGCCCCGTGTGACGGGAAGGGGATGACCGCCGGACGACAGGTGATTCACCGCGCCCCGCAGCAGCTCGAACGAGGAGACACAGAGGAACCCCACGAGCGCGAGCGCGCCCAGAGTTTCGAATTTCCCATGCCCGTAGGGATGCTCCTCATCAGGGGCTTTCGCCGCGACCGCGGTCACGATCAGGGCGAGGACGTTATTGGCCGAATCGATGGCCGAATCGAGAGCGCTGCCCAGGACCCCCAGCGATCCGGAGGCGAGGCCCACGCCGACCTTGATCACCACCACGACCAGGTTGGCGGCAAGAATTCCCACCAGCACCCGGCGCACGGCGGCCGTCCGGGCGCGCGGCTGGGTCTCGGAATCGGGCATCAGAGCAACCTTGTAAGTGGGTTTCCGATAGTCAATTCGCCCCTGGATCTTGACAATATTTAGATGTTTGTCTAATTATCTCAGCGTGAGAGACCACCTGTTCCGAGCCTTGGCTGACCCCACCAGGCGGAAGATCCTCGAGCTCCTGGCGGCGAAGGACCGCACCGCGGGCGAGCTGGCCGAGGAGTTTCCTATAGCCTTTGCCTCGGTGTCGCATCACCTGGGCGTGCTCAAGAACGCCGGGCTCGTGGCGGTGGAGCGGGAGGGGCAGCACATGCGGTACCGCCTGAACACCACCGTCTTTCAGGACATCGCCCGCTACATCGCGAAAACGTTCTCCGGAGGCACTGATGCGTAGCCGATGGTTCGGGTTCTTCGTGGTCGCCCTGGCGCTCGTGGCCAGCTGGTGGGCGTGGGATCAGCTCCCGCCCCGCATCGCTACCCATTGGAACGCCGCCGGCCATGTGAACGGGTACTCGTCGCGGACCTTCGGCGCGCTGTTCGCCCCGGGCCTGATGACGGCGTTGACGCTCCTGTTTCAGATCCTGCCCGCCCTCGACCCGCGGAAAGCGAACTACGAAAAATTCGGCGACACCTACTGGGTCCTCGCCAACGCCGTAATCCTCTTCGTCGGCGTGGTGCATGTCATGGTGCTCGCCTTCGGCCTGGGCTACCCGGTCTCCATGACCCGCGTGGTCCCCCTCGGGATGGGGGTGCTGTTCATCGCGCTCGGCAACGTGCTCGGACGCGTCCAGCCGAACTGGTTCGTCGGCATCCGCACGCCGTGGACCCTTTCGTCCGACACCGTGTGGCGCAAGACGCATCGCACCGGCGGGTGGACGTTCTTCCTCGCCGGATGCGCCCTGGTCATCGAAGGTGTCACCCCGCTCGGCAACCTCTGGCCCCTGATGGCCATCACCATCCTTGTGGCCGCTCTGGTCCCCGTGATTCAGTCCTACCTGTTGTGGAAGGGAGAACAAGGTGATCGCGCTTAGCCTTGCGTTGATGCAGGCGCCGCCGCAGAAGGCCGATACCGTCGCCCCGGCCGCCGCAGTCGAGAGCCCGTTCGTCGCGACGTCGACCGGATGGACGCTCTACGGCACCCTGACCGTTCCCAAGGGAGCGAAGGGTCCCGTTCCGGTGATCCTCATCGTGGCGGGCTCGGGCCCGACCGACCGGAACGCCAACTCCCCGGCCGGCGTGCGTAGCAACGCGTACGCCCAGCTGGCCTGGCGTCTGGCGGAGCAGGGGATCGGCTCATTGCGGTACGACAAGCGCGGCATCGCGGCGTCGCGCGGGGCCATGGATTCGGCCATCATTGCCCGGACCACGATGCAGGACTACGCGAACGACGTTCGGAATCTGGCGGACACGCTGCACAAGGACCACCGCTTCTCGAAGGTGATCCTGGTCGGCCACAGCGAAGGCAGTGCGCTCTCCATCATGGCGGCGCACGACGGCGCGCCGGTGGCGGGCGTTGTCTCCATGGCGGGGATGGGGCGACCGTTCGGCGTGGTACTGCGGGAGCAACTCGCACAGCAGCTCGACACGACGACGGTGAGGATGTACGACACGTCGATGACGGCATATCTCGCCGGGCGGGATCCGCCGGTCCCCAGCTACCTCGCGTCGCTCTTCGTGCCGGCGCTCCGCAACTACATCCGTTCGATGATGGCGTTCGACCCGAAGGAAGTCGGACAGCTCCATTGCCC
This sequence comes from Gemmatimonadales bacterium, assembly GCA_035631315.1. Lineage (GTDB taxonomy): Bacteria > Gemmatimonadota > Gemmatimonadetes > Gemmatimonadales > GWC2-71-9 > 40CM-2-70-7. The sequence continues at coordinate 18,473 of DASQIZ010000111.1, forward strand.
CGTGCTCGTTCTCCAGGGCGATTACGATGTCCAGATCTCCGTCGCGGACGCCGAAGCCCTGCATGCGGCGGACCCGTCGTCGAAGCTCGTGGTCCTGCCGGGCGATACCCACATGTTCAAGCCCGCCGCCAGCAAGGACCGCATGGCCCAGGTCCCGGCCTACACCGATCCGACCTTGCCCATCGATCCGAAGGTGGTATCGACGATCACCGACTGGATCAAACAGCTCTGAGCAAGGCGCCCTTGAGGTACCCGGTTTCCGGGATGGTGAGAATCTCGGGGTGGTCGCTCGACTGACCGGTGAAGCGCAGGACTTCAAGCCGCCGCCCGGAGTCCTGCGCTGCTGCCATCAGCATCGCTTCGAAGTCCCGGCGGTGCACGTGGTAGGAGCAGGAGCAGGTGAAGAGCACCCCACCCTCCGCCAGGCATCGCATGGCGCGGAGATTGATCTCCTTGTAGCCGGCGAGCGCGCGATCCACGCTGGTCTTGGTCTTCGCGAACGCCGGCGGGTCGAGGGCGATGGTGTCGAACTCTTCTCCTCGCGCCTCGAGCTCGCGCAGCAGGTCAAACACGTTCGCTTCCTTCCACGTCACGTTCCCGTACCCATTCAACGCCGCGTTCTTCGCGCCGCGCGCCAGGGCCTCGGTGCTCGAATCCACCGCCAGTACCGAGCCGGCGACTTTCGCCAGGTGAATGGTGAACGAGCCGTGGTAGGCGAAGAAATCGGCAGCGGTCCCGCCCGGCTTCGCATGTGCGGCCAGCAGGATCCGGTTCTCGCGTTGATCCAGAAACCCGCCCGTCTTTTGCCCTTGCCAGGGCGCGGCCAGGTACCGCACGCCCGCCTCGGTCACTTCCACCGTCTCCGGTACTGACCCCGACCAGAGGGTCACCTCGAGCGGCAACCCCTCGTGGCGGCGGACCGCGGCGTCATTGCGGAGCAGAACCCCTTCCGTCTGGAGCACGTCCTGAATCGCCGCACCGATGTCTTCGCGAACCGCTTCGACGCCGGCCGACAGGAGCTGGGCCACGGCATAGGGTCCGTACCGGTCGACGACGAGCGAGGGGAGTCCATCGCCCTCGCCATGCACCACGCGCCATGCCGACGCGTCGATTCCCGTGCGGGCGGTCGAGGCGGCGGCAATGCGCGATCGCCACCACGCGCGGTCGATCGGAACGTCTTCGGTGGTGAGCAACCGGAGTCTGATTTCTGATTCCGGTGAGTAGAGCGCCCGCCCCTGATACTTTCCCTTGCGGTCGGTGACCCGCACCACGCCGGCGCGGTCGCCAGGCTCGTCGGCGACGTCGGACCGGTAGATCCAGGGATGACCGGCCCGCCAGCGCCCGGCACCCTTCGCGGTGACCGCGACCGTGGCTTCGCTCATCCGGCCCGGTCGGGACGCAGGACGGCCGCGCCGCGCAGATAGATATGTTTCAGCGTCGCGGGGCGCCGGGTGGTATAGAAGTGCAGCAGGACACGGACGCAGAGAGGGACGCCGCCGGGCACCGCGACCTCCAGCGCTCCCAGGAGCGGCACGCCGGTCCACCCCAGGTTGCGCGCGGCCCGCGCCGGGTAGTCGGCGGTGAGGTCGGGCGTCGACGTGAAGATGGCGCTCTCGATGTCTTCGGGGGCGAACGCGTTCGCCTCCTGCAGAGCGGCGAGCAGCTCCGCGGTCGCGGTCAGAATGGCGTCCGAGGTATTGGCGGTGGCCGTCGTGGCCCCACGCAAACCCCGCAGGATCCGGGTGGTCAATCGATGCTCGTTGATCAGGTGCGCTTGATGGTGCTCACGGACGCCTCGCTTCTCAAGGGGCGGGATGTGGTGGACGTGTGCCGCCGAGCGGTGGCCGGCGGCGCGACGTCCATCCAGGTCCGGTGGAAGCCCGCACCCGTGCGCGAGGTGGCGGACGTGGCCCGGACGCTCGTCGGGGCCCTCTCCGTTCCTGTTCTCGTCAACGATCGTCTGGACGTCGCACTGGCGGTCGCTGCCGCCGGCGTGCACCTCGGCCAGGACGACGTGCCCGCGGGGGCGCTCGCGGCCCACCTTCCGCCCGGCTTCATCGTCGGCATCTCCGTGGGCTCAGCCGTCGAGGCGGCTGCCTCGGACCGCCGGGCCGACTACTGGAGCATCGGGCCCTGCTACGCGACGGCGAGCAAGGCGGACGCCGGTGCTCCCCTTGGACCGGACGGATTCGGAACGCTGGCGCGCCTCGCTCCGGAAGGCCTCCCGGTGATCGGCATCGGGGGAATTACGAAACACAACGCCGGTGCCATTCGCAGCGCCGGTGGGGCCGGTGTCGCGGTTATTGCGGCGGTGCTGGGGTCGAACGAGCCTGAGCGCGCCGCACGCGAGCTGCGGCTTGCAGTCGCTTGACCTTCTGGATGGCGGCGAGGTGTTCCGCGTAGGTCACCGAGAAGATGTGCTTCCCGTCGGGCTGCGCCACGAAATAGAGGTACGGGACGTCGGCCGGATGGACGGTCGCCGCGAGACTCGCGTGTCCCGGCTGCGCGATCGGCCCGGGCGGCAGGCCGGCATGCAGATAGGTGTTGTAGGGTGAGCGGATCAGCAGATTCTTTTCGAACACGCGCTTGAGCCGGTGCCCGTAGGCGTAGATCACGGTCGGATCCGCTTCGAGCTTCATCCCTCGCCGCAGGCGGTTCAGATACACCGCCGCCACATACGGACGGTCCGGATCGTATCGCACTTCCGCTTCGACGATCGACGCCACCGTGACGATCGCCTGCCGGGACAGATGCTGGGAGTCGAGGGTCGCGGTCCAGCTCGAGTCCCACTGACCGAGGAACTCGCGCACCATGGCGCGGGCGAGGTCGTGCGCGCTGATCTTGGCCGGCACGAGATACGTCGTCGGGTAGAGATAGCCTTCGACCGTCGGCGCGTTGGACGGAAGGTCGAGCTCGGACTTGAGCGCGGGGTCCGCGATGGCGAGCAGGAACGAGTCGCGCGGGATGTTGAGCCGGCTTTGCGCCAGGTCCGCGACCTCCGTGGCCATCAGCCCTTCCGGGGTCGTGAAGTGCACCAGCGCGCCCCGTCCGGTCGACAGCGCTTCGGAGATCACCCGCCAGGTCTCGTCTTCGTGAAACGCGTAGGTCCCGCTCTTGAGATTCGACCGGAGGCCCACCAGACGTCCGTAGATCCTGAACCAGAACGGATGGGACACGATGCCGCGGGCCGAGAGGGAGTCCATGGCGATGTCGAAGGTGGCGCCGCGGGGGATGGTGACGTCGATCTGAGGACCGCGGGCCGGCGTGGTGGAGCACGCGGCGAGGAGCAGGACCAGGGTGACGCACTTCTTCAGATCGCGCTCCCGCGCATGGCATCGAGGTAGTGCTGGAGGAGCAGGGTCGCGGCGAGCGCGTCGACGTCCCCTTTGCGGGTCCGGGTCTTGCCGCCCATTTCCCGCACCGCCCCGAGAACGCGGGCGGTGGTGAACCGCTCATCCCACAGGGCGACGGGGAGCCCCGACCGGCGGGCGATGTCGTCCGCCATCTGACGCGCCGCCGTCGCGGCTTCACCTTCGGAACCTTCGGTGTCCAGGGGGAGACCGACGACCACGCCGGTGACGGCGTGCTTCGTGAGATGCTCCTGCAGGGCCGCCATCGGAAAGCGCTTGCCGGCCCGGCGGGTGAGCGTGGCGAGGGGTTGGGCCAGGGTTCGGGATTCGTCCGAGAGGGCGAGGCCGATGCGCTTCTCGCCCCAGTCGACGCCCAACAGCCGGCCCGCCCCGGCACTCACCCTTGTGCCATCGTCGCGAAGAACTCGTTGTTGGTCTTGGTGCGCTTCATCCGCTCGAGCAGGAACTCGATCGCTTCGACGGGCGGCATGTCCGCCAGGAAGTTGCGGAGGAGGTAGACCTTGTTGAGCTCGTCCTTCGCCAGGAGAAGCTCTTCCTTGCGGGTGGAGGTGCGCTGGACGTCGATGGCGGGGTAGACCCGGCGGTCGGCGATCCGGCGGTCGAGGATGACTTCCATGTTGCCGGTGCCCTTGAACTCCTCGAAGATGACCTCGTCCATCCGGGACCCGGTGTCGATCAGCGCGGTCGCGAGAATCGTGAGCGAGCCGCCCCCTTCGATGTTGCGCGCGGCGCCGAAGAACCGCTTCGGCTTCTGCAGCGCGTTGGCGTCTACGCCGCCCGACAGAATCTTGCCCGAGTGCGGCACCACCACGTTATGCGCGCGGCCCAGACGGGTGATGGAGTCGAGGAGAATCACGACGTCCTTGCCGTGTTCGACCATGCGCTTCGCCTTCTCGATCACCATGTCCGCCACCTGTACGTGCCGGTCGGCGGGCTCGTCGAAGGTCGAAGAGATGACCTCCGCGCCCTTCACGTTCTCTTCCATGTCGGTCACTTCTTCGGGCCGCTCGTCGATGAGCAGCACGATGAGGTAGACCTCGGGATGGTTCTCGATGATGGAATTGGCGAGCTTCTGCATCAGGATGGTCTTACCGGCCTTCGGCGGCGAGACGATCAGACCGCGCTGACCCTTGCCGATGGGGCAGAGGATGTCCATCACCCGCATCGACAGGTCACCGTCTTTTCGCTCCAGCCGGATCCGCTCTTCGGGGTACCGGGGCCGGAGGTTGTCGAACGCGACCCGGTGCTTCGCCTTTTCGGGTTCTTCGCCGTTGACGTTCTCGACCTTGAGCAGCGCGAGGTACCGCTCCCCTTCCTTCGGGGGACGGACCTGACCGAGGATGGTGTCGCCGGTGCGGAGATCGAAGCGTTTGATCTGCGAAGGAGAGACGTAGATGTCGTCGGGCCCGTACAGGTAGTTCCAATCGGGGGAGCGGAGGAAGCCGTAACCTTCCGGCAGAATCTCCAGCACGCCTTCGCCGCGGAGCACCGTGTCGGTGTCGAGCAGGGATTGCTCGATGCGGAAGATCAGGTCTTGCTTTCGCATCCCCGAGTAGTTTTGAATGTTCAGACTCTCGGCCATCGCGTGCAGCTCGGCGACGGATTTTCTCTTGAGTTCAGCGATGTCCACGTGTGCTTCGGCTCCGGTAAGCGATGTACGGCGGGGGGAACCCCCTGAAATCGGGGGAGTGAACGCGGTTTGTGTGTTGGTAAAGAGGGTGCTTGGGTATCTGTAGGCGTGCCAGGGACTTATAGTAGAGTCCCCAACGCGGGTCGTCAAGGGTGCCCATGAATCTCATGTCATTCGTCGAACGGGCCGAGAGCACGTCATTGCCCGATCGTGAAGTCATTGATGCGCTTGTACATCCGGCGCATGCAGCGCCTTCCCCCCAGTTGCGGCAAGCCCTCACTTCGTGGCGCGGTCCCTACTACTGGTCGGACGAATCCGACGGACGGCACCTCATTCTGACGTCGGTTCGACCGCGTCAGGCTGAACGGTGGTGGCTGCATTGGACGTTATTCGTGCTGACGTTCGTGAGCGTCACGTTGTCCGGCGCCGTGCTCTCGGGCCGCCTTCCTTATTACGGTGTGCTCGGGCTGCTCACGTCGCTGGCGCATCCCAGCGCGCGCTTCTGGAGTACCTGGGCGTCCGGCCTTTCGTTCTCGATTCCTCTGCTGAGCATTCTGCTCGCACACGAGCTCGGCCACTATATCGCGTCGCGCCGGCACGGCGTGAATGCGTCACCACCCTTTTTCATCCCCGCGCCTCTCATCTCGATCATCGGTACGCTCGGAGCGTTCATCCGGATCCGCACCATTCTGAGTGACCGGCGTCAACTGTTGGACATCGGAGTCGCGGGTCCGTTCGCGGGATTTGCCGTCGCGCTCCCCGTGTTGATCGCCGGCATGTCGCTGTCGACGCCCCTCCCGACCCTGGCGCCCGGCTACAACCTCCTGCTCAACGTCGGAAGCGACACCGTGCCCATCGGCTCGTCGCTGCTCACCAACTGGGTCCGGCACTTCGTCATCGGCGGCTCGGGCGGCGTGGCCCTCTCACCGCTCGCATTCGCCGGCTGGATCGGGATGTTCGTCACGATGCTGAACCTCCTCCCGCTCGCGCAGCTGGACGGAGGGCATGCCCTCTACGCGGCGGCGCCGAAGCTCCAGCCGAGGCTCGCGCTCCTGTTCTGGATCGCGCTTGGCGTGCTGGGGTGGTTCAAGTGGCAAGGGTGGCTGGTCTGGGCCGTCCTGATCGTCTTGATGTCGCGCGGGCGACTCGCTCACCCGGCAGTCCTGAACGGGGCGCGGCCGCTGTCCCCGGCGCGGGTGGGCCTGGCCATCCTCTCTCTGATGTTGTTTGTGGTGACGTTTGTCCCGAAGCCATTCTGACGGGGAGGAGGGAGGAGGGAGGAGGGAGGAGTCGAAACGCTTGGAAAGGAGCGCATCACGCTGCGCTGGTCGTACTTCGTACAACCGATGGGGCCTATCACCCGAAGGCCCGGTCACTCTTCGACCAAATCCGAAGAGCTGCAGTCTCGATCGAAGCGAACATTGTCGAAGGATAGGCTCTCGGGTCGACGGCCCAGTTCTTAGACTGCGACTCCTCCCCCTCCCTCCTCCCTAAGGTATTGCGCCCCCGAGGCTTGCTCTTATCTTGGTCTAAACCTGTTCCAGGGAACGGATGCCAGCACTCCCGTTACGACAAGGCTTCGCCGACGAGCGTCCTGCCGTCGTTCATGATCTCCCCCCCATAAAATTCGAAGGGCAAGGTGTCACTGTCCGTCTCGCGGTCCGCCGGACCGAAGATGGCACGTGGCGGGGGCGCATTCATTTCGGGGCGCCGGATACCGAACACGAGCGCGCGACGGCGGAGATCTTCTGCGCCGCCTCGGAACCCGACCTCTGGCAATCTGTGCGGGACCTGCGGGATCATCACCTGCGGGACCTCTACCGCTCCCTGCTCTAGAGCTCCGGGTGGCCGACGACCCAATCGCGAAACTTCGCCACGATCTGGCCAACCCCCTCTCGGCCATCCTCGCCGAGACCCAGCTCCTGCTGCTGAACGAAGCCGAGCTGACGCCCGAGCTCCTCGACTCGCTCAGGCACATCGAGGGCCTCGCGCGCCGGATGCGCGACATCCTCCAGGACAAGCGCGGCTGAGCCGCCGACACGGCCCGCGGTTCGCGCCCCGCAGAGGGCAGGCGCGGGGGAGGGGGAGCCGCTACGCCAGGGCGGCGCGCCCCGGCTGGCTCCGCTGGCCCGCATCGGCCGTCCGGTTCCGCCACCCGTTCGCCAGGTAGAGCAGCAGAAACACCGCCGACGTTCCGCTCACTCCGAACTTCACCGTCGCCGGCGCATCACTGGCTGATAACAGTCCCTCGATCGTTCCCGCGATACCCAGCAGCACCACCACCATCCCGATCATCTTCACCGCGATCCGTCCGTCGATCACCAGCGCGTCGCGACGGGTGCGGTCCCCCGGCGCGATCAACGCGTGCGCCAGGCGGAATCCGGCGCCGCCGGAGATGAAGATCGCGGTCAGCTCGAGCACACCGTGGCCCGCCACGAACGTCAACAGATAACTGGCGGCGTGATAATTCGTGAAGACACCGAGGCCCACGCCCAGGCTCAAGCCGTTCGCCACGAGAGACAGCACGGTGAGCAGCCCCGCGAGCAATCCCCCCGCGAACGTGACGAAGCACACCTTGATGTTGTTCTGGATGATGAATGCGGCCACTTCCGGCAGCGCCTCCTCCGGTGACTGCGCGTAGCCGATGCCCCGGGCTTCGCGGTCCGCGGCGGCCTGCGCCCGGCTCACCATCACGGGCGGCGCGATTTCATCGGCGATGTCGGGCCGGGACCGCACCAGCGTGTATCCCACGATCCCCGGGATGACGAACATCAGGAACGCGGTCAGCACGTACCGCCAGGACTGCAGCACGGCACCGGGGAACTCCCTCGAGATCACGGGCCACAGCGGTTGCCGATCGCGGCCGCCGGCGCGGTTCCGGTACATGGCGGTGTGGCCCGCCGCAACCAGGCGCTCGAGATACCCGATCACCGGGGTGGGGACGCCGTAAGTCCGGGCGCGGGCCAGGTCGGCGGCCACTTCCCGGTACTGCGCGGCGAAGCCGGGGATGTCGGAGGCCGACAGTCCGGTCACCCCGGCACCTTCGATTTTCTTCGCCTTGGCCCGGAAGCCCTCCCACATCTCCCGCTTTCGCTCGACGAACCGCTCGCCCGTCACGCCCACGCGGCCCGGCTGGCGCGCTGACACCAGTCCGCCGAAGCGGGAACGGCGCCGGGCGCCCTCCTCGGTGAAGACTCGCGTGAGGTAGACCTCCGGCGCTTCATGATTCCGGGGGATGCGCGACTCGAGGCGGGTGGCGACGTCGATGGCGATCCGCGTCCGGGCCACCGGGTCGAGCTCCGTGAAGCGGGCCAGCAGCGTGTCGACGAGCCGGAACTCCTGCTCGGCCAAGAGCGGGGGACCGAGATCCGTCTCTTCCACGACGGGCGTGGGTGGAAGGGCCGCGACCGGGGACCAGTCGGTGGCCCGGTCGCGCACCACGATGGTTCCCGCCGCCAGGTCCCCGAGGCGCTTCCGGCTCCTGGTGAAGAAGACGAAGAGAATCCCCGGAAGCGTCGGCGCGAAGGGGAAAAACTCGTCGAAGAAGCGGAGGAGGTTACGGACGGCGGAGGCGCTGGTTGTGAGACGGCGCCCGCTGTCCAGCACGACGCGGATGCCCACCAGGCGCTTTCCCGGGGTCCGGCCGGCGGCGAGCGTCTCGAACAGGAAGAAATACAGGAAGAAGCCTAGTCCCGAGAACAGCAGCACGAAGGCGAACGCCCACGACCGGGTGGCGTTGCCCAGGAAGCTCCCGATCCGGGGTATGGTCGAGACGAGCACGGAGATAATGAAGAGGACGACCAGGTCGGTGAGTGCCGCTGCCAGGCGGGATCCCAGCCCGGCGAGCGTGAAGCCCATCGCCACCTGCTCGGGCGTCTCGACTTCGTAACGTTCTTCAAGGGTGGGTAGCTCTTCCACTCGCGCAGGGGCGTTCATATCCTCATCTTATCGCACCTCCGCACCCAGAGCGAGCTATGCCTGAGATCCGACCGCTGGACGCCGGGGAAGTGCTGGACGGCGCGCTGACCCTGTATCGTCGCAACTTCGGACTTTTCGTGCGTCTGGCGATCGCCACACTCTGGCTGCCGATCGCCGGGTTGATCTACTTCCAGGTGCGCATGCAGGGTATTCAGCCCGATCAGATGGCGGCCCTCATGCAGGGGCATATCGCCGCCTTCTTCGGCTACATGATCCTCTTCATCGTGGTGTACTTCGTCGGCTTCCTGCTTCTTACCGCCGGATCGATTCAGGTCATCTCCGCGTCGTACCTCGGGAAGACCACGAGTCTGGGTGAATGCCTCTCCCTCGCCTTCTCCCGGGTACTCGCCCTGATCGGTGTCGGCTTCGGGAAGGGCGTGCTCCTGTTCGTCGTGTATTTGGTGGGGGGTATCGGCGTGGCCCTGCTGTTCCTGGTGGGCAAGGCCGTCGGAGGCGGGGGCCTCAGCTTGCTGCTCGCCGTCGTCGGCGGCATCGGGCTGGTCTGGGGGATCATCTATCTCTACTGCGGATACGGAGTGACCACCGAGGTCATCGTGCTGGAAGAGCTCGATGGAGCCTTCGATGCCTTCGGCCGCTCATGGACCCTGACCAAGGGCGCCCGCGGCAAAGTGTTCGGAATGTTCATCGTGTCCTGGATCATCGTGAATTTCATCCCCGGCCTCATTCTGGGGGTCGCGAGCGCGGTCGCGGCGACCTCGGCTCCGGCTTTTGTGCCCCTGATCTCCACGGTCAGTTCGCTCCTCACGCTGATGCTTGCGCCCATCATCCCTTGCGTGTTCACTCTGCTGTACTACGACCTGCGCGCACGCCGCGAAGGGTTCGACCTCGAGCACCTCGGTCGACAGCTGGGGTTGGCCTGATCTCGATCGTCTTCGGTGGGGGCCAACCGGCCCCCACCGACTCCCTCCACCGGGCCGTCACCGACGTCTTCTCCCGGCCCGAGTTCGGTAACTGGCTCACCCGCCGCTCTCCGATGGCCTGGCTCCTCGATCAATTCCTCCGGTTCGTGGCCTGGCTCCATCGCATCGGCGGCGACCACCCCATGCTGTACGGGATCTTCTTCTGGTCCATGGTGGCCGTGCTCGTCGTGCTCGTGGTGCACATCGGGTACACGTTGTGGGTGATCTACGAGCGCACGGCGCACCCCAAGCCCCAAACACCGGACGCCCAGGCGCCGGCGCGCCTCCCCGAGTCGCCGGCGCGGCGCGCCGAGGCGCTGGCGCGGGCCGGACGGTTCACCGAAGCGCTGGCGTGGCGGTACATCGCGCTGGTGCGCGAGCTGGATCATCTGCACGCTGTCACCGCGAAGGACTCGAAGACTCCCGCCGAGTACGTGGCGGAGGCGCGACTCGATGACGATGGGCGCGCGACGCTCGCGGAGCTCGTGAGCGCCCTCTACCGTCACCTCTTCGGCGCCGAACCGTGTGACGCGGCGGGATACGCCGCGTTCAACGACGCCGCGCACGCCGTGGTCGGTCATGTCGCTCCGGTCTGAAGTCGGGCTCGCGGCGCTGCTCGTCGCGGCGGTGGGCACGGCGTTCGCTGCGGGGAGCCTCGCCAAGACCCCGGCGTCCGAGCTCGAGAACGCGTCGACCTTCCTCACCGGCCCGAGCGGCGCGAAGGGCGTCTACGAAGTGATGTCCCGCATGGGACGCCCCGTCACCCGCCGGCGCATCAGTCTCTTCGATCTCGTCGCCGATTCGGCGGCCCGTCCGGCCATCCTGATCGAGGCCGACCCCGAAGCGTCGCTCGAATCCGGCGAGATGACGCAGGTCGCGGCATTCCTCCGGAACGGCGGAACCGTGGTGGCCGGCGGCGACGGCGGGGGCATCACGCTCTGCGCGGGCTGGGCATCCGTCGGCGGCATTTCCCTCGGCCGTCATCGTGACACCATGCCGATCGTCCCCGTGCCGGGCTTTTCCCTTCCGGGTGTGCGATCCTATCTCCGTCCCTGGCAGCGCCGGTCGCGTGCTCGAAGGGACACCACCCGCGACACGCTCGCGGACTCGACGGAGGACTCGAATCCCCTGCGCGAGTTGAATGAGCTGCAGTGCCCCATCATTTCCCTGACCAGCGTGGATACGTTGGTGCGGACGTTCTCCGGTCATCCGGTGGTGGTATCCGACCGCGTCGCCGGAGGTGGTCGCCTCATTCTGATGGCGGATGACGGGTGGCTGCGGAACCGCGCCTGGCGCACGACTGGCGTCCCCTACTACGTCCTGCCCATGCTGACGCCGGAGTCTGGGCCGTCGGGGCGGGGGCGGGGGCGGGGGCAGGTGCAGTGGGATGAATACCACCAGGGGTACGAGGAGGGCGGTTCCCTGGTCGGTGCCACATGGCATTGGCTGGTCGACACGCCGGCCGGATGGGCCATCGACCAGCTCGTGGTGGTGCTGCTCGTGTGGCTCGCCGTGACGGCGGTGCGTTTCGGGCCGGCCCGCTCGGTGATCGATCGCCGGCGCCGCTCGCCGATCGAGCACCTCGAAGCACTCGCGGCGGGGTTCGAAGGCGCCGAAGGAAATCAGACGGTACTCGACCTCATCGTCGCAGGACTGCGACGCCGGCTCTCCCGTACGGGGGTGGAGCCGGGGGCGAAGGCCGACGAACAGTGGATTGCGTCGTTGACACTGGCGATGCCCACCGCGCAGGGGCGCGGGGCGGTGCGCCGGCTGCGGGAAGCGTTCACCAAACCGGGCGGCCATGAGCGGGTGCTCGCCGCCGCCAACTCCGTGGAGGATGTGTGGGAGGAACTACGTCCGCGCGCGACGCGCGACCGATTCTCGACGCCCTGAAAGGCGTGGTCCTGGGACAGGACCAGGCACTTCGGGACGTGATGGTCTGCCTGCTCGCGCGGGGCCATGTGCTGCTCGAGGGTGTGCCGGGCACCGCCAAGACCCTGCTGGTGCGTGCGCTCGCGTTAGCACTCGACGTCCGCTACGCACGGATCCAGTTCACCCCCGACCTGATGCCCGCGGATATCACGGGCATCTCGATGCTCACGGGCACGCAGGAATTCACGTTCCGCCCCGGCCCCGTCTTCGCCGACCTCGTGCTGGCGGACGAAATCAACCGCGCGCCCGCAAAGACGCAGGCGGCGTTGCTCGAAGCGATGCAGGAACGGACCGTGACGGTAGACGGCACCACGCACCAGCTCCCGGGCGTCTTCACCGTGTTCGCGACCCAGAACCCGGTGGAGTTCGAAGGCACGTACCCGCTGCCCGAGGCCGAGCTGGACCGGTTCATGGCGAAGGTGTTGGTCGGGTACCCCGATGCGTCGGTCGAGCAGGGGATCCTGACGAAGTACGTCCAGGGCTTCGAAGCGGACCGGCCGGCGACGTACGGGATCGTCCCGATCACGAACGCCGGGGGGCTCGAAGCCCTGCGCGCCGGGGCCGAGCAGATACGGGTGGAGCCGAGGATCACGGCGTACATCACCGCGATCGTTCGTGCCACGCGAGGCGCGGCGTCGCTCACGCTGGGGGCGAGTCCGCGCGCGGGCGTGTCGCTCCTCAAGGCCGCGCGGGCATCGGCACTCCTGGAAGCACGCGACTACGTCATTCCCGATGACGTGAAGGGACTGGCGCCCGCGGTCCTGCGGCACCGGATCTCCGTCGCGCCCGAGCTGGAGCTCGAAGGCGTCACGCCGGACACCGCGCTCAAGACTATCCTCGACCGGGTCGAGGTTCCCACCGCGTGATCCTCTTCACCCGGCGCGCGCTGTACGCGCTCGCCGTGTTGTCCGGCCTCGCGATTGTCGCGTACTGGCTCCCCTGGGCCGGTGCCGTGATGGTATTACTCGACGTCGTGGTGGTGGGGCTGGCCGTCGCCGACGCCTTCTGGAGTGTCCCGCTCCCCGGCGTGCTGGACGAGCCGGGGGTCGGAGTGAAGCGAGTCCCTCCCGCGGCCATTACCGTCGGGCACCCCACCGAGGTCTCCTACGTCTGGACCAACGCCGGCGTGCGCGCCGCGCGGGTCCGGATCCGTGAGACCCGCCCCGACCTCGTGGGTGGCACCCTGCCGCCGCGCGCCATCGTGATACCGGCCGGCGGTCAAACGGTCGAACGCCTGACCCTCCTCGGCGTGCATCGCGGACATGACGAAGCCGGGGAAATGCACCTCGACTCCATCGGTCCCCTTGGCCTCGGCGTGGTGCGCCGCCGGATCGCCCTGCCCTGGGACGTGACGGTCTTTCCGCCGCTCGTGTCCCTCCGGCTGCGGGCGTCGGTCGCGCAGGCGCTCCGAAAACGTGACGCCGGGATGAAGCCCATCCGCCGGCTGGGCGAAGGGCGGTTCTTCGAAAGTCTGCGCGAATGGGTGCCTGGCGACGATCTGCGGCACATCGACTGGAAGGCGACGGCACGCCGCCGCAAGGTGATCACCCGGCAGTATGAAGAAGAGCGCCGGCAGCAGCTCCTGCTGGTGATGGACACGGGCCGCCTCATGACGGCCGACGTCGCCGGGATCGCGCGGCTCGACTACGCGGTGCAGGCCGCGCTCGAGCTGGCGTACGCCGCGGTTCAGCATGACGACAATGTGGGCGTGATGAGCTTCGCCGACGGAGTGAAGCACTACGTCGCGCCGGGCCGGGGGCAGGCGGGGTTGAAGCGGGTGCTCGATGTGCTGACGATCCTCACGCCGAGCATGCTCGAGCCCGACTATCCTGGCGCGTTCCGGTACCTCGCCGCGCGCAACCGCAAACGCGCACTCACCGTCGTCTTCACCGATCTCATCGACCGCACCGCGTCGGAGGCGCTCGTCGCGAATCTCGCGACGCTCCGCCCCCGGCATCTCCCGCTCGCCGTAACACTCCGGAATCCCGAGCTCGATCTGGTGGCCACGACCCGTCCGGAGGATGTGCGGGATGCCTACCGCCGGGCTGCCGCCGAGGAGCTGCTGCGGGCTCGGGAAGAGGCGCTGGGTCATCTGCGGCGAGCCGGTGTGCTCGTGTTGGACGTTCCCCCCGCCCGGGCCGCCCAAGCTGTGGTGCGGGAGTACCTTGAGTTGAAGCGTCGGGGCCGGCTGTAGCGTCCCCGCTTCGAGCGTCGTAAGTTGGTACCTCACTCGAAGATGGGCCCTGTCATGCGACGCTTCCCCCGGGTCTCTTTCGCTGCACTCGCCGCCGTCGTTCTGGCGGGGGTGACCTGCTCTTTCCCCACCGACCAGAGCGATCAGGTCTTCGTGACCGTGACCCTGTCGGCCCCCTTGGTGGTGCAGGGGGCATCGATCACGGCGCACGGGCACGCGTTCCGGAAGTCCGGATCGGGGAACGTCCCGGTGAACGACGTGGACTTCCAATGGAGCGTGTCGGACTCGAACGTCGCCCGCATCGTGAATGACGGTCGTGGAACCGCCACGATCACCGGTGTGAATGCGGGGCTCGTGCACGTGGTGGCCCGGGCCGCCGTGTACGACAAGGCGGCGGACATGGACAGCACGATCCGCGTGGCCCGGGCGCTCGAAATCGACAGTATCAAGCCCGATTCGATCGTCTATGGCGCCCGCATTACGGTCTATGGCGTTGGGATTAACAACATCTTCCTCGCCGAGCTGGGGAACGCCGTTCTCGACGCTGACACCTTCTCTTTTCAAGGGAACCGCAACGGCATCGGTCACATGCAGTTCTGGGTCCCGTTCCCTGCGCATTCAGACCAGATGATCGCCTTCGGACCTGGAGTGTTTGCCACGGCGACCGAGAGCACGTTTGTCAATGGCGACCACGATATTTACGCGCCGAATGACACGAATCCGGCGAGGATCAACCTTGATTCGGCGGGCCCGATCGCACAGCTGCCGTTGTTGCGGTTCTTCAATCCGGCGCTCTTTTTCCGGCCTTTCGACCAGAAGGTGACCAGCTTCGGATTCGACTGGTTCCGGTTCGAGCAGTCAGACACCACCCTGCCCGTGACGTTCGTGCTGGTGGCGCCGGGCGCGGGGCGGGATACGACCCATCTGAACATCCTCACGGACTCGATTTACTACTCGGGGTTCTACTCCCTCGGCGCGAGCGCCTGGATTCTGGCGCCGCAGCTTGGAATCTTCGGCTGCCGCGACAACAGCTTTTTCGTCCCCATCGCGACCGAGGATTCGACGGTGGTGGAGCTCGGAAACCTGACCGGACACGCCTTCCAGCTGTTCGACGAGTACACGCAGTCAGGACCGTACGGAATGCGAGTCACCCGGGGCCTGATCAAGGCCGACCCCGGCGTCGGCCGAGATCGGTTCAGCCCGAACGAGGTCTGCAACCAGGCTGACGCCAACTTCGCCAAGCCTGCTCTCAGGATCGCCGTCAACCTCGGCTCGCTGCCGTTCGTGGACACGACCTTGACCATCGATTTCCCGCACGCGACCGATTGGTACCGGTTCCACCTCGATTCCGTGTCCGTCGCCGACTCCACCGACACGGTGAGTGTGCAGACCGTGAGCCGCTCCCCGGGGACGGTGGATACCTCCGACATCGACATCACGGTCCTCGACATGAACGGGAACCAACTGGGGCAGGCCGCCGACAGCGGATCGACGGAGCAATTGAAAGTGTTGCTGCACACTGGACAGGACTACTACGTGGTTGTGTCCGACTTCGCCGGGGCCCCCGTGCGATATGGCCTCTGCATTCAAGTGGCATCCAACTGCGCCACGCTGCCACCTCCCATCCCCGCGCCGCCGGGTATGACGAGCTCCGTTCGACACCGAGCGCTTGCGGAGCGGCAACGTCCTTCGGTACTCGCGACGGCACGGTTACGAGCCATGCGTGCGGCGCAGGCGGCGAGGATCCCATTCCGGCTTCCGTAATGGAATGCACCAAGTGCCACACCCCGCTGCCCGATAACTCCCGGTTCTGCTTCGCCTGCGGGGCGGACCAGACCGGGGGCGGGGACGCGGCCGCGACCTCGGGGCAGATCTCCGGCCTGATGGTCCGCCTCCAGCGGATCGTCGAGGGCAAGTACAAGCTCGAGCGGCTGCTGGGGAAGGGCGGCATGGGTGCCGTGTTCCTCGCCAAGGACCTCACGCTCGACCGCGACGTGGCGATCAAGGTCCTGCCGCCCGATGTCTCGCAGGACGATCACGTGGTCAAGCGCTTCCAGCAGGAAGCGAAGACCGCGGCCAAGCTCGACCACACGAACATCATCCCGATTTACCGGGTCGAGAGCGAGAGCGGGCTCAATTACTTCGTCATGAAGTACATCTCCGGCACGTCCCTCGAGGACCTGCTGGAGCAGAAGAAGCCGATCCCGGTCGAGGAGATCCAGCGGATTCTCTGGCAGGCGGGCGTGGCGCTGGGGCACGCGCATCAGCGCGGCATCGTGCATCGCGACGTGAAGCCGGCGAACATCATGTTCGACCACGACGGCAAGGTGATGCTGACCGACTTCGGCATCTCCAAGGCCCTGCAGGCCGCGTCGGGCTTCACGGGCACCGGCATGATCATCGGCACGCCGCACTACATGGCGCCCGAACAGGCGAAGGGGCAACCCGTGGACGGCCGCGCCGACCAGTACTCGCTCGGCGTCGTGGGCTACCGGATGATCACGGGCGCGTTGCCGTTCGCGGGGGATTCGATTCACACCATTCTCTACAAGCACATCTTCGAGGAACCGCCCCCGGTTCGCTCGGTGCGTCCGGATATCCCCGAGTTCCTCTCGACCGCGATCCAGCGGGCGATGAGTAAGGAGCCGGCGCAGCGCTACGCGACCATGGAAGACTTCGCGACCGCGGTGTTCCCGGAACAGCCGGTTGCCGCGGGCCGCTCGGGTGGCCCTCTCACGCCCAAGCCCGTCGCCCGCGCGCCCGTCACGGCCGAATCGCCGACGGAGGCATTTATCTCCGCGCCGACGACGCCGATTCCGTCGACCATGCGTCCTCCCGCGGCGCCGACCGTTCCGACGCGTCCGGGAGCAAAACCAGCCGTCGCGCCGCAGAAATCCGGCTCCAAGGCGTGGATGGGCATCGCCGCCGCCGTAGTAGTGCTGGGTGTCGGCGGCTACCTGGTGTTCGGCAGGCCGAAGCCGGCGACCGACGGTGGCCCGGCGGTGACGCAGCAGCAGCCCGCGTCGACTCCGGCGGTGACGCCACCCGATACGCACACCGCGACGCCGCCGGTCACGCCTCAGCAGACGGCGTCCCAGCCTCCGGCCCAGCCGGCCCAGACGCAGGCGACGCACAAACCCGCGGCAGCGCCACACCGGAATCCTCCGGCGCCGAAGCCGGCGGCCGCGGCGACCGGGTTCATCAGCATTGCGACCGATCCCATCGCGACCGTCTACATCGACAACCAGTCGGTGGGACAGTCGCCGGTGATCGGACATGAAGTGCCCGCCGGCTCGCACAGCATCAGGGTGGAGCGGGTGGGGTTCGCGACGCAGTCGTTGACGGTGAATGTGTCCGCTGGTGAGACCGTGGTTCGGCGCTTGACCCTGATTCAGGGAGGATGACCGGGATGCGACGCGCAGCGCTCTTCGTCCTCGCCGGCCTGTCCGCCGCCGGTGTCGCGGCTGCCCAGGGGACTGCCCCTCAGAACGCGACCCTCCGGCGGGCAGTCCAGGCGGCAGAGAATCTCAATCTCCCGCAGGCCATCACGCTGGCGAACCAGGCCCTCGGCCAGCATATGAACGCGACCGATCAGGAGCGGGCCTACTCCCTCCTGGGAGACGCCTACTCGAATCAGCCCGACGGATTCGACAAGGCGATGAACGCATTCCGCCAAGTGTTGTTGATCAATCCCGAGCGCCAGCTCGATCCCAACCGGACCGCGACGAAGACGCTCGTCGCGTTCAACATGGCGCTCTCGACCATGCTCCTGGTCCGTGGGGTGACTGTCGACAGCTCAAGCTTCGTGGTGGGGCAGGGCGCGGTGCCGATCCACTTCACGGTGACCAGCCCCGCGCGCGTGCACATCAAGGCGGTGAGCGCCAAGACCACGGTGAACATCGACTCCTCGATCGCCAACGGGACCGTGAATGTCCGCTGGAACGGCACCCTGCCCAACGGCGATCCGGTGCCCGCGGGTGACTACACCATCGTCGTGGATGCCGCCGCCGAACAGAACACGTTTTCAGCGGGGGCGCGGGTGCATGTGAGCGCGGGGACCGTGGACACGCTCGCGCATCTGACCAGCATGCCCGGGTATTCGAAGCTTCCCGATATGGAAGTTCCGCCACGCAGCTGGCGGCCGCTGGGCGTTTCGTTCCTGTATGCCGGGATCGCGGGCGCCGGGACACTCGCCCTCGAAAACAGCCAACTCGGCTCGGCCAACCGGCGGGAGCTGTCGCTGGTGGCGGTCGGGGTGCTCGCGACCGGAGTGGTGATGATGCTGAAGAAGCCTTCGCCGGTCCCCGCGCAGGGGAACATCCTGTACAACAAGCTCCTCGACGAGCAATTGATCCGCCGGAACGCCGATATCGCACAGCAGAACGTGACGCTCAGGCGGCAAGTGAGGCTCACGGTGGCTCCCGCGGCGGTGACGAAATGAAGCGCGCCCTGGTACTGGTCGCGCTCTGCGCGTTCGCCGCGCCGGTGTCGGCGCAATTCGTCAACGTCGGGGTGCAGGGAGTCTTCGGGGACTACCGCGAGCTGGGGCCTGCGCTGTCGTACAATGGTGGCGGCATCGGTGGGATCGCCGAGTTGAACTGGCACAAGTTTTCCGGTGACTTCCAGATCGCCAAGATCAATTTCAATCCGGCCTCGGGCAGCGCCGCCACGGACAAGTTCACGAGCACCCAGTTCGACGCGCACCTGCGCTGGTTCCTGGCGAGCGGGATCAGCCTCGAGACCGGCTACACCAAACGCGACATCAGTCCCGATTTCACGACGCAGGATTTCACCGCGATTCGCGCCGGCGTCCGGGCCAATTACGGTCTCGGCCCGGGCGTCAACCTCCTGCTCCGAGGGAATTACCTCGCGGCCGCCAAGTTCTCCGGTGGCGGCACCGCCCCGCTGGCGCTGGAGCTGGGGCTGGGGTTGTCGGTCGGGGCGGCCAACAATCGGTATCGCTTTACCGCCGACTACGAGTTCCAGAGGATCGACCGGAAGACGACGATCTCAGGAACCGACTATAAGGTCCCCATTCAGCAGGCGGTGGCCAGGGTTGGGGCTGCGATTGGCCTTGGCAGATAGGACGTACGACTAGACGCACAGACGCACAGATGGGGTTCAGACGAAAGGGGACAGGAGAGTCGATCCTGTCCCCTCATCGTTCCTGTCATCCATCGGTGCCACTACGAGGCAAGTCGTTTCTTCTGTGCGTCTATTCGCCGCATTTCCGCGCTCACTTCTTGTGGAACAGAAGATCCTGATAGTCGAAGCTGAAGTCCGCCAGCGGACTGACCGCCGCCATCTTGAACGAGTCTACCGTGCCATCGGGGTTCAGCGTAAACGTGACGTAGGCGTCCTCGATCCCTCTCCCTCTCCACCGTGCGACGAACGTGTCATGCTGCCAATGCTTGAGATCTCCGGTGAACGCGGGGGAATGCGTGAACCGGAAAACGAGCCCGCCATTCTCCTGGGTGATGGTCGCGTCGCCGTAGAGGTCGTCGTGGTACGTGCCCGCGTAGCTCGCGAGGGAAAGTGACGGCTGGCTCGTCGAGTCGCGGGAGGCCTGAGCGGCTTTGACGATCGAGTCGCCCTGCGCACGCGCATGCGTCTCCCGGTCGGATTCGATCTTCGCCCAATCGGTATTCGGGCCTCCCAGGAAATGGTCGAGGAGGCGCCAGGTGAGGGCATCGAAGACCGCGCTCTCGCCGTTGGTGAGAATCACGATGCCGAGGCGCTCGTCGGGGACGAGGGTGGTCTGGGAGGTCATTCCGGTGAGCCCGCCGGTGTGTTCGACCAGTTTCCGGCCGCGGTAGTCGCGGAGGAACCAGCCGAGGCCGTACGCGGCGAAGTTGGGTCGGAGAGCGGCGAGGTCCGGCGGGGGGGTGCCAATCCGGAGGATGGTCTGGGGCGACCACATCTCCCGCGCCTGCCGCGCGCTCCAGAGTCGCCCGCTCGAGTATCTGCCGGAATCCAGCTGGGTCATCATCCACTTCGAGAGGTCGGCCACGTCGGCGATGATGCCGCCCGCCGGGAGGGTGTTGTTGATCGTGTCCCGAGGCGAGATCCCCACCGATCCATTCGACCAGCCGTGCGGCGTGGCGGCATCGGCTCCCGACTTCGTAAAAGCACCGATGTCCGACGTCGTTTCGGTCATGCCGAGCGGGTTGAGAATGCGCTCCTGGAGGTTCTGGCTCCACGACTTGCCGGTCACCGACTCGAGCACGAGGCCCGCCGCGATGTAGAGCACATTGTCGTACGCATACCCCGAGCGGAAACTCGTGACGGGCTTCGCCGCTCTGAGGTGCCGCACCACGTCCTCAGCGGAGTAGTCCGAGTGCCACCACACGAGGTCGCCGGCGCCAAGTCCCAGGCCGGAGCGGTGGGTGACGAGGTCGCGGATGGTGAATTCGCGCGTGACCCACGGGTCGGAGAGCGCGAACCAGGGCAAATATTTCGTGACCGGGTCATCCCACGACAGGCGGCCCGAGTCGACGAGCTGAGCGATCATCGCATCCGTGAAGGCCTTGGTGTTGGACGCGATCTGGAAGAGCGTGTGGGTATCGACCGGCGTCGGTTCCCCCATGCGGCGGACCCCGTACCCCTTGGCGTAGATGACCTGGCCGTCCTTGACGATCGCCAGCGCGAGGCCGGGGACGTGAAACTCCTGCATCGCCTTGGTGACGTAGGCGTCCCAGTCCTTGGGGAGTGCCGGCGCGGCCGGCTTCTGAGCGAGCAGGGGCGCAGCGAACAGGGTGAGCAGGCACAGGCGGCGGATCACGGCCGACTCCATTTGAAGGAGGCCACGAACATATGGTACTTTGGGATCATGAGCGACTCGAGAAGTGCGGTGGTCCTCGGCGCCACGGGCGCGGTCGGGTCTTCGGTGGTGCGGGCGCTGCTCGCGGATGACGCGTGGCGGCGGGTGACGGTTCTGGTCCGGCGTCCGGAGGCACTGAGCGATCTCAACCATCCGCGCCTCGAGCGGCATGTCGTCGACGTGCTCGACCCCGGGCAGTACGAGCGGTTTCTCTCCGGTCATGGCGTGGCGTTCTGTACGCTGGGAATCGGCGAGCCGTCGAAATTCCCGCGCGAGGAATTCAGGCGGGTGGATCTGGAGGGCACGGCGTCCTTTGCGGCGGCCTGTCGCCGGCAGGGCGTGACGCACTTCCTGCTGCTCACCGCCGTGATGTCCAATCCCAAGTCATCCGTCTTCTACTCCCGCATCAAGGGCGAGGTCGAGGAGCGGGTGAAGGCCCAGGGGTTCGCGCGGGCGAGCATTTTTCAGCCGTCGATGCTGATGACGCCGACCAACCGGTATGGATTTACCCAGGCGGTGGCGCTCGCGGTCTTCCCCGTCATCGATCCGCTCCTCGTGGGTCCCCTCTCGCGTTTCCGGAGCATCTCCGTATCCGACCTCGGGAAGGCGATGGTGCGGCACGCTGAGCGACCAGGGGCGGGGGTGGAGGTGCTGGAGTGGAAGCAGTTTCAGGCGGTGCTGAAGGGGACAGGCGCGTGACGGCCATCCTCGAAAGCGTCGTCACCTGCCCCGCATGCAAGGCACCTCACCTGGAAGTCATGCCGGAGAACGCCTGCGTGCATTGGTACGAGTGCGCGAGCTGCCATGAGATCCTGAAGCCGATCCCCGGCGACTGCTGCGTCTTCTGCTCGTTCGGTTCGGTGGGGTGCCCACCTTGCCAGCTGGGGACTGGCGCTGCCTGAGTCGCATCCCTGCGCTCGGTGTGTCCCGAAAGAGAAAGCCCCACGCGCATGCGCGTGGGGCTTATCCCACCCTTGTCGTCGAATGATCCAGCGCTAGAGCGCCTGGTTCCCGAAGTTGACGAAGCTGGCGGTGCCGCCCGAGACCAGGAAGCTGTAGCCCATCCCCGAAGCGCACGGCTCGGCGAATGTCGGGCTGACTTGCGCCCAACCGGGCTGCACGACCTCGCAGATCAGGTACGTGCCATCAGGCAACCCGGCGACGGCATAGTTCCCGTTGGCGTCGGTCACAGCGGAGGCAGTCGTCGGCCCGGACACCACTACCGTCCAGCCGGCCAGCCCGTTACCCGTGATCACGTCCGAGATCCGGCCGGTGATCGAATCACCCGTCGGCGGGGGCGGAGGTGGGGGCGGCGGAGGTGGGGGCGGGGGAGGCGGCGGCTCAGTCGAGGCCGGCGCCACAGGCGAACACCCCGTCCGCGTGCGGTCATGTGGGTCCGACGGGCGAACGTGACTGTACGACGTGGGTGACCGGTTAGCATCGGCCACCGCGCATTGGGCAGGGTCTTTCACTGCCGCTTGGCCCTGAGCCGCTGCTCGTCCATACGTGGACAGCAGCAGCCCGAGCGCCAGCATCGGGACGCGCATCTCATCCTCCAGAAAAAGGTGACAACCAGGGCGTGGATCGAGACTCGCAGAAGGCTGGTTTGGGGGCCGTGTTGGGCGTCACCAAGCCCCTTAACCTCAGGTGGGGAGCGGGATTGGCGGTGTGCTTGCGGCTTTTTCGGGCATGCTCCCGTCGTCTAACCACGCGGCCTGTGAGGTGGCACACACAGGGGTCAGGGATAGGTTGTTGAGCATGGAGCGCTTCTCAGAGCCCCTTTGGCGGACCCTGCGCCGCACGGTCGGGCTCGCACTCGCCATTGGAGTCGTCGTCGGGGTCGTCCAGCACCGCTTGTTTCTGGTGCCCATCGCCACCGTAGTCGCCCTCTGGTTCACGCTCGGCGGCCATTTCGTCGACCTCCTCTGCCGCAACGAGATGGACCCAAAGATGTCGAACAGCAGGTGGCGTATCTGGGCGCGTCTGGCCGCATGGTTCGCCGGAGGCACGGCCCTGTACGCGGGAGCCATCGGGACGAGGTCGCTCATCACCGGGCACGGGAGTCCGGAATGGCCCTGGTGGATCGGCGGCGCCTTCTTCATCGTCGCTGAATTGTTCGCTCACCTGTGGCTGCTCATCCGCGGCCAACCGAGTGTCTACCGGTTATGAGCAGAGTTCGCATCCTGTCGTTTTCGATGTCCATCGACGGCTTCGGTGCCGGCCCCGATCAGAGCCTCAAACACCCACTCGGCACTACCGGCCCGGAGCTCATGGAGTGGTTCTTCCACACGCGGGTGTGGCGGGACATGCAGGGGCTGGAGGGCGGGGAAACGGGCGTCGACAACGACTTCGCCCTGAAAGCCTTCGAGAACCTCGGTGCCTACATCCTGGGCCGCAACATGTTCGGCCCCGTTCGCGGGCCCTGGCCTGACGAGAGCTGGCGCGGCTGGTGGGGCGAGGATCCTCCCTATCACACACCGGTCTTCGTCCTCACCCATCACGCGCGGGCGCCTCTGGTAATGGAAGGGGGCACCGTGTTCCATTTCGTCACCGACGGGTTCCGTTCGGCGCTCGAGCAGGCGAAGCGCGCCGCGGGAGGGAAGGACGTGCGGATCGGCGGCGGGGCCGCGACCATCCGGCAATACCTCACCGAAGGACTGGTCGACGACCTGCATCTCGCGATGGGTCGCGTCGTGCTGGGCAAAGGGGAGCCTCTGCTGGCTGGGCTCGACCTCCGCGCGCTTGGCTATGAGTGCAAAGCCGTGGTCGCCGGTGAGCGCGCGACCCATGTGACGATCGTCAAGCGCCCGTGAATTCTCACACCCTGCTCCTCGTCGTCGCGTGGACCTTGTCGCACCTCGCCGGCAACTGGATCATCGAATTCCGGGCCTACCCCGCGACACCCGCGACGCAGGGCAAGCACGGCGTGGCGACGCTGACGCTGTCAGATACCATGGATCACGGCCGACGCGCCCTGATGGGGCCCTACAGCTTGTCGATGGGTGGTCTCACGCGACCCGATCCCTGCATCTCGACTGGGGGGACGGCCCGGTTGGTGCCCATGCGGAAGGATTCCGTGCGCGTCGACTTGCGGCAGGGGTTCAACTGCGGCTTGTCGATCGTCGGCGTGGTGCGCGGGGATTCCGTGGTGGGGAAGTGGCGGCAGAAGGCGCCATCCGGCATCGTCGCGCAAGGACGGTTCGTCATGAGGCGCGCGCGCCGATGAAGACCCTCGCGTTCGCCCTCACGATCGCCTTCCCGCTCGGCGCGTCGGCGCAAGTGTGGCAACCGTCTCCCGGGCATACGCAGGTCCCACTGTGGCCCGGTGCGGCTCCCGGCACGCGACCTGGCCCGGACAGTGAATCCCTCGGTACCGCGGCCTCCGTTGCCGGCGCGCCCTGGTACTACGTCTCCAAAGTTTCGCGGCCGACATTGACCGTCTACTCGCCCCAGGGAGAGAACACCGGCGCTGCGGTGCTGGTATTTCCCGGGGGCGGCTATCAAATCCTGGCGATCGATCTCGAAGGGAGCGAGGTCTGTGACTGGCTGACCGCGCGCGGGATCACGTGCATCCTCCTCAAGTACCGCGTGCCGCGTTCGGGGCCGTCCTGGCAGGCCGATCACAAGTACATCAACCCACATCCCGCTCCAGCTCTCCAGGACGCGCAGCGGGCGATGGGGATGGTGCGTCAGCATGCAGCGGAATGGCACATCGACGCGAACAAGATCGGCGTCCTGGGTTTCTCGGCGGGTGGCCATCTCGTCGCGGCGATCAGCAACGATTATCAGCGGCGCTCGTACGCCCCCGTCGACGACGCCGACCAGCTCTCCTGCCGTCCCGACTTCGCGGTGGCGGTGTATCCCGGGCATCTGTGGGTCCCGGACGACCGCATCCCGCTGAAGTTCAATCCCGACATTCACGTTACCGCGCACACGCCCCCGACCATCCTGATCCAGGCCGAGACCGATAGCGTGGACAATGTGAACCAGTCGCTGGTGTACTACATCGCGCTCAAGAATGCCGGCGTGCCCGTCGAGATGCACCTCTATACCAATGGCGGGCACGCCTTTGGACTCCGCCGTACCAGGGACCCGATCACCGAATGGCCTCAGCTCGTGGAGAAATGGCTGGGGACCATCGGCATCACGACCGAGGAGCCGGGACGATGAGTGACACCGTTCAGTGGCTGAAAAAGCCCGAGGACCACGATTACGGGGCCGCGGAGTCCTACCTGAACCTGCTGTTCCCGGGGACCGCGGCGAAGCGGTTCGTCAGCCGGCTCCGCCGCGCCAAGCTCACCGAATTCAAGGCCAAGGACATCTTCCGCGCTTCAGGCCTCTCGCTCCTCGGCATCAGCAACGCGCACGTCGAGAAGGACCGGCGCAAGATCGCCGCGGGAAAGGAGCTCTCGCCGTTGCTCCTGGTGCGTGACCGGGAGCGTGGCCGGGTGATCATCGCCGACGGGTACCACCGGTTGTGCGCGGTCTATGGGTATGACGAGGACGCGCTCATCCCCTGCCGAATTGCGTGAAGGCCCTTCAACTGGTTGAAATAGGAGCGTCCGTGGCGCTCCGCGGCGTCCCCGAGCCCCCGGTCGGTGCGAACGACGTCCTCATTCGCGTTCGAGCGGCCGGCATCTGCCACTCGGACGCGCACTACCGCGCCGGACGTTCTCCTGCCGGTCCGCTCCCACTCACCCTCGGTCACGAAGTCGCAGGCGTGGTCGAGCGCGTGGGCGCCGATGTGCGGTCGCCGCGCGTGGGGGACCGCGTGTGCGTCCACTACCTGATCAGCTGCGGTGGCTGCCCTGCGTGCGGGCGTGGAGACGAGCAGTTCTGCGCCGCCGGGGTGATGATCGGGCACCACCGCGCCGGCGGGTGGGCCGAGTTGATCGCGGTCCCGGCGCGGAATGCGGTGCCCCTTCCGGCCGGTATCCCGTTCACCCACGGGGCCGTGGCGATGTGCTCGTCGGCCACGGCCTTCCACGCGCTGAAGAGAGGGCGCCTGGGTCACGGAGATCGCGTCGCCATCTTCGGGATCGGTGGACTGGGGATGTCGGCCGTGCAGCTCGCGCGGGCCATGGGCGCAGCCCAGGTGTTCGCTGTCGATCTGGACGAACGCAAGCTCACGCTGGCCGGGTCGTTCGGGGCGGTGCCCGTGCGTGCCGGGATCGGTGATCCAGTGGGAGTGATTCGGGAGTACACGGGTGGCCGCGGGGTGGACGTGGCGCTCGAGCTGATCGGACTCCCACTCACCATGGAGCAGTCACTCAAGGTGCTCGCCGTGCATGGCCGGGCCGTCGTCGCCGGGCTTGCAACGAAGCCCATGTCCGTGGATAGCTATCGTGATCTGCTTGGCCGGGAAGCTGAATTGCTCGGCGCCAATGACCATCTGCGGTCGGAGCTGACGCCGCTCCTGGAGCTGATCGAGCAGGGTGCGGTGAACCTCGAAAGTGTCGTGGAGCGCCGCGTAGGACCGGAGGTTGGCGCGGTCAATGAGATCCTCGATGATCTGGATCGCTTCGCAGCGCCGACGCGGACCGTAATCGAGTGGCCATGAATCCCGGCGGAGTGATACCTTCACGCATGCGATCGACCCCACTGCTCGCCTTTGCGTTGCTCGCCATCGGGTGCACTCCTCGGGGCGAGGGAGACGCCGCGCTCGCCTCGGCGACCACCTTCACGAAAACGTTCTACGACTGGTACGTCCCGAAAGCCGACAAGGGTACCGGGCTCGAGATCGCGACTTCTGACAGCGCTCGCCTCTTCGATCCCGGCCTGCGGCACGCGTTGAGCGAGGACTCGGCGGCTCAGGCGAAGGACAGCACCGAGGTCGTCGGTCTCGACGGCGACCCCTTCCTGAACGCCCAGGACTTCTGCCAGAACCTATGAGATCGGGGCTGCGCGTCGCGATTCGACGCATATCCTGGTGGAAGTGTTCGGGGTCTGCGATGGGAAGAAGCACGAGTCTCCGGATGTGATCGCCGAGCTGGCGCCGCGGGGCTCGTCCTTCGTGTTCACGGACTTCCGCTACCCAGGGGAGCACTCGACCCTCTTGCGCGTCCTCGCAGACCTGAAGGTCGAGCGCGAACGGACGCCAAAGAAAAAGTGAGGGACTAGGACATGGACCGGACCATCCGTCTCCGCGTCATCCTCCATGGCGCCATTGTGGATGCTCATCGGGCTCTGCTGCGGCTTTCCGACCGTGGTCGAGTCCGACGCCGAGCGCTACTGGCACGCCGCGCACGAGGCCCTGATTCTCACCGGAACGCTGATGTTGGCGGTGTCGGCGGTGATGTCGCATCTGGTGCTTGCGAAGCGCGAGGCGGCGGGACTGTTCTGGGCGCTGGTCGCCACCGGCTACGGTCTCGCGATCGGCGCTGTGCTGCAAGGCATTCTCCCACCGCGCTGGTCGTCATGGGGGCGGGCGCTGCCCTCAACGCTTCACCGAAGGACTGATCCTCTCACCAGGAGCGCACGATGAAGCTCTCTCGAAACCTCGCGTTCTTCCTGCTCGGTGCGTGGCTGATTCTCCAGGGGCTCATTTCGATGATCCACCTGAGCTTCTCAGGGCTCAGCGTCATCATGTCGATTCTCGCCCTGGTCGCCGGGGCGCTGTTGATCATCGGGAAGTAGGCGCACTCACCGCACAACGAAAGCCGGTGTTCGGCAGGTCGGCAGGCTTGGTCGACACCGGCAGGTAACCTCGCATCCACGGGGTCGCGAGGGAGTCGGGAGTGTCGTTCGCGCCGCCCCGGATCACCCGGTATTGATCGGGTGACTCCGGGAGAGCGGGCAACTTGGGTCCGCCCGGGTAGGCCGTGAGGGGCGACGAGGTCCATTCCCAGACGGCTCCCCGTGGCCGTCCTCGGGCGGCGACCTCCCACTCGTCTTCGGTCGGCAAGCGCCCCCCATCGTGATACCTCCAGGCGCAGTACCGTCCCGCGTCTGTCCACTGCACACGTGTGACGGGAAGCATCGAGTCCGGCTGCGCCCCCGCC
The DNA here is from genome assembly GCA_035631315.1 of Gemmatimonadales bacterium. GTDB lineage: Bacteria > Gemmatimonadota > Gemmatimonadetes > Gemmatimonadales > GWC2-71-9 > 40CM-2-70-7. Next base: position 46,319 of record DASQIZ010000111.1, read on the forward strand.
CATGGCACCTCAGCGTGAGTGGCGCGGACGAACTCCGCATAGGCGCCGACCGTGACTTCCCTCTTCTCGGCCTGGAACTCGCCGACGAGCACCGTGTGCCGCGGGCGGGTGATCGACGGGCCGCCATCCGTGCCTACTGGATAGTCCCCGCCCGGAATCGTCACCAGAACGGCGCCGGCGTCCGATCTCCCTGCCGTCCTCATCGACCGCCAGACACCGGTTGCTACCAGCGCCAGGATCACCACGGCGATTCCCGTCTTCAGCCACACCCCTCGGCCCGATGACGGAGGCGTCCGGCGAACGCCACTGCTGCTACCCGCCAGTCCGAGCGCGGTCAGCACTTCGTCCGCCGTCTCATACCGCTCGGCGGGGGTCGACGCGAGGCACTTCATCACGACCGCTTCGAGCTCGGGTGGAACGTCGGGCCGCACCGTCCGGACTGAAGGTGGGGGACCGGCCAGTCGCTTGAAGAGCATGGCGGTGGCGGTCGGGGCATCGAAGGGCACGCGGCCGGTGAGCAGCTCATACGCCATCACGCCGAGTGCATACAAGTCCACGCGATGATCGACGGCTTCTCCGGAGACCTGCTCCGGTGACAGATACGCAGGTGTGCCGATGATCATGCCGGTGCCGGTCAATCCGGAAGCATCGGCGGTGCGGGCGATCCCGAAGTCGGTCACGAGCGAACGGTGCGATTCGGGGTCCACGAGCACATTCGCGGGTTTGATGTCCCGGTGAATCACTCCACGCCGGTGCGCGTGAGCCAACGCGCTGGCGACTTCACCGGTGATGCGGATGACTTCGGGGAGGGGGAGCGGGCCCTCGCGCTCCAGCCGGTCGGCCACCGAGCCCCCCGAGATGCAGGGCATGGCCAGGTAGAGGAGATCGTCCTTCTGTCCGATGAAGAAGAGGGGGACGATGTTCGGGTGCGACAGGGGCGCCACGGTTTCGGCCTCACGCCGGAAGCGCTCGAGGGCCGTCGTGGATGCGGTGAGGTCGGGGGAAAGCACTTTGACGGCGAGTTGCCGCTTCAGCGCGAGATCCTTGACCAGAAAGACGACTGCGAAGCCGCCGGCGCCCAGCGATTTCTCGACGACGTACCCGTCGCCCAGGGCGGCCGCGAGGCGTTCCGCGAGCTCAGCCACCGAGGGCGCGGTGGATCCGTGCCAGGGTCGGTTGCAGCTCGGGGCCGGCCTCGGCCCAGAGGTCCGCTACCCGGGAATACCAGTAGCGCGCCGCCGCGGCGTTTCCCTTCGCGGCCTCGAGATCGGCGCGGAGCAACATCGCGCGCGGCCAGAGCGGCCCGGCCAGCGGCAGCGAGAGGTTGATGGTGCGCATCATCGGCATGGTCGGGATGACGCTATCCACGAAGAAGCGCATGCTCTGAAGCGCCGCGGTCGAGTCGTGGAGGAGCAGGAACGCATCGGCAGCGACGATTTCGTCGGCTTCGTCTTCGTAGCCCGCGGCGGCGATGGCGCGGGACAATGAGTCGAGGGTCACCGCGCCGCGGCGGAGGGCGGCGGTATCGCCCCGGGACATGGCGGCGGCGCCATCCATACGAATGTCCACGGGATCCTGGGGGAACGGGGGCCACCAGGTCCGGGGCGTGCGCAAGGCGAAGATCATCGTCAGGACGAGATACGAACGACGGCAGACGGGGTTCCGGCAATTCGGTACGCCATTGGAGTCGAACCAGGCGTGCTCGATCGCGTTGACCGAATCGCCGGGGATACCGAGTACGGCGCGGGAGATCTCCGGGTAGTACCGCATGCCGACCGGACCCCAGTTCCGGTACGTCCGCGCCTGAAATCGTCGGAGCCGGTCGGGACGTCCGAAGATCAGGTCCATCGGCCCGAAGGAGTAGTCGCTCGCCGAGTCCTGGAATTCCCTGACCAGCGTGTCCAGCAGCGCTCGCCCTTCAGCCCCATGCCCCAATTTGACCGAAGCTTCGATCCGGTCCCGGAGACGGATGAATCGCAGGTAGGGGTCGTGGCCGGCGCGGACCAGCCGGAGCTCCGAGTCCGCGTGCTCGACATCGCCGAGGATCAGCAGGACATGTCCGAGGTAGTAGTGCGCGCGGTCTTCGCCGGGGTCCGCTTCCACCCACGCCTGGGCGATACGTTGGGCGGCCCGCAGGTTCGAGAAATGCGGCCGCTCGCGAACGCTCCGGTGATACTCCGAATCGTAGGCAGCCGCATCGATGAAGCGCGCGATCGGGGTGATGACGAGCGAATCGTGGTCGCGGCGAAGCAAGCCGAAGTACTGCTGACATTGCTTGCCGTCGGGCTGGCACCACATCGTGAACCGGGCGTCCGAGCTCAGGATGTCGAGTATGTGGTTGAAGGCGAGGTGAAATCCCGGGTCCAGCTCGAGCACCCGCGTCATCGCGCGCAGCGACGTGTTCCAATCCCCCACGAAGTGGCCCCGCGTCGTGTCAGCGAGGCGCACCAGGGTGGTGTCGTGGTAGTTGCACTCGCCCCACTCATAGAGCGCCTCGACGTCGTTCGAGTCCCGCGCCACCAGGGGAGTCAGGAGCGTGCAGGACCGGTTGTAATCGTTATCGGTCTGAGCAGCCTGGGAGGCGATGAGTGTGCGCTCGCGGGGCGGGAGGGAAACCCCGAAGCGTTCCGCCGCCTGCGCATGTGCGTTCCGGGACGCCACGTTTTTGTCCGATTCTCCCCATCCGAGGGCCTGCGACAGCTTGTAGTGGGCGAGCGCGAAGGTCGAGTCGATGCTCAGCGCACGATTGAACGCGGCGACGGCGGTTTCGAGGTCGAATCGGTTCAGCGCCCGCACGCCATCGAGGTAGGCCTGGTACGCATCGATGCGCGTGGTGCCGATGGCGCCGAGTTTCGCGTCGGGGGGCGGGGGAACGGCCAGGACGCCGAGGGCGAGTGGTGAGAAGACGGTGAGCAGGGAGTCGCTCTGCATGGCCTGCTGAGATGCCGTGCGGACCTTCGTCCCGGTTCGAACATCGAAGACGTTGGCGACGAGCCGGGCCCCGCCTCCTACCTTGTAGAAATCTCCCATCACCAGCATCCCGGCGCCGGCGCGCTTGGCCACCGCGATCCCCTGGCTGAGGGTCAGCGGGACCGTCGAGCTCCCGGCGCGCTCCCGCACCAGGTCCCCCACGCGCTTGTCGTCGATGACGGTAATGTCGCTCCAGCGTCCCAGGTCGAGAGACAGGAGATTGACGCTCCCGTCCCGCAGCCAGTCCAGGTCCTGGGCCCGCATCGCATTTCCGAACGGGACGACGATCCAGGTCCGGGGATTGAGAGGCGGGTTGGCGGAGCGGGCGATGGCACTGCGGCAGGGGGGCGGTGTCCCGTCGGGGCATTGGGCGCGCAACGGCCTGCCCGCGAAAACGAGCATGGCGATGCCGAACCAGCTGGCGGTGTGCAGAACGGCCGGGCGCAATGAATCATCCGATGTTTGGGAACGGCCCAACGTTACGGCCCTGCACCTTCTACTGCCAGTTGCCGGACGCGCTGGCGTCAGCGAACGTCTTAATATGAAAAAGTTCATCCCGCTCGTTTTCGTCGTCGCCGCGGCCGGAGTGGCCGTCGCCGGCTTCCGTGCGCCTTCGCCTTCGTCCTTCCTCTTTGTCTGGGCCGGCGCCAACGACACCGCATCGGACTTCCTGGCGGTCATCGACGCGGACCCGGCGTCACCGCACTACGGCGGGGTGGTGGCGTCCCTGCCGGTCGGAGCGGCCGGCACGCACCCGCATCACACGGAAGCGGTGATGCCGGCCGACGGCCACCTCCTCGCCAACGGGTTCCATGCGGGGAAGACGTGGCTCTTTGATCTCACCAAGCCGGAAGCGCCCCGGATCATCACATCCTTCGGCGACCTCGCCGGGCTCAGTCATCCGCATACGTACGTGCGACTCGCCGACAACACGCTCCTCACGACCTTCCAGTACTCGGCGGGGATGGGCGGGATGGCGATGTACGGCTCGGAAACGACGGGTGGTCTGGTGCAAATGGACGAGCGGGGTACGGTCATCCGGTCCGGCTCGGCGCGCGACACCACGATTGCGGACCGGCACCTGTTCCCCTACAGCGTGCTCCCCATCCCTGCGCTCGACGTCGCGGTCTCGACGACAACCAACATGGATCCCGCCGACACGGTCGGAACGGACCAATGGGTTCAGATCTGGCGGCTCTCGGATCTGAAGCTCAGGAAATCCATCGCACTGCCTCCGGGCCCCGGGGGGAGCGAGAACCAGCTCACGGGTGAGCCATTCCTGCTGCCTGACGGTCATAGCGTCTACATCCACACGTTCCACTGCGGACTCTACCTGCTCCGGGGCGTCGAGACGGCGACGCCGACCGCCGAGCTCGTGAAGACCTTCCCGGGAGTCCCGTGCGGGGTTCCGATTCTCACCGGCCACTGGTGGCTCCAGACCGTATCCCGGCAACACGAACTCGTCGCGCTCGACATCTCGGACGCCGAGCATCCTCGCGAGGTGTCGCAGGTGTCCCTGGGGGACGACGAGACGCCGCATTGGATGGCGATCGATCCAACGGGCCGCCGTCTGGTGGTAAACTCGGGCGGGTACTCGAAGGGGGACCGCCTCTTCATCGTGAACTTCGATCCCGCGAACGGCGCCCTGTCCGTGGACGAGCGCTTCAAGGATCCGGGTGACGGGAAACCGGGGCTCGATCTCCGTCATCGCAGCTGGCCGCACGGCTATACGGGTCGGGCCGCGCCGCATGGCGCGGTGTTCTCGCGTTGACCGCTCCGATACGTCCCGCGGTTCCGGTTGCGCGAGTCATGCGGACCATGCACCTCGCGCTCGTCGGCGGATGCGCGATGGTCGGGGTGGTGTTCGGATTCCTGATCGGGGTTCAACATCTTCCGCCTTTTGTGCCGGCACCCATCGCCGGCAACATGCTGGCCCTGGCGGGAGCGGTCTGCATCGCGGTCGGCGGCGGGATCCTGCGCCCCCGGGTGCCGGAGGCGCCGGCGGAACAGGAGGCTGAGGCCTACTGGACCCTGCCGGGGACGCGAATGGCGGCCCTCCTGTTATGGGCGGTCATCGAGGGGGGAATCCTGTTCGGCTGGGTGGGCATGCTGGTATCGCACGTCATGCCTCCCGCGTTCGTCGCCATCCTGGGGATCGCCTTCCTCTGGAAGTACCGTCCCGCGTCGCTTCAGACCTGATGGCTCTCGAGATGCGTACGATCTGCGAGCGGTGCGGCGCGGCCCTCCATGCCGACGGCGCCGCGTTCATCTGTTCCTACGAATGCACGTTCTGTCCCACCTGCACCTCCGAGATGAAATCGATCTGCCCGAATTGCGGGGGCGAGCTGCTGCCCAGGCCCCGCAGAGTCGCGACATGAATTCCATCCTGTCGACGACCGTCACGGGAGTCGTCAGCGTCGGGGCCGCGCTGTACCTCGTCGGTCAGTGCCGCAAGCCTCACTCGTGGCTCGGCCGGCGCACGCTCAAGGCCATGAATCTCCGGCACTCCGGGGTTACCGACTGGGGGCTCGGATTCACTCGGGTCAAACCGGATGCCCGGATCCTCGATGTGGGCTGTGGTGGGGGACGAACGATTCAGAAGCTGGCAGGCTTCGCGCCGCTGGGACACGTCTCCGGCGTCGACTACTCCGGGACGAGCGTCGCCGAAGCGCAAAGGGTGAATGAGTCCGAGATCGCGGCGGGGAAGGTGGATGTCCGGCAGTCCTCGGTCTCGCACCTCCCGTTCGGGGACGCGTCATTCGACCTCGTGACCGCGATCGAAACCCACTACTACTGGCCGAACCTGATCGAGGACCTCCGGGAGGTTCTTCGCGTGCTCAAGCCCGGCGCGTCGCTCGTGCTCATTGCTGAAACGTACAGGGGTCAAGCGGGGACATTCGCGATCGCGCTGCCGATGGCGCTGCTGCGCGCCAAGTACTTGACGGTCGACCAGCACCGTGAAGCATTCACGGCGGCAGGGTTCGCCGATGTCCAGGTGTCCGTGGAGCGCAAGAAGGGGTGGATCTGCGCGGTGGGGAAGAAGCCGCTGAAATGAAGATCCGCACCAAGCGGGTCTATGACCCGCCCGTCCCGGCCGATGGCCGCCGGATCCTGGTGGACCGGCTCTGGGCCCGTGGACTGTCGAAGGCGAAGGCGAAAATCGATTACTGGGCCAGGACCATCGCGCCGTCGACGGCGCTGCGGAAATGGTACGGGCACGACCCGGACAAATGGAAAGAATTCCGGAAGCGATACTTTGCCGAGCTCGAGGCGAATCCTGATGTGGCCGAGCTCAAGCAGCAGATGGGGAAGGGCACCGTGACGCTGCTGTTCAGCTCAAAGGAGATGCGGCTCAACAATGCCGCGGCCCTGCGAGAGTATCTGGAGCAGTGACCCATACCAGAGGAGCGTGAACGATGATGACGTCCCCGCCGCTCGTGCCCGTGCTGGCCGCTACACTGGTTGTATTCGTCGTCGGCTGGCTCTGGTACAGCCCGCTGCTCTTCTACAAGCCGTGGATGCAGCTCCGCGGCAACGACCCCGCCGCCGCCATGACCGGCAAGATGCCCATGGGCAAGCTGGTCGTGGAGCTGGTCCGCTGCTTCGCGTTCAGCTACCTCGTGGCCCACCTCGTGGTCTACAACGAGGTCCATCACGTCACGAGCGCGATTCACTACGGTCTCTTCTACTGGGTGACGTTCCCCGTGATCATGTTGGTCGGGACGGTCACCTGGGAAGACTTGAATTGGAAGGTCGCGGCAATTCACGCTGGCGAGTATCTGGTCAAACTGCTCCTGATTCCGATCATCATCGTCGTGATGCAGTAGGAAGAGGTGGGGGATGGGGGTTTCGCCGGTCCGTTCCGAGCAACCACGCCGGGGAGTGCGTAACCCACCGGGTGGCTCTCTCGAAACCAGCTTTCATAAAGGACCTGACATGACCGTCCGGATTCCGCTGTACGGCGTGACCCTCCTTCTCCTCACCGCCGCGTGCGCGTCCAGCACCGCCACCGTCGACCGCTCGTCCATCTACCTGAGCGCGGCGCCCGCTCCCCAGGGTCGCGTCTGTCACGCCGCCCCCAACCCGCCCACGCTCCCCGGCGCCGACGCCGTGATCGACTCAGGCATCGTGGTGCGTGGTGTGAAGCCGGGTGCGGGAGAGCCTTCGGGCTACGACCTGTTCTCGCTTCAGTTCGACAATCAGGGCCATATCGTGGCGTTCCACACGATCGAGTCCACTCTTCCGGCGGAGCGGAAGGCCGCCATCGAGCAGCTGACGTTGAACCGGGTCCGGGTTCAATCCCCCGGAGAACCCTGGTCCATCCGGTTGAAAGTCACCAGCGATACCACGCCGCGGCTCCAGGTGGGCCGCTCGGAGTTGTGTCCGGCGGTCCTGCAGGGTGACCTGGACCTCAGCAGCAACGCCAATTCGGCCGTCGGCGGAAGCAGCAGCCGCGGCCGGGGGCGGGGAGCGCCGGCGGCGTCGAGCAGCTCCCCGCAGACCGCCATGCCGCATTTCTCTGCGCTCGTCGACACCACGGGACATCTGCTCGATCTCAAGCTGACCCAGAGCTCCGGCCAGACCGACATCGACCAGAGAGCCGAGAACGGGCTTCGGGACAGAGGATTCCGTCCCACCCTTCTCGACGGCGTGCCGATCATCGCCTGGACGCGGTGGCCGCTGCCGGGGCAATAGCATCGATGCGGGCCTTTCTCGTCGCACTCGTAACCGTGGGCGCCGGGAGGGCCCGCGCGCAGGTTCCAGATCCAGTCCCGGCGCACGACACGTTCACGGTCGCCTCACACACGCTGGGCGAATCACGCCTGATCAACGTCCACCTGCCCGCGACCTACTCAGCCGCTACGACGGTGCACTTCCCGGTGCTCTACATGCCCGACGGCGGCATCGACGAGGATTTCCCGCACGTCGTGAACACGGTGGATTCCCTGATCGCCCTCCACCTGATCAGGCCCGTGATCGTCGTGGGGATCCCCAACACCGAGCGCCGACGGGACCTGACGGGACCGACGCGCATTCACTCTGACAGCGCCATCGCTCCCCATGTCGGTGGCTCCGCGGCATTTCGAAAATTCATCGCGACCGAGCTGATGCCGGCGATCGGGGCGCGCTACCGAGTCACCGACGAGCGCTCGATCGTCGGCGAATCGCTCGCGGGTCTCTTCGTCGTCGAGACGTTCCTGGTCGAGCCCCGGCTCTTCAACCATTACGTCGCGCTCGATCCTTCCCTCTGGTGGAACAACGGCGGCCTGGTCGATTCGGCGCCCCGGTTGCTGGCGGGGCGGGACACCACGCCGCGTTCGCTCTTCCTCGCGAGCTCGTCCCAGCCCGACATCGCTACGGGCACTCAGCACCTCGCGCGGCTGCTCGACGCCATCCCACCCGGTCAGCTCACCTGGGTCTGCACGCCGAGGCCCGATCTCACGCATGCCACGATCTTCCGGGGAGTTGGCCCGGGGGCCTTAGCGTTCGCCCTGAAGTAGGAGGGGATCCATGAAATCATACATCGTCTGCCCCGTCGCGTGCGTTCTGCTCATCCCCATGCTGCTTCACGCACAACGACTGGAACCCGTACCCGTCTCGTTCCGGGCGTCCCAGGCCCTGCGGGTGCCCTCGAATGCGCCTGAGCTCGTCCAGCGCGGCAATCACGGCGCCGAGGGCGCGCTCATTGGGGGCGTGGCGTTGGGAATATTCGGCTACTGGGTGGCGAGTAAGGGCTGCCAGGCAAGCTCGGTGCCGGTCGCTCCTGGTTCATCCTACGTGAGCTGTACGACCGGGACGAAGCTTGCCTTCGGTGGCGCAACCGGACTGCTGGGTGCGGGGCTGGGGTACCTCATCGGCACCGGCTACCCGAAGTACGTCGAGCAATGACCATCGAGCTGCAGCCGACGCTCACCGGCACGCTGCTGGAGATGCGCCCGCTGCGGGCGGATGACTGGGAAGCGCTGTACGCGTTGGCCAGTGACCCTCTCATCTGGGAGCAGCACCCCGATCGCGGGCGCTGGCGGGAGACGCGGTTTCGCGAGGTATTTCGTGAGGGGATGGAGTCGGGGGGCGCGCTCGTCGCGGTCGACCGCCAGACCGGGAAGCCGATCGGCTTTACCCGCTATCATGATTACAACCCCGAAGGGCCCGCCATCGAGATCGGATGGACCTTTCTGGCCCGCTCGCATTGGGGCGGGAAGTACAACTCGGAGATGAAGGACCTGATGATCCGGCACGCGTTCAAATTCGTGAAGACCGTCGCCTTTTCGGCGGGAACAGACAACATGCGGTCACGAAAGGCCATCGAGAAACTCGGCGCGGTGCCGGTGGGGACGAAGACGAACACCAACGGCGGCGAAAGCGTGGTGTATCATCTCACACCGGAGACGTACAAGCGATATGGGGCGTAGCTCCCCGGATGCCGGCGCGACGATGTCGCGGCTCGGCAGGAGCCCGTAAACGGGCGTTCCTGGATTAGTCGCGTCGCGACACACGTCGAGCCGCGCGTTCACGCGCGCCGGCTGGATGCTGCCCAGTTGACCCCCGGCAAGGTGTCGCTACGCTTCTAGCCCTGTGAACGGGCTCTCGAAACAATCCGCCGGAAGGCTCGGAGTGAGGCTCGCGCTGCCCGAAGCGCCACTCCTCCTCGGCACCATCCTCCTGGTGCACCTGCCGTCGCTGCATACCCTCCTCATCTCCTTCGGCAAGTTCTACCCGGTTGCCGCATTCGCCCTTGGCCTCTTCCTGGCTCTGCGCTACCAGCGGGCCCGCCTGCTGTTCTGTCTGCTGGTGCTGGCACTCGCCGCGTGGGGACCGCTCGCCGCCAAACTCGACGGTCGCCCGATGGTGTTCGCGGCGGCGGGCTTGCTCATTCCTCTCAATCTCCTGGTGCTGGCTCTGCTCCCCGACCGCGGCTTCTTCACGGTGTCAGGCTGGCGCAAGTGGGGCGTGATTGTCGGCGAAGCGCTCTTGGTGGCGACTCTCGCGAAGACGGGACCTTCGGCGGGGGATGCGGTCTTCCGGGCCAGCCTCCTGGCACCTGGCATCGTCGATTTCATCGGCCTGCCCGCGCCCGCCATTCTGGCTTTCGTGCTGGCGTTCGCGATGCTCGCGGTTCTCACCATCCGCGAGCCCGATGGTCCGGGGCGTGGGGCGCTCTGGGGACTCGTGGCGTGCGCCATCGCCCTCACGATGGGGAAGCCGGGGGTCGCGGCCACCGTGGCGTTCTCCAGCGCCGCGGTCGTGTTTTCCGTCGCCGTCATCGAGACGTCGTACCACCAGGTGTACCACGACGCGCTGACGGGGTTGCCCGGACGGCGCGCACTCGACGAAGCCCTGCTGCGGCTCGGCGACCAGTACGTCGTGGCCATGGTCGATGTGGACCATTTCAAGAAGTTCAACGACACATTCGGGCACGACGTCGGAGACGAAGTGCTTCGGATGGTGGCAGCCCGGCTCGCGACGGTCGAGCGCGGCGGGAAGGCGTATCGCTACGGCGGCGAGGAGTTCTCGATCCTGTTCTCCGGGGTCACCGCCGCTCAGGCCACGCCGGCGCTGGAGGCTGTGCGAGCAGCGGTGGCCGACTCGGAGTTCACGGTCCGGAAGCGGCTCCGCCCACGGAAGAAGCCGAACCCGCTGCCCGTGCGCGAGCGCTCACGCCATTCGCCGATCACCGTCTCGATTGGTGTGGCCGGGCCGGGTGGGAGAAACAAGACGCCCGATCAGGTGCTGCAGGCAGCTGACCGGGCGCTCTATCAGGCTAAGGAGCAGGGCAGAAACCGGGTGGTTGGCGCCTAGTTCCGCCCCGGCATCGGGAACGCGATGACGCTCTCCTGCCCGGTCTTCGAGACCGACGCCACACCGAAGTACGAGTCGTCGAGGGTCATCTTCGAGAATACCGTTTCGGTGCTGTCCCCCACCCACCGGGAATTGGTCCAAGTAGGTGACGTGGTCGCTCGCCAGTAGACGCGATACCCCGTCGCGCCGGGGACCGGCTTCCAATGCACGTGTGTCGAGACGCCCTCGAATCGCGCCACCGTGGCCGAATCGGGTGGCGCGGGCGCCCAGGCGAGTGAGGCCAGGGACGCCGCGTTCAGCGCGGCCACGTGCGCCGTGAACCCGAAATCGACGGAGTCGGGCACATCTCCGTAGAAGACGCCATTCTCGACCCGCGGCGTCTGGTGCTGACGATTGTAGTTCTCGTTCGGCTCGGTGAAACGGACGCCGGGGAACCCCTCCCGATTGAAGGCGATGTGGTCACCGCCCCGGCCGTACCGGTCCTGCCGGTACACCAGCATGACGTGGAATTTCGGGAAGTACTCGGCGTCGACCCGGTCGATGTAGCGGGCGAGTTGCCGTGAGGGACCGTCTTCCTCGCCGCCGACCGAGCGCATACGGGCCAGGTCCTGCAGCGTCGTGCCGGACGCGGGACTCTCCGAGAAGATGCGGACCACGGTCGGATCATCCACGCCGTTCAGGCCCCGGCCTCCACCCACGATGTCGTTATTCAGGTCCCCCTCGACGTTCCATCCCCGCGCCTTCGCGGCTTGGGCCAGGATGCCGCCACCGAGCAGTCCCTGCTCTTCGCCGGCGAGGGCCGAAAACACGATCGTCGCATTGAATTTGTACTTGGAGAGGATTCTGGCGGCCTCGATCACGGCTGCGGTCCCCGAGCCATCGTCATCCGCCCCGGGGGCGGCGACGGTGTCGTCCTGATCGTCGGAGGGCCGTGAGTCGTAGTGCCCCGTCATCACGAGGTAGCGCCCCGAATCACTTTGGCCTTTGAGCACGGCGACGACGTCCACCACGTTCGTCGGCCTGGGCACCCGGGGGCGGGGCGGTACGATGTCGGAGACGTAGGAAACCTCGAGGCATCCGCCGCAGGCCTTGGAGATCGAGTCGAACTGTGCGTGAATCCAGCGGCGCGCGGCGCCGATCCCCGTGGTCTGCGAGAGCGTGTCGGAAATCGTGTTCCGCGTGTGAAAGGCGACGAGCGTGCGGATGGTGTGTTCGACGTTCTTCGCGACGCCGGCTTCGGCGATCTGTGCGACTCGGGAGTCGTGCGCCGGTGGTGCTTGTGCCGCGAGGAATGCCGGGGCGAACAGCGCGAGAAGCGTAACAGTCGTGTGACGTGACGGACTCACAAGAGGCGCTCCGGGGAAGGCGGGCGGAAAAAAGGGAGGGGCTTGGTGCCCCTCCCGTACGGCGAAGTGTGACGGCAGTCCTATCGTGCAGTCCGATTCCTGATCCCGCAAGAGTGGTATGTCGTGCTCATGTCCGAAAACCGTTGCGTGGGCGATACGCCCGTGACGGGTCTCACGAAGGGACAGGTCGGGCGTTTGTGATGTAAATCGCTTGAACTCACTGGGTCCGAGGGGTACCCTGTGCTCACTTCGAATCGAGGTGAGTATGCTCGCGCTCCAGCAGTCTCTCCCGGAGCAGTGGCGAGAGACGTTGCAGTTTGTCGCTTCCGGGTTCACCTGGATCCTGGATTGGCAGCGGATCGTGCTGGGATTCTCCGTCACGGGAGACAACCTCGGCCTCACGATCCTGAAGGCTGTCGTGCTCCTGCTTCCCTCCGCGCTCCTCGTGGCGGCGGTGTGGTGCACCATGGCGTCCCTGTACACGCTCCCGTTCCGTTCGGGGCGCGGCGGCTTCCTCACGGCGCTGCTGCTGTCCTGGTGGGATGCGGGCCGGATGATCTGGTTTTACTGGGCGGGCCTGCTGCGCTTCATCGTGGTCCTCCTCGGCTGGCTGTGGGGACTCCTGAAGCTCGCGGGGTCGCTGATCGCGGGGGCCCTGAAGTTCGTCTTCACGCGACCCCTGGCGCTCCTCGATTGGGCGACGCGGCAGTATTTCCAGCCCGGCGTTCCGTGGATCGCGTTCATCTTCATTCTGTTCTGGTCCGCTCTCGAGGCGACCATCTTCACGTTCACCCTGAAGCCGACGCTGACGGAGGTGTTGGCGGACCTCACCGGCACCGAGCTCTCGGGGTTCGTGGTGGCGCTGATCCTCTGGCCGTTCCTGTTCATTCTGATTTCGGGCTCGTTCGCGGCCATCCAGGCGCTCACCGAGGCGATCAGGGCCAGGAAGCCCTCGCAGATCATTTCGATGGCGCTGGTCGAGGCCTTCGTGATGTTCTTCGAAGTGATGTTCCTCTATCGCGAGCTGATCGACGCGATTACGCCGTGGATCGCCCAACAGACCGGGTTCCAGCTGGGGTTCGCGTCGACCCTGGCGTTGGCCTCGTTCGGCTGGATCGGCGTGCGCGCCATGACGTGGTTCCTGTTCGGGCGCTTCGGAACTCCCGCGCTCCTCGGCATCCTGGGCCGTCAGAGCATCGCGGGCACGCAGGGCACGGTGAACCAGACGCCGGTGCTCCAGCCGGATTTCTGGAAGGGTCCGATTGCGGCGCTCAAGGCCGAGGCGGACTGGTTCCGGAAGGAGGCGCGTGAGGTGTTCGAGCTGATGACCTTGCCGGTCCTCCAGGTCTTGGCGGCGGGGCTCAACTTTGCCGTCGTCGTGATTCTCGGGAAGCCGGTCTTCGTCCTGCCGTTCCGGAATCTCGAAGCGGTGCTGGCCTCCACCCCGCAGCTCGGTGCCAGTGGAGGGGCCGCCAAGCACCCGACCACGGGGGTGGTATGAACGCCCGTCCCAAGGCAGCCGCCAGGGCCATCCTGGCGGCGGTGCTCGTCGCCGGCTGTGCCGCGGGGGACCAGGAAGCGAAGCCGGGCCCGTCGACGATGGTGATCGGCATCGACGTGTCCGGCTCGTTCCGGGATTCCAAGCTGTACGACGACGCGGTCGACTTTGCATCGCAGTACATCGTGGCCCATCTCCAGGGCGCGGGCGGGCTCAAGGTGCCGACGGCGCTGTTTGTCGGCTCGATCGGGGGCTCGCGAGCGGGCGAGCCGAAGGCGTTTCATCCCATCAATGACTTCCAGGGGCTGACGGCCGACCAGGTCGCTGCCAACATCAGGAACTGGTTCCCGCCCACCGACGAGTGGACCGACTTCAACACGTTCTTCGGGCGGGTGGCCGGCATCGTGAAGGAGCGAGGGCTGATCCTGGCGCCGCTGAACGTCGTGGTGCTCTCCGACGGCGTGCCTGATCTGCCGCCGGGGACGCATCTCACGGCGGGGGAGACCCCGTACCAGCGGATCGACCTCCAGCCGCTCGAGTATCTCTCCCGGAGCGTCACGGTGAGGCTCCTCTATGCCAGCCCAACCGTGGGAGACGAGTGGAAGCGGCAGGTGAAGCGGAAGCGGGTCCGCATGTGGGCCGAGGAGGGGCAGGTGATGACCGGTTGGCATGCGCAGTTCAAGACGGGACTTCCGATCGATCAGCAGACCGATTTTCTCAAGTGGGTGAAGGACAACGTGGACTTCCGGGTCCGCGGCGGCAACATCTTCTAGCGGTGTGGGGAGGGAGGGGTAGCTTCGGCCCATGACCGAACGCCCCCCCTCCTCCCTCGCCCGGGTTCTCGGTTTCAAAGACCTCGTTCTCATCGTCGTCGGTACCGTGATCGGCTCCGGGATTTTCCTCGTGCCGGGGAACGTGATTCGTGCGTCGGGCGGATCGGTCGGTGCCGCGCTGATCGTGTGGCTCGTGGGGGGAGTGCTCTCGCTGCTCGGCGCCCTGACCTATGGCGAGCTGGGGGCGATGAAGCCCGGGGCGGGCGGCCTCTATACATACCTCCGCGATTCCTTTGGCCCCGTCGTCGCCTTTCTCTATGGCTGGACCGCGTTGCTCGTCATCGCATCGGGGTCAGTCGCGACGCTGGCGGTGGCCGCGAGCGCCTATGTCTCGCAGCTCATCACCCTCCCGCCCCTCGCAGGCAAGGGGTTTGCGCTGCTCATGATCGCCGTGGTGGCGGTGATCAATGTCCGCGGGACCCGCGGGTCCGCGAACGTCCAGAACTGGAGTACCGGCATCAAGGTCGCCGCGCTGCTCGTGATCGGCGCGGGGTTGCTGATCTCCGGTCACGGGTTTTCGGGCGGGCAGCCCATCTGGCCGGCGCAGTGGAACGGCGTGCTGATCTCGGGGATGGGGATGGGGATGATCGGCGTCCTCTGGGCGTACGAGGGCTGGCAGTACGCGACCTTTTCCGCGGGTGAAACCGTCGATGCCCAGCGCGTGTTTCCGCGCGCCATCGGTCTCGGTACCGCGGCACTGATCGGGATCTATCTATTTGCCAACATCGGCTACGTCGCGGCTCTGGGTCCCGCCGGCGTTGCCGGTTCTGACAAGGTCGCCGCCGAGGCGGTGGGGCAGGCTGCGGGGCCGCTGGCGGCGAAGCTTGTCGCCGCCGCGATTCTCGTGTCGGTCTTTTCAGCAATGAACGGTCTCACGATCACGACGCCGCGTATGTACTACGCGATGGCGCAGGACGGATTGTTCTTCAACAAGCTCGCGGAGGTACATCCGAAGTTCGGGACGCCGGCGGTGGCCATCGTGATCGGGAGTCTGTGGGCGATGGTGCTCACGCTGTGGGGGACGTTCGAATCGTTGCTGACGTATGTCGTGTTTGTTGGCTGGATCTTCTACGGGATGGGAGCCATCTGCGTCTTCGTCGAGAGGAATCGATCGGGAGTCGTGAGGCCGTTTCGAGTTCCCGGGTATCCCTGGACTCCGCTGGCGTTCGTGCTCGCGGCAGGAGTGATCGTCATGAATACGATCGCCACGCAGCCGGGAAGATCGGCGCTCGGGATCGCGGGGGTGCTCGTAGGGGTGCCGGTGTACTGGTTGTGGAAGGGGCGTTCTCGAGGGGCCGGCCCGACGTAAAGTCGCGGCTCGGCATGTGTCGCTACGCGACTTGCAGCATGACGGTCTCCCGCGTTCGGAGGATCCGTTCCGCATAACTTGGGTGACGCCATCCACGTCCTGACGCGTCATCGTCCAGGGTGCGCCAACGACTCTACGCCCACATCGTGTGGACGACCCGCAATAGAGCTCCCCTCATCGACGCGAAGCGCGCGCGGTTCCTCGATCGACTGCTCAGAGTGATTGGAACGCAGGAACGCGTGCTCGTCCTGGACATCGGGGTGGGTCGGGAGCAACCGGCACTCTCTGCGCGTGTGGTACCAGCCAAGCGAACTGAGGTACGGTTCTTAGGTCCGTTTCGGACTCCCGCCGAGCCGCGCGTTGACGCGCGCCGGCATCGCGGGAGTTCGGGTCTTGCGGCCCTCGCAAACTGCACACTAGTTGTAGCTGATGGACACTCTCCTGCTTGACCTCCGTTACGCCCTCCGATCGTTGAGACGCAGTCCTGGCTTCACCGCCCTCGCCGTGATCACCCTCGGCTTGGGAATCGGAGCGGCAACCGCCGGGTTCAGCCTCCTGAATCGCTTGCTGCTGCAGCCACTTCCCGGCGTTCGCGATCCCGGTCGTCTGGCCTTCGTGTCGTTCATGCAGCCATCCGGCGGGTCATATGGCGCGCGAGGCTATATGTCGCCGGCGAGCCCAATGCCGGAGCAGCTACCCCAAATCCTGCGAGCGTCGCCAGCCGTTCTCGGGCTGGCAGGGTGGCAGGGCAACTTGGCCATGAACGTTGGTGTGCCCGGACTCCTGGCGTCACGAGTCCAGGGCTCCTTTGTGTCGGGGGCCTACTTGCAGTTGTTGGGAGTGGACGCGCAGCGGGGAAGGGTGTTGATCCCTGACGACGACCCCCAGCCGGCGGGTACGCGCGTCGCAGTGATCAGCGACGGCTTGTGGAATCAGTTATACGATCGACGCTCGGACGTCATCGGGTCCACGATCCTCATCAATGGGTTGCCTTTCACGCTTGTGGGCGTCACGGCTCGCGGTTTTCGTGGGCCGGACCGGATCTCGCCTTGCGACATCTGGGTGCCGGGCAACACCTATTGGGACGTTCGGCACTTTCCGACGCACGGGCATCCTCCTATTGAAATCGCCTACTACCGCAATGTGACCAGACTTCGGCCGGGAGCGTCATTCGACCAGGCCCAAGCGCAGTTGCAGGGGGCAATGCAGGCCGTGGCACTTACCGATACCCAGCACTTCAGTGGCGGGAAGGTGACTGCGACGTTGGTCCCGGGTGTGGGGATGGAACGGGGTGGCGCGGCGGTGCGCCACCAGCTCCTCTTGATCATGGCGGTAGCGGGACTCGTTCTCCTCGTCGCTTGCGCGAACATCGCGAACCTCTTGCTCTTCAGGCGCTCCCAGCGTCGTTCGGACGTCGTGGTCCGATTGTCCCTTGGTGCAGCTCGCGGTCGCCTGGTCCGTTTCTTCCTCACTGAGAGTGCTCTCATCGGGCTTGCCGGAGGGACGACCGGCGTGCTGATAGCGCTCGTCCTGAAGGCCGCGTTCGGGGCGATGAAGATCCTCGGGTTCCTCGACATCGGCCCGGTGCCAGTGGACTTCCGCGTCATCGGATTCGCGGTGGGACTGGGTCTGCTTGCCGCGCTCCTCGCGGGTGTGGCTCCGGCACTACTCGGCACGTCCGTAGACCTCAATACGGATCTGAAGGCCTCTGGTCCGAATCAAGCGGGCAGCTCGCCCCGGCTGCGACTCAGCCTCGCGACCGCGCAGATTGCCATTTCTCTCACGCTTGTCGCCGGTGCCTATCTCCTCGCGACCACGCTCAGGAACTACGCCCAGATCCCCCTGGGCTTCGACCCGGCGCGGGCTACTGTATTCCTGACGGACCCCAAGGAGGCGGGATACGACTTCAACCGGATGCGGACCTACTACGATCAGATGACCCAACACGTACGGGCCTTGCCGGGCGTCAATCAGGTCGCGTTGGTAGACCTGCCTCCTTTCGCCGGGGTCAGCTTTGGCCTGGACCTCCGTGTCGGATCCGATTCCATCTCCGTCAACTCGAAACACGTATCGTCGAACTATTTCGCGACACTCGGGATTCCCGTCGTCCGCGGCTCGTCATTCGCTGAGAGCGATGCCTGGCCGGACTCACTCAATCCGACAAAGAAAATCATCCTCAGCCGAAACGTCGCGCATTCGCTCTTTGGAGAACGGGACCCGATTGGACAGGTGGTTGACGTCCCTTCTCGCCGTCAGGCCTTCCAGGCCATTGTGGTGGGAGTGGTCGGGGACGTGCGTAACGACTTCGTCGGACCCGTCGACCCCCTTGTTTACCAGCCGGTGGGGGACTGGCCGCGGCTTTACAGCCCCAGCTTAATGATCAAGTCGGTTATTTCCCAAAGCGGCCTCGAACGGGGAGTTCGCGAGGCCGCCCGAGGTGTGGACGGATCGGTCACCGTGGAGAATCGAGGTGCGCTGCTGGCAGCGATCGCAGCTTCGATCAACGCAGAACATTTGTTCTTCCGCGTGTTGAGTGCTCTCTCCGTGCTCACGCTCGTACTGACCGCCATCGGCGTCTACGGCATCGTCGCGTACGGCGTCACCACGCGCACGCGCGAATTCGGCATCCGCACGGCTCTTGGCGCGGTGCCTGCAAACCTGGTGCGCGTCGCTCTTCGCCCTGCGCTGATCATCACGGGCATCGGGACGCTGGCGGGGATCGCCGGCGCGCTCTACCTCACCAAGTTCATCGCCGCCTCGCTCTACGGCGTGAGCCGCTTCGACCCGTTCGCGTTCGCCACGGCGGCGCTGATCCTGGCCCTGGCTGTCCTCCTCGCCAGCTGGCTCCCCGCCCGGCGCGCCGCGAAGATCGATCCGATGGTGGCGCTGAGGTACGAATGATTGAAAGTCTCCTGCTCGACCTCCGCTACGCCGCTCGATCGCTGAGACGGACTCCCGGATTCACCGCGCTCGCCGTCATTACGCTCGGCTTCGGAATCGGTGCGGCGACCGTGGGTTACGGACTGCTGCAGCAGGTGCTGCTCGAGCCCCTGCCCGGTGTTCGCGACCCGAGCCGGCTCGGACTCGTGTGGTTCGCCACGCGCACGGCGGATGGGGCGTATCGGCTCGCCAACGTGCACGCCACCCAACGGAAGATGCTCCTTCGGGGGGTCCCGGCGGTGTCGGCGTTGTCCGGAGCCGAGATGAGTAATGCGGCGGTGGCGCTCCCAGGCCGGGCTCCCCGAACCGCGTTCGTCGACTTCGTCACGCCTGACTACTTCGCCACCCTTGGCACCACCGCGAGTCGGGGACGATTGCTGATGCCCGATGACGATGGCCTGCCCAATGGGCAGCGGGTGGTGGTCATCGGAGACCGGTTCTGGCACCGCGAGCTTGGCGGACGGGACGACGTCATTGGCCAATCAGTCCGGGTCAACGGGTTGCCGTTCACGATTGTGGGCGTCGCCGAGCCGGGCTTCACCGGTACCGACCGCTTCCAGAACGTCGAGATGTGGCTCCCTGGGAACACCGCGTTCGACGTCAGGCACTTTCCGCGCACCGAAGCCACCCGGTGGTACTACCTGCCGGGGTATTCCTACTTCGAACACGTGATGCGCCTGCGTAAGGGGGCGACGTTCGAACAAGCAAGCGCCCAGCTGCAATCGGCACTGCGTTCTGTTGCCCCGACCGACTCGCTGAGCCTGCCTTCCAGCGTCGCCGCCAACGTGTTCCCAGGCGTCGGGCTTCGCGCCTTGGGGCGAGACCGCATCGATCGTCAGGTCTGGCTGGTGCTTGGTGTGGCGGGATTGGTATTGCTCGCGGCCTGCGCCAACGTCGCCAACCTCCTCCTGTTCCGTCGCATCCAGCGGCGGAGCGACTCACTGGTGCGGCTGGCGTTAGGTGGAAGCCGGGGGAGATTGGCAAGGTTGTTCCTCGTGGAGAGCGCCGTCCTCGGTGTCGCGGGGGCGGTCGTCGGGGTTGGGGTCGCCATCGCGCTTCGCTCGGTATTCGGATCCCTCAGACTGGTCCAGTTCGTCAACGTCGGCCCCATCCAGTTGGATGGTCCTGTGCTCGTGGTGGCGCTGGCGGTTGGTGTGCTCGCCTCCCTGTTCGGTGGCGCGCTCCCGGCGGTGCTCGGATCAGATCTGGACCTGACTGCGCAACTGAAGGAGTCGGGACCGACGCAGGTTGGGGGTGCGTCGTGGATCCGAACGGGGCTCGCGACGTTCCAGGTGGCTGTCTCGCTCGTGCTCGTCGCCGGCGCCTACCTCTTCGCGGACACCCTTCGGGCGTACAGCCGAATTCCCCTTGGATTTGAGCCAGCGGGGTTGTCGGTGTATACGGTGGAGCAGTCGGTTGTGGGATATCAGTCGACCACCGCCAGCGCCTACATGGGAAGTCTGGTGGAACAGGTGGGCGCGAAGCCTGGAATCCAAGGTGTTGCACTGGCGAGTATCGCACCATTTGCCGGTGGGACCGGCAGCGAACGGGTCGGAGTCCCCGGAGGCGGGGAGGGCATCGACCTGCAGTCCGCGGAGGTGTCTCCCGGCTATTTCGGCACCCTGGGAATTCCCATCGTGAGAGGCGAGGACTTCTCGGGGCACGACACCGAGACGGTTATCCTCAGTCAGGCCGCGGCCAAGGCGCTCTACGGGAAGCTTGATCCCATCGGACGGACGCTCGTCATTCATGAACGCGCCGACCTGATTCCGCGGCGGGTCATCGGCATCGTTGGCGACGCCGTCTACTCCGGGTTCCTCCATGACCGGCCGCAGATGATGTACGAGTCGCTCGGCATGCCGCCTCGGTATTTTCCGATGGTGATCGTGAAGGCGCGGATTCCGGAGCGCGAGGTCACCCGCGAAGTGACCGACGTCGCGCGCGTTCTGGATCCCGACCTTCCCGTCAATCCGCGCGGACCAATGACTGGTGCGGTCGCGGCCTCGTTCGCCAGCCAGACTCTCTTTTTCAAGCTTGTCGGAGCGCTTTCCGCGCTCACGCTGGTCCTCACAACCGTGGGCGTCTATTCGCTCATTGCCTACGGTGTTACCGCCCGCGCTCGAGAGTTTGGTATCCGGCTCGCCCTCGGCGCCGCCACGACCAACCTGGTGCACGTGGCCGTGGGACCGTCCCTCTTTATTTCAGGAGTCGGAACGCTCTCGGGTGTGCTGGGCGCGCTCTATTTAACTCGGTTCATCGCGTCCTACCTGTACGGTGTCAGCCCCCTTGATCCGCTCGCCTTTATCACCGCGGCGTTGATCCTGGCTGGAGCCGTCCTCCTCGCCAGCTGGCTCCCCGCACGGCGCGCCGCGAAAATCGATCCGATGGTGGCTTTGAGGTACGAATAAATGACCCGGGAGGGGTTGCGCGCCTCGCAAACTGCACGCTACCTCTAACCCATGACCTCCACCCCTCGCCGCCACTGGCTCGCCGACGCCCTCGTCAAAGCAGGCTCCCCGGACGCCGCGAACCTCTCGGTCCCTGACGACGCCACGCCGGAAGAGATCTGGAACGCCGCCGCCCAAGTTGCCCGGATCACGCCCGACGAAGTGACGAAGCGCGTGGCGGCGACCGCGAAGTACGCCGTCGCGAACCTCGCCAAGGCCGAGTCGCGCGCCCAAACACTCGTCCCCGAATCCCTCGCGCGGCGGCACCTGGTCTTTCCAGTCCGCGAGACCGACCGGAATCTGGTCGTCGCAACGTGGAACCCGACCGATCTCGACGCCGAGCAGGCGCTGGGATTCGCGGCGGGCCGCTCGATCACGTTCGAAATCGCGTCACCGAAGGCAATCGCGCAGGCGATCGAATCGCACTATGCCCCCGACGGGGCGGTGAATCAATTGCTGGATCGAGCCGGAATCACGGAAGGGGTCGATGTCACGGTGGTCGAGGAGCAGGCGCCCGAGTCGGTCGCTGCGCAGGACCTCGACGCCGCGCCGGTCGTCAAACTCACCGGCATCATCCTCACCGACGCGGTGAAGGCCGGCGTCTCGGACATCCACCTGGAGCCCGGCCGGGATGGCGGCGTGGTGCGCTTTCGGGTCGACGGTGTGCTCCGCGTCTACATGCGGATCCCGATGACCGCCCTCAACCGCGTCATCTCGCGCATCAAGGTGATGGGAAAACTCGATATCGCTGACCGCCTGCGCCCGCAGGATGGCCGCGCGCGGGTGCAGCTGGCGGGGAAGGTCGTCGATCTCCGGCTCTCGACCGTCCCCACGCGCGACGCCGAGAAGGCCGTGATCCGCATTCTCGATCCCACCAACAGCAAGAAGCTGGATGACCTCAGTGTGTCGGCCCAGGAGCTCCAGCGCTTCCGGAAGCTCCTGCTCAACCGCGACGGCATCGTGGTAGTCACCGGCCCCACGGGCTCCGGGAAAACGACCACACTCTATGCGGCATTGAAAGAGATCGCGACCGGCGAAGTGAACGTCATGACGGTCGAAGATCCCGTCGAATACGAGCTCCCCGGCATGACGCAGATCCAGGTGGAGCCCAAGCGCGGGGTGACGTTCGCGTCCGCGTTACGCTCGATTCTGCGACAGGACCCCAACGTGATCTTCGTGGGGGAAATCCGGGATCTCGAAACGGCCGAAATCGCGGTGCAAGCGGCCTACACGGGCCATCTGGTGCTGGCGACCATTCACGCGAACGACGCGGCAGGCTCCGTCGACCGGTTCATCGACCTGGGGCTCGACAAGTCCAAGGTCACCGGGACACTCCGGGGCGCGCTGGCGCAGCGGCTCGTGCGGCGCCTGTGCCCATCCTGTGCGCAGGCCGTGGAGCGGTCACTCACGCCCGCCGAGCAGAGGCTGGCCGAGCGGTATGGCGTGCGCCCGGTGAAGCGGGCGGTGGGCTGCGATGCGTGCGCGGGGACGGGGTACCGTGGTCGAATCACGGTGATGGAAGTGATGGTCGGCGCGTCGCCCGCCGGGATGCGGCCGATGCGCGAATCCGCCCTCGAGCGCGTGGCCGCCGGCGAAACGACCCTCGAGGAAGTGGAGCGCGTGCTGGGTGGGGGCGGCGGGGACGTCGAGGCGGCGGCTCCCCCGGCAGCTCCGCACATCCTCGTCGTCGACGACGACAACGTGAACCGCGTGATGGCGAAAGCCGTGCTCGAGAAGGGTGGATTCCGGGTCACCGAAGCGAAGGACGGAGTGGAGGCCCTCGAACAGCTGCAGAACGCCGCCGACGTGCAGATCATGGTCCTCGATCTCGACATGCCCCGGATGGGCGGCGCGGACGTGCTCCAGCGAGTGCGGCACGACAAGGCGACGGCCGCGTTGCCGGTGATCATCCTCACGGGGTCTGAGTCGAGTGATACCGAAGTGGACATCATGGACCGCGGGGCGGACGACTACGTGCGGAAGCCCATCGACGGGCCGCGCTTTGTGGCGCGGGTCAAGGCGGCGCTAAGGCGGGCGGGGAGCTAGAGCGGACTCACGCCGCGGTCGTACGCGCCCGCAGGGCCGAGAAGGGCACGAGCTTCCGATTCTGCTC
>DASQIZ010000112.1:0-4117 GCA_035631315.1 Gemmatimonadales bacterium
TGACACGCCTCGGGCTGCAGCTGATTGCTCGCTAGAAGTCCTCCGTAGTGGGTGTTCACAAACGTGTGCGAAGCCGCCCGTAGCGATTCTCGGTTCTCGAAGATGTGCGCCCCGCGCACTCCCAGAGTCAAATAGAAGCCACGCAGAATTCCAGCTCGAACCAACTATCCGTACACCAAAATACCAAGAGATGAATAAAGGAGCTACTGCCATGAAGGACACGATCCCCCCCGAGCGCGCTGCTTCAGAGCAGAACCCGCTGCCGCCTGTGCCCACCACGAAGATCCTGGCGATCTCCCATTTCATTGGCACGCCCATGACACCCGCCCAGCGCGCCCAGATCATGCCGCACGAAGTGCATGACACGGTGAATGCTTATCTCGCGGGCAAGATAGACCAGTGGTATTTCCGGACCGACGGGGAGGGTGTGGTTTTCCTCGTCGACGCAAGCACACCGGAAGAGGCGAAAACCATTTTGGAGAAATTCCCGCTGGGGCAGGCCGGTTTGATGGACTTTGATTATATCCCGCTAGGTCCGCTCAGTCCGCTGCGCATCATCAATGACATGGTGAAGTGATTTTATAGGCTGGCACGCCGCCGGCCGGTATGAGCAGGCGGAGCATAGATGAGATAACCAATTCTCGGGCACGGCTCGACTCGTTGTCGACCTTGGCACAGCGGCCAGCGTCCGAGTCTGGCAGATTACGTCAGGGGCCGCAGGCCACCCGGGAGGCGCATCATGCTAATGTTGCCTACGCTCCTGGGATCACCGGAAGTGGATTGGTACCGGGCCGTACGGGAGGTGGAAGCTCGCGGGTCCGCGATGCCGTCGCTATTCGGCATAGCGCTTGGGGAAGGCTGGTGAGGAGTGTGCAGGACATGAACCGAGCAGGCACGCTCAGTCGCCGGGAGCCGATCAGCCCTCGAACCTCCGCCGTTCAGTCCCGTTTGCGCGGCGCGGAGGTGACACACAGCGTGTGTCCGTACTGCGCCATCGGGTGCGGTCTTCTCGTGTTCACGAAGGACAAGCGGCCCATCGCCATCGAGGGCAATCCCGACAGTCCCGTGAACCAGGGCCGCCTCTGCCCCAAGGGCGCGAACACTTTGCAACTCGTCGCCAACCCCCACCGGGTGACGACGGTGAAGTATCGAGCTCCCCACAGCGATCGATGGGAGGAGCGCTCCCTCGACTGGGCGATGGACCGCATCGCCCGGCTCGTCAAGGACGCGCGCGACTGCGACTTCGTGGAGCGGAATGGCGAGGGCGTCGCCGTCAACCACCTGAAGACGGTCGCCTCCCTGGGAGGGGCGACCCTCGACAACGAGGAGAACTACCTCCTCAAGAAGCTCTTCACCGGCGGTCTGGGCATCCTCCCCATCGAGAACCAGGCCCGCCTCTGACACAGCTCCTCCGTGCCCGGTCTGGGCACCTCGCTGGGCTTCGGGGCCGCGTCGAATCATCCGCGCGACCTCGTCAACAGCGACTGCATCCTGATCATGGGCTCGAACATGGCCGAGTCCCATCCAGTCGGCTTCCACTGGCCGGTAGTGGCCCAGCAGCGCGGCGCCGTGGTCATCCACGTGGATCCGCGCTACACGCGCACATCGGCCGTGGCCGACGTCTTCGTCAAGATCCGCGCGGGGACGGACATCGCCTTCCTCGGCGGGGTGATTCGCTACATCCTCGAGGGCGAGCGCTACTTCCGAGAATACGTCGTCCACTACACGAACGCTCCCGCGCTCATCGCTGCTGAAGACCAGCGCCGCGGCGATGGCGAGCGCGCGGCCGCGTGCGGCTCCGCCACCGCGGACGTCGTCTCCGACCCGTGGGTGTACGACCGCGAGGTCGAACCGGATGGCACACGCGGGCAGCCGCGCACCGATCCCACGCTCACGGATCCCCACTGCGTGCTGCAAATTCTCAAGCGCCACTTCGCGCCCTACACGCCTGAGGCGGTCGCCCGGGTCTGCGGGTGCCGACCTGAAGAGGTGGTGAAGGTGGCGGAGCTCCTGTGCCGCAACTCGGGCCGTGACCGGACCAGCGCCGTGGCCTACGCGCTGGGGTGGACACAGCACTCGACGGGCGCGCAGATGATCCGCGCGGCCGGAATCATCCAGCTCCTGCTGGGCAACGTCGGGCGCCCCGGTGGCGGGGTTCTGGCGCTCCGAGGGCATGCGTG
Source organism: Gemmatimonadales bacterium (assembly GCA_035631315.1). Classification (GTDB taxonomy): domain Bacteria; phylum Gemmatimonadota; class Gemmatimonadetes; order Gemmatimonadales; family GWC2-71-9; genus 40CM-2-70-7. The sequence goes on from DASQIZ010000112.1 coordinate 2,181, forward strand.
CATCCAGGGCTCCACGGACATCCCGGTGCTGTTCGACACGTTGCCGGGCTATCTGCCGCAGCCGCGCGCCGTCCCCGGCCACGCCACGCTGGGCCAGTACCTCGCGAACGGAAAGAGTTATCTGAGCCGTCGAGGCCAGGCTCTGGAGGGGCTGTGGAGAGAGGACGCGCTCCGGGGCGGGTGGGCCGACATGCCCAAGTTCGCGATCAGCCTCCTCAAAGCCTGGTACGGCGAGGCCGCCACGGCCGAGAACGACTATGGATACGGGTGGCTCCCCAAGCTCGACGAGGACCTCTCGGAGATGAGCTACTTCGGCAAGATGCATCGGGGGCAGATCCGAGGGACTTTCCTCATGGGTCAGAACCCGGCGGCGGGAGGCCCCAATGCCCGGCTGCATCGCGACGCGATGCGGCGGCTCGCCTGGCTGGTCGTTCGCGATTTCTTCGAGACCGAGAGCGCCAGCTACTGGTACGCGGATCCCGACGGCGTAGACCCGAAGACGGTTCCGACCGAGATCTTTCTCCTGCCCGCCGCCTCGGTGATCGAGAAAGGCGGCTCCTTCACGAACACCGAACGCATGCTCCAGTGGCACGACCAGGCCGTACCCCCGCCCGGTGACTGCCGCTCCGACGCCTGGTTCGTCCACGATCTCGGCCGCCGCCTGAAGGCGCTCTACCGCGACTCGACGGACCCGCGGGACGCCCCGATCCGGCATCTCGCATGGGAGTACGGGAGCGACAGCGCAGCGGCGGCCCCGGATGAGATCGACACCGAGAAGGTGCTCCGGGAGATCAGCGGATACCACGTGGCCGAGCGGCGGCAGCTCCGCGGACCGGGTGAGCTAGCCAGCGATGGCTCGACGGCCTGCGGCTGCTGGCTCTATTGCGGCGTCTTCCCCGACGTGGAGTCGAACCTGGCCCGCGCGAAGGATCCTCGCATCGGGGGCGACTCGCTCTACGGCGGTTGGGCATGGGCGTGGCCGGCCAATCGACGCATCCTCTACAACCGCGCCTCGGCCGATCCCGACGGACGGCCCTGGTCCGAGCGGAAGAAGCTCATCTGGTGGGATGACGAGGCGAAGGCCTGGGCCGGCCACGACGTGCCCGACTTCGAGCGAGAGAAGGCGCCTCACTACCGTCCGCCCGCGGATGCGCGGGGGCTGGACGCGATGGCGGGGGACGCGCCCTTCGCCATGCACCCGGACGGGCGCGGCTGGCTCTACGCGCCGTACGGACTCAAGGATGGTCCCCTGCCGGTGTTCTACGAGCCGCTCGAATCGCCGTTTACCAACACGCTCGGTCCTCATCAGTCGGATCCGCTGACCGTCGTCCCCGCGGATCCGCTGAATCCGATCGCCGCTCCCGGCGATCCCGCGTATCCGCTGATCGCCACCACCTACCGCCTGACCGAACACTACTTGAGCGGCGCGATGAGCCGATTCGACAGCTGGCTGTGCGAGCTCCAACCGCAGATGTTCGTGGAGATCAGTCCCGAGCTCGCCGGTGAGCGCGGCGTGGCCAACGGCGACTGGGTGGTCGTCAGCTCACCGCGGGGGGCGATCGAAGCGCGCGCGCTGGTCACGGCTCGGCTGAAGCCCGTCGTCATCGACGGTCGGCCCGCCCACACCGTCGGGCTGCCGATCCACTGGGGCTATGCGGGGGAGTCCGTGGGCGCGACCGTCAACACTCTGTCGCTGCTCTCGCTCGACCCCAATGCGGACATCCACAGCGCCAAGTCCTTTGTCTGCCAGCTGCGCGCGGGCCGTCTCGAGACCGGGCGTCCGCCGGAGCCGCTGCCCTCGGTGTCCCGTCCCCTCGTGCAGGACCCGATCCCCGACACGCCCGGGGCCGCGCAACCCTTGGGGAGGTTCGGGCATGGCGACTAGGGAGATCACGGTCGCGGAGCTTCCCCAGCACAGCAAGCCAGCTGTCGGTTCG
>DASQIZ010000113.1:0-2409 GCA_035631315.1 Gemmatimonadales bacterium
GTGGCTTGCTTCCTCGAGCGGCAGTTCCTGTAGGAGGCGCTCGATGATTCGAAGGGTTGGTGCGGTAACGGCAAGCGCGGGAGTCCTGGCGATCGTCCTAGGCCTGCTGGTGCTGGCCGTCCGCCCCACGGGAGGGCAGGCCGCCGGCGGGGTGAGCGCGGAGGGTGGGCCGCGATTTCGGGTGGATGGGCCGGACGCCGACTCCTTCGGTCGTGGCGAGGGATACCCGGTCTGCAAGGGACTCGAGTACGCGCAGCGGCAGCGCTGTCGCATCGGCGCGTTCAGCCACTTCGACCAGCTCTTTCCCTCACGAACCATCAAGGCCCCCGCGGCACCGACCCGCCTGGACCGCGCCGCGGTGGAGCCCGCGATCAGCTACACGTACAACGGGCAGCGCCAGACGATCGATCAGTATCTCGACAAGCACCCGGTGACCGGGTTCCTGATCGCGAAGGGCGATTCCATTCTGGTCGAGCGATACCAGTACGGGCGGACCGACACGCAACGCCTCACGTCGTTCTCGATGGCGAAGACCATCGTCGCGCTGCTGATCGGGATCGCAGTGAGAGAGGGTGCTATTCGCTCCATCGATGAGCGGGCGGAGGTGTACGTTCCCGAGCTGAAGGGCACCGAGTACGGTCGGACGCCGATCAAGGCGTTGCTCCAGATGTCCTCCGGGGTGGCCTTTCGGGAGGACTACACGGACATGACCAGCGACATCGCGAAGCTTGCACGGGCCACGCTGGGCCAGGAACCCGGCGGCGGCTTGGCCGCGGTCACGCGGTTCAACACCCGCTACGCGGAACCGGGACAGCGCTTCTCTTACGCGTCGTCGGAGTCGATGGTCCTCGGTCTCGTACTCGCGCGCGCCACGCGTCGCTCGGTGTCCGACTACGCGAGCGAGAAGCTCTGGCAGCCGCTCGGCGCCGAAGCGGACGCGACATGGAGCATCGACGCCACCGGGCAGGAGATCACCTACGGGTACTTCAACGCCGTGCTTCGGGATTGGGGACGCATTGGACTCATGCTGGCGAACGATGGCCGATGGGCAGGCAAGACTATCGTTCCTCGCGAATGGTTGCTCGAGTCGACGACGCCACGCGTCCGCCAGTCGGGTCCCCCCGAGGACGGGAGCGCTCCGAAGAGGTCTTGGTCACGAAGAACCACGTCGGGCTCCCCGAACCTCTTGTATGGCTATCATGTGTGGCTGCTGGCCGGACCGGGCCGGCAGTTTTCGCTGCGCGGCCTTCGGGGGCAGTTCGTCTTCGTGGATCCGGGATCGAAGCTGGTGCTGGTGCAAACCGCGGCACGCGGGGTTGGCTTCCAGGACGAGGAGTTGTTTGCGCTCTGGGCCGCGCTACGGTCGCAGTAGCGCCAGTAGCACGGCGTCGATCAGGCTGACTAGTGGTTCTTCAGCGGCTCGGCGTCGATCAGGACGAACAGCATGCGGCAGATCCGGTCGCTGCGATTCGACCAGGCGTGGTAGGTGCCGCGCTGGATCAGCACGTCGCCCGGGCGCATGAGCGTCTCGCCCTCGTCCAAGACTGCCCACACCTCGCCCTCGAGGCAGACCGCGTAGTCGATGGTGTCCGTGGCGTGGAAGCCCGGATGGCGTGCTGAGCGATCGGGCGTCGTCTTGCAGTTGCGCCGGCGGAGCTCCTCTGGATCGTAGGCGTGCCGGGAGTCCGGCACGATGTCGGTGATGCGCACGACGGTGCCGCCGCGGTGATCGGGCGGTGTCCTCATGATGACGCCGTCTGGCACCGGATCGCTCTCCTGATTGGAGGCCGGCGCGGAGGCCGTGGTCCAGAGTCCGGTGCGCACGGGCGCGCCCGCCGCGACCGGCGCAGTCGGGAGCATCGTGTCTGAGACGATGTAGGAACGCCCGGCAGCGTTGACACCCGTCACGATCCTGCGCACTTTTCCCGGCATTATTGATTCTCCTTCACGCCTTCTTCAGGGTCAGTTGCACGAGCCAGTCCGCGCGCGGCGGCTTCTCGAGATCACGGCAATGCCACGCGCTTCACTAGCGTTGCTGCTACGGGACGGGGACGACGGGCGGCGCTCCCTTGTCCTTCACGAAGAACACGACGAATTTCGCCGGACGGGAATCGCTCGCATTCTTCGACACCGCGTGCACGTCATCGGGCGACTCGTAGAACGTCTGGCCCGGTCCTAATGTCACGGCGGCCCCGCCCTCGACTTGCATGATTATCGAGCCCTCCAGGACGTAGACGAACGTGTGCGCGTTGTGCCGGTGCTTGGCCGATGAGCCGCCTGGCGCGTACTCGACGGTGAGCGTCACGCCTTCCTTGCCGGTGAGCCCGGCCAGGTCCTTCGCCACGAGAGGGCTGACTTTGGCGTCCTCGGCCGCGGCGACGGTCGCGAGAAGGCACATCATACTGGTCA
>DASQIZ010000114.1:0-20571 GCA_035631315.1 Gemmatimonadales bacterium
ACAATTTTCTTCACGGGATAGTCTGGCAGCTCGAAGAGCACGTCCTCGAGGAGGGTGGTGAGGACGGTGTGCAGCCGCCGGGCGCCGATGTTCTCCATCCGCTCGTTCACCCGCGCCGCGATCCGCGCGATTTCCGCCACCCCGTCGGTCGTGAACTCCAGCGTCGCGCCTTCGACCGCGCAGAGCGCCGCGTACTGCTTGGTGAGGGCGTTCTCGGGCTCCGTCATGATCCGGATGAAATCCGCCTCGGTGAGCGGCGTCAGCTCCACGCGCACGGGGAAGCGGCCTTGCAGCTCGGGGATCAGGTCCGAAGGCTTAGAGACGTGGAACGCGCCGGCCGCGATGAACAGGACATGGTCGGTGCGGACGTAGCCGTAGCGGGTCTGCACCGTCGAGCCTTCGACGATCGGCAGGAGGTCCCGCTGGACACCTTCGCGCGACACGTCTGGGCCCGACGTGTTGCGCTCCCCCGCGATCTTGTCGATCTCGTCGATGAAGATGATGCCGTGGTTCTCGACCCGGTCCAGGGCTTCGTTCACCACGTCATCCATGTCCACCAGCTTCTTCAGCTCTTCGTCGATCAGGACGCGCCGGGCCTCGTGCAGGTGCACGATTCTCCGTTTCTTCCGCTTCGGCAGCATGTCCTGCAGCATCTCGGTGATGTTGACGTCGGTCCCTTCCATCTGCGGCGGCTGCATGAGGTCGATGGACGGGTAACTCTGCTGTTGGACCTCGATCTCGACGTCCCGCTCTTCCAGGGTGCCTTCCTTCAATTGCTGGCGCAGCTTCTCGCGGGTGCGGCGACGACGCTCTTCCTGCTCCGCGTTCGCGGGCGCGGCCTTGGGCGTGACATCCCCCTTGGACGACACCACGAACAGGGGACGGGCGGCATCGGTCCCCGTCGGTTGCGGCGCCTGAGGAGCCGGGGCCGGCTCCACCGGCGGCAGCAGCAAGTCGAGCAACCGTTCCTCGGCGCGCTGTTCCGCGATGGGGAAGAGCTCATCCTCGCGCTCGGTGCGGACCATGTTGATCGACGCATCCACCAGCTCGCGAACCATCGATTCGACGTCCCGCCCCACGTAGCCGACTTCGGTGAACTTTGACGCCTCGACCTTGAGGAAGGGCGCACCGGAGAGGCGGGCGAGCCGGCGGGCGATCTCCGTTTTCCCGACGCCCGTAGGGCCGATCATGATGATGTTGTTCGGCAGGATCTCGTCCCGGATATCCTCGGGCGCCTGCGCCCGACGCCAGCGGTTTCGCACCGCGATGGCGACGGCCTTCTTCGCGGCCCCCTGACCCACGATGTACCGGTCCAGCTCCGCCACGATCTTCTTGGGCGGCAGCTCTTCCAGCCACGGAAGTGGATCGACTTCCGAAACTGGTACGGGTGGGGATGGGGGCGGGGGCGGGGGGGGCGTGCGATCGGGATCAGCCATGCTAGAGCTCGACCACCGTGAGGTGGGTATTCGTGTAGATGCAGATGTCGGCGGCGATATGGAGCGCCCGCTCGACAATCTCCTTGGCGGGCATCTTCGAGCCGGCCAGGAGTGCCCGGGCCGCGGCGAGGGCGTAGGGCCCACCGGAACCGATGGCCAGCACCCCGTCGTCAGGCTCGATCAGCTCGCCGGACCCGGACAGCACGAAGCCATTGTCCTTGTCGGCGACCACGAGCAGCGCTTCGAGGCGCCGGAGCACCCGGTCCGAGCGCCAGTCTTTGGCCAGCTCCACCGCGGCACGCGAGAGATTCCCGGGGTAGCGCTCGAGCTTCTCCTCGAACTTCTCGAAGAGCGTGAACGAATCGGCGGCCGATCCGGCGAACCCGGCGAGAATCTTCCCGCCCTTGAGCGCGCGAACCTTCACCGCGTTTCCCTTCATCACCGTATCGCCCACCGTGACCTGGCCGTCGCCACCCATGGCGACCTTGCCGTCCCGGCGGGCGCAGAGAATGGTCGTGCTGTAGATCGTCGGCAGTGCCACGCAGTATTCCTCTAGGCCCTGGGATGAGCCTGGTGATAGACCTTCTTCAGGCGTTCGACCGATGTATGAGTATACACCTGCGTGGTGGACAGCGAGGCGTGCCCCAGAAGCTCCTGTACGGCGCGAAGATCGGCCCCCGCGTCCAGCAGGTGTGTGGCGAACGTGTGACGGAGCGAGTGCACGTGCAGCTCCCGCCCGCGCGAGAGCGCTGAGAACAGGTTCTTGATGGCGAGCTGCACGCCGCGAGGCGTGATGCGCTTCCCCCGTTGATTCAAGAACAGCGCACGCCGGTCTCCTGACGGAAATCCCAGCATGTTTTCTCGGTGGTGGTTGTACGAGCGCAGGGCCGTCACCGCATGTTTCCCCACCGGGATGATCCGCTCCTTCTTCCCCTTGCCGCGGACCTTCACCTGATCGGATACGAGGTCGATATCGTCCGTGTTCAGCCCCGCGAGCTCTGAAAGTCGCATGCCCGTCGAATAGAACAGCTCGAGCATCGCGAGATCCCTGATCTCCCCAAAACCGCCCTCGGCCGCGCGTCGCTCGGCCTCGGCAAAGACCAGCTCGATTTCCGAGCGGTCCATGTGGGCCGGCAGGGTTCGCTTCTGCTTGGGAGTCCGCGCCGCCTTCGCGGGATTCACATCCACCCGCTCCGTGATGCTCAGGAACCGGTAGAACGTCCGCAGGGCCGAGAGCGCGCGAGCCGCCGACGCCCGCGAGGCCTGCCGGCTCTCAAGGGAACCCAGGAAGCCGCGAATCGCCAGGCGATCGACACCGGCCCAGGTCCAGGCCGCCCCGTAGTACGTGTCCGCGAAGTCCGCGAAGGCCGTCACATCCCGCACGTACGCCTTTACCGTGTGCGGGGAATCGTTCCGCTCTTTCTCCAGGAAGTCCGCGAACTTCTGGATCTCGGGCTTCATGCGGCCACCAGGGTCCCCGCAAACGCCGCCATGTCGGCAAGCGCGCGCTCGGCGAGGAGCTGCTTCTTCCGGGCCTTGTCGCGCGGTGTTTTCTCCAACGGCTCGACCAAGCCGAAGTTGGCGTTCATCGGCTGGAAGTGCGCTGGATCGGCCTCTCTCAGGTAGCGGTAGAGTGCACCCAGCATGGTGGTCGGTGGCGGCACGAGCGGCTCCTCGCCCATCAGGATCCGAGCCAGGTTGATCCCCGCGAGGAGCCCCGTCGCCGACGACTCCGTGTATCCCTCGACGCCCGTAAGCTGGCCCGCGAACATCAACGCCGAGTCATCCCGGGCAGACAGGTGCGGTGACAGACAGGCAGGCGCGTTGAGGTACGCGTTCCGATGTATCGAGCCGTGGCGCAGGAACTCGGCAGCGCCAAGCCCGGGCACCATCCGGAAGACTTTCTCCTGTTCACCCTTCCGCAAACGCGTCTGGAAGCCCACCAGGTTCCACATCTGTCCCGCCCGGTCCTCCTGGCGGAGCTGGACCACCGCGAAGGCAGGCCGGCCGGTCTTGGGATCGGGCAATCCTACGGGCTTCATCGGCCCGAACCGCAGCACGTCGCGACCCCGCGCCGCCATCTCCTCCACCGGCAGGCACCCTTCGAAATACTGGATCTTGTCGAACTCATGATTCGGCGCGTACTGGTCCCCCACCTTCACGGCCGCCACGAACGCGTCGTACTCGGCCTCGGTGAACGGCGCGTTGAGATAGTCGTCGCCCTCTCCCTTGCCGTATCGGGACGCCCGGAAGAGGACGCTGTGGTCGAGGGACTCCGTGGAAACGATCGGCGCGATGGCGTCCCAGAACGCGAGCGCGTGGCCGTCCTGGCCGCCGAGCCGCTTCACGATCGCGGCGGAGAGCGCCTCGGACGTCAGGGGTCCCGTCGCGATGATGGCGGGTGATGGCAGCTCGGTGACTTCGCCGCGGACCAGCCTGATGTTCGGGTGATTGGCGATTCGCTCATGAATCGCCTGAGCAAACGCCACGCGGTCCACCGCCAGTGCCGCGCCCCCTGGCACCCGCGCGACATCGGCCGCCTGGAGGTTGATGCTCCCCAAGACCCTCATCTCGGCCTTGAGGAGCCCATGCGCGTTGACGGTTTCGACTGACTTGAAGGAGTTGCTGCAGACCAGCTCGGCCAGCGAATCGGTCTGGTGGGCGGGAGTCCCGCGCACCGGACGCATCTCATGCAGAGTGACCGACACCCCCCGCTCGGCCAGGGCCCAGGCGGCTTCGCACCCGGCCAGGCCGCCCCCGACGACGGTCGCCCTCGTGGCCGTCAGCCCGCGACCTGCTCCGCGGTGGCCGCTTCGTCCACCATCATCTCGTGTCCGCACTTCAGGCACTTGCGGGAGACCCCCATCGACTTGGTCCGCTTCTCTTCCATGCCCAGGTAGCCGCACGACGGGCAATTTACCGCGACCGGCTTGTTCCAGACCGAGAAGTCGCAGTCGGGATACCGCAGGCACCCATAGAAGTTGCGTCCCTTCTTGGTGCGCCGCTCGGCCAGATCGCCGACCTCGCACTTGGGACACTTGATGCCGAGGGGCACGGGGCGGGTGTGGGTGCACTTGGGATACCGCGTGCACGCCAGGAACTCGCCGAAGCGTCCGGTCTTGATGACCATCGGCGCGCCGCACTCCTTGCAGATCTCGTCGGTGGGCTTGTCGGGGACTTTGTCCCGGCCGATGGGCTTCGAGAACTTGCACTCCGTCGGATACTTGGCGCACGCGATGTACGGGCCGAAGCGCCCCGAGCGGACTTCGAGCGGTGAGCCGCACGTGGGGCAACGCTCGAGGTGCAGGTTGTGGAGCTCGTGCACGTCGTGGATGATCCGCTGCACGTCGATCGACGCCAGCTGGCCCGCGAAGGGCGCCCAGAACCCGCCGAGCACATCCTGCCAGGGCATATCGCCCTCTTCCACCTTGTCCAGCTCCGTCTCCATCTGCGCCGTGAACCCGACCTGGAAGGTGTCGGGGAAGCAGCGCTGCATCACCTTCCACACCTTTTCGCCGAGGGGCGTGGGGGAGAAGCGTCGCTCCTTCATGGTCGCGTACCAGCGCGCCTGGAGCGTCGAGATGATCGCCGCGTACGTGGACGGACGGCCGATCCCCTGCTCTTCGAGCATCTTCACGAGGGACGCCTGACTGTACCGCGGAGGCGGCTCTGTGAAGTGCTGCGTGGGCACGATCCGCTTGAGCGTCGGCCGGTCGCCGGTGGCGAGCGGAGGGATGGGGCCGAAGTCGTCTCCGCTCTTGGCTTCTTCGGCTTCGTGCCCTTCGCGGAAGAGCACGCGGTAGCCGTCGAAGAGCACCACCGACCCGGTGGACCGGAACAGGAAGCGTCCCATGTCGAAGTCCACCGTCGTGAGCTCGTAGATCTCGGGCGTCATCTGCGAGGCGACGAAGCGCCGCCAGATGAGCTGGTAGAGCTTGAAGAGGTCCGACTCCAGGTACTGCTTGACCGCTTCGGGGCGGCGGCCGACTTCGGTCGGCCTGATCGCCTCGTGGGCGTCCTGGACCCGGGCGTTCCCCCCGCGCTTGCCGGCGTGCACGTTCGGGGTGTCCGGCAGGTACCGCTTGTCATAGTTGGCGTTGATGAACTCGCGCGCCTGCTCGATGGCCGAATCCGCCACGCGGACCGAGTCGGTCCGCATGTAGGTGATGAGCCCCACCGGGCCCTCGCCCACGTCCACGCCCTCGTACAGCCCCTGTGCGGCCCGCATGGTGCGCTTGGCCGAGAAGCCGAGCTGCTTCGCGGCTTCCTGCTGGAGGGTGCTGGTAATGAAGGGCGCGGGCGGATTCCGGCGCCGTTCCTTCTTGGTGACGTCGGTGACGACGAATGGAATCTTGGTCGCCTCGTCGACGATCCCCTGCGCCGTCGCCTGGTCTTTGATGTCGGGCTTCGCGCCGTCCAGCTTGTGGAGACGCGCCTGGAAGGCCTGACCGTCCTTCTCGAGGTCGGCTTCGATGGTCCAGTACTCCTGCGGCACGAACTTCCGAATCTCGTCTTCCCGTTCGCAGATCAGCCGGAGCGCCACCGTCTGCACCCGCCCCGCGGAGAGCCCCGTCTTGATGCTCTTCCAGAGGAGGGGGGACGCCTTGTAGCCCACCAGCCGGTCGAGGATCCGGCGGGCCTGTTGGGCGTCCACCTTCTTCTGATCGATGTCCTGGGGGTTGGCGAGCGCCTGCTTGACGGCGTCCTTCGTGATTTCGTGAAAGAGGACGCGGCGGACCTTGTCGGCCTTGCCGAGCTGCCCGGCCACGTGCCAGGCGATGGCTTCGCCTTCGCGGTCCGGATCGGTCGCGATCAGGATCTGCGCGGCCGCCTTCGCCGCCTTCTTGATTTCGGAGAGGGTCTTGGCCTTCTCCTTGATGGTCACGTATTCGGGCACGAACCCGTGGTCGACATCGACGCCGAGTTTGCGGCGGGGGAGATCGCGCAGGTGGCCGACGGTGGCTTTCACCGTGTAGCCACGACCCAGGTACTTCCCGATTGTCTTCGCCTTGGTGGGGGACTCGACGATGACGAGCGAGCCCTTGCCGTTCTTGCTGGCAGGCGCGTCGACCTCTTCCACTTCGACGTCGGTCGTTTCGACCGGCGTCTCGGCGGCGGCTTTGGTCTTTTTCGGTTTCTTTGCCACAGGCTTCTTCTTAGCAGCCACTGATCAACCTTTCATCAAGGCGGGCATCTTCACCAACCTGCCCCGCTCCGCGCAAGGGAGACCAAATCCTGCGCCACCTGCGCCGCCGTCTTCTTGTCGGTCTCAACCTTCGCATCCGCTTGGAGATACGACGGTTCGCGCTCCTTCAGGAGCGTCTTCATCCGCTCGACCGGGTCCTCACCCAATAACAACGGGCGGGTTCCCTCGGGGGCCGCGCGGTCCGATGCCGTTTCGGGCTTCGTCTTCAGATACACCACAAACGCCTGAGGCTTCGCTGAGGAAATGGCGCCCGGCTGGGCAGCCCAGCCACCGCCGGGAGCGATCACCGCCGGCACCTGCCCTAACGCGCTTTCCATCTCCTGTTGTTCCATGGTGCGGAACGCGGCCTCGCCCTTCTCGGCGAAAATCAGGGTGATGGGCTTGCCTTCCTTGCGCACCAGAATGCCGTCGACGTCCACGAAGCCGGCCTGGAGCTGCTCCGCCAGGAGCCTCCCCACCGTGGTCTTCCCCGAGCCGGGGAGTCCCACCAGAACGATGTGTCGCTTCATCCCACCGGCCCTCCGGACGCGCGCGCGGCAAGGACAGCCAACCGCGCGACGTACCCTTCCCAGTTACGGCGCATTTCCGAGAGCGCGTCCCCCCCGAACTTCTCGCGCATCGCGTGCGCCAGCACCAGGGCCACCATCGCTTCGGCAATCACACCCATCGCCGGCACGGCCGTCACATCGGACCGCTCCGACTGGGCCTGCGCGGTGGCTCCCGTCTTCAGATCGACCGTCTTCAGCGGCGTCATCAGCGTCGAGATCGGCTTCATCGCCACGCGAACCGTCAGCGGCTCGCCGGTGGTCATCCCGCCCTCGGTGCCCCCGGCGCGGTTACTCGCGCGCCCCAGCCCCGGCATGATCTCGTCGTGAACCTCGGAGCCCTTCTTCCGCGCCGCCTCGAAGCCCATCCCCAGCTCCACGCCCTTCACGGCGGGGATCGACATCAGCGCCTGCGCCAACCGGCCGTCGAGCTTGGTATCCCACGACACGTGGGAGCCCAGCCCCACCGGCACTCCCCGGGCTACGACTTCGACGATTCCGCCCAGTGTGTCGCCGGCCGCCTTTGCCGCGTCGATCCGCGCGATCATCTCCCGCTCGGCCTCGGCGTCCAGGCAGCGCACGAGAGAACCGTCAGCGGCAGGATTGAGGGGCGTGGGGAGCGCGCCTTCGACCTTCGCGACCACGCCGCCCAGCGCCGCCACGTGACTGCCGATCTCCACGCCGAACTGGCCCAGGAGCGCCTTGCATACCGCGCCGCAGGCTACGCGTGCCACAGTCTCCCGGGCGCTCGCGCGTTCCAGAATGTCCCGCGCGTCCTTCCGGTCGAACTTCATCACGCCCACGAGGTCCGCATGACCGGGCCTGGGTCTCGTCACCTGGCGGCGCCGCTCTTCGCCGGGCGCGTCAGCCTCGGGGGCCATGACGTCCTTCCAGTGCTCCCAGTCGCGGTTCCAGATCAGCATCGCGATGGGGGAGCCGAGGGTTTCACCGGCGCGGACGCCGGCGAGCCACTCGATGTGGTCGGACTCGATTTTCATGCGGGCGCCGCGGCCGTAGCCGCCCATCCGCCGTTTCAACTCGATGTCGACCTGCTCGGCGCTCACCGGCAGACCAGCCGGAATCCCTTCCAGGACCGCGACCAGCCCCCGTCCGTGGCTCTCGCCCGCCGTCGTAAAGCGAAGGCTCATAACGCGCGAGCCCGACGATTCGTCGGGCCCGCTACCCTGAGGCGTCGAATCACTGCGATCCTGATCTCATCTGCGTATGGCGGTCTTGACCGGTTGCTTCACCGGCAGCGGGTTGGTGATCACCGGGATGCCGACCATCACCAGACCCCGCGCCGTGATACCGAACAGTAACTGATTGCCCGTCGGGCCCTTGGCCACGCGCAGCGGCCCGATGATCGGGTCGCGGAGCGGGATGGAGCCGATCTGTCCACCGTGGAACGTGTCGAACACCGAGATCGAGCCGTCAGGCTGCGCGGCAAAGATCACGCGGTCGTTCTGATTCCCCGCGCCGCCGCAGGGCGGGCAGGCCCCGAACGGCGAGAACGTGTGGTTGTAGTTCATGTCCATCCCGGACGCGCCCGTCGCGGCCGGAGCGGTCACGGCGAGCCGGAGGTTGTTGTCCAGGAAGTAGATCGAGTCGGCGCGCACCGCGTTGGTAAGGCCGTTGAAGTTCGTCGCGATGGACGTGATCCGGATGCCGGTGTTGGAGATGAAGTCCGACACCTGGGCCGCCGGGCTCATGCCGGGGTCGATGTCGTCTTCGCCGGCATCCGCGGGGCCCGTGCTACCGGCGGGCGACGGGAAGCACGATACCGGAGTCTGCGTGATGGTCTGACGGCCGTCGTAGGCCATTACTCGCGCGAAGGAAGTTGAAATATTCCCACCTTCGCCGATGAACGCGTGCGTGAAGTTGCCGGTGTTCCGGACGAAGGTCGAATCCCCGAGCCCGAAGGTCGGGAAGTTGATCGTCACGCCGGCGCAGGCGGTGAGAATCACCTTGCTGGTGGTGCCGCGGATCTCCTCGACGCGGAGTGTGTCGTTCCCGCTGGCCGAGTTCTGCGCGCCGATTTCCCAGAACAGGTGCCCGAACTGCTGCGCCGGCGTCTGGGTGAGCTTCTCTTCACGCAGGGTGGCCCGGCCGCTGAACGGATCCGAGCTCGACACAGTCGGCGTAGTCGAGTAGATGGCGTAGATCTGATTCGGATCGCACGCGGTACCGCCCGCGGCCTTGCAGGTGGTCCCCACATACTGGGGCCGGTCCGATACGTCGTAGTAGGTGATGACCGCCTGGAAGAAGCCGCCCACGTTCTGGATCTGGTACTTCTCGATCAGGAAGTTGGGCAGGGGTTGGCGGTATGCGAGCGCGCGCACGGCGGGCCGGGTGTCGAGGATCGACAGTTCAGTACCGCCGGAGTTCGCGACTACGACCGTGTCCTGATAGTTCCCCAACGTGTCGCTCGGCCAGAGCGCGAGACCCACTGGCTGCGGACCCGAGGTCGGGATACCCGCGGCCACGAAGGTCGAATTCGCGACCTGGAAGATCTCGAGCCGCGACAACGTGGTGTTCGTGAGGTACACCTCGTTGGTGTTCTTATTGTAGATGGCGTCGGCGATCTGGCCGCCGGCCGGCAGGGCGAACGTCCGTCCCGCGACGATGGTGACGGTGTCGGACCGTGACGCGCCCGAAGGGCTGGGCACCGTGAACACCGCGCCCGTCACGCCGCGATTCCTGGCCGTCGCGCCGTCGATGGCGAACGCCTGCACGATTACCTGCGTCGGGAAGACCGTAATCGAGTTGAGTTTCAGGGACATCGCCACCTTTTGATCGGTGGTGGTCCCCGCAAAGTTCAGCGAGTCCCCGCCGACGGGGTTGCCCAGGAGGTCGGTGACCAGGAAGCCCACCCTGGTGATACCGCTCGGATCCGTCGCGTGGATCGTGATGCTGTCATTCGCCTCGGCCCGGAGTGCCACGACCTGCGAGATCTCCGGCGGCGTGTTGTCGGTCGCGACCGACTGGATGGTGACGGTCACCGCGATGGTCGCCGCGCGACGTCCCGCCGAGTCGACCGCGAAGCCCACGACCTGGAAGGTGCCGGTCGTACCGGTGACGAGGACCGAATCCGTGAAGACCGTGGAGTCCGGGAACGGGGGCGAGCCGGTCGAGAGGGAGTCCGCTGTCACCGCCGTCTGGCCCGCAGTGCCGCCAATGGTCCAGCCCAGGCGCCTGATGCCGCCCGCCAGCTGGACGCCCTTGACCGTGATCGGGATGTATTTCCCGCTGCCCGCCACGGCGCCCGCGGTGGGGGCCAGCAGGAAGGCCGCGAGGGCCTGCTTGTTGGACAGGAAGATCGTGATGGTGTCGGGCTTGGAGCGGTTCCCCGCGCCGTCGCGGGCGGTGCCGACGATGAGGATCTGGCCGCCGGCGCCGACCAGCTGAGCCGAGTTGAGGCTGAAGACGTAGCTGACCGACTTCGCGCCACCCACCAGGCCTGAGTCGTGTACGGCGATGTACCCGATGCTGAACGTCAGGTCGATCGAGTCGACCGCGATGTTATCCGACGCCGTGACGTTGAAGGAGAGACCGCCGGAGATCGTCTGGCTGTCCACCTTCGGGTGGATCTTGTTCGGCGTCGTCAACGTGATCCGCGGCGCGATGTTGTCGCGTGAGACTCCGCCCGCATTGGCCGCGGTTTCGCAGCCCCCGAGCACAAGCGCGCCGAAGGCTACGGCGGCGTACAGACGCACGTTCCGTCCTGCCCGCATACGAACCCCCGCCTCAGTTCCCGGCGCTGGTGGTCGCCAGGTCGTCGATGATGTGGGGCGTGATCAGGATCAAGAGATCGCGCCGTTCCTCTTGCTGATTCGTGAAGCCGAACAGCTTGCCCAGAATGGGCAGGTCTACAAGGAACGGGATTCCGGACTTGCTCACCGTGACGTTGGTCACGGTCAGCCCGCCAATAACGGCCGTTTCACCGTCGTTGACGAGAATCTGATTGTCTGCCTGCTGAGTCTGGATCGTGTACCCGATGTCCACCGGGGCGGTCTTCACGCTCGAGTTTTCGGCGTGGACCTCCATGAGGATCTGCCGGTTCGCCGTCACGTGCGGCGTGACCTTCAGATCGATACCGGTCTGCTGGAAGTTGACCGTCGCGCGCGGCGCCGCGGATCCGGTGGTCTGGCCGATCGACCCGACGTCGATCACCCGGAGGGGCACCTTGTCACCGACCAGCACTTCGGCCGTGTGATTGTCCGACGTCGTGACCGAGGGCTCCGCCTGCAGATCGGCGAGCTCCACGGTCTGCAGCGCCTGCACGAAGCTGGTCAGGTTGAAGTTCCCGATCGCGGTCGAGAAGATCAGGCTCAGGGCCGGGTTGATGACTTCCTGGCCCGCGTTGCCGAGGGCCGAGAGCGCATTACCGCCAAGGTCCACCACGGTCTGGCTCGCGGGCAACGTTCCCGTCGCGACCACGGCGTCCGGAATGCCGTCACCGTTGGTGTCGATCGGCTTCAGAGTCGAGGGGTCGGCCCGCTGGACCAGCGTATTGAAGAACTGGCAGGGATGGGCGCCCGTGATCAAGCAGCCCGAGCCGGTGCCGAGGTCGTACTTCACGCCCATGTCCTCGACGTCGGTGCGGTCGACGAAGATCAGCTTCGCCTGAATCGAGACCTGCGGCGTGCGGACGTCGAGCGCCTGCACGAAGGCCACGTCCTGCTCGATGCGCGACTGAATATCCGTGATCACCAGTGCGTTCGTCGTCGTGTCCGCGACTACGGCGCCGCGTTTCGACACGATCGACGCCACCGCGCCCTGCAGGGCGGTCGACTTGGCGTAGTTGATCCGGACCAGCCGGGTCTCGGTCGGCACCGTGGAATCGGCCCGCGCGAGGTCGGCCTTGTTGACGACGTTGATGATGCCGCCGGGCAGAGGCTGCCAGGCCAGCGCCTGGGACTCGAGAATGGCCTGGAACGCGAGGTCCCACGGCTGATTCTTGATCTGCGCCGAGATGGTGCCTTTCACGTCCTTGCCGACGACGATGGTGCGGCCCGAGAACGCGGCGAAGCCGGCGGCGACGTCCGCGATGTCGGCCTTGTCCCACTGGACCGTGATGCGCGGAGCCTGCGACTGCGCGGCCTCGCGGGCATGGGTGGCCAGGAACTGGTCGACGGCGGCGGGATTGGCGCTCACCGGCGTCGTGACTTCGGCCGCGGGCTCACTTGCCGGCTGCGACTGAGGTGCCGGGGTACTCGCTACCGGAGGCTGCGGAGCGGGCGCGGGCGTCGTGTTGTATTGGCTGCTCCACGCCGCGAAAGCGGTGCGGTCGGTCCCGAAGGAGACCGTCACCGACCCGGTCTGCTGGTCGATCTTGTAGTCCTTCGAGGCGTCGAGCTCGATCACCACACGCACGACGTCGGGCTTGTACTGGGCGTAGCGGACGTTCTTCACGCCGCCGCGATTCTGTCCGTCATAGAGGACCGCGGGGCCCGTCAGGCGGGAGCCCTGGAGATCCAGGACCAGGCGCGACGGATTGGTCAGCGTGAAGTCGGTCACCTGGACCGCGCCGCGGAGGTCGATCACCACGGACACTTTCCCGGCCGCGGGGAGCACGCTCACCGCCCGGACTTCACCGTCCCCGAATCCGGAGGCCGGCAACGTTGGCGCCGCGGCGACCAGCAGGCCTGCGGCAAGGGCAGCGATGCGCTTCATTGGCTCTCCTCCGGCTTGGCGAGCGACAGGGTCTCCTGCCGCTCGAATCCGAATTCCTGCACGGTAAACGTGACGTCGCGCGGTCTGATCTGCGCGACTTTCAGGCGGCCGAGGACCTCCCCCGGCTTCACCTGGTAGCGTTTCTGCGTGGTGATGTCGCGGAGCACCGCGACGCTTCGGCCCGGATACTGCCCGTCGAAGTAGATGGCCAGGAGCTTCAAGTCGGCGAAGAGCGGACGGACGTCGCCGTTCCGGAGGAGGGACGCGAACGGATCGCGGCCCGAGCCTTCGTACGAGAAGACCTCGCGGAGGAGCGTCGTCGAGCTGTCTTTGGCGGGCGCGGCCGGTGCGGCAGGCGTCTTCGCCGCGCTGGTGTCCTTCTTCGCCGGGGGCGGATTCTGCGCCGCCAGCGGAAGCGCGGCGAGCAGAAGTACCCCGAACATCCGAGTCGCGGTCATTGCGCGCCCCCCGACTTCGCGGGCGCGGCAGCGGCGGGCTTCTTCGCCCCCGCCGGGACCGGCGCCGGTTGCGCCTTCACGTAGGTGCGGAGCGTGAGGTCCGCCTCGAGGAGTCCGCCCAGGGTGTCCCCAAGCAGCTTCATCACGCCCGGGGTCGCGGCCTTCAGGCTCACGTTCTGGGGCACCACGATGCGCGGCATGCTCGCGACGTCCGCGAAGAACTCGCCGAGCTGATCATAGTGGCCGTAGACCGACAGCCGGTACTGATAGGTGTCGAAGGGCGACCCGTGGTCCACCGACGAGGGCGCGAACTGGTTCTGCGTCACGCCGCGGATTTTCATTTTCGTCGAGATGTCGTCGAGCAGGTTCGGCACGTCGTTCTTTTCCGGCACCAGCTGGCGCATGAGCGACAGGTCCGCCTCGTACTCGTCGGCCCGCCGGCGGAGGTCTTCCACCGAGCCGCTCGCGAGATCGGCCTTCGCCTTGTTCACGACGTCCGTGAGGCTGTCGACTTTCTTCTGCTCGACGTCGATGGCCGCGGCGGTCGGCGTGTGCAGGTTGTCGTAATACAGGTAGCCGCCGCCCAGCGCGGCGATCACCAGGACCAGCATGATCTGCGACCGTTGGTCTTTCGGGATGCCGAGGGCCATGCGCTACCTCACCGACTGCACGAGCGGCACCGTGCGGATGAAGACCGAATCGGCCTGCTTGTACTTGAACGACACCGAGAAGGCCGTCACCGGCCGGTCCGACTCGATGACCGTCTGCGCCTGAGCGGGCGTCACGTCCGTGATCCACGGAGACGCCGCGAGCTGGCGCAGGAACGTCGTATACGCCTGGATGTCGACGGTGCGGCCGTTGAGCACGACGTTGACGGCGCTCGCGGCCGCGGCCGAGTCCACAGACGACGGCTTCGCGCCGTTGGCCCCGCTGGACGATGGGATCACCGGCGCGGTCGCCGTCTGCTGCATGTCCTGGAGCCAGGTGTAGGGCGGCAACGCCTTCGTGATCTGATCCATCAGGTGCGGCCACACATACCGCTGGCCGTCGATCTGGCGGAGCACGTTGATCTGGACGATTAGCGAATCGCGGTGCTTTTCCAGCTTCTGCTTCTCGGCGATCAGGGCGCTGAACTTGTCGGCATCGTGCTGCGCGTTGGCCAGGCTGTGGTCGACCGCCAGCTTCCTGCCGGAATCGATCAGGAAGAGCGCGGCAGAGCCGCCGCCGATCAGCACCCAGGACACCACGGCGGCGATCAGCCACGGATCCTTGATGCTGGCGAGCAGGTTCTTGAAGTCGGGGAGCTTGAACTTCGCCCCGCCTCCCGCCGCCTTCTTCTTCTGGCCGGGTAAGAGATTGACTTCAATCATGCCGCACGCCTCAGCGCCAGGCCCACGGAGAGCATGAGCAGAGGAGCGATCTCGTCGATCGACACGGTTTCAAACGCTTCCTGGCGGTAGGACAGCCGCTGAATCGGGCTCGCCAGCTCCACCGGCACCTTGAGCCGGGACGCCAATGCTTCGTTGATGCCGGGGATGCGCGCGCCGCCACCCGAGGTGTAGACCCGGGCCAGGCCGCCGGCGGACCGGGACGCGCTCGCCAGGAAGGCGGCCGCCCGCTCGACACCCACGGAGATCTCTTCGCCACGCTGTTCGACGTAGGACGCGAGGTCCGCACTCTGGACCGCGCCCGTCACCGCTTTTTCGGAGTCTTCCGCCGTGAGACCCTTCTCGCGCTGCAAGTCCTCGCGGAATCGCCGGGTGCCAACGGAGAGGTCCCGGGTCAGGACGGGGACGCCGTCCTCCAGGATGTTCACGTTGGTGACTTCATGGCCGATATTGACCAAACCGACCACCCCATTCATCGCGTCGGGGTGATTCAGCTCGAAGGCGTTGTGGATGGCGAAGGCATCGACGTCGATGACGGCAGGCTGCAGTCCCGCCTCGGTCAGCAGGGAGACCCGGCTTTCGACGAGCTCCCGCTTGGCCGCCACGAGCAGGACGTTCATCTGGAGCCCCTCGGCGTTGGGGTCCAGGATCTGGAAATCGAGCTCCACGTTCGCCATGTCGAATGGCACGTGCTGCTCGGCTTCCCAGCGGATGACCTCGCGGGCGTCCGCTTCTTTCATCCGGTCCATCTGAATCTTCTTGACAATGACGTCGCGGCCGCCGACGGCCGTGACGACCGCCTTCTGCTTGACCCCGGCGGTCGAGAACAGGCCCCGTATCGCTTCCGCGACGATGCCTGGGTCCATCACTTCGCCTTCGACGATCGCGTCGGTCGCCACTTCGGTCGTGGCAACCTTGACCAGTTCGGGTTCAGACCCGGAGTGGTCGACGACCACCAGCTTGATGATGCCGGAGCCGACGTCGAGGCCGACCGAGGTTTTTTTGCCGCCCAGGAAGCTAAGGAGCGCCATAGTCGCCTTGAGTTAGTGACAGGGGGTTCAAGGGCAAACTACAGTATGATTCACCCCTTATCCTGTCAAGCCTCGAAGCAACTTTAGGCAAATCAAACAACCTTTGGTCTGACCGACACTTAACCCCACTGACTTAGACTAGTCCATGACCTCGACGGTAGCTTCTCCGGTGTCCCGAATTTTGATAAGACTTTATCCAATAAGGTTTTATCGTAGGATATCCACAGGCTACTGTCGCCAGTCGTCCCTGTAACTGTCACGACACTGCCAGACAGATGCGTGTTCGAAATGCCTGATCCTGACACTAGGAGTTTCCCTCGGACGACAATCAGACCGTTGAACGTCAGTGGACCCGTCACCGTGAGGTCCCCGTCCACCAGGAGCACCCCAGTACCGCTCCCTCCCCCTACCTCGGCGTCTCCCACAATGTGAAGAACCCCGTCTCCGGGAACTGCCGGGAGCAGGCCGTACCTCCCACCGGGGACCGTCAGGTCGGCGAGGTCCGACACCCGCGCCAAGTCCAGGTCCCCAACGAGCCTCTGGCTTGTGGCCCCTGAGTCCTGGACCCCGTCCACCCTCGCCCCCGGCGCGAGCGTGATACTACCGCCGGCGATGAGCGCCGCCTCAGGAAAAGTCACAGGCTTGAGACGCACGAGCAGACCAAGCCCGGAGCGATTCACCAAGTACAGACCGCTCCGGACTCGTGTCGCGGTACGTGGATCCCACGACTCGAGCGCCTGGGCAATTCCGACCTCTGCGACTCCCTTGGACTGAACCAGGGAAACGGATTGCTCCGAAATCCGAGTCTCGTTGATCAGGAAAACAGATCCCCCTGCCATCAAGGCTAGGGAAACAACCAATAGGAGCACGGATGAGAGTATCGACATGTACCAGGGACTTACCTAACCCCGGGCGTAAGCCCGGGGTTCGAAATCACGGGAACCGCCAGGTTATTCCTCAGAGTCACCCAGCTGACCAAGCTGTCCTGCAGAGGCACCGTCACCCCGCGTCTCGTAACGGGCTCCGCGCTCTGCATATGCACGCGGATGCGGATCGCAGAAATGTCACCGGCCACGGCAGCAGGCGCTCCCGCGGTATCGAAAAAGGAGAACAGGAGTCCACTGGAAACGAGCGGTCCCGCGATCGGCTGCAGCCCGCCGGCGTCTCGCACGCCGATGTAGAACGCCCCATCTGACGCCCGATACGACCGGTACGTCACCACCTCGAACGCTCTGACAGGGGATTGCGTCGAGTCCGCGCAGGCACTCGACGATACTGAGGTGGCGAGCCCCGGATGCCACGCCGAGTCGCCGTAGACCAGCAGGGAATCACCGGCGGCGATGCTGCGCACGCCGAAGGTCATCGCCCGGTTCAAGACCACCACCCCCCCGGCGATGGAGCACGCGAGCGCGAAGGCGCGCTCGGCCCTGATGGTGACCGAGTCCGGTCCAAAGGCGATGATGTCTCCATCCACCGCATCGAGCCCCCACAGCTCCGCCCCCAGGATGTCTCCCGCCGTGCGGAGGTTGTCACTGAGATCGGCCCGCTGACCCAGCTCCCGATACAAGCGCTTCTGCGTCAGCAGCACCCGGCCCACCGCCGTCATCACCGCCGCGAAGAGACCCAGCGCAATCACCAGCTCGAGGATGGTGAATCCCCGCGCGCTCATGGACACAACGCCGCCCCCTCGACCGTGAACCGCCTGCCATTCGCCCGAACGCTGTCCACGATGTACCGCGCCGGCCCTCGCGCACTCACGGTCCACCACTGCCCGCGATCGGTCCCGCTGAGAGACCCCGAAATCCGGCATACCTGGTTCCTCAAGGAATCGACGGTGACGGCAGATCGAGCCACGGCTTCCGCTCTCAGCCGCCCGCGCGTCATCGCCCGCTGGGCAGAATCAGATGTCGCCGCGAGGCCAAGGACGCCAACCGCGAGAATGACAATCGCGACCATCAGCTCGACGAAACTCACGCGCGCGACATAGTCACGTCGCGTGCCACCATGAAGTCTGCGAACGGGGCCGAGTTGAAAAACGAGGAAGAAAGACGGTGCAGCGTTCTGCTCTGGCAATGCGCGAGTGTGATGCAGGTCCCTGCAGACTACTCGAGTCCGTGCCTCGCAATCTTGTAGAAGAGCGTGCGGAGACTGACCCCCAGCCGGGTCGCCGCCTCCCGCCGGTTTCCACCTGCCGCGGCGAGCGCCTCGGCAATCGCCGTCCGCTCGGCGACATCCATGGTCTCGCGAAGAGTCCGCGCGGCACCGGACGCGGCCGCTGCACCATCTCCCCGAGTCGCGGGCTGGAAATCGCGGGGCTCGAGGATCTCGTGGTCCGACAGGACACCTGCCCGCTCGATCGTGTGCTCCAGCTCCCGGGCGTTACCGGGCCAGGACTGATCTTTCAGCCACTCGACCGCGGCGACGGAAAGCCCCAGACGGCGCCCAAGTCGGTGGGCTGCCAACCGGGCGAAGTGATGGGCAAGAGCCGGGATGTCCTCGGGCCGCTGCCGGAGTGGCGGGATGTGAATGGCGACGACGTTCAGGCGGTAGAGGAGATCCTCGCGAAAGCTCCCCCGCTTGGCGTCCGCTTCGAGGTCGCGGGCCGTGGCGGCGAGGACCCGGACATCCACCTTCCGCGACCGCTGGTCCCCCACCCGCCTGATTTCGCCTTCCTGAAGCACGCGCAGAAGCTTGGTCTGCAGGGGCGCCGGCATTTCGCCGATTTCGTCCAGGAGAATGGTGCCCCGCTCCGCCTGCTCGAAGAGCCCCGGCTTGTCCGCGACCGCACCGGTGAACGCCCCACGCACGTGCCCGAAGAGCTCGGACTCGAGGAGTGACTCGGGGATCGCGGCACAATTGATCCCGACAAATGGCCCTCCGGCGCGGGGCGAAGCCCGGTGGATGGCGCGCGCCACTACTTCCTTGCCGGTCCCGCTCTCGCCGGTGATCAGCACCGTCGTCTTGTGGGCCGCCACCCGGGCAACGATGTCCAGGACATCCCTCAGCGCCGGGCTCTCCGCCACCATGCCGCCGGGCGGCACCACACCGCCGTCGACGCCGTCGAGACGGGCCCTCAGACGCGCCACGTCGAACCGCAGGCGCTCGCGCTCCTCCGCCTTCTTCAGCGTGAGAATCACCTCGTCCGGACGGAAGGGCTTGGGCAGGTAGTCGTACGCACCTTCCTGCATGGCCGCGATCGCGGCGTCCTCCCGTCCGTACGCACTCATCATCACGACCAGCCCGGTGCCGCCCTTCTCCTGGTACGCGCGAAGGAATCCGATTCCATCGAGCTCGGGCATCCGGACATCACAGAGCAGGAGATCGAACGGCTCGGCGAGCGCCAGCTCGAGCCCCTCGCGGCCGGTGCGCGCGGACGTGACCTCGTACCCCTCGCCGGAGAGGAGCAATCCGAGGGACTGACGGAGCCCCGGCTCGTCGTCGACGATGAGGACCCGGGTCAACTGGTCGCCTCGACGGCCTGAGGGAGGAACAGCTTGAAGGCCGCGCCCCCTTCCCGCGCCTGCTCCACCCAGACCAATCCACCCATGTCGAAGACGGTCCGTTGGACGATCGCGAGGCCCAAACCCGTACCCCGGCCCGGCTCCTTGGTTGTGTAGAACGGCTCGAACACACGGGCCCGGTCCTCCTTCGGCACACCCGGCCCGCCGTCCACGATGAAGAGCAGTGCGCCAACCGCCCCGGCATCCAGGTCGGGGATCGGGGGCAAGGAAGGCCGCCGCTGGTGGGCCCGGGTGAACGTGCGAGTCCCGGAATCGGTGGAGCGGTGGCGGGAAAGGCCCACTTCCTCAGGATCGAAGTGCCAACGTCTGACACCCATGATCACAGGACCCTGCGCGGGTGTCGCGTCTACAGCGTTGAGCAGGAGGTTGACCAGGGCCTGCTCGAGCGCGTGGGCGCGGCCGCGAACGCGGGGCACGTCGGAGCCGACGTCAAGCTGAGGATTGCACTTCTTGAACGCGCCCTGCGCGCGCATCAGCTCGAACGCCGCTTCCATCACCGCCTTCACGTCGAGCGACTGCACTGCTTCATCCTTGGGCCGGGCATACTCGAGGAGTCCGCGGACGATCTTGTCGATGCGTTCGAGCTCCCGCGTCATTCCGCCAATGATCTCGGAATCCCCACCACGCCGCCGCTCCACTTCCAGATAGGTGCCGATGGCGCCGAGGGGGTTGCCGATTTCGTGGGCGACACCGGCCGCGAGGAGGCCGACGCTGGCGAGTTTTTCCGACCGGACGAGCTGACTCTGGGCATCGAGCAGGCGGTCGGTCATCCGGTTCAGTCGTTCGCCGAGGGAGGTGAAGTCCTGCGTTTCGGCGTCGGGCGCCCGGGCACCGAGGTCTCCGGAGGCCACGGCGTCCGCGGCGTTCATGAGGCGCTCGACGGGACGGAGCACGTGCCGCGTCACGATGTAGCGGCCGAAGATGATGAAGATCCCGACGTCGACGGCGACGGTCACGAGGACCAGGGGCAGCAGCTCTCCGGACGTGAGGCCGGCGGTCAGGGCCTCGAGCGCGAGGATACTCGCCACTCCGAGGAGGAGCGCCGCCGCTGCCAGAAACGCAAGATTGAAAAGGAGCTCGGTCTTGAGCGAGGGCTTGCCCACACCGGGAATAGGCAGAAAAAAAGAGCGGCGGGGAAGTCCCCGCCGCTCCGTTGATCCATGCTACGAGATGCTTACTGGCAGACCGGAGCGCCTTCGGCGTTCGAGGTCGTGGCCGGAGCCGTGGGCGTCACGGCGCCGATGTAGATCGCGCAGGACGTCGGGGTGTTGATGTTCGTGATGCTCGCGGTCCACCCAGCCTGCGTGCCCGTC
>DASQIZ010000115.1:0-77504 GCA_035631315.1 Gemmatimonadales bacterium
ATGTCACACCCCTCCACGACCTTCGCCGCATGACCAAGAAAACCTACGGCCTTTCCAAATCCCGCTTCACCTCCGGGATGCAATGCCACAAGAAACTCTGGTGGGAAGTCCACGAGCCGGACGCGAAAGAACTGCAACCCGACAAGGTCCTCCAGGACCTCTTCAATCAAGGCCACCTGGTGGGCGAAGCGGCCCGCGCCCGCTTCCCAGGCGGCGTCCTCATCGACCTCCCGCATCGCGACCCCGGCCGCGTCGCCGCCACCCAGAAAGCCCTCGCCGACGGCGCCCCCGCCATCTTCGAAGCCACCTTCATCGCCGACGACACCTTCGTCGCGATCGATGTCCTCAAGAAGGAAGAAAAGGGCTACCGTCTTATCGAGGTGAAGTCCTCCACTTCGCAGAAGCCGGAACATGTGAAGGACGTCGCTGTCCAGGCCCGAGTCGCCGCCGCCTCCGGCATCTCGATCACGTCCACCGAAGTCATGCACCTGAACAGGGAATTCCGAGCCCCGGACTCCGGGGACCTCTTTGCCCACACGGATGTGACCGCTGACGTCGCCGCCTTCCTGCCGGGGGTGCCCGCGGAGATCAAAGCCCAACGCGACATGCTCTCAGGCCCCCTCCCCGACGCCCCCCTCGGCCACCATTGCTTCGACCCCAGAGACTGCCCATTCCTCGCCCGGTGCTGGCCGAAAACGGAAGACTTCATCGGCAACCTTGCCGGCGTGGGCCCCAAGACGTCCGTGGCCTATCTCACCCGCGGCATCACGTCGATCAATCAGCTGCCTCCGAAAGAGAAGCTCAACGTCGTTCAGAAACGCCAGCTGAAGGCGATGGCCGAGAAGCGCGTGATCGTCGAACCGACCCTCGCGGAAGATCTCGCACCCATTGTCGGAGCCAAACGGCTCGGCTTCCTCGACTTCGAAACGATCATGCGCGCCATCCCGGTCTGGACCGGCATGGCTCCCTGGCAGCAGGCCGCGGCGCAATTCAGCTACCACGAGCGCCAGCCGGACGGCACCTACACCCACGCCGCCCACCTCGCCGAGGGTCCCCTCGACGCCCGGCCGCCGCTGGCCGAAGCGATGATCAAGGCCACCGCGAACGCGGATGTGGTGCTGATGTACACGTCGTTTGAAAAGACCCGCATCCGCGAGCTCCAGCGCGCCATCCCCGCGCTCGCGGACGACTTGCTCGCGCTCGAGAAGAAGCTCGTCGACCTCCACCCGGTGGTCCGCAACAACGTCTACCACCCGGACTTCCTCGGCTCCTTCTCGCTCAAGGACATCCTCACTCCCCTCGTTCCCGAGCTCACCTACTCGGATCTCGTCATCGTGGATGGGCGCGTGGCATCGGTCGAGATCGCCCGCCTCCTGTTTGTCGCGGACAAGATCCCGCCCCATGAGCGCGAGCGCGTGCGCAACGACCTCCTCAACTATTGTGAGCGCGACACGTGGGCGATGGTGCGTCTGGTGGAAGTTCTGCGGGATCTGGCCGGGACGTGACCAAGACCGAACGCTGGCTCAACCTCTTGGCCTTCCTGCTCGGCCGTGGTACCGCCGCCGCCCGTGAAGACATCCTCTCCCAGGTTCAGGACTACAAAGACGATTGGGTTTCCGAGGACGACACGCGCCGAGAATCGGCCCGCCGCAAGTTCGAGCGCGACAAGAAGGAGCTCCGCGCCTTGGGGGTCGAACTCGAGAAGAAGACGGTCTGGGCAGAACATGCAGACCAGGAGGTGGAGGGTTACCAACTCCACGCCCGGGATTTCTATCTCCCCTACCTTGACGTCCGAACCGCCACGAGGAACCCGTCCCGCGGCTCACGGCCCTACTCGCTGGCCTCGGTCACCCTCGAACCGTCGGAGATGATGATCTTGCGGCGTGCGGCTGAACGAGTGGCCCAGGTCACCGGAAACTTGCTCTCCACCGCTGCCCACTCGGCTCTTGGCAAACTCTCGTTCGACATTCCCGAAGTCAGCGACGTAGTGAAGGAAGAGATCGTCACGAGGCCGACCGCGGGCTTCGAGAAAGCGTTCCGCGTCCTGTTCGACGGCGTGCGCGAGCGCCGGGCGGTGAAGTGCCGGTATTACGCCATCGGCCGGGACGAAGAGGAGTCAAGAGTCATCGAGCCCTACGGGATGATGCTGTCCTGGGGCACGTGGTACTGCGTAGGGCGGTCCCGCGAGCGCGATGCCATGCGGATATTCCGCGTGGACCGGATGCGGGAGGCTGAACCGGTGGCGGGAGAGAAGGGTGCTTTCCGCGTACCGAAGGGGTTCAAGATCGATCAGTACTTGAAGCGCGCACCCTGGGAGCTGACTGAAGCCAAGCCCGTCACGGTGCGGATCGAAGTCCGATTCCCCCAGTCCCGCTGGGTAATCGGCGAGGGCCTCGGCAAGGTGGTGAAAGGCGTCACCGAAGATGGAGGCGCCCAGCTCGAGTTCGAAGTCCGCGCGCAGGATCCTTTTCTCCGCTGGCTCCTCACCTTCGGTCACCAGGTTGAAGTCCTCGAGCCCGCGTCGGTCAAGAAGCAGCTCGACGCCCTTCGCACTTCCGTTGCCGCGCGGTACGCCTGACCATGGCGGACACCGCGTCCACCCAGCTCGAGCGGCTCACCAGCCTTATCGCGTGGCTGTCACAGCGTGACAACGACGAACCCATCTCTTACCGCGCCGCCGCGTCCCACCTCGGCGTCACCGAGGAAACACTCCGCGGCGACCTGGACGTGCTGGTCGGGATCGGAGACGAGTACAAGCCGTGGCTCGCGAGTCTCACGGTGGGTCTCCTGGCGGATGGGTTCACGGTCTCGAGCCGAGGTCCGTTTCGCAGGCCTCTCCGACTGACGGCCGAGGAAGTGCTGGCGCTCACGGCGCAGATGGCGGGGAGTCAGGGAGGGAAGCGGCTGGCGGCGAAGCTCCTCGCGACGCTTCCGAAAGCTTCTCGCCCGGAGCTCGCGGAGGAGTCGTTCCTGGTGGGCCCGGCGCCGAGCGGGCACGTGGAGATGGTGTTGGCGGTGGCGACACTCGGCAGGAGTGCCCGGCACTCGATCGAGATCAACTACTGCGGCTCGGATGGCGAGCCGTCGCACCGGGTCATCCATCCGTACCAGATTCTGGAGCAGGATGGCTCGTGGTATTGCTACGCCTGGTGTGAAACGGTGCGCGGCTTCCGGCTCTTCAAGTGTGAGCGGGTACTCGAGGCGACCCTGACCGGGCGAGCGTTCGAGCACCAGCAGTCCTTCAGACCTCTCACTCGCGCCGATTCGGAGATCCACGCGTCAATTGTGGCCAAAGTGGCCTTCGAGCCCCGCATCGCTCGCTGGATTCGGGAGGAGCACCCCGGCGGGCATGAGGACAGCCGGGGGCGGTACGTGGTCAGTTTCCGAGTCGCGGATCCGGCGTGGTTTGTCCGGGAAGTGTTGCAGTACGGGGATGGGGCGGAGGTCTTGGAGCCGGAGAGTCTCCGGGAGGCGGTCAGGGGGGCGGTGGCTTGAGCTTCAAGGCGGCTGAGCTTGTGCGCCAGAGCCAGTTCCGGCAGGAGTCGCCGACGATCTCGACGGTCGGCAGGAATCCGATCGACTCAGTGGGACGCAAGCATGCTCATATCCTGGCACTCTGTTATGAAGTTGGGTATCACGGAAGCGAGAGCTGTCGTCGTGTGTCCAGACGAGAACCGGGAGTATCGCGACCGGATTACGGCTCCTCAGCTGAAGGAGCGGGGGCGGACGGTGGAGGACGTGGTCCGCTCGACTCTCAAGGATCCCAAACGCTTCGGAATGACGACGCCAGAACAACTCCTCAAAGCAGTCGCGGGCAAACATATGCCGACGCTCGGGGAATGGAGCCGGTACCTTGTTAGACGATACGGATGGGTAGACTAACCCCGGGCGTCAGCCCGGGGTTCACGAGAGCCCGGCCCCCACTTGGCCGGCGCGGCATGAAGCCGCGGCTCGGCGTCTGCCCGGTGAGACGGGCTGTCACACCGCCCCCCCATCTTTGAGCCATGCCCAAACACCCCAAGTTCGACCCCTCAGATCCCCTACTCGACGGCCCCGCCGCTGCCACCCTCGACCTGCACGGATTTCCGGCGGGCGAGGTGGAGCCCGCCCTCAAGGTGTTCCTTGAGACCTGGAAAGCCCGAATGCCGGGTGCCGTGGTGCACGTCATCACGGGTCGTGGTCGAGGTTCCAAGGGCGCGCCGATTCTCAGGCCTCTGGTCCGTCGGTTGATCAAGGACCTGCCGGCCGGAATGGTCCGGGATTGGGCCCCCACCCACGACGAGGGCGGATACCGAATCAGGCTGTAGTGTCACACCCCTCCCCGAGACTTGAGGCGGTCGAAGAATCGCCGTCACCTCAAAGGGAGGGGCTATGCGCCCGCAGCTTATGGTCCTCGCCGTTCTGTGTGTCGCCGGCGTCGGATGTGCCGCACCTATCAACACCTCCACCTCCGTCACGTACCTCGCGCCGGTTGCACCGGTGGTGGATTCCGTCGCCATCCTGCCGGTGTCGTCGGGTGAGGGTCTCGAGGGATTCCGGCGCCTGATCTCCGACTCCCTGTACGCCGTTCTGGGACGGGAGCGCCGCGAGATCGTCGTCCTTCCCGCGGACACCACCCTCAACCGCATCAATGCCGCTCACCTGACCGACCGGTACGCGCAGGCCATCCGCGACTATCTGCAGACCTCTGTGCTCGACAAGGGCACCATCGATTCGATGGGGAGGGCCGTGGGGGTGAAGTATTTCCTCTACACCCGCGCGGCCTACGCGAGCGGGAAGAGCGTCTCCGGCAACTTCCTCACCGGCTACTCCACCCGGACGGACCAGGGTCTTCAGCTCTTCGTACACGTCTGGGACGCTCGGCGAGGCGACGTCGTCTGGGAAGCGGTGAACGACGCGGAGGTTTCAGCCGGTGAGCTGCAGACGTCCCGCGGCCTCGATGAAATCCTCGGCGCCGGTGTCCGCGATCTGGTCGGACGCTGGATGAGTCCCCGTGGGCAGAGCGACTCGCAGTCGCAGTAGTGCCGTGGAACTTCAGTCTCCGAGTGGCCAGCGCTTCAAGCTGAACATTGAGGGATATCAGTTTCCCGAAGGACCGATGGGGTGGCACGACCGGAACTGGTTGAACATCCGGATCGCGGTTACCCACCCCCGGGGGTCCTGGGAACGGTCTGCTCCCGCCCTCCTGACCGAGGAGGTAGCGAAGCTGGCTTCGTGGTTCGAGCAGGTCTTTCCTATCGATGCGGCTGCGTTTCTAGCAGCCGCCCTCGATCTGCGGCGGCAACTTGCCATTTTCCCTGAGCGATCAGGCGATGACTCCGAGCGCTAGTCAACGCTATCGAGCCACGAAGTCGATGACGGCAGCCGGAACCCATTGGAGCAGCCGACCCTGAGGGCGCAGGGTAAGTGCTTGCCGCATTTGCCTTTCCGTTTCCAGAGCTGAATGTTCTACACATATAAAGATTAATATCATAGACATTAACCGACTTAGCGGCTATGATATTAACCATTATGGCGCGCGTACTACCACCAATCCCAGGGCCAGCCATCGCGGCACTCCGGCGTCTAGGGTCCGACATACGAGATGCCCGCCGCCGCCGCAGTCTGTCAACAGACACCGTCGCAGGCCGGGCGTTGATAACTCGCACAACGCTTAGGAAGGTCGAACGCGGAGACCCCTCTGTCTCCCTTGGGATCTACGCAACCGTCCTTTATGTACTCGGACTGCTCGATCGCTTGGCGGCACTAGCTGACCCGGGACAGGACCTCACCGGCCTCACCCTTGAGAGCGACCGGCTGCCTCAGCGGGTCCGGTCCCCCCGACGATTGTGGCGTTATGACTGACCAAATCGTTCGGGTCTACGTCGACCTGGAGGGAGTATCACACTTTGTCGGTCGGCTGTACTCGCGATTCGCCAAGGGACGGGAAAGCGCCTCCTTTCTCTACGACGAGTCTTGGCTTCGTCACGCAAGTCATTTCGGCCTTGAGCCTGCCCTCCCGCTGGACCCTGCCCCCTTTCACACGAAGTCATCGCAGCAGGTTTTTGGATCTATAGGCGACTCGGCACCAGATCGCTGGGGGCGAAATCTTCTCCGAAGCGCTGAACGGAAGCGCGCCGAAACCGAGGGACGCGCACCCAGAACACTGGGAGAACTAGACTACCTCTTAGGGGTGTCCGACTTCACCAGGGCCGGCGCATTACGCTTTCGCTTCGAGACCGAGGGACCTTTTCTAGCAGATGCAAAGGCCCACATCGTGCCGCCATTGGTGCAGCTGCCGGCGCTGTTGGCGGCAAGCAACCGCTTCGAGAGTGATGAGGAAACGCCGGACGATATCCGCATGCTGCTCGCCCCCGGATCCTCCCTCGGCGGGGCCCGTCCTAAGGCCTCGATCCTTGGTAAGGATGGCAACCTCCTGATTGCCAAGTTCCCTTCCGTTCACGACACCTATGATGTCATACGGTGGGAGGCGGTAACCACGACCCTCGCGAGAATGGCGGGCGTCACAGTCGCAGACTCATCCCTCAATCTGGTCGGCGGGCGTTCTGTTCTCATCCTGCGGCGCTTCGACCGCCAGGGCGGGATTCGCATTCCCTTTCTATCCGCGATGAGCCTCCTCGGTGCGAGTGACGGCGAAGATCATTCCTACCTCGAGATCGTTGACACCCTTAGGCAATTCGGCGCAGCGGTCAAGGAAGACCTCCACGAAATCTGGCGCCGAATTGTCTTCAACGTGCTCGTGTCGAACACGGATGACCACCTTCGCAACCACGCCATTCTTCTTGAGGGGCAAAGAGGCTGGCGCCTCTCCCCAGCATTTGACTTGAACCCGACGCCGCGGGACGTTAAGGACCATGTGCTGTCGACATCGATTGTTCGCGAGAATGTGCCGACGGCATCGATAGGCCTAGCATTGAGCGTCATCAAAGAGTTCGCCCTCAAACCGGACGAGGCCAACGCGATTCTCGGTGATGTTGCCGGAGCAACGAGGAAGTGGCGGGATGTGGCAGCACGCTATGGCCTGGAGAAGGCGGCCATAGATCGGATGGCGAGCGCATTTGAACACAATGAAGCTGCCAAGGCCCGTGGACTCCTCACGCTCCTCACTTGAACGCCGGCGTCTTCCGGTCCGGCTGCGTGCAATCGAGCCGCATCCACCGCTGTGGCGTGCCGTCTGGATTCATCGGAATCACCGTCCGCCGGTCACGCGGCATGAACTGCGGATCTTCCGAGGCGAGATAGGCGAGCATCGCCACCAGCGTCGCGTTCTGCTCGACGTCCGCGAAGGCGATCTTGTCGTACGTGTCGCGATTCGTGTGCCACGTGTACTTCATGTAGTCCCAGTCGTCAGACGCGAGATTGAACCCCGGCGCGCCACATCCCACAAACGACGCGTAGTCATCGGGCGGGCCCGACGGACCCGGGAACGTGAACTTGATGTTGCGCGTCAGCTCGCCGGGAATGTCCACCAGATACCGCGCGAGATTCCCCGCTGCCAGCGTAAACCCCGACGAACTCAACTCGATCACGCGCCCCGTGCCCGCGTCCTGATTGAACGCGGCCTGCAAGCTGTCCATGATCGCGGGATGATCCGCCACGAACGCGCGGCTCCCCTCGAGACCCAGCTCTTCCCCCGTCCAATGCCCGACCAGAATCGTGCGCCGCGGATGGGGATACGCCGCGGCGAGAATGCGCATCGCCTCGAGCATCGTGATGGACCCGGTGCCGTTGTCCGTCGCTCCAGATCCCCCATCCCACGAGTCGAAATGCGCCGAGAGGAGCACGTATTCGTTGGGGAGCGCCGCGCCCTTGAGCTCCGCGACCACGTTGTACACCGGCGCCTCCGGCCCCCGCACGGCCTGCGCCTCGAGCTGGACCACCGGTCCCTCGTTCTCCGACGCGAGACGATAGAGCAACCCGTAGTCCTCACATGACACGTCCACCACGGGCGTGCCCTCGACCTCCGAGTCGAAGATCTGGTCCGCCCCCCACCCACCGGACCACCGGTTGGTGAGAATCCCGGCGACCCCCGCCTGCGCGAGCCGGCGGGCAAGCGACTGCCGCCCATAGCTGTCCTGGTAGCCCGTGCGTGTAACCCGCGCGCGCCACTGCCGCATCGCCACCGTACGCTGCGCCTTGAGCGTATCCCACACGTCGGGCAGCTCCCACTTCTCCCAGCTCTCGTCCGGACGGCAAGTCGGGGGCGGGAAGGACGTCATCACGAACTTCCCCCGCGCCTTTGGTAACCAGGCGACGAACGCCGGGCTGTCTGCGACATCGGGAAGGGTGACGACGTTGCCACGCACCGGCCTGCCCGCCGGCGTCCCCTCACTCCACGACAACATCTGCGCCTCGAGCGTGCGCACCCGCGGGACCAGGAGATCGAGATGCGTGATCCCTCGACGCCAGGAGCGCCAGGTGCCCATCTGCTCCTTGCGCGCGGTGACGTTCCAGCCCGCATAGGTGTGGAGGAGCCAGGCCTGCCCGGCCTCCATGCCGGGTGACGCCGTGAGTCGTGGCCCGATCGAGTCCATCAGCCGCTGAGCCAGGAAGGGAGCGTGGGAACTGTCGATGCCGAGCGCCCAGATGCGTCGCAGCACCGGGTCATCGACGGTGAACCCCTTGGGCGTGATGAAGAAGTCCTGCGCCACGATCGGCCGAGCGGTGGCAGTCAGCACGATGGCGACCAGGAACAGGGATCGTCTCATTGGGACAAGTCTCCAGAGGAAGTGCATATTCAGGAGCCCACAGGAGAAACTCGTGAACAAGCTGATGTACGCGCTCGCCGCCCTCGCCGCTATGGCGGGTTGCCGCAAGGCCGCGCCCTCGAACCCTGACGTGCCGGCGGCTGGCGCCGCGGTCGAACAAACAAGCCCCGGCTCAAAGCCCCCCGCCGAGATCGTGACAAGCTTCGATGGCTTGGGCGACGGGTTCACGGGACCACAGGGCACCTTCACCGGCCGCAACCCGTCCGACAACACGCTCGCCGTCGGTCCCGACCACGTCTTCCAGATCGTCAACGTCCAGATGGCGATCTTCGACAGGAAGGGCACAGTCCTCTATGGGCCCGTCGGGACGAACACGCTCTTCAAGGGCTTCGGCGGCGCGTGCGAGGCGGACGACAACGGCGACGCCGTGGTCCGCTACGACCAGCTCGCGAACCGCTGGCTCGTCGTCATGCCGATCTTCAAGGAGATGAAGCGTCGCGCCGACCAGCCCCCGATCTGGACGGCGAGCAATCAAGTCTATCTCTCGCCCCCTGGGGTGAAGAACCAGCCGGGACCCGCGACCAAATTGTTTGTGCCCTCCATAGCCCCGGGCGCAAGCCCGGGGTCCCCGGGGTTACCCCAACGCCCGCGCTTCCCGCGCGGGTTTCGTCCTGAGCCACCGAAGCCCGAAGACCTGGGCCCCTGGGCGATGTGCTATGCGGTGTCGACCAGCCCCGACCCCCTTGGCACCTGGTACCGCTACGAATTCCTGCGCCCGCTCTTTCCCGACTACCCCCGCCCGGCAGTCTGGCCTGACGGCTGGTACGTCCCCACGAGCACCGGTGACACGGTTATCCAGAAGCACACGTGCGTCGCCGATCGCACCAGCATGCTGGCCGGCAAGCCCGCCACCGAGCAGTGCTTCGTGGTCGACAACGTGAGCTTCCTCAATAACGCGGACCTGGATGGCACGGCGCTCCCGCCGCCGGGGTCGCCGAACATCGTCATGGCCGACGGCGGCACCCAGCTCCGAGGCAAGTTCTCGGATGATGGGATCTACTACTGGCGTTTCCACGTGGACTGGGTGAATCCCGACAACAGCCGGCTCACGGGTCCCTTCACCATTCCCGTGGCGCCGTATCACTTCCTCTGTGACGGCCAGCTCACGTCCTGCATCCGTCAGCCGGGCACCGATCGACACTTGGACGCGCAGGGTGACAAGCTCATGGCCCGGCTCGTCTATCGGAACGTGAATGGCACGGGGGAGATCGTCGCGTCGCACTCGGTGGAGACGAATGGCCGGCAGGGCGGGGTGCGCTGGTATCAGTTCACGGTCGGGAAAGATCGCTCCGTCACGCTCGCTCAGCAGGGCGCCTATGCGCCCGATGGCTTCGATCGCTGGATGCCCTCTGCCGCGATGGACAAGATGGGCGACATCGGCATCGGCTATTCGTACGGCGGGAACGGCGATTTTCCGGGCCAGCGCTTCGCGGGTCGACTCGCCTCAGATCCCCCCGGCGTTCTCACGCTACACGAAGCGGTGCTCGCGGAAGGTGCGGGGTCGCAAACGAACACGTTGCGTTGGGAGGACTACACGCAAACCGCGGTCGATCCGACCGACGACTGCACGATCTGGTACGTGGGCGACTACTACCACAAAGGCGCGGAGAATTATTCCACGCGGATCGGAGCATTTCGCATGCCGGGTTGCGCAGTTGCTGACCCCGGGCGTTAGCCCGGGGTTAGGCAGATGGCGCGAAGCTCCGGTGATGCGACGAAAATCTGATAGTTGACCCGTCTTGTCCCCCCGGGAGTAACTTGCCGCCGCGTGGCGGAGAAATGCCGCGCATCAAACGCTGACTCAGAGCAAATCCAGTGAAAGCTGGACACGCAAAGCTATGGGACTACCGCGACCCCGCCGTCGCCACGTTCGCCTGGCCGCCAGCAGACAATCACTGCCGGCGGCCCTTTGTTTGCGACGTGACCGCCGGAAAAGCTTTGGAGGTCGCAATGCATCACCAGAAGAGCCTTACCTATAGCGCGATCGTCGCGCTCCTCGCAGTTGGCGTGGTCGCGTGTAACGACCCGACCAACGCAGCCCACACCGCGCTGGCCTCAACGTCGACCCTGGCAGACAAGGGCGGCAACGGCAGCAGCGGTGTCATCGGCGGCATCGCGCCGACGGGTACGCACTTCGACCTGAGCGTCGATGGCGTGCCGCAGGGCCAGACCCCCGTCATGACCGGTCTCGATGGGCACACGATCTTCGTCGGGCTGTTCGCCGGCGACTCGTCGTCATCGATCAAGGGGAACAACGGCAACGGCATCGGCCGGGAAGAGAAGATCTTCATCGTGCCGGCTCCGACCGGAGCGAGCTTCCAGGTCCTGGATCCGAACGCAACGGACGCGAATGGCGCGACCGTCCAGCTCCCGGTGAGTGTCTCAAGCACCTATAACGTGTGGGTCCGAGCCGTGGCGCCCATCGGGCAGTCGATTCTGTCGACCTGCGCGACCGCCGCGGTGACGGACTCCACCGGCGTGTCGAGCAGCGAGGTGGTCTGCCCCGTTGCGACGATCTCCATGACCCGCAACCCGAACGCGAAGCTCGAGAACGTCGGCTCGGATCTGCTCAAGATCTCGGTCGACGCGAGCGCGAATCCCACGCTCGCCGCGTGCCTGGGCATCAAGAACCAGCAGCAGACGACGGTGGGGCTGTTTAACAGCTGCTTCCAGAACATGCTCTGGACTCTCCAGGCCAGCGGATTGGCGCAGGTGCAGCTGCAGTTCTATCCGAAGGCTTCCTGAGCAAGGGAGAAACAGGGGACAGGGGGTGGGCCCTGTCCCCAACCCCCCGCGCACCCGGTCACGCCGGCACCCAGTAACCCCGGCCGCCAGCCCGGGGGGACCCGATGACGTGGGCGGCCGTTCTCTAGAGGTCCCGTCCCTTCACGTAGCTGCCGGGCAACTCGGCCATTTCCGTATCGAAGCCCTCAAAGCACAGTGTCCGGGTCTTGCACGTCCGGTCCTTTTCCGGTGACCTTGGGATATGTTCACGCCCGCCGCGCTCCGCTTCTTCAAAGAACTCCGCCGCCACAACAACAAGTCGTGGTTCGAGGCCCACAAAGAGGAATACCAGGGCCTGGTCGTGACGCCCATGCGGGAGCTCATCGAAGAGCTCGATATTCGCTTTGCCCGCTCGGCTCCCGAAATCACCGGCGACCCGAAGAAATCGATGTTCCGGATCTACCGGGACATCCGTTTTTCCAGGGACAAGTCGCCCTACAAGACCAACGCCGCCTGCTGGTTCTGGCATAAGGATGCCGACCCGCGCGTGGGCGACAGCGCCGAGTCGGGCAGCGCGGGCTTTTACTTCCATCTGGAGCCGGGTGGGTCGCTCGTCGGCGCCGGGATCTGGATGCCCCCGCGACCAGTGCTGAACAAGGTGCGCGAGGTGATTGCGGAAAAGCCCCAGACGTTCGAGCGTGTGGTGAAGAATCCCGCCTTCAAGAGACGCTTCGGTGGCCTGGATAAGGAAGGGATGCTGAAGCGCGTGCCCAGGGGATTCGCCCCAGACCACCGCGCGGGCGAGTGGCTCCGATATCAATCGTTCACGGCGGGCAGAGAGCTCTCGGATCGGGACGTCACCAACAAGAACATCGGGGCACTGCTCGAGAAGGAATTCGTCCGGTTGCTCCCGCTCGTCCGGTGGCTCAATGGGGCCATGGGGTTGAGGCCCGCCGATCGGCGGTAGGTGCCGTACCGGACCCTGGGGGTTTGCCCCCGGTCCCACACAAGAACCGAGGTCGACTCATGACGTGTCGAGGGCTCTCCCGCGGGATCGTCGTGACGCTCAACACGATCATCCTTCCCAGTGCCGGGCGCGCGCAGGAGGCGACCACGCCAGCGCCCCTCACCGCGCTCCGCTGGCGGAGCGTGGGTCCCTACGTCGGGGGACGGGTGGTCGCGGTCGCGGGTATCCCCGGCAAGCACGTCTTCTACATGGGTGCCGTCGACGGCGGCGTGTGGAAGAGCACCGACTACGGCACCGTCTGGACCAATCTCTCCGACAGCACCCTGCCGGGCTCGAGCCACAGCATCGGCGCCATCGCCGTGGCCGCCGCCAACCCCCAGGTGATCTACGTGGGCACGGGTGAAAGCGACATCCGGGCCGACGTTATCACCGGTGACGGCGTCTTCCGCTCGGCGGACGGCGGAAAGACGTGGCATGCGGCGGGCCTCGGAGATACGCACACGATCAGCAACCTGATCGTCGATCCCCGGAACCCCGACGTGGTCTACGCTTCATCGCTGGGTCACGTATTCGTGCCTGACCCCAATCGCGGAGTCTTCAAGTCGACCGACGCCGGGAAAAGCTGGCAGCGCGTGCTCTTCGTGAACGACAGCACCGGCGTGGTGAACCTGGTCATGCAACCCGGCGCGCCCGATGTGCTCTACGCCGCCACCTGGCAGGCGTACCGGACACCGTGGTCCCTCTCGAGTGGCGGCGCAGGCAGCGGGATCTACAAGTCCGTCGACGGCGGCGCGCACTGGACCAACCTCTCGCACAATCCGGGCTTGCCGCAGGCCATGCTCGGCAAGATCGGCCTCGCCGTCGCCGCCTCGGCTCCCAACGTCGTCTATGCCGCCATCCAGGCGAAGGCGGGCGGCGTGTTCCGGTCAGACGACGGGGGCAATACCTGGACTGGCGTGAACGCCGAGTGGAAGCTCCGGCAGCGCGCCTTCTATTACATGGCGATTTTCGTCGATCCCACTGACGCGAATACCGTGTACATGCCCCAGGTCGACGTGCTCTACGTTTCCCACGACGGCGCCAAGACCTTCACCAAACTCAACGCGCCGCACGGAGACCACCACACCCTCTGGATCGACCCCACCGATCCGGGCCTCCTCCTCGAGGGCAATGACGGCGGGGCCACCATCTCGACCGACAGCGGGAAGACCTGGAGTAACGAGAACAACCAGCCGACGGGACAGTTCTACGACGTCAGCCTGGACGACCGGTTCCCGTTCCACCTGTATGGCGCGCAACAGGATGAAGGGGCCACCGAGGGACCCAGCGCGTCGTTCGCCGGCGTGATCCCGCTCGGCGAGTGGAAGCCGGCAGCGTCAGGTGAGAGCACACCCACGGTGGCACAGCCCGGAGATCCGGAGGTCACCTTCGGGGCCGGCTACTACAGTCTCTTTTTCAGTTACGATCAGAAGACCGGCGACCTGAAGAGCCTCAGTCCGTGGCCCTACTATCAGGACGCCGCGTCGTCGGCCGAGCTCAAGTATCGCTGGGCATGGACCCATCCCGTTCTCTTTTCGCCGAACAACCCCCAGGAGATTCTGGTCGGGTCGCAGTACGTGATGCGTACTGACGATCATGGCGTCACGTGGCGGACCATCAGCCCCGATCTCACCCGGAACGACCCGGCGACCGAGGCGCCGACTGGCGGCCCGATCGACCTCGATCAGTCGGGCGCCGAGGTCTACCCCTCGGTGTCGGCGCTCGCCGTTTCGACGCGCGATGACAGTGTGATCTGGGCGGGGTCGGCCGACGGCCTGGTCCACGTGACCACAGACGGCGGAGCCCATTGGCAGGACGTGACGCCGCCGACGCTGCCGAAGTGGTCGGATATCAGCTCGGTCGAACCCTCGCACGTGGATCGCGGAACGGCCTATCTCACCGCTCAGCGGTACATGTGGGACGACTTCACGCCATACGTCTTCAAGACGACCGACTTCGGCCGGCACTGGACGTCGATGACGACCGGACTCCCGAGGGACGAGTACGTCTTCGTCATTCGCCAGGATCCCGCTCAGGCGGACCTTCTGCTCCTTGGCACCAAGCGCATGGTGTA
Source organism: Gemmatimonadales bacterium (assembly GCA_035631315.1). GTDB lineage: Bacteria > Gemmatimonadota > Gemmatimonadetes > Gemmatimonadales > GWC2-71-9 > 40CM-2-70-7. The sequence continues at coordinate 14,573 of DASQIZ010000115.1, forward strand.
CGCGAGCCTCGATGGTGCCGCGAGCTGGCATCCGCTCGCGCTCAATCTTCCGCCGGTGCAGGTGCGGGGTATCGCCTTCAACGCGCGGCAGGGAGACGTTGCGATCGCGACCCACGGGCGCGCGTTCTGGATCCTCGACAACCTGGCATTGCTGGAGCAGATGACCGGGCGCGCGGCTCCCGGGTCCGATCGCGCCGCCCTGTTCCGGCCGCAGGACGCCTGGCTGACGCATGCCTATGGGCAGGGGGAATTCGACCCGGCCCCCACCGATGCCGGCGAGAATCCGCCCTACGGTGCGCGGGTCTTTTTCCAGATCCCGAAGAGCTACAACGGCTCGACACCGGTCACGCTCTCCTTCACTGATTCGGGCGGCACGCTGATCCGCGCGTTCCACCTGCATCTGAAGGACACCGCCAGCGTGACGCCGAAGCCGACGGATGACGACAAGGCGACGAGCGAACGGCGGGCCCAGAGCTTGAAGCGCCTCACCGCCATTACTCCCGGCATGAATCATTTCCAATGGAACCTGCGCTACGACGACGCGGCCGAAGTGAAAGGATTCTTCGCGCCAGAGGATGCCGCCGTCGCCAATGACGTGGGCGGGCCGGAAGTGGTTCCGGGTCACTATCGCGTGGTGCTGGATTACGGTGGGGAGAGGATCACGGCGCCATTCGATGTGACGCTCGATCCGCGGATTCGCGTGGGCGCGGATGCCCTGCGGGAACGGCTTGCGCTCCAGCTGCAGATCCACTCGACCCTTGATTCGCTGGACGTGGCCCTCAACCGCGCGATTGCCGTTCGCGACAGCCTGAAGGCCGCCGGCCGCGACTCGGCGTCACTCGCTCCGCTGGCGGTCGCGATCGACTCGCTCGAGGAGCTGTCGATCCATTCCAGCGAGGGCGACCTCCTCCACGAGCCCAAGCTGCGGACCCACCTCGGTCTTCTCGCCGGGCAGATCGACCTCGCCTATGCGGCGCCGACCCCGGCGCACGCGGCGGTCTACAAGGTGCTGGCCGAGGAGGCGCGGGTGGGGATGGCGCTGCTCAATGCGGCGATGGCGAAGCTCGGCGCCATTTCGAGACCAATTCCGTAGCTGTCGCTACGGGGTTTCCTTCGGGCACCGTCCGATACGCATCCGTTTCTCGAGACCACCGCTGCTCCCACTCGCACGATTCCGTCGCGAAGGGCACCCGATCGAACGTCGTGCCTGAGTCCAGCGACCGGTTGAGCCGCGTGAAGAGATCCCTCCACCGCGGCAGGAAGTACCGGCCGAACATGCCCTGCCATTCCTTATATGCGTAGAGGTTGAGGTCGTCGTTCTCACCCTCCGTGCATTTCGTGCCCCAGAGCGTGATCAAGTTCCGCGCGTTCCACTCAAAGAGCCGCCGTTCGACGTCCGTTCCGCCCCAGCGCTTGGCGTCACTCAGCCAACGACCCAGCAGGAACTCCGGACGTGTGCCGACGAGGTGATCCAGATCGCTAAGCAGGGACTCCACGTCTCCCTCGGCCACGATGAGCGCCTTCCGGTCTCTGCGGTCGTATGCCTCTTCCACTCGATTGACGAGGGGCAGCCCGAGCCCGTCGAGCACCTGTCGGGTGAGATTGACGACGTCGTACCGGTAAGCGTCCTGGCCCTCAAGTCGTGGAGCCGCTGCGAGGAGGGAATCGAGCGCTTCCGCCAGGAGCTTGCCGTCGTATGGCGGAATGGGCTCCGACCGGTACGCTCTCCCTTTCACATAGAACTGAGGCCGCTCCGCCAGGAAATTTCCGGTCTGCGCTGCCGACCGGAACGCGGTCGCGAGCAGGAGCTGCCAGGCGCTCCAAGCAGACTGATCGAAACGCCCGTAGCGGCGCGTGACCCAGTCGCGCGTCCAGGCGGTGACGTCTGGCACGGTGTCACGCCAGATCTGGCTCAGCACGAAGTCGGGCACGATGGGGTTGGTGCCGAGGCCTTCCATCGTCATGCCGAGTCCTTCGAGGCGGCCGCGCTCGGGACTCGTGATCGCGCTGTCGAGATTGGCGGCGATCCTCGGCAGGTCGCCATTCACGCTGACTTTGCCACCGAAGTTGTACAGCACGTTCCAGATCCAGGGTTTGCCGTAGAACGCGTGGCGCTTTTTCCAGGCGGGTGACCGGTCTCCCCAGAGGTCGAGCATCAGCATGTGGTCGTTGGGCACGGCGCCGAGCATCGCTTCGGCCTGCGGGTCCTTCCAGAAGTTGGCCTGATAGACCAGGAACCATCCCTGGATCACCCACGTCGCGGTGGTGTCGGCTGAGTGCATCGCGCCGTAGATCGCGCCTCCCATGTGCGCGATGAACGCGGAGTCGTCGGATGGCGGGTTGATCTCGTTGAACGGATCGGCGGCGTAGAGGTGATCGGTGCCGAAGAGCTCGGTCTGCCGCTCGATGAACCGCTTGCCCATCCGCTGAAACAACGAATCCTCAGGATCGAGAAACCACGTTCCCGGGAATCCTGCGGACCAGTCGCCGGTCTGATGGATGCGCGTGCCCGGGATGACGTCGGTGATCGACTTCGGGACATGCCCGGTGAAGCCCTGAAGGACCGGCGTCATGCCGAGTGACCGCTCGCGGGCGAGAATTTCCTTTTCGAGCGTGATGTGGGAGTCGATCCAGCTGTCGGGGAGCGGTCCGCCGAGTCCGTCGATGTTGGCCATCCAGCCCCACGGGAAGTACGCGGGACCCACCAGAAAATCGGCGATCTGCTTTCGCGAGAATCCGAAATCGCCGAGTACTTCTCGCCAGATGGCTTCCTGTCCGGTAACGGCGAGGGGCGCGTTGATGCCCTTCAGTGCCATCCAGTCGATCATCGCCTGCCAGTCTCGCCAGTTCCACCACGCCATCGAGTACGAGAAGGTGCAGTAGTTGAAGAAGTAGCGGACGCGGTAGGGCGACACGACGTGCACCGGAGCCTGGACTCTTGGCAGCGGACTGGGCAGAGAAATGGGCGTGAGGGGCAATGGGGGGTTCACGCCGGCGACATGCTCGAGGTACCAGTCGAGTGCCGACGCGATGGCGACCCCGGAGGATCCACGGAGCACGACTTTCGCCCCTCGGCTCTCAATCTCGAAAACATCGAGGCCCGCGCTGTCTGGAATGGCGGCGACCTCGAACTGTGCCCCGCTCGTCGCCACCACCCGGGCCACGAGTGCCCGGGCGGCGACGAGGTCGACAGGATGCGGACTTTGGAGACCGGCTGTTACAAGGACGAGAGTGAGCAGTGTCATTGGGCAATCATAGCCCCACAGGGAGGAGTTGCCTGCGCTCGGTTTGTGCATCAGAATCCCGTACCGTCGTCTCTAGCCTATCCTCGAGGTGATCACGTGCCGTCACGCGCCGTCCGGATACTCCCGCTCGCCCTGTTGCTGGTTCCCGGTGCCGCCTCCGCGCAGTCGCTGAAGCTTTCGCGGGCGGCCGCGTCGCCAGTCAGCGAAGACTCCATCTACGCCCTTCGCGTCGACTCGGCGGCCTACCCCGGTCACGACGTCGTCCTGCTCCTCGACGAGGTCACGGTGAAGGCCGAGGCCGATGGGCGCTACGTCTACACGCTCCACCGGGTGGTGCAGCTCCTGAACTCCGATGCCGTAGACAACTGGGGGCAAATCACGTTCTGGTACAACAAGGACCGGCAACGGGCGACGCTGAACCATCTCCGAGTCATCGGCCCCGACGGAAAGATTCTTCAGGATGGACCGGCGCATCGCGAGGACGTGAATCCTCCCGCCGATCAGGGCGCGCCCGAAATCACGGACCGGCGCGGCATTCAGGTCACCGTGGGCTCCCTCGCCCCGGGCGTCCTGATCGACTACAGCTACACCGCTGAGAAGCTGAAACCGCCCGTCGCTGGGGACTTCTCCTACTTCTGGGACATCAACGGCGAACCGCCCATCAGGCGGTCGCGCTTCACGCTCGATGCACCGGTCACGCTCAAGGCCAACGTGCGTACTCGGAACCTGGCGGGCGACCCGGTCGATACGGTGATCGCGGGCCGGCGGATCCGGCACTGGGATCTCGCAGACCTCCCGTCCGTGAACCGCCAGCGCTACGCGGGGTCCCCCAATGGCGTCCAGGCCTGGATCTGGGTGAGTGGGAACGTCACCTGGAAGGACATCGGAAACTGGTACGACTCGCTCGCGACCGGTCGGTACGAGCTTCCCGCGGCGGTCCTCACCGCGCACGCCCAGCAGCTCAAAGGCGCGAAGACGCTCACCGATTCGCTGAGTGCGACGTACCGCTGGGTCTCGCAGGACATGCGCTACGTGTCGCTCTCGCTGGGCGATGGCAGCTATCAGCCCCGCACGCCGCGCGAGGTGTTCGACTCCCGCTTTGGAGACTGCAAAGACAAGGCGACGATGTTCATCGCCCTCGCGCGCCACATGGGCGTCACCGCCTATCCGGTGCTGCTGTCTTCCGATGGAGGCGTCGACTCGCTGCAACCGAGTATCGCGCAATTCGACCACATGATCGCGGCGGCGCAGTACGGTGGGACCACCCACTACCTCGACCTCACAGATCCACTCCTGCCGTTCGGCGTGATGGAGACCGCGCAGGAGGGGGAGATCGGGCTTGCCCTGCCGGCGACTGGTCCCAGGGTTGTCGTGTTCCCGCCATCATCCGCGGACAGCAACTGGCACAACCTGGAAGTCGGCGGAGGGTTCGGAGCGGATGGCCGCTTCATCGGGCACTTGACGCTGAGGGCTGGGGGCACCGAACAGGGCAACCTTCGCGATGAGCTGGCTGGACTGGGGCAGAAGGAGCCCGCCGAGCTTGCTGACGCCATCCGCAAGCACGTCACCGAGCTTTGGCAGAGCGCTACGGTGGACAGCCAGCGCTACACGGACGGCCATGACCTGCGTACGCCGGTCAACCTTACGGTCTGGTTCACGGCTCCCCGGATCATGGGACGTCTCGATAACGGCAAGTACTACTTCAATCTTCCCTTCGGCCGGTTCGTGGTCGCCGAAGACCTCAACAAGCTGGACGGGGAGGGCGCGCGCCGGTATCCGATCGACATCGGCCAGGTCAACAGCCCGTCGATCTACCGCATGATCCTGGACGTCCAGCTGCCCGAGGGCTGGCAGGCCGAGTTGCCGCATGACGCCACGGTGCAGGGGCCGTTCGGGTTTTACCGGGCACGGTATAGCCAGGCCGGGCGGACGCTGCACGTCTCCCGCGAGATGGGAGGCGCGCGTGGGGTGTTGCCTCCGGATAGCATCAAGGCCCTGCATCAATGGCTCGCCTCGGTCGAAGCGGACCGCACCGGAATGATCGAGCTGAGCCGCGGCACCGGCGAGGACCTGCTCGCCACTGGCACGACCTCGACGATCACGAAGGGCGACCTCCCCGACCTCCTCCTGGGCGCGACCGATGTCTCCAACGACGCCAAGGTGACCCAGGAGGGCACGAACGAGGGCTCGAGCGACTTCCTCACGGTGTCGTCGACGCAACCGCTCGAGTCGTACCACCGCTCCTTCGGACCACGGCAGACGCTCTTCAATGCGGGCTCCACGCGCCTCATTGCACTCCAGTCCTTTGCCGCCGCGTACCACTCGGCGCCGGAAGCGCAGTGGATGATCGACGCTCTGGGCATGTTCGATATCCCGCGGTTTCTGATGGCGTACGTGCGTCAGCAAGGTGCCGCTCAGGACGTGAAGATCGACACCATTCGCACGCTCTCACTCACGGGAATCGGGGACAAGGCAGCTGGCTGGGTATTCCAGATCAGTACGCCGCTCACGACCCTCGATCTGGGGATGGTGGTCGCGACCCGCAACCGCGTGTCCGAGTCGATGCTGGCGGTCGGACTGAAGGGCATGCAGGACTCGGACATGATCAATCTCTTCCGGCTGGTGGACACACGGGTCGGGCAGCAGGACGCCTACAAGCATGACGTCGCCAAGGAAATCGTGGACACCACTGGGGATGGAGCCGTCGACTCCGCGCTGCGAGCTTCCACGTCGCTCGCGCTTGGCAACGTCGCGCCGCCCGCCGTCGATTCGCCCTCGACCATTCGCAGCTTGATCTTCCGGCACGAGAATGGGTGGCCTCAGTACGAGACCGGCTTCCGCGGGAAGGCCTTCACCTTCCCCTTCGGCAAGGCCGCGGCCGCCGAGATCAAGATTACGGTCACGCAGCACAAGACACCGGCGCAGGCGGTGCAGCAGGTCCTTGCCCTGCAGCGTGAGAATCGGAAGGAAGTGATGCAGGAAGCGGCGGGAGACGTCGTGGGGTTCGGAAGCCTGTTCGTCGACTCGACCGGGACTGACACCACCAACTATGAGGTGGTTACGGAGTCTCGCATCGGGGAGTGGTCGGCGGCCCGTCACGCCAAGCTTCGTGGCATGCTCCGGTCGGATCTCGAAGACGTCGTGTTCGCGAGGGGCGCGATCAGTGTGAAGGTCAAGGTGACGCGGCCGAGTGGTCAGACCGACATGGCCGCCACGGTGGCACTCGCCAACGACGTGTTGCGCCGACTCAAGACCGTGGACCCGAGTGGCAGTGAAACGGCGCCGTCCGGGGTCCTGGTATCCGCCATCGCCAAGGTGGTCGACGCCGACCATCAGGTCGACAGTCTCGCCGAGGCGAAGAAGATCGACGCCGCGTTCTCCGCGATGGATGCGGCGGACCTCGCCAAGGCTCCAGTGACCTTCAACGCGCAGACCTGGAACAGTCTCTGCTGGTGGGGGAGTCTGAATGGCCAGGCGAAGCGCGCCCAGGCGGCATGCGACGCGGCCGTGGCGGCAGACACGACCGACCTGGCGATTCGAGACAGCCGCGGATTGCAGCGTGCGCTGGCGGGGGACTTGAACGGCGCGCGGGACGACTTCGCGTACATCGTGGCGAACGTGGCTCCCGGCGCATTCAAGGACCGGCGTTCGCAGTGGCTCTCGACCCTCCGGGAGGGGAAGAACCCGTTCACGCCGGCGCTGGTGGACGAATTGAAGAAGTGATGCGCGAGCGGATGGCCCCGGGCCCTGCGAGACAGGCCCGGCGGCCCGGGGTCTCTGGTCTGCCTAGTCCTCTTCCACGAACGCCTTGAGCCGTGCCGCCGCCGCATCCCACTGCGCAGCGACCTGATCCAGATACGCCTTCGCTTTTTCCAATCGCTTCATGTCGAGATCCCAGATCTGTTCGCGCCCTTTGCGTTTGTGCCGTACCAGGCCGGCTTCGCCCAGGGCGTAGAGGTGTCGCGTGATGGCCTGGCGCGTGACGTCTTCCTGTTCGGAGAGCCGGGTGATCGACAGCGACCCCTCCGACGAGAGCCGCCGCAGCAACCGGAGCCGTGTGGCGTCCGCCAACGCGGCGAACACCGGCACGGCCTCGGTCTCTTTCAGCTGAGCAGCCGTCCCGCTACGCGACATACTTGGTGAGGTTCTTCACCTGGCCCGTCCACCCGCCGTCGTTCATCCGGAACGCCTCAGCGCGCCGGGCGAGCGGGATCCGGTCGAACCCGGACTCGACGATCGTCACGGCAGTTCCGCCCTGGACCTCCTCGAGCGTGAACTCCACGAGCGTCGTGGGCTCCTGCGAGTAGTCGACGTTCGGATCCGAGGGGTAGGGGTGCCAGCGATACGAGAAGTACCGCTCGGCCTCGATCTTCTCGACCATGAACTCGACCTTGAAGTGCTCGTAGCCCTTGGCGGTGATGTTGCCGCGGGTGGTCTTCCCGGCCACGAACGGGTCGGTGAGGTTGATCCCGAACCAGGTGCTGAACTGCCTGGAGTCCGAAACTGCGCGCCAGACCTTCGCCAGCGGGGCGCGGACTTCGAAGTGTTTTTCGATGCGGTCGGTGCTCTGCGTCTCTGCGGTCATGGTGGTCATCGTCCTGTCCCTCGGGTGTATGATGAATATGCAACTGCTATGTTGCGTATGATAGGGGGTGGGGACGGAAAGCGCAACCTATATGTTGCATTATTGAAAAGGCCAGGATTGTGTTCACTGCGCCCCGGCGTCAGCCACGGGGGTTTACCGAAAATCAGCCCGGAGTTACCAAAACATCGGTCGGCCGGGGTTACCAAAAAAATCGGCCAAGGTCCCATGGTCGGTCGGGGTTCCTCAAGGTGGTGCCGGGGTTCTCTTATGAACCGATGCCCCATCACGGTGCAATCCTGTTACCTGCTTGGGGTTGCCTCGCACCCTTCTCTTTGACTACACTGTGTTTGTGACCATGCACATGCACTTCGCCAAGATGCTGAACTGCCAGGCCAATCGGCCGGGGCGGGGCGCGGTGTAACGACTGGCAGTCCAGGTCCGACGACCCCAACCCGCTCTCCGAAAGAGCGGGTTTTCTTTTTTCCGAGGAGTACCAGTGAAGAAGCACTACTTATTGGCGAGCGATTTCGATCAGACCCTGTCCTTCGACGACTCAGGATTGATCCTGAGCGAACTCGTCGGGATCGACGAATACGACACCCGCGTGGGCAAGCTGTCGCGGCTCAACCTGGTACAGCAGGGCGCCGAGTTGGCGTATCTGCTCAGGCACGATCCGGATTTCCGGCAGGTGGCGCGGGCGGACCTGATCGAGGTCGGTCGGCGCGTGCGGCTGAAGAAAAACGTTGCGCTCCTGGCCCGCCTGCTCGACGACGGCATCGATGGCCACAAGTTCGACTTCTACGTGATCTCGGCAGCGCCGGAGCAGGTGGTGCACTCGGCCCTGCATGGCCTCGTCCCTCCCGATCACATCATCGGAACCCGGTTCGAGTGGGATGACGGCACGGGCCTGATCGGCAACCTGCTCTCCGCCACCGCCGGGTACGGCAAAGTCGCGGCCGTCGAGCACCTCCGGGAACGGCTCGCCATCCCGCGGGATCAGGTGGTCTATGTGGGAGACGGACAGTCGGACTTGCCGGTCATGCTGCACGTGAATCGGGGCGAGGGGTTCACCATCGCGGCCTCGGAAGCCCGCGAGATCTCCCACATCGCCAAGCGCACGGTCATCTCCGACGACGCGCTCTCGGTGCTGGTCCCGATCCTCGAGGACATCGTGGGATTCGGAAAGGCTGACATCCGGGCGTTCTTCGAATCCCACGGCCTCGTGATTCAGGAGTGGGACCGCGTCCGTACGGACTGGCTGACCATCCGGGAGGGAACCGCCGACGCGGCGGCCTAGGGGAGAACCCGATACCTCCCCGACATCCCGTCCATCATGTGCTCGCCGAAGTGGCAATGGAAAAGCCAGATACCGGCGACGTCCGGCACCATGTCGGCCTCGGTCATCGTGAGCGGTCCGTCGAGGTCGATCACGTCGTGCCGGGTGCCGTTCTGCAACACGGTGTTGCCGTGCCAGTGCGGCGAATGGATGTCGTCGAACCCGGTCGAGCTGAAGAGATACCAGCGGACCCGCTCCCCGACGTGCATGGTGAGCTCGTCCACCGGGAGGTTCCCGTACATCCTTCCGTTGATGTTGAGATAGCCGAATTGGTAGAACCCAATGGGGCCCTTGGGACCCGCCGACGCCGTGTCCCCCGTGTAGCGCTTGAGATTGACGGGAACAAAGTGGGTGGTGTTCTCGTCGGTCGCCGCGAACATCGTGACGAACTCCCGGTCCACGTCCATGGGCGTCCCATCGGGTCGCGCCATGCCCCGCCGGGTCACGATAATCGCCCCGATCAATCCGGAGTACACGTCCTCGAGCTCGTTTACGTGTGAGTGATACGGCCACACGATGGAGCTGGGGTCATTCGGACCGGGCCCCGCGCGTTCGGTGATGGGCCAGGTGTAGCGGTACGTGCCACCGGTTGCCACCGAGTCGCCCGACTTGTCCTTCTCCCCGTCGTTGTAGAGCGCCCCCTCGGACTTCTTGTCGTAGAACACGCCGTGCGGATGCATGCTCGCGGCGAAGTGCGTCCGATTCCGAAATACCACGACGATGGTGTCGCCCACTGCGCCCCGGAGCACCGGCCCCAGCATCTCGAGATGCTGCCACCGGGCATCGCGCGGCTTGAGTGTGGCGAACGTGGAATCGGTGTATTCCCGATAGATCGCCTTCCGAAAGATCCAGGCCACGGTGTTCGTGTCGGGCCCGCGCACGATGTGATACTGCTCGTACTTGTGCTGCCTCCCCATCGTGAGGTCCGAGTCCGACGGATTGTAGTTCCAGTCGGTCTCCTCGGCGGCGACATAGTAGGTGCGGGTGACGCCCTTCGGTTTCGCTTGGGCGGCGAGACTCGACCCGACGGACATCACAACAAACAAGAAGACGAGCGGACGCGGGCGCATCGACGGCTCTCCGGAGGTGGGGGCGGGGCCAAAGTACAGTCGGATGCACTGCGAAGCGACCTTCACAAAGTGACTCGCCAACTGCCGGGAGCTCGGTCGCGACGAATTGGGGTGCGGAGCTGCATCGGCGCCTCAAGGGCCGTCAGGTAGGGGAGGCTGCCCCTAGGGGTAGGTTGACCCTGAACCCGTTTCGGGCCCGGGTGGCCCCCACCTGAGGAACATCGCCTAGGGGCAGGAATTGCTGGTTGCCAGCCGGTGAGTCGGCTAGTGACGGTATCACCAACCGACTCACCGCCTGACCGACTGATCACTGAATCGAGCTGCTTGCCGACCCCACGACGATTTCATCGCCCGTCGTGAGATAGACGTGAATCATCCGCACCGACACGCTCATCCCCTGATTGCCATGGCCGCCGCTCATCGTCTGTTCATTGAGCACGACGTAGCCACCAGGGATGTTCATGCGCGTGTTGGCCGCCGGCATGGCGTCGCCACTCGACACCGGCGTGCCGTTCACCACGAGATTGGTGATCACCGAGCCGTCGACGTCTCCGGCGATGGTCTTGCCGTTCATCGTGACGCTGGCAATTCCCACCACTCGGTCGGCCGTGATCAAGCCATTCAGCAGATTCACGTTCGACGCGGTGGCCACGCTCTGTTGAGAGCCCAGCCCGTCAGCGTCGGCTTCCCCAGCGGTCACAGCGGCTGTCGAGGCCGAGGTGAGCTGGGGCATCGCGACATTGGCGGCGTCGTCGGAGGCCTGACCGCCGCCGACCGGCATGGCCGCAACGGCGAATTGCGAGATCGCGCCGTTGCTCTTCACCGACACGGCGATACTCGAGCCGTTGACGGTGCGACTCGCGGTTTTCTGCGCTGCGAGAGGTACGGCCACCAGAAGGAGGCCGACCCCAGTGAGTTGCATGATGCGATTCATGGGAGTCTCCTTGGGGCTCAGGACTTGTGGGCCTGGATGTTGCCGCCGGTGAGGGTGGTGGTCATCACGTTGTTGTGAATGCCATCCCCGGCGTCGTCGATCGTGAACATGAAGGTGTCGACCCCATGTCCCGGCTCGCCGTTGTCGCAGACCTGGATGAAGTAGTGATGGTCGGTCCAGCCCGAGCCGGCGAAGACGTCCTTCTGTCGCACCGTCCCGTCCCACTCGGCGCAGGACCCGCCCGCCGAGTCCGGGAACGAAGCGAAGTGTTCCATGGTGAGTGAGTGATTGAGCGTCTGCGTTTCATGAAAGACCACCTGCAGCTCGCCCTTGATCGCCCCCGAGTCGCATGCTTCGGCGTGAATGTTGAAGCCGAACGTCACCTTGCCCACGCCCGGAGGATCTACCCTGCCACCGCCGGTATACTTCCCACCGGCGTTGCATCCCACCCAGCCTTCCGGCGTCCGGGTGACCGACGTGGCCTGCTGTGGAGCGGCGGCATTCGGTTGTTCGCATGCCGCGACCACCAGGAGCGCCGCCGCTACGACGGCGGGCGCCATTCCCTTCACTACGTGCATAGGACCTCCTGTCCCAGGTGCGTTGAGGTACGGAGGCAGGGAATGGCAAGAGGGGTGCCTCCTTCCGGCGGACATCAGTAACACATGAAAGCGAGGATCCATCGGGAAAAGCCCGGCGAAGCGTTACCGACTCGGTGCGCGAACTCGTCGCGATGCGCGCGCCACTCGGCGCCCGGGGACGCCGTGCGCCGGGGAAACGGAGGCCCGTCGGATGTCACAAATCCCCCCGCTGCCCCGTCATATGGGAGCCGTGTTAGCATTAGAACCCGCTATGGACAACAAGTCAGCCGACCTCTCCGCCCTGCGCATCAACCGGGATGCGGTCCCGACGCCTTCAGGCAACGGAGGCGGCCGTCGACTGCTCGTCATCGGGATCCCAGTGATTCTGCTTCTGACCCTCACCGGCTTCCTGCTGGCGCGGAGCCTGGGCGGCGGGGTCCAGGTGCACCTCACGCCCGCGGTCCGGATCTCTCCGTCCCAGGCGAACGTGCTCGCGTCCGCGTCAGGCTACGTGGTCGCGCAACGCAAGGCCGCCGTGGCGTCGAAGGGCACCGGGCGCCTGGTCTATCTCGGGGTGGTCGAAGGGGACCGCGTGAAGGAAGGGCAGGTCATCGCCCGGATCGAGGACGCCGACGTCAAAGCCGCCTTGGCTCAGGCGCACGCGAACCTGGACCTCGGCATGGCCGACTTGCATGACGCGAAGACGTCAATGGACCGGCAGGCGACCCTGCTCAAGCAGAACCTCGCGAGCCAGGCCGATTTCGATGCTGCGCAGGCGCGTTACCTGCGCGTCAGGGCCACCATCGCGCTCGACTCCGCTCAGGTCGACGCCGCGCAGGTCGCGGTCGAGAACACGGTCGTGCGGGCCCCGTTCGATGGGACGGTGCTGACCAAGAGCGCCGACGTCGGCGAAGTGGTCTCGCCCCTCACGGGCGGCGCGTTCGCCAAAGCCTCCGTCGTGACGCTCGCGGACCTCGGCTCCCTTCAGGTCGAGGTCGATGTTTCCGAGTCGAACCTCGCGCAGGTGACCATCGGCGAGCCCTGCGAGATCGTGCTCGACGCATATCCGGACGTCCGGTACGCGGGGTTCGTGGCGAAGATCGTCCCGACCGCAGACCGCGCGAAGGCCACGGTGCAGGTGAAGGTGGCGTTCAAGCACTATGACGCGAAGGTGCTTCCCGAGATGAGCGCCAAGGTGCACTTTCTCCCGCGTTCCACTGTGGCACAGACCCCCGAGGACACGCAGTCGGTGATCGCGGTGCCGGAGAAGGCACTCGCGCAGCGAAACGGGCAGTCGGTGGTGTACGTCGTCACGGACGGCCGGGCGGTGGAAGTGCCCGTGACCGCCGGCCGGCACTTCGGCTCCTCCGTGGCCATTCTGCAGGGCATCGCGGTGGGTACCGCCGTGGTGGACTCCGTCGACGACCGGCTCCACCGGGGCGTCAAAGTCAACGTAAAATCAGGAACCTCCCAGTGATCGATTCCATCGTGCAGGTCCGCAACGTCTCGAAGGCGTATCGCCGCGACGGCCGGGACGCGAACGCCGTTACCGTGCTCCAGAACATCACGCTCGACGTACCTACGGGCGACTTCGTGGCGCTGATGGGACCGTCGGGCTCCGGCAAGACGACGCTCCTCAACCTGATTGCCGGGATCGACCGGCCCGACGCCGGCCAGGTGATGGTCGCAGGCACCGACGTCGCCCAGCTGAACGAATCGCAGCTCGCGAAGTGGCGCGCGACGAACATCGGCTTCGTCTTCCAGTTCTATAACCTGATTCCCGTGCTCACGGCCTTCGAGAACGTCGAGCTGCCGCTCCTGCTCACGTCTCTCTCCAAGGCCCAGCGCCAGCAGCACGTCGAGACCGCGCTCGCGCTGGTGGGACTCGCGGACCGGATGGATCACTCGCCCCGCCAGCTGTCGGGCGGCCAGGAGCAGCGTGTCGCCATCGCACGCGCCATCGCGACCGACCCGCAGATCCTGGTCGCAGATGAGCCCACGGGCGATCTCGACCGGAAGTCGGCCGAAGAAATCCTCACGCTCCTCGACCGGCTGAACAAGGAACACAAGAAGACGATCGTGATGGTGACGCACGATCCGCATGCCGCCGAGCGGGCGCATACGACCCGGCATCTGGACAAGGGCGAGCTGCAATGAAGATCCTCTCCATCATTTTCCGGAACGCCTTCCGCCATAAGCTGCGGTCGTTCCTCACGATCCTCGGGATCGCGACCGCGGTGATGGCGTTCGGCCTGCTGCGCACGATTGTGTCTGCCTGGAACGCCGGGGTGTCGAACAGCGCCGAGAACCGGATGATCGTGCGGCATCGCGTGTCGTTCATCTTCCCGCTCCCCCAGGCCGATCTCACCGAGCTTCAGAAGGTCCCGGGCGTGGTCGGCGTGACGTGGTCCAACTGGTTTGGAGGCGTGTACGGCGACGCCAACGACTTCAAGAACTTCTGGCCCCGGATCGCGGTCGACCCGGCGACCTACTTCCAGATGTATCCTGAATTCCTGGTCCCTCCCGACCAGCTTAAGGCGTTCCAGCAGGATCGGTCGGGCGTGATCATCGGCCGGAAGACCGCCGAGCTGCATGGATTCAAGGTCGGGGACGTGATCACCCTGAACGGGGACATCTTCCCCGGCACCTGGCAGTTCACGGTTCGCGGGATCTATACCGGCAAGGAGCCCTCGACCGACGAAACCCAGATGTTTTTTCCGTGGGACTACCTGAACGAAAACGTGAAGCAGCGTGAGCCGGGCCGGACGGTGGGCGCTGGATGGTACGTGCTTAAGGTCGACCGGCCCGACGATATGGTGAAGGTCGCGGCGGCCGTGGACACGATGTACACGAATTCTCAGGCTCCCACCAAGACGGAGAGCGAGCGGGCCTTCCAGCAGGGGTTCGTCGCGATGTCGTCGGCGATCATCACGTCGCTCGAGGTGATCAGCTTCGTGATCATTGGGATCATCCTGCTCGTCCTCGCCAACACGATCGTGATGGCGGTGCGGGAGCGCACGCGTGAGTACGCGGTGCTCAAGACGCTCGGATTCACCGGACGCCACGTGCTCACCTTCATTCTCGGCGAGGCCATGGTCATCGGGCTCTTCGGCGGCATCCTCGGGGTTCTGCTCACGTTCCCGATCGTGAAGGGTTTCGGGAAGGCGCTTCCGACGTTCTTCCCGATCATCGGCGTGTCGGGTGTCACGGTGGCGCTGGCGCTGGTTGCCGCGTGTCTCTGCGGCATCGCGGCCGGGGCCGCGCCCGCGATCCGCGCGGCGAAGATGCCGATCGTGTCGGGTCTGAGGACGGTGGGATGAAGATTCCGTTCTCCTACATCTGGCGCTCGCTCTGGGCTCGCCGGCTTACGACCACGCTTACGATCGGCGGCGTCGCGCTGGTGGTGTTCGTGTTCGCCGGCGTGCTGATGCTGTCGCAGGGCATCACCAAGACGCTGGTCGACACGGGCTCTCCCGACAACGCGATCATTCTCCGGAAGTCCGCGACCTCGGAGCTGGTGAGTCAGGTGGACCGCGGTACCGCGGAGATTCTCGAGACGGCACCCGAGATTGCGACTGGGCCTGACGGCAAGCCGCTGATCACGCGCGAGGTGAACCTCATCATCAATCTGAACAAGAAGGGCAATCACCTGGCGCTCGGGAACGTGACAGTGCGGGGTACTTCTCCGCAGGGCCTTCACCTTCGGCCCGCCGTGAAGATCACGCAGGGGCGGATGTTCAACTTCGGCAGCCACGAGTTGATCGTCGGCGCGAACATCGCCCAGCGGTTCGAGGGTGTAGCGATGGGCGCGGATGTGCCCTTCGGAGGAGAGCACTGGACGGTCGTCGGGTACTTCGATGCCGGCGGGTCGGGGTTCGATTCCGAGATCTGGGCTGACGCGGATCAGGTGATGCAGGCGTTCAATCGTCCCGTGTACTCGTCGATCACCTTCCGGCTCAAGGACCCGGCGCAGTTCGATGCCCTGAAAGCCCGGCTCGCCGCGGATCCACGGACGCAGTACATCGAACCCAAGCGCGAGCAGGACTTCTATCGCGAACAGTCGGCCAACATGGCGAAGTTCATCAGGATCCTCGGCCTCGTCGTGACGATCATCTTCTCGGTCGGCGCGATGATCGGCGCAATGATCACCATGTACGCCGCGGTCGCGAATCGCACGGTCGAGATCGGTACGCTCCGGGCCCTGGGCTTCAAGCGTCGCAGTGTGCTGGCCGCGTTCCTGCTCGAGGCCGTTCTACTCGCGGTGGTCGGCGGCGCGATCGGCGTCGCGCTGGCGTCCGGACTTTCATTTGCTCACGTCTCGACGGTGAACTTCGCGTCGTTCTCGGAGATCGGTTTCGGATTCTCGCTCACGGTCACCATCGTGATCATCGCGTTCATCTTCGCGCTGTCGATGGGTGTGCTGGGCGGGTTCCTGCCGGCAGTGCGGGCTTCCAGGCTGCAGATCGTGAACGCGTTGAGGGGCAGCTAGCGTCCCCGCACGACCTCGAAGGCGGCCCAGAAGAATGGGTTGCCGGTATTGGGCAAGTGTCGGAGCCTCAGCTGCGCCACTCGCAGCGCTTCCGATGGTGTCTCCCCCAAAGCCACACCGCGATAGAAGGTCCCCATCAGATCCGCGGTCGGGGCTCCTACCGGCCATTGCGTGGCAACAACATTTCGAGCCCCGGACGCGAGAAACGCCCGGGCCAGACCGATCATTCCTTCTCCCCCCGATTCCGGTCCGCTCATCGTCTCGCAGGCCGACAACACAACGATCTGGAGGTGCCAGCGCTCCTCCATGATTTCCGACAGCTGCCAGAAACCGTCGTTGGCCGAGTCGGGCACGAGCCGCAAGTGGGAAGCGAGGGGGTCTCCGATGTTGGCGACGGCGTGTACCGCAAGATGCAGAATGTCATATCGAGGAGCCGATGCGCGTACTTCGGTTTCCGTGGCGGCTGTGCCCTCCAAGACTCGAAGGCGCTGCGGCCCGAACACCGACCGGAGCGCCTGATCCTCTTGCAGCGCCCCGGGGGCATCCGTGAAGACCGCCAGCGCAGTGGCTAAGGGAGCCCCGTGATCGTGTGCAAGGAACTGTGCCGATGGGAGGTACCGGATTTCATACCGGTCCAGGAGATAGGCCGTGTCCCGGTATCCGCCGGACGTCGGGAGCGCGGCCACCAGCGCTCCGAAGGGCAGGGCGTGCAGGGGCCCGTCCGCGGCAATGGCGAGTCGCGTGATGCCGGCGAGCGCCGGAAGAAGGGGGGAAACGAGAGACTGGTACAGGTGACTCGCGAGGTCGAGGTCGTAGGGTGCCCGGGCCATGTCGACACTCCCCGCGTACGGGTGGTCGAAGGGACGTCGCAGGCGTGCGACGGCCAGTGCGAGTGCCTCGGGGGAAATGGGGAGCTTCGTCACCTGACTCCCGCGGTTTGTGAGCACGACGGCGGTGACTGACGAGTCGAGCACGATGTAATCGAGGAGCGCCTCTCCGCGGCTGAGGCGGGCGCGAAGGGTCAGGAGCGGCAGTGGCGCGGGAATGCGCCTCTGGACGTCGTGACCCGCGAGGGCAACTGCCAGCGACACGGCCTTTCGACGTTGAGACCACCGGAGTATCTGGTCGACGTCCCTCGGGCTGCGAGACGCCAACAGCAACCGGATCGCCTCGTTGAAGGGAGCCAGGTGGACGGCTCGGTACCGAGTGCGGTCGAAGTCTTCGAACAGTGCCGCGGTGACGTGCTCAGCCGCACGGGCCGCGCGCGCATACTCGGACAGCGCGTCTCGGGTTTCTCCCATCCGCTCCAGCGCACGCGCGAACGCGAGCGACGTGTTCAGCTGTTCACTGTTCAGGGGGTGGGCCTCTGCCGTGAGGGTCGCCGTGCGCAGCGCCGCGAGGCCCTCGCCCGAGCGACCGAGTGCCAACAGGGCTTGGCCTCGGAGTGCGCTCGCTTCCACCCCCGCCGCGACGGCGTGGATTGTGTGGGCAAGGGACTCGGCCGTGATCGCGTCCGTTAGGGCTGCGGCCGGGTCGCCGGCCCGGAGGGCCAACTCCGCCGCCTCATTGTACGCCAGGGCCCCACCCTGAACGTTGCCAGCCGCCGCTTGTAGGGTACTCCAACGCTCCGCGAGTCGAACGCCCTCCTCAGGGTGCCCGTGTCGGGCAATGAAGGCCGGCAGGAGAGGGGCATCGAGTGGGACCCAGTCCAGTTGGGCGGAGTCGTGTTGCGCGGCCGCGTGCTCCGCGCTGTCGCTCTGGCCCAGTGCCTCAAAGATCCTTGTGAGGCCGGCGAGCGCCTGGCTGTACCACTGCCCCGGCCCGTGATGCGTGCGGACCGCCTCCCCGTAATAGTGCCGGGCGCGATCGAGTGCCCCGGTCCGTTCGAAGTACTCACCGGCCCAGTATTGGTTGGTGCCTTGGTCGTCGATCACGCCCACCATAGCCGCAAATTGTGTGTCGGCGGATGCGTGCCAGCCCGCCTCCCATCGGATGAGCCCGGCGTCGTACCGGGCGACAGCCCGGTCATCGCTCCAACGGGCGCCTGCCGAGAGGGCGACATACCGGTCGATCGCCTTCACGGCCTGTCCCCAGGCGCCCTGTTCCTCATACGAGTGCGCGAGCTGATGCCACGCCGCCTCGGCCCAGTATTGGTCATCGACCAGAGAGTCGAGGGCGGTTGCTAGAAGGAGATCTCGGACCGCGCGTTCGGGCACGCCCGCCTTCGACTCGGCACGTCCGCGGCGGGTGTACAACCGCATCCGAGGGCCCGGCCAACCGGCGGAGTCCGCCAGCACCACGCCTGAATCCAGAGTGGTCATCGCTCGCGTCGCCAACCCTCCGTCCAGGAGAACCTCGCCGCGCACTTCGATCTGGTTGAGTCGGGATTCCCAGTCGGCAGTTGAAGCCGGCATGGCCATCCACAATCCACATGACGGGGGGAGAGGAAGTCGGACCGTCTTGAGGGCGGCACATCCCCACACCCGCGCTAGCGGCCGCCCGTCGCGGAATTCAGCGTCGGCGAACGGGAGCGCCAGGTAAGTGGCGGAAGACGTATCTCCCGCGCTCAGCAAGTCATCGATCGCGCGCGGGTAGAGCTCTCCCAGTGCGGTCGCCGGCCAAGGGCGGGTGAGGGCTTCCTGATCGACGCGTATCGCCTCCGGTAGTCGACCACTCGCTGCAAGGGCGGCGCTGAGCCGGAGCCAGTTGGCCGAGAGCGCCGGCGCGGCGCGCCATGCGGCCTCCGCCGACGACACGCGGGCTGTATCGCCGGCGTTCGACCAGCCCGACATCAAGGCGATGTAGGTGAGCGAGCAGCCGCTCGAATCCCGGCGTGCCAGGCGGGTCAAACCTGCAAAGGCGGCAGAATCGGGAGGGTGCTCGCCGGTGGTCCGCCCCGCCGTGGCGAGTGCGAGACACTCCGTTACCGATCCCCCACGAGGATCCGGGTGCGCGTATTCCCGGCGGACGCGGACGTAGTCGCTGCGCCGCCACCGGATTTCCACGTAGCGGTACTCAGCCGGCAAGAAGGAGGGATCGGCATCCCGCGCCCGGCGTAGCAGGGCGAGCGCGCTGTCGGAGCGCAGCGCCATTTCCTGGTCGACCGAGGCGAGCCAAAGGCGGCGAGCGGTGAGCGAATCCCGCGGGCTCCCGCCTGCGATCAGCGCGAAGAGCGCGAGCTGCCCTAGCGTGCGTTCAGCCTCTCGACGCTGTCCGCCAGCGCCGTCGCGGCCGGTCCGATGCCGGCCGAGGACAGAATTGCCCTCAACTGCAGCAGGGCGCCACTCCCGTCTCCCAGCCTCAAGAGCGCCTTCGCGAGGTAGTACCGGGCTTCGGGAGTGTACGGCGACTCCCCGAGCTGGACCACCTCGCGCAGAGCGTCACGAGCCGCCCGAGGGTGCTCACGCATCAACTCCGCAGCGCCCAGGAAAAACAGGGCGGGTGCCGAGTCAGCGCCGGCGGAGAGGACGCGATTCAGCCCATCCGAAGCACGCGCATAGTCATGGACGACGTAGGCGGACATCGCCGCGGTGAAGATGGAGTCGGGGGTCGAGGACGCCGTCCGCACGGGCACGCCGAGGTACACCGGCGGCACCCGCACACTGCCGAGTCTGGTCAGCGGAGCGGGTGCACGGAGCACTACAAGGCTGGCGATGCCCGCCGCAGCCGCCAAACCGATCCCGGCAGCCCAATACCAAGAGCCCCGCCGGGAGCGGGGGTTCGAGAGCGCCGCCCGAATGGCCAGGCCGAGTGAGACCTCGTGCTGGCACTCGGCGCACGTGATCAGGTGCCCCTCGAATGTCACGATCTCATCGGGGTTCATGCGCCCCGCGACGTAACGCTCGACCAGTCCCCGGTCCGAAGCGGTCTCATGGGTCAGCGACCCAGTGCTCACGATCGTGGCTCCTCCGAGGTTCTGTCGCTCGACCCAATCCGCTCGTGACGTCCGGTCAAGGTGTTGCGGAGACGCTCCAGCGCTCGAGACTTGCGCTTCCGAATTCGGTCGGAGGGCTCTCCCAGGCGCTTGGCAACCTCCGCCGGTGTGAGGCCCTCGAAATAGCAAAGCCGCAGCAGTTCCCGGTCCGTCGATGGAAGCTGTGCGAGCGCGGTGCGAATTGTTAACCGGTCGCCTGCCTGTACGAGGGCGTCGAGCGCGCTGGCTTCCATCGCAGGAAGCAGGACTTGACTGTCGCTGTCGAGAGAAACCATACGGCGTTGGGCGCGCTGGAAGTCTACGATGACGTGACGCGCGATCCCGGCCACGAACGCCGGGATTTTCGCTGGATCCGAGGGCTGGCCCTTGCCGAGGGCGACGACGGCCCGTGCGAGGCTCTCTTGGACGACCTCATCGGCCACGTCGGCTGACCCCAGCGCCCGTAGAGCAATGAGACGTAACCCCGGACGCAGGGCTTCGAGGTCCGCGGTGGAGTGAGGCTCGGGAGTGGGAGCGGCTTCTGTCGCCACAGTGGCCCTAGGGCGTTGCGCGGCATAAACATCCAGGCACTCTGTGATTTCGGCAAGGCGGGTGAGACGCCATCGGCGTCGGTACGGTTGGACCAGGTCACGATTTCGAGAGTCTCCCGACTCTACTGAAGCTGCCAACTGTCGAAACCGAGGACGTACCCGTGCTACTCCCAAGGCTCGCGCGTCTTGTCATGGCGATGTCCCTAGTCGCCTGCCGGAATCCCACGAATCCCGGCCAGGGTGGCTCGACTGGCTACTCCGGAAGTTGGGGAAGCTTCGTCTACAGTGGGTCCTGTCATCTTGGGTCGTTCGTGGTCTCTGCGTCTGGGAACTTTGGTGCCGGGCCTCCCCCTGATTGCTCGCCGACCGCTCCGTGGATTGTGACCGGCAACATCGGAAGCGATGGGACGGTTCACGGCACGATTGCCATCCCACACGATTCGAGGGTTCTAGACGGGACCTGCCCCACCACGAGTTTCTGCTCCGGCACAGCCGGCGGACTCGTGTTCTCCATGACACGATAGCGATTGGAGTATGGCACCCATGGACCGCGGGCGATCCCTGCAGATCACGGCATGTACTCTCGCCCTCTTGAACGCCTGCAGCGCGGTGTCCTCCGAACCTCGCCACGGTGAGGCAACACATCTAGAGTTTGTTGTACAGCCAGGGACAACCATCTCTGGTGCCGACTCACTTACTCCTACCGTCGAGGTTGCCGTACTCGATGCTGGAGGAGCGACCGTCACTTCTGCAAGTGACACCATCTCCCTCGAGGTAGGTGATTCTCCTAATGGTGGGTACCTCTCGGGACGCACCGCAATTGCTGCGGCACGTGGTATTGCCCGCTTCCCTCGTGTCATCATGAACGGTTTGGGGGGATTTGGGTACACTCTTCGCGCACGGTCTCCAGGGCTGGTGGGGGCCGAGAGCGTACCCTTCAACGTCGTCTCGTTGCGCATTGTACCGGCTCAGTGGTTGGTCCGAGCAGGCAACTCCTTCCAATTTCGAGCGATGGTGCTTGGCACCTCCGATACCACCGTCGCTTGGTCAACAAACGCTGGAACGGTGGATTCAACGGGGTACTATCGTGCCCCCTCACTCCTGACAACGGACGTGCTCATAGGGGCGTTCAGCGTGCCCTACCCTCACGCTAGAGCGGTCGCAACGGCTGGATGTGGCTGCGTACCCTAACCCTGCGTGCAAGGGAGGCGTCCGCGAATGCGCTTGCTCCTTGTCACGAACTACTCCCGTCATCGACAACCAAGACAGAACCTTGGCTTGGGCACATCACGTTCAAGCACAGCCGTTCGGGACTCGACCAGAAAAAGGAGGAGGGATGAGCCGTCGAGGAGCGCTCGTCTTGCTTGCAGTCACTTTGTGCACCTCGTCGTGTAGCAGCCTCACCAACTGTGACAAGAGCTACTGCGGCACGATTACCCTCGTTCACACCTCCCTTTCTTGGAGTGCGGCGGGCTTCGGTTACAACTACAGCGGCTCCGTCGACTTGGGATTCAATCCTGCGCCTCCAGCCAACCTGGCCATCGGTGTCCAACTGAACGGCGCATCGATCGACGGTTCTGCAGTAACCTCGGGGTCGACCAGCTTGCACATTCCTGTCTCAGGCAGCTCCGTTGCTTGCCAGTTGACCAACCCTTCGACGTACACGGTCATCGACACAAATCGACCGAGCCCGGTCCTTGCCTTCCTGACGTTCGACTGGCAGACATCAGGATGCTAAAGACGAGACTCCATGATTTTCGGTGACGGCCAGCGAGGTGCTCGATGGGGCTCTCAGCTCGTGCAACGGTGAGACAATCGGCATAGCTAGATTTGCAGCATGGCTGGAGCAATACAAGCGGTCGGGCTCTCCAAATCCTTCCAAGTCAAAGTCCGCGACTCCGGCCTGAGTGGTGCCCTTCGCGCTCTTTTTCGCCCCAAGTACCGGGATGTACACGCCGTCCGCGACGTCGGGTTTTCGATCGAGCAGGGGGAAATCGTGGCGTTTCTGGGGCCGAATGGCGCCGGTAAGACCACCACCCTGAAGATGCTGTCAGGACTGCTCTATCCGACCAAGGGGAAGGTCCGGGTCGTGGGCTTCGACCCGTGGACCGGCGGCTCCGAGTTCAAGAGACGGATCACGCTGGTGCTGGGCCAGCGGCAACAGCTCGTGTGGGACCTGCCACCGATCGAAACCTTCGTTCTGAACCGCGCCATCTACGACATCGCGGATGCCGACTACAAGGAACGCCTCGACGAGCTCACCACGCTCCTCGACCTCGGCGCCATCCTCGACAAGCCCGTGCGCCAGCTGTCGCTCGGCGAGCGGATGAAGTGCGAGCTTGCCGCGGCGCTGCTGCACCGGCCGTCCGTGCTTTTTCTGGATGAGCCGACGCTCGGACTCGACGTCACCGCCCAGGAGGCGATCAGGCGCTTTCTTCTCGCGTACCGGGACCGCCACGGGGCCACGATTCTGCTCACGTCCCACTACATGCAGGACGTCACGGCGCTCGCGTCGCGCGTACTGATGATCAACCGCGGCCGGCTCCTCTACGATGGCGAGCTCGATGCGCTCGTCGCCCGGATCGCGCAGGCCAAGAGACTCGAAGTCGTGTTGCAGCGTGAGGTCGGCGAGGACGTGCTCCGTCGCTTCGGCGAGGTCAAGGAGCACCGGTTCCCCAACGCCGTACTCGAGACTCCCCGGGAGCATGCCGCGGCTACCAGCGCGCGGCTCCTCGCGGAACTCCCGGTGGCCGATATCTCGATCACGGATCCGCCGATTGAAGAGGTGATCCAGCAGGCGTTTGCGCTCGGCGCGGAGGATGGCGAGTCGTGACCGCAGGGGTGCGCATCTGGGCTCGGCGCTACAGCGCCCTGATGCGGAACGCCTGGATGGTCGACCTCCAGTACCGGGCGTCCATCGTCCTCTGGATCATGTGGGGCGTGATGGAGCCCGCGATCGCCCTCGGCATCTGGTGGTCGATTGCCGGGCAGGGCGCCGTGGGTGGGTACACCCGTACCGACTTCGCGCGGTACTTCTTCGCGCTCACCCTGATCAACCAGCTCACGATCGCCTGGGACTCCTGGTACCTGGATCGTTGGATCCGCGAAGGGGACCTGAACTTCAAGTTGCCGCGCCCCGTGCATCCAGTGCATGAGGCGATCGCGGACAACATCGCCTACAAAGCGCGCAGTGCCACGGTGCTCCTGGTGATCTGGACGGTCGTGTCGCTGGTCTGGCCGGTGGTGCGTCTGCCCTTCGATCTGAAGACCATCGCGATCACTGCCGCCGCGGTGATTCTCGCGGCGATGCTCCGGTTTCTGATCAGCTTCACCACGGGGCTGCTGGCGTTCTGGACCACGCGGGCCACATCGATCATGGAGCTGCACGCCGGGATCTCGTTGTTTCTTGCGGGCCGCATCGCACCCCTCTCGCTCCTGCCTCCGGTGGTCGCCGGCATCGCGAGCTGGCTCTGGTTCCCCTACATGCTCGCCTTTCCAGTGGACGTGCTGACCAAGGCCACGACGGGACATGCCATTCTGCTGGGTTTCCGGGGCCAGGTGATCTGGATTGCGATCTGGCTGGTCCTGTGCCGCACGGCCTGGAAAGCGGGGATCAAGCGCTATGGAGCCGCGGGCGGATGAGAGTCCTCGGCGCCCTCTGGAAGCTCAACGCGGCCGAAGAGCTGCAGTACCGGGCGAACTTCGTCGCGTCATTCGCGAGCACCTGTTTCTACCTGCTCACGGCCCTGCTCACGTTGTCGCTCTTCTTCCGGCACGCGACCAGCCTGGGTGGATGGGACTTCTGGGAGGTCGTGGTGCTCCTGGGGGTGTTCAACGCGCTCTCAGGATTGGTCGAGGCCATTCTCCGTCCCGGCATCGGTGACCTCGCCGCCCAGGTTCGCTCCGGCAATCTCGATCTCGTTCTCTCCCGGCCAGTGGACGCGCAGGTATTCGTCACGTTCCGTCACATCGACATCTGGCGTCTGGCCGACATTCTGCTGGGACTCGGTGTTTCGACCTATGCCCTCGAGCACCTCGGCCATTTCCCGAACGCGATCCAGATCTTCGCCTTCTTCGTGACCCTCGTCGCGGCGGCGCTCGTGGTCTATGCGATCTGGGTGACCCTGATGAGTCTCGCGTTCTGGTTCGTCTCGGTGGAGAACATCGCGACGCTGTTCGATGCGGTGTTTGAGGGGGCGCGGTACCCGGTGTCGGCCTACCCGACCGCCCTCCGGTTCCTGTTCTTCTACTTGCTGCCAGTTGCGTGGACCACGACCATCCCCGCCTCGGCGCTCACGGGCCGGCTGAGTCTCCCCACGGCGCTGGCTTCAGCGGGAGTAGGGCTTGGGGCGCTGGTGTTTTCGAGGCTCCTGTGGAGGGCGGCGATTCGGCGGTATACTGGTGCCAGTTCCTAGCCCCCTACCGGAGCCCTCGATGCGTCGATCGCTGATCGTGACCGCCCTCTGCCTCCTCGCCGGGCGGTCAGTTTTTGCCCAGGACCGGCACTACATCGCTCCAGCGCGTGACACGGCCACGCTGCCGTTCAGTGGCGCGGTGCAGGTCGGGGGCACGCTCTACATCAGCGGTACGATCGGCCTCCTCCCCGGCCGCAAGGTGCCCGACACCCCAGCCGCCGAGGCACGTCTGGCGCTCGACGCCGTGAAGAAGACGCTGGCGGATGCAGGCATGACGATGGACGACCTGGTTTCGGTGCAGGTCTTTTGTTCCGACCTCTCGACCTACGCCGAGTTCAACAAGGTGTACCGGACGTACTTCACGAAGGAGTTTCCGTCGCGCGCGTTCATTGGTGTCGCCCATCTCCTCTTCGACGCACGGTTTGAAGTCCAGGCCGTAGCAGTGAAGCGGTAGCGCCATGTTCGTACTCGGCACTATCCTCGACGAAGCAGGGCAGGTCTGCTGCAAGGACGCCAAAGTGTCCCTCGAGACCGTCGAGCGGAACGGTCGCACCGAGTGGTACGCGACCGTGTCGGCGAGTGTGGGCACACCGATGATGGCGGGGCAGAAGTACCGGCTGGTGCTCAACGACGGCCGCTCGGGCGAGTGCATGGTCCGCCGCAATACGTCGGCGAGCCTCGAAGAGCGTGCGATTTCCGTTTGGGGGATGGGGACGCTTCACTAACCCCGGGGCATGGCCCCGGGGTTAGTGCTGCCAGACTCCGTAACCGTCGGCCCGGAGCTGCTTGGCGAGTATCCGTTCCATTCTCTCCGCTTCCTTCCGCGGCATTGGATTCACCCCTTCGTACAGGTCGGGTCGGAGCTTCACGCCGTACTTCCGCACGTACGTGTTGTCCCACACGCCGTACTTGTGCCGCTCGAAGCGGATCTCGGGCGTGAGTCCGGTCATGCCGACGTAGAGCAGGGGCTTTTCCGAGTCCCGGTTCGGATTGGCCCGCCGGAACTTGATGTGCTTCCAGGCCTCCGGCGCGAGCTCGATCACGTAGACGTGGTGTGTTCTCGCAGGCTTCCGCGGCATCGGGACAAGATAGAGTGCCGCCGCCTCCGGACGCACAACGCCTGCTAGCGAAGCGAGAACGACACTCCCAGGAGTAGCCGGCCGCCTGCTCCGGACGTGATGACCGGCTGAACAGCCGCGTTCAGGTCGACCTTCTTCCACCGCTCCTCTGGCTGGGTCACTTGGCTGATGTCGCCCACCAGCCACGCCACGAGGCTGCCGCCCGCCAGTCCGCCAAGGAGACCACCCAGCACGCCCTTGGGGCGGGCATTGGCTCCCCAACCGGTCGCTCCGTAGACCGCTCCTCCGGCGGCTCCAACCAGGGTCGCGGCCTCCGCCCATCCCTCGTGCGTCGTGACCATCTCAATGCCCAAACTCCGTTCGAACTTCTGGACATCGGACCGCAGAATGTGGGCCTCGGGCGTCGAGTCGTCAGGTTGCACGGTGACGGTCGAGGAGTCGAGTGCCGTCAGCCGTCCCTGGTAGTGGAAGCCGAGCACCGTCGTGACGCGCACACGGGCGCCGATCGGCACCTGCGCCCCGCCGCGCGTTGCCGTCAGCCCGCCCATGATCAAGGCGGCGAAGGCGATCGTCGTGGTCTTCACCGTACCC
Source organism: Gemmatimonadales bacterium (assembly GCA_035631315.1). Lineage (GTDB taxonomy): Bacteria > Gemmatimonadota > Gemmatimonadetes > Gemmatimonadales > GWC2-71-9 > 40CM-2-70-7. The sequence continues at coordinate 41,359 of DASQIZ010000115.1, forward strand.
CCGCGATGGTGATGGGAGTCGGGCGGTTCTGATCCGCCATGAGAAAGCCGGACAGATCCCGCAGATACGTCGAATCGTTGCGATCGAGCGCCGGCCACTGCTCGGGGTGATCGGGCGCGAAGAGTCCACCCAGGATCCCCATTAGCCCGGTCAGCGTGGAATCGGTCGGATTGTCATAGACCGCCACGACGCGATACCGGCGCCCGGCTTCGAGATGCGGTCCCATGCCCCAGATCCCGAACAGCCTGCGCGAAACGTTGGGGAGCTTCCCGTCCGGGGCGTGGTCGACGCCCACGTTCGCGATCACCCGGCCGGTGGCCGAGTCCTCGAGCCGGACCGAAGCGCCCCACGGGTGAAGGTGGGCCCCGGCTGCCAGGAGATGGCCGCTCACGGGGAACGAGAACACGCAGGTTTTCACCACGCCGCCCGGGGGTGCCGGGTAGGTGTTGTCGTCCCCCGCGTGATAGTTCACGTCGACCCAGAACGGCACGACGAGCTGAGGCGCGGGCTGTTCGTTCCGCGGCGTCCAGGTGAACGCGATCCGCAGGGTCACGCCTGTGAGGTCGGTGCCGGTCTCGTTGTGCCACATGAAGTAGAAACCGATGTGATCTCCCCCGCGTACCGGGACGGCGATCCCCACCGGCAGGGAGACATCCCCTGTTTCTTCGCCGCCACCAAACACCCGGTCGACGATGGGATAGACCAGATCCCGGCGGTCGAAATCGACCAGCGCGAAGTGATGGAGCAGGCTCGAGGGCAGCGGGTGCCCCTGGGCGTCCGTCACCCGCACGTGATAGGCGCGGAGCCACGTGTTTGCGGGCCAGACGAAGCGCGGCGAGTGGTCCTCCATCTCCTGCATGTCCATCATCGGCATGTCGGGTTCGGTCGCCAGGTCGTATGGCCCGAGCGTCAGGACCAGCTGGCGCCGGGACGAGTCGACGCTCATCGCGAAGCGGGCGGGCTGCGTCGGACGGCCGGGCCGTTCGGGTGCGAGGGCCACGCCGAGCGCAACGAGCAGGGTGATCATGGTCTCCTCCGGGGTTTTTGGTTGCCCGGAGGTTCGGGGAGGCTCATCACGCGATGCTCACGCGAGTGCGCGCCCATCCCCGCGATCAGCGCGAGCGGAAAGACCACCAGCGCGATCGGAACGATCAGGAAGAGCTGGAGGACGAAATGGATGCCGAGGAGCACGGCAATGGCGGCGTGGTGAGGGCGCGGACGGTCCATGGCGATCTCGGGTACGAGGGTTCGCGCCGAGGATGTCATGGGATGATCAAGTAGCCATCACGGGTCTCCGCGTGATTGCGGCGTGATCGAGGTCCGGTATCATCAGTGCCGGCCTCCCGTGCACCAAGAATTGTTCGAGCGCGTACGCGCCGCCCTCGCTTCGACGATCCGCATCGATGCCGAAATAGGGCGGGGCGGCATGGGCGTGGTGTATCGCGGCTGGCACCTTCAGCTCGACATTGCGGTCGCGGTGAAGGTGCTGAACCCCAAGATCGCAGACGCAGACAGCACTGACCGCTTCCGTCGTGAAGCGCAGGTGATGGCCCGCTTCCGGCACCCTCACATCATCAAGATTCTCGATCTGCCATCACCCGATCAGGTGGACAGACTGCACCTCTTCGTCATGGAGTACATCGAAGGCACGTCGCTGGCCGAGCGTATCACCGAAGGGCGCCTGCGTCCCCAGGAGGCTCTGGAGGTGGGCCGGCAGCTCCTCGCCGCGCTGATCGAAGTGCATCGCCGCGGCGTGGTTCATCGCGACGTCAAGCCGCAAAACGTGATCTACGATTCGATACGGCGAGGATGGATCCTCGCCGACTTCGGCATCGCGAAGGTGCCGGACACCCTACCGCTGACCGACCCCGGGATCGGCCGCGGTACGCGTGACTACCTGCCGAAGGATCAGGACGAGTGGCGGAATGTCACGCCTCAGCTCGACCTCTTCGCGGCCGCGGCTACCATCTACGAGGCGTACACGTCGGAGCCGTGGAACAACAACACGTCGCCGACTTCCACGGAGTGGCGACGGATTCCCGGGCGACAGGCGAGAGCCTTGCGTAAGGGAATTGCTGAGGCGAAGGACCGGTGGAAGTCCGCCGAGGCGTTTCTGCAGGGGTTCGAGCCGGCGGTTGCCTGGGTGCGCATTGCCCTGGTGGCGCTCCTGGTCGCAGCCAGTCTCGGGTGGGCGGTTCGTCCGATTCGATGCTGGCTTTTCCCCGGCATGTGCCCGCCTCCTGTCGATTTCGCCTTGGCCGGTTTCACTGCGTCCGACGTCACCTTGCAGACGAAGGCGGGGGACCTGAGCACGGCGGTCATGGCGGGGCTGAGTGCAACGCTCGACACCGATCCGATCCCTGAGGCGTGCCCTGCGAAGGCTCGCCACTGTGTTTCAGGCGCGCTCAGTCGGATCGACCCCGACTCCTTGATCCTCACTCTAGACATCACGAACGACGGGAGGGTCGAGCGGGTCACTCTGCCGCCCAGCAGGAACGTCTCGACGCTTGCCGGACAAGCAGTGATCGCCGTGCTCAACAGCACGGGATATCCCCGCACCGTCGAGGAATGCCTTCTTCCCCCGGTCCCCACGACCAGTCAACTCAGCGCGTGCGACCAGTACGAGCGCGGTGTGAAGCTCTTTAAGCAGGACAAGTGGCAGGAGGCGAGGGACCATTTCCGCCAGGCGATCGAACTCAACCCTGCGCTCGCCGACGCCCTGTGGCGACTCTACACCACGGATGTGTGGCGCCGGGAGGATCCCGATTCTGCGGTCATCAAGCTGATCCGCGCTCACCGACACGACCTCCCCGTAATGGACGGGATGCTGTTCGACGCCCAGCAGACGCCCGAAGGTCTGGTCCGCATCGGGAGGTTCGAGCGTGTGGTCCGTCGCTATCCGCGCGAGGCGTTTCCGAAGCTTCTCTATGGAAGCGAGCTCTTTCATCGGGGGGCACTGTCCTGCATCGCACTCGATTCAAGCCGGGCGGTTTTGCGGGAGGCTGTGGCGGCTGACACGAACCTCGTCGAGGCCTACGACCAACTGCTCTGGGTCCTCATCCGAATCGGTAACGAAGCGGTAGCGGACAGCATGTTCAGCGCTTATCCCGTGGAACATCGAGGGGCTCTCTACAAAGCGCTCCAGATCGCCGCGGCCGCGCGCTTTACACACGGAGGCCCTCCAACGCGATCGATCAAGGACACGGCGCTGCTCAGGACCCTGCGCCAGACTTTCCGTTGGGGGCTCTCACTCAACATCCCGGAAGCCCAGGCAGATCTGGGCCTGATGTTCTCGCAGTCGCAGGACCGCGACGCTCGGATGGACGGCTTTGAAGGACTCGCGATCGCCGAGTTGTCGATGGGCCAGATCCAAGTAGGCCTCGCGCACGCGGACTCGGCCGCGCTTGGGGACGTCGGGGCCCTTGAAGGCGCCGAGTGGCGCGTGATCCCGGCGGCGCTTGGGGTCTTCAAGCTCCCGGAGCAGGAGCGCGAGCGGGGGCGAACGAGGCTCCAGTCCATCGCACGCTCGACGGGGGGCCTGGCCGCTCGCGCCGCCTGGGCGCTCGCGCTTGATGCGTACCTCGCTGGCGATACCAAGACCGGCGCCACATGGGAGGCCATCCTCAGCTCCCAGACCGCGCGTGACACCGTTCCGCGGCTCCGCCCGCTGCTCCTCGCGGTGAAAGCGAGTTCTCTACGGCTGTCTCAGCCATTGCTGAACCTTGACGAGGCGCCCCAGATCGTCGACCCCTTCTGGCGCTCGGTGCTTCACCTCCTGCGTAGTCGCTGGGCCCAGGCCGCGGGCGATGCCAGGTCGGTTCGCTGTGAGCTGGGGTGGTCCGACAACGCGGACATCCAAGGCTGGTCCCGGGGGCCCGTGCAGGCGTCCGAGGTCGACTGGGTGATCGGCCGCGCGGTCCGTCGGCCGTGATCTCCATCCGCGCACTCGGGCCGCTCGTCATAAAGGTCGACGGGCAAGAGCCGCCGCCCGAGCTCCAGTGGAAGAAGGTCCAAAGTCTCCTACTGTACCTGGTGTTCGCTCCGCGGCACACGCGATCGAAGGACCACGTGATGGGTATGCTCTGGCCCGACGCCAGGAGACCTAGCGCATCCCTGAACCAGGCCCGGTGGTTGCTCAAAGAATACGGTGGCGTCGTGATCGCCGAAGATCGCGACCAGCTCCGCTTGGATCCGAAGAACGTCGAGGTCGATACCACCCGCTTCGAGCAATTGGTGCGCGAGAAGAAATGGCCAGAGGCCGCGGCGATGGTCGAAGGGACTTTTCTCGATGGGTTCACCGCCTCAAACACTTCCGGCTTCGACGAGTGGCTTGAAGGAGAGCGGGAGAAACGGCGGGCGAAGTGCGGAGATGTTCTCATCCGCGCCGCCAAGAAACTGGTCGATGGCGGTGCCGTGGAGCGGGCGGAGCCGATCGCTGAGCGCGCCCAGCAGTTGCTGCCGTACTCGGATGAAGCGATCTGCATCCATTTGACGGTGCTGGGACTCGAGGGGCGACGGAGCGAAGCCAAGGTGGTCGGCGTGCTCTTTGAGAAGCGGCTTGCAGAAGTGGGCAGGCACCCTGAACCATCGACGACCAAGCTTCTCGCAGTGATCGACGAGCTCGCGCCCGCACCCGACCGAGAACTGAGCCAGAAGCCGCGACCGCCCCTGGTCGGACGGTCAGCGAAGCTGGAAGAGGTGGTGGGCGTCTGGGAGGCGGCGCGAGCCGGCACACCGGGCGTCGTCCTCGTGCTGGGCGATGAGGGGATGGGCAAGACCCGATTCATTGAAGAAGTCATGGACCGGGCGCGTTTTAATGGCGCCACGGTTGCCATTACCCGCGGCGTGCCCGGGGACACGAATCATCAATGGATTGGCCTCAAAACGCTGATTGATGGGGGCCTGCTCGGTGCTCCCGGAATTGCGGGTGCACCGCCAGCCGCCGTCGCGGCTCTGGGGGAGCAGTCCTTGCTGTGGGCGGCAAGATTCCCCGTCAAGGCTCCCGGCGAACCACTTGGCTTGTTGCAGGCAGTGACAGAGGTGATCCGCGCCACTGCCCTCGAGCACCCGGTGCTCCTCGTCGCGGATGATGCCCAGTGGATCGATGGCGAGTCGTTACAGGCACTGATCGGCCTCGTTCGCTCACTTGCCGAAAACCGGGTGATGTTGCTCCTCACTGCGTCGTCCGATCCTCCTCGGGCTGAGATCGATCAGATTCGCTCTCGTATCGGCTCGGACTTGAACGGCGTGACGGTGAGGCTGGAACCGCTGGGTCGCGACGACCTGATCGTCCTGGCGCGCTGGGCGCTCCCCAAGTACACCGATGACCAGCTGGACCGCATCGCCCGGCGCGTCGGTGCCGAGTCGGCCGGGTTTCCGCTCATTGCGTATGTGATTTTCACCGCCGTGGCCGACGGGTTGGAGCTCGGCGACATCGGGGAGCCTTGGCCTCGCCGCAAGAACACCTACGAAGGCGAACTCCCGGTGGATCTGGCCGACAACCTGGTCGGCGCTCTCAACGTGCGCTTTGGACGCCTGGCCACCGATGCGCAGTCGGTGCTCCGGGTACTGGCGGTGCTGGGTGGACCGTGCACCGCGAAGCATCTGGAGCGTGGATCGGACCTGCCGCGACCGCGTGTCGAACGGGCACTGGATGAACTCGAGACCAGGCAATGGGTGGTCGCCGATGCCCGCGGGTACGCGTTTCTGGCCTGGACCTTTCGGAGCATCGTAAGAAAGAGGCACGTTCGGGACGGAGAAGCTATCAGAATCCAGGAGCGCATGATCGCTACGTGAGACCCCAGGCGGACACTTCCGGGAACCCTTACCCGGAGTCTCCTCGTGAAACCCTCGTACCTGCTCCTGCTTGCCGGTGCCCTTACCGCGTGCGACGCGCCGCACACCACCGGCCCCCTCTTCCAGTACCACTCCCCCGACGCCATCCGCTCGGCACCACCGGCGCCCGCGCCCCTCACCACCCTCAGCCTCGGCGGCGAGTCGCGCACGCTGTGGCCGTACCTCAACTCCGACCTCTCCAGCACCCCTGAAGATCCAGTCTCCCTGGTGTTCCGCGGCCCGGCCGACCCCCGGTCGATCCGCGCGGCGCTCTTCGCCCTGAATGGCGACCGCTCGGCCTTCGGATTCCCGAACGTCGCTCCCTTCAACTGCACCTGGAGTGACGCCATCGGCGACGTGCAGGCAGGGTTCACGCAGGAGAATGGCTGGGTGGGCAGCGCCATCCAGCTCGCCTGCGGGGACTTCGGTCCCATGCGGTTCCACGTGCGCCTGTTCGCCATGGGCAATGGCTGGACCATCGGTGGTGCCCACTTCGAAGTCCTGATCCCCGGCACGACTACGCACCAGGTTCTGAGCTGGGAGCTGGCAGAGCAGCTGGTGACCGCCGACCTCGTCCGCACCGGTCTGCTGGACCCCTCCAATCCCATCGGCCAAACCGACGCCATCAATGCGTCGCCCTTCCGGACCATTCCGGCGGTGATCTACAACGGACTCCCCGGTGACCTGCGTGCCGTCATCGGCGGTCCGGCGGCCGATCAGAGTGCCGACGTGCTGATCAACAATGACGGCCACGCCACGGTGTTCAACGTCGCGGGCACTGCGCAACAGAACGCGGGCACAGCACTTCAGGACTTCACCATCGACTTCAACCAGGTGATTCCGAGGCCGTTCTGCGCCTCTGGCCCCGCGGACTACGTCCTGGTCCAGGGTCCCGTTCATCTGACTGAGACGATTCAGGCCACGGCGACCGCCTACAGCACGCAATTCCACGCCACCGGGAAACTCACGGTCACTCCGGTCGACCCCACGACCGGCTCTCCGACCGGTGCGTCATTCTCCGCGACCGTTCAGCAGGAGCAGTCGAGTGCCTTCAGCGACACCGGCGCGAGCGCGTCGGAGAAGCTGACGCAGACCCTGATCCCGACCGATGGGCAGACGAGCCAACTGAAGACTCTGCTTGATGTGGTGACTGGTGGCAGGGCAGCAGCAGATGCGAAGGTGAAGTGCGGAGTCTGAGAGAGCGTGTTAACCCCGCGGCCATGCCGCGGGGTTAACGGCCCCCAGCCCTACCGATTGGTGAACACCAAGCCCGCGTGATCCGAAGGCCACACCAGATGGGCCGGGCCAGCCACCCGGTCGCCAGGGCGCTCACCGACACGCTCGATCTTCGCGCTGCCATTGGAAACCGGCAGGGACGACCAGACATAGTCGATGCGCTGGTTGAACACCGGGGTTTGCGTGCCCAGATCCGGGGTCTCACAGCACGTGAAGCCGAGCTGCTGGGACTTGAGCGAGCCCCAGGTATCGATCAGGCCGGCGCCCTGCATGACTTGATAGGCCGGCGATCCCGGGACGTCGTTGAAGTCGCCCATGACGTAGGCGGGCTCTCCGGCGGGAAGCGCCGACGTCAGCTCGATGGCCTGTGCCGCGCGCAATTCGGCGATGCCCGGCGCATCGCCCGACTCGAGATGGGTGCTCGCGAACGTCACGTCCTGGCCGGCGACCGTCGCTTGCACAATCACGTAGCCGCGCTTCAGTTCCACCCCGGGCGCGACCACGCCGATGTTGGCGGCATAGCTGTTCCCGGCCGCCGCCGTGACACTCACGCGATCGGGATTCACCAGCATCACGTCACGGTCGTGAAGCGCGATTCCCGGCACCGGCGTCGCGACGATGTTCAAGACCGACGAGGCCTCCACATAGTGCACGCCACGCGCGGTCAGGGAATCGAGCAGGAGCGGGAGAAAGTCGATGTGAAGATCCACGAGCCCGGGAAGGGTGATGTCGATCTGTGAGACCTCCTGCAGGCCCACGACGTCGGGCCGGGCACGCGCGATCTCCGCGGCCATGGCGCCTGCCCGCGCCGGATAGTCCGTGACCTCGAGGGTCTGAATGCCGTTCAACAGCGCGGGGAAATCATCGGATGTATCGGGAGAAACGAGGGCTGCGATGACGGCGTCCAAGTCGGCGCCGACGTACATGTTCTGCGTCATCGTGGTGATGCCCTGGCTCTGGACGTCCAATGTCCTCAGCGACGGCGGCAGAGCGGTGGGCTCGGACTCGAAGCAGGCGACGGTGCCGAGCAGCAACAGCGGGAGGTAACGCACGGTACGGCTCCTGAAAGGGTTGTTTCAGAGTCGTACGCCGCCATCACGTACCGATCATGTGCATGCCGTTGAAGCCTTCACCCTGCCGCCAACGTAGTTTCCAGCATGGACCACACGCTTCTGGTGATCGGCCTGATCGTCTGCTGCGTGGCCGGCCTGGCCATGATCGCCATCAGCCTGCCCGGTATCTGGGTCATGGTCATCGCGGTGATCGCCTACGGCCTGGTGACGCACTTCGTGGGTGTCGGCGTGATCACCCTCTCGGTAACCATCGTCCTCGCGCTGCTCAGTGAAGTCGCCGAAGCCTACCTGGGCTTCGGGTTAGCCAAGAAATACGGCGGGTCCAAGCGCGCGGGGTGGGGTGCGCTCATCGGCGGGTTGGTGGGGGCTGCGGTTGGCGTTCCCGTCCCCGTCGTGGGCAGCGTGATCGGCTCGCTCGTCGGCGCCTTTGCGGGCGCTCTGCTCTTCGAGTACCTGGGCCACGGCGATTCGGACAAGGCGTTCAAGGCCGGGTGGGGGGCCCTGCTGGGCCGGGTCGCCGCGACCGCGACGAAGATGGCGATGGGCTTCGTGATCACCGTGATGGCGGTGATCGGGGCACTGCGGGGGTAGGGGTGGAGGGAGTGCCCCCTACCCCCCTCTCTACCTAGAAGCCGTACTTCAGCCCCAGGTAGAACGTCTGCCCGTAGTACTCCCGCTGAACGTTGAACTGGTGGTCGGGCGTTCCCTGGAAGAACCCGAACACCGCGTTGTTGATGTTCAAGACCTGCAACTGCATCTGCACATTCGGCGCGACCGTGAGGATCGCCGAGGCGTCGATCTGCGAGTGGGCGTAGAAGTAGTTGTCGCCATTCGCCGTCGGGGTGCCGTCGTTGTACTGGTCGATGTTCGCGCCGTTGTACGTCCAGGCGACGCGGGCCGAGATGAAGCCCTTGTCATAGGTGACCGCCGCGTTGGCAACATCCGGCGACGTCCGGAGCATCATGGCGGTGCGGCCGGTGGTGGTATCGACCACCACGCTGGAGCTCACGTGGGTCCAGTTGACGTCGAACCCCAATCCGGAGAGTGCGCCAGGCAAGAACGTCAGGTGCTGGCTCCAGTCGGCCTCGAAGCCCTCAAGGTGCCCGTCGCCACCATTCTGCTTCTCGGTGCCGTAGTAGCCGTCGAACGCGGCGTAGGGGCCGTTATAGATGAAGCCCTTCGTGCCGATGAAGTCCGTGATCTTCTTGTAGAACACGCCGCCGGAGATGACTCCACCCACCGACGGGAGGTACTTCTCCACCAGGAGGTCGAAGTTCCAGGAGTGCTCCGGCTTGAGGTTCGGATTCCCGGCGGTGAGGTTGTTGTACTGATGCTGGTAGATGGTGTTCAGATTGCCCTGCAGCGAGGGTGCCAGATCCGAGTAATTGGGTCGGGCGATGCCTCGCGTGGCGGCGATCCGGACGTTGGTGTTCTCGTCCACGCCGTACCGAAACTGCGCACTGGGGAAGACGTCAGTGTAGTCGTGTGTCCCGCTCACGGCACTGACGGTCGTAGGCCCAGTGGGGTTCCCCAGGGTGTCGGTCGGGGTGTTGGCCACATTACCGGTGTAGGTCGAGTGGGTCATCTCCACCCGCACGCCGAGGTTCAAATGAAACGCGGGGCTCAGGTCGATGTCGTTCATCACGTACCCGGCGAGGATGCGCTCCTTGCCGGTAAAGCTGGCCAGCGCATTTCCGATCGAGTCGGTCTTGTTGGTGAACGCCCCGGGGTTTGCGTTCTCGTACTGCGTGCTCGTGCCGAAGTCCGGCAGGGGGCCGAGTAGGAAGCCCGGCTGCAAATAGTTATAGAAGTTCGGATCGGCGAATCCGGAGAGCGCCTGGCTCAGCAAGTAAGAGCCGCTTCCCTTGAAGCTCTCGTTATTCTGGCTGTAGTCCTTCTCCTCGTTCCGAAGCCGGAGCCCGAACTTGATGGCGCCGGGCCGGCCTCCCATCAAGTAGTTCCGCTGCAGGTTGACCTGCCCACCCAGGTCCTTGCCGGTGGTGAGCCCGTTATCGGAGCTGTAATTGGTCAGTCCGTAATTGGTGGCAGTGGCGGCGTCGGTGGCGTTCGCGCCGCTCAGGTACTGGTACGCCGGCTTCTCGGGGTTCGAACCGTTGATCGCGAGGATGTAGCTGGGCCCGTAGTCGAACGTGGTGGACCGGTAATCCACGGTGTTCTGTTCGGTGCCGGCGAGGTTGGCCGCGTAGTCCAGGAACCACTGCCCGTTGTCCTGCTTGCCGCCGATGGTCATGCCCCACAGCTGCTCGGTGGGAGTGCGGAGCTGCACCTGCCGCTGCAGATCGACACCGGTCAAATAGTCGCCACCGCTGCCCGTCGAGTCATTGCCCGAAACGTCGTAGACGTAGCGATTGCCATGATTCAGGAACTTGCTCCACATCCCCTTCGCGAACAGTTGCGAGTGGCCATTGAACCGGTAGTCCAGGTCGCCGCCCAGCCCATAGCGGTCGCGGAAGTAGGAGTAGTCGCGCTCGCTCCACTCGACCGGATGCGACACGCCGGCGTTATCCACCGACCAGGACGGCTCGACGTCATTGATCACCCGGTTGAACCGGTCGATCGAGCCGCCGATCAAGAAGCCGAGTTTCTGGTCCGCGCCGAATCGCCCGCCCCAGGTGAGTCCCCCCTGGCCCGTGGTATGGTCCAGCAGCGTGATGTGGCCGAACTGGCCGGAGACGTAGCCGCGGGGCGCGCCTTCGGGGACCTTGGTCACCAAGTTCACGGAGCCGCCGATGGCATCGGCGTCCATATCTGCCGTGAGCGTCTTCGACACTTCGATGGCGGACAGAATCTCGGCCGGTACGTCATCAAGCTTCACGATGCGGTCGCCCTGCTCAGTCCCCGGCACGTGTGACCCGTCCACAGTCACATTCTGGAGTCTCGGCTCCGTTCCGCGGACCTGAACGAACTTGCCTTCACCCTCGTCCCGCTCGAGCGAGACGCCCGGAATCCGGCCCGCCGCCTCGGCGGCATTCGCGTTGGGGAGCGCGCGGATCTCGTCACCCGACAGCACGCTGACGATGTTGTCGGCATCCTTTTGTTTGTCGAGCGCGACGTCCTTCGATTCACCCATGCGGTAGGCGGTCACCATCACCGCGGGAAGGTTCACCGCCGCGGGGCGCAGCTTCACCATGACGTCGGCGGCACCTCCACCCTGGACGACCACCGTCTGGGTGTCGGGATTGAAGCCGATGATCGTGACCCGGATCCGATACGTGCCGGCGGGAACGAAGTCGATGCGGAACGCGCCGTCATCGTGCGAGCGCGCGCCGTACGGCGCACCGACCAGTCGCACCGTGGCGCCGTTGACCGGCTTGGCGGCTTCGTCGGTGACGTGTCCGGTAACGGAACCGGTGCTGGTCTGCGCGCTGACGGCGGCTGGAAGAAAGAACGCAAGGCAGAGCGCGATGGGAACGGCTTGCATGGGACCCCTCCTCGAGGGTGCTGGGACAACTGCGGGATCAACCGATGTTGCCCCACTCAGGAGGACGTCTCACGATTTTTTCGTAACAGTCAGGCGAATCAGATTCGTGTAAGATTAGGGGTATGCGTCTCCAATCCTCGACGTTCCTCGCCGCCGTCCTCGCCGTCCTCGCCGTCCCTGCCGTCGGACAAACTCCTGACGATGGCCAGTGGACGATGCCCGGCAAGAACTTCGCTGCGACACGCTTCTCCTCGCTGACCTCGATCACGACCGCTAACGCGTCGACGCTGCACCCGCTCTGGAGCTTCTCGACCGGCGTCCTTGGTGGTCATGAGGGCCAGCCCCTCGTCGTGAACAACACGATGTACGTCGTGACGCCATTCCCCGACGTGCTTTACGCGTTCGATCTCACCAAGGACGGCTACCCCCTCAAGTGGAAGTACCGCCCCGACGTGAACCCCTCGGCACTCGGCACCGCGTGCTGTGACGCGATCAACCGGGGCCCGGCCTACGCCGACGGCAAGATCGTGTACAACCTCCTGGACGGTCACACCGTCGCGGTCGACGCGAACACCGGCAAGGAGCTCTGGAAGGTCCAGATCGCCGATCTGAGCGAAGGCGAGACGACGCCTATGGCCCCGCTCATCGTGCGAGACCTGGTGTTCGTGGGTCCCTCGGGCGGGGAGTTCGGAATTCACGGCTGGCTGAAGGCGCTCGATCTGGCCAACGGGAAAGTCGTCTGGACGGCGTACAACGAGGGGTCCGACAAGGACATGCTCGTCGACACGAGCAAGTTCCGCCCCTTCTATGACCATGGCAAGGACCTGGGGCTCACGTCGTGGACTGGCGACGCCTGGAAGCGGGGTGGAATTCCCGTCTGGGGGTGGCTCTCCTACGATCCTGACCTCGATCTCCTCTATTACGGCACCGGGAATGCCGGTCCGTACAACCCCGAACAGCGACCCGGGGATAACAAGTGGGCGTCAAGTGTCCTGGCCCGCCGACCGCGCGATGGCGCCCTCATTTGGGCGTATCAGTTCACGCCGCACGAGAACTGGGACTACGACGCCAACGCCGAGATGATCCTGGCGGATCTGAACATCGGCGGGAAGCTGCGGCACGTTCTGGTGCACTTCGACAAGAACGGCTTCGCGTACACCATCGACCGTGAGACCGGTGAGGTCCTCCTCGCCAAGGCGTTCACTACGGTCACGTGGGCCAAGGGCATCAACCTCAAGACCGGCCGCCCCACCCTCGACTCGGCCAAGCTCACCGGAGCCTCCCGCGGCAACGTGAAGGACATCTGCCCGTCACTCGAAGGTGGGAAGAGCCCCGTGTCTGCGGGGTCGTTCTCACCGCACACCGAGTATTTCTACGTCGCGACGAACAACCTCTGCATGGATTACGAGGCGTCGCAGGTTTCGCACATCGCGGGCACGCCCTACATCGGCGCGAACACGCCGTACCACGCGGGGCCCGGTGGGTACATGGGAGCCTTCATCGCGTGGGACGCGGTCAAGGGCCAGCCCGCCTGGAGAATCGAAGAGAAGTATCCGGTGTGGAGTGGATCGGTTACGACGGCCGGCGACGTAGTGTTCTACGGAACGCTCGACGGCTGGTTCAAGGCCGCGAACGCGTGGACCGGGCAGGTGCTCTGGAAGTTCAAGGTGGGTTCGGGCGTGGTCGGGTGCCCGATCGTGTACAAAGGACCCGACGGCAGACAGTACGTTGCGGTGTATGCGGGAATCGGGGGTGACTGGTTCCTCCTGGCCGGGGACGTGCGGTCCGACGATCCCGCGGACGTGAGGCCCCCGGCGGATTTCGCCAAGGATCTGGCGCGTCACACCAGCCAAGGTGGAATGGTATGGATTTTCGGATTGCCCTGATCGGCGTGGGTGGAGTAGCGCTGGCGTGCAAACCGGTGACTCCAACGAGTAACGCCCGCTACGTCCCGCCTGTGATTTCGTATCCGCAGCACGTGAACGCAGCCGGCATCGCTCCGCCCACCGGCGGGGGCACCCTCACCAACCCCTATCAGCCCGACAGCGCGTCAGTTCGTGAAGGGGGGCAGACGTTCACCGCCATGAATTGCGATGGATGTCATGGCGGCGGCGCCACGGGTTGGGTGGGGCCGAGTTTGGTGGATGGGCGGTGGCGGTATGGCGGGGAAGATGGTGCGGTGTTCACGTCGATCTTCTACGGACGACCACGTGGCATGCCGGCCTATGGTGGTACGCTCTCGCCGGCGGCCATCTGGAAGATCGTGACGTATCTGCGTGCCCAACCCGTCCCATCGGACGTCCCGACCGAGCGCTGGCAATGAAATGCTAGACGCTAAGTGGCTAAGTCGCTGAGTGGCCAAGTCGCAAACGGTGTGTATCCCGAACATCGGACCGCGGGAGTCCCGCAAACGGCTCCGGGCCGGTCTTGTGTACCTCGGCGTCGCGATCGTCGCGCTGGGTGTCCTGCTGATGACCCACACCCCGCGTGGGTATCGCCTTCTCCTGGTCCTCCCGTTCTGGGGCGCCGGGGCCGGAGTTTTCCAGTATCTCGAGAAGACGTGAATTCGTCTCGCGGCGCGCGGTCTGCGCGACATGGATGGGGTCTCGGAGCGGGTGACGCATGAGGTAGAGCTCAGCCAGATCAAACAGCAGGCGAGCCGGGTATATCTCAAGACGACGGCCTTCGCTGTAGCTCTAACAGCTGCAACGACTTACCTATTGTGACACTCTTTATTACCGGGGACGTATTGTAGGTCATGAAACCCCTTCTGCAGCTCGCCGCGGTAGGCGTCGTCGGAGTCGTGGCCTTCAAGCTCGTCGCGCTCCTGTTCCTGCCACTCCTCGCGATCCTGTTCAAGGTCGTGCTGGTGATGGCACTCGTGTTCTTCCTGTTGAAGCTTATCAAGAAGAACCGGAAAGACGGCGAAGCGCCCGCGACCTGAACGCCGCGGGTTAACCGCGGGGTTACGAGGTCCGAAAACGGATATCCGGCGATGGCGCCTGTGGGTAGAATCCGACCCATGGGCGCCGTTCGCTTCACCAGCATTCCAAGCCCCATTGGGGACCTCTTCGTCGCGGCGAGCGAGAAGGGCCTGACGTGCCTCCTGTTCGATCAGCGGGCCCACGGCCCCGACCGGTCCGGCTGGGAGCCCGACGACGGGTCCAAGATTCTGGCCCAGGCGCGCCGCCAGCTGGACGAATACTTCGACCACCGGCGCACCACGTTCGACCTCCCGCTCGACATGCAGGGGACACCCTTCCAGCTCCAGGTCTGGGAGCAGTTGACGAAGATCCCGTACGGATCGACCACCTCGTACGGTGAGATCGCGAAGCGGCTCGGGAATCCGACGGGCTCGCGAGCGGTAGGCGCCGCCAATGGGCGGAACCCCGTCGCCCTCGTGGTCCCCTGTCACCGGGTCATCGGCGCAAACGGTGACCTGACGGGATTCGGTGGGGGGATGGCCCGCAAAGAGTGGCTGCTCAAGCACGAGGGGAGTATCTTGACTCTCGTCTAAAACAGTTGTTTTATACAATTGTTTCAATAACTCGGGACCTCATGAAGCGCGCCATCCGCATCACCCTCGCCGTCCTCGTCTTGGGCCTGATCGCCTACTTCGTGTTCAAGGGAAGCCCAAAAGAGCTCACTCTCACCGGCATCGTCACCACGAACGACGTGGTGGTGAGCCCGCAGGTCGCCGGTCAGGTGACGAAGCTCCTGGTCTCCGAAGGCGACTCAGTGAGCCAGAACCAGCTCCTCGCCGTGCTCTCGCCGGCCGAGTTGCAGGCGGACCAGCGGTACTACGCGCAGAGCGCGACGGCACTCGCGGCCCAGGCCGCGGCCGGCGCCGCCGACCTCGCCGTCGCCGAAGCCCAGGACTCCTCGGCGGCAGCCGACCTCTCGAATACGAAGCTGGTCCGCGACCGGGTGATCTCCCTCTTTAAGGAAGGGGGCGTCACCCAGCAGCAGGCCGACTCCGCCAACACCGCGCTGACCATGTCCCAGGCTCGGAAGGACGCGGCCGACCGGCAGGTGGCCTCGAAGCGGCAGGCACTGGTGGCAGCGCAGGCCCAGCAGGAAGCGGCTCGCGCACAGACTGCCAAGGCCGATGTGCGGCTCTCCTACTCGGAGCTCCGCGCGCCCCTTGCCGGGATCGTCGACGTCCGCGCCGCGCAGCTCGGCGAAGTGGTGCTGGCCGGCCAACCAGTCCTGACGCTCATCGACCCCGACTCGCTCTGGGTCCGTGCCGACGTCGAGGAGTCGTACATCGATCGCGTGCGCATCGGGGATTCACTCACGGTCCGGCTCCCCTCGGACGCCACCCGCACCGGCACCGTGTACTACCGCGGTGTGGACGCCGGCTTCGCCACGCAGCGCGACGTCAGCCGCACCAAGCGGGACATCAAGACCTTCGAGATCAGGCTTCGCGTCCCGAACACCGATCGGCGTCTGGCCGTCGGCATGACCGCTTACGTCCTTCTGCCACTCAGGAAATGAGCGCCCCCAAGCCGGCGATCGAAGTCCGGGAGATCACGAAGAAGTTCGGGGACTTCACCGCGGTGGATCACCTGAGCTTCTCGGTGGAAGAGGGAGAGATCTTCGGGCTCCTGGGGCCGAATGGCGCCGGGAAGTCCACGCTCATCCGGATGCTCACGACCCTCCTGAGCGTCAGTGAAGGATCGGCGTTGGTGGGCGGTTTCGACATCGCGACGCAGCCGAATGACGTCCGCCGGGTGATCGGCGTGATCCCGCAGGCCATGACGACCGACACCGAGCTTTCCGCCGAAGAGAACCTCCTCATCTTCGCCAAGCTCTACGGCGTTCCCCGGGAACGCCGGGCCAAGCTGATCGCCGATCTCCTCGCCGCGGTGGAGCTGACGCAGTGGGCCGACAAGCCGGTGAAGAACTTTTCGGGCGGCATGCGGCGCCGAGTGGAGATCGCCCGCGGGCTCGTGCATGAGCCCCGGATTCTCTTTCTCGACGAGCCCACGACCGGCCTCGACCCGGTATCCCGGACGGCGGTCTGGGAAATGCTCCGGAAGATCAAGACCGATCATCACCTCACGGTCCTGCTCACGACGCACTACATGGATGAGGCCGATCAGCTCTGCGACCGCATCGCCATCGTCGATCATGGACACCTGATGGCGCTCGATTCGCCGCTCAAGCTCAAGACCGCGATTTCGGGGACCAACACGGTGGACGCGTCCTTCCTGGGTGCTCCGGCCGATTGGCGCCAGCAGCTCGCGGCGCTTCCGGGAGCCAAGACGGTGTCGGGGGATGGCAACGTGTTCCGGGTCGTGACCGAAGACGCGCCCGCGACCACCGGAGCGCTGCTCGCGCATGCCGCGACGGCCGGCGTCTCCGTACACTCGCTGTCCATCGAAGGCACCACGCTGGACGACGTCTTCGTGCACTTCACAGGCCACGAATTGCGCGATGCCCTTCAGGAACAGTCCCCCGCTGAAAAGCGGCAGTTCATCAGGAACCGTTGATGTACAGAATCCTGGCCCTCATCGAGCGCGAAATGCGGCGGTTCCGCCGGAACCCCGTCCTGATCATGGTTTCTCTCATCTTCCCGCTGGTGCAGCTCGTGATCCTGGGCTACGCCTTCGGTGGGAACGTGAAGCATCTCAAGCTCGCGGTCGTGGACGAGGACCAGGCCATTCCGGCGGTCCGCCTCCGGGAGCTCGCAGGCGCTATCGCGAACAACGCGCAGACCTTTGAAACCATCCCCTACGGGGACCGCGGGACAGCGATGACCGCCCTTCGCAACGGGAAGGTGAACGGGGTCCTGACCATCCCGCCCGGATTCTCGCGCCGGGTGTTGCAGAAGGACGACCCACGCGTCGCCCTGATCGAAGACAATACCGACAACTTCGTCGCCGCGACCCTCGGCTCCACGCTCGCCGGCATGGTCTCCGCGTACAACCAGCCGGTGGCGACCCCGGCGCTTCCGCAGAACCCGACGCTCGACGTGGTGGAGCTGTACCCCTACGTCCCGTACATCCAGTACCTGCTCCCCGGCTCGATCGTGATGTCGATCTTCATGATGGTAATGATCGGGGGCGGGATCATCTTCATCGACGACAAGGCCCGGGGCCTGCACGAGGGCTACCTGGTCACGCCGATCACCCGGTTCGAGCTGATCGCCGGATTCAATATCTCCGGCGCCATCAAGGCGGTGCTCGCGGGCTCGGTGCTCATGGTGCTGGGAACGCTGATCGCCGGGATTCCGAATCCCTTCGAGCCGCTCCGGATGATGAAGCTGTTCGTCGTCATCGTAACGTCCGCGGTCGCCCTCGTGAGCATGATGTTTCTGCTCATGGTCCGGATGTCGGACCCCCTGCTGCCGCGCGCGATCTTCGGCGTGCTCAACACGCTGCTCTTCTTCCCATCGGGCGCCGTCTATCCCCAGCAGGCATTCCCGGGCTGGATGCGGGTGATCGCCGTCGCGGATCCGTTCACTTACTCGGTGCGCGCGCTCAAGGCCATCGCGCTGAAGGACGTAGGCTTCGGCGCCATCGCCGGCGACCTCGCGTTCCTCGTGATTTTCGCGACGGTCACCATGACGCTCGCCACCTTGCTCTTCAAACGGGAACTGTGACCCCTCCCCAGGACCCGACGAGGGAGCGCCTCGTGGAGGCGGCCTCACGACTCTTCGGTCGGGAGGGCTTCCGGCAGGTGACGGTGCGGGACATTTGTCAGGCCGCGAAGGCCAACGTGGCCGCGGTGAACTATTACTTCGGCGACAAGATGGGTCTCTACATGGAAGTGGTGGACCGCGCCATCGCCGTGATGCGGGGGACCACTGTCGCGGCACAGGAAGGGTCCCAGGGGCTCTCACCCGCAGAAAAGCTCCGCCACTACATCCGCACGTACCTCAGCGCCCTCATGCAGAGCCCGGACGCCACCACCTGGATTCACGGCATCATGAACCAGGAGATGAATGAGCCGACCAAGGCGGCAGCCAAGATCGCGCGGGAGGCGATCAGGCCGCGGGTCGAGTTTCTGGGCGGAATCCTCGCCGGGATTCTGCGATGCGATGTATCTGACCCGCGCATCCCCCGGTGCGCCGTCGCGGTGCAGAGCCATTGCCTGTGGTATGGGCGCCAGCCGCAGACCAGCGTTTTCCGTAGAGCCGCGTTCCCGGAGTGGCCCGAGGAGGCCACCACCAGGCTCGAGGGACTGGCCGATTTCATTGCGGAATTCTCACTGGCGGGGGTGGAGGCGCAGCGTTCCATTTAGGGTATGCGGATCGCCCTGATCGTCATCGGTGTGGTAGTCGGACTGGTTGCCATCGTCGCACTCATCGGGGCCTTGCTCCCCGTGAAGCACCAGGTGACCCGCGAAGCGACCTTCAAGATCTCCCCCGACAAGCTCTTCGCTCTGATCAGCTCCCCAATGGACTTTCCCAGGTGGCGTACCGGCGTGAAGAGCGTCGAGATGCTGCCGTCGGGCGGGGGCCTGCCCAAATGGACTGAAGTCTCATCCGACGGAACCATCACCTACGCGGTGACGCAATCGGTTGCGGGCGTCCAGCTGGTCACCACCATCGCCGACCGGAGTCTGCCCTTCGGCGGGAGCTGGACTTACGTGCTCGCCCCGGCGGGCTCGGACTCGACCACCCTGCGGATCACGGAGGATGGCGAGGTCTACAATGTCATCTTCCGCTTCATGTCCCGGTTCGTGTTCGGTCACACGAGCGGGATCGAGCGGTATCTCAAGGACGTGCAGCAGCGCGCCTGAACGAGAAGGTCCCCGGTTCGTCGTGGTCACTGCAATTCGAGTGCACCGTCAACGTGCCGACGAGCAAACTCCCCTCATTCGCCTCCATCCCGCCGCCCGTGATCTCGCCGCCGCACGACTTGGCCGGATAGGTGAATACCAGGCGCCAGGTCAAGATGGTGCCGAGGTGGTGGACGCTCAGGGGTCCAGTAATGGCGCCCTTCCCGACGTTCGCCTCTCCCGTGAGCGAGTCTCCGGCGGAGCTCAGCGAGAAGGTCGTCGGGAACCGCTCGTGATCTTCGATGCGGAGGTCGCCCGTCCAGGGTCCCACGACATCGTGCGACGTGTCCTCCACCTGGGGGGCATCGAGCGTAAAAGCGTAGACGTAGTCGCCGAGCAGGGGCGGGCCGATGTGCAGGCGGTCATGGCCGCCGGCGGCGATCACCACATACTGACGCCCGCCCACCGAGTACGTCATGGGAAGCGCATGGCCATTCGCGGCGAGGGGCATGCCCCAGAGGGTCTCGCCGGTCGAGAGGTTCACGGCACGAAGATGACCGTCGAGGGAGGCCGCGACGAACGCGAGCCCGCCTTTGGTGAGCAAGACGCCGCCCAGGGACGGCGATCCCGTCTTGAGGCTGTCCAATCCGGGAATCTCGCCGAGCGGCACGCGCCACTTGGTGCGGCCATGGGTGAGGTCGAATCCCACCAACTCACCCCAGGGCGGAGGCGTGCAGGGTGCGCCATTCGGGCTGAGCATGTTCTGGCGCATGGAAACGTACGGCGTCCCGCGCTGCGAGCCGAATTCCGTGTCGGGGTGCCGCTTGCGGACCGCGTCCGCCGAGTCGCGCGGGATCAAGGTCACGACCATCGCGATCTGATTGAGCGGGGCGACCATCAGCCCGTCCGCCTCGTCGATCGAAATGCCCGACCAGTTGAATCCGCCCACATGTCCCGGGAAGTGAATGGATCCTTGCAACGAGGACGGCGTGAAGATCCCCTGATACCGCAGTGAGTCCATCCACGCCTGACAGAACGCTTTGCCCTCTGCCGTTACTCCGAACGCCGACGGAAGGCTCTCCGCCACGAACCGATAGGCGGAAGGCGGGAAGGGCTGAGTCGGGGAGGACTGCTCTCCCGGGATGTCCGACCGGGGAACGCGTCGCTCCTCGACTGGGACCAAGGGCTTTCCGCTCCGGCGATCGAGGATGAACAAGTGGCCCATCTTGGTGGCGACGGCGAGGGCTGGATACGAGCGGCCATTCTTGTGGAGCGTGAATGCGACCGGTTGCGCCGGCACGTCGTAGTCCCAGAGGTCGTGATGCACTACCTGGAAGGACCAGACGACCTTTCCCGTGGATGCCCTGATCGCGACCACGGAGTTGGCGTAGCGATCCTCGCCGGCGCGATTGACGCCGTAGAAATCCGGTGACTCGCTGCCGACCGGCACAAACACGAGATCGCGTGACGGATCGGTTGAAATGATGCTCCAGGCGTTCGCAGCGCCATTCTTGGGACCTGCGGGCACCGGATCAAAGCTCCACCGCAACGCACCCGTCCGCGCATCGAACGCCCGCACCACGCCACTCGGCGCATTCGCCCGCACGTTGTCCGAGATGGACGACCCGACGACGAGGAGATCGCCGATCACGGCGGGTGGCGACGTCACTTCGTATTCGCCGGGGTAGGCCGGGGGGTTCACGATGCCCTTCGCCAAGTCGACCGTCCCTGAGTCCCCGAAGGTCCGGATCGGCTTTCCAGTCACGGCATCGAGAGCGATGAGGCGCGCGTCGACGGTGGCAAGGTAGACTCGGCCTCCCTTGGCATCGTGCCAGTACGAGACTCCGCGGTTCGCGAAGTCTCCGTAGTCGCGGGTCAGGTCGACGCGAGCGTCGTACGTCCACCGTTCCGCGCCCGTCGTCGGATCGAGTGCCGAGACGCGGCCGATGGGAGTCGAGACGTAGAGCAGGCCATTCACGAAGAGCGGTGTGTCCTCGAAGCGGCTGCTCATGTGCATCAGGTCGCCGGTGCGGTACACCCAGGCGAGCTTGAGCCGGGTGACATTGGTGGTGTCGATCTGCGAGAGGGGCGAGAACCGTGACCCACCCGCGTCGTGGCCGTAGGCCGTCCAGTCGGTCTGCGCCTGCGCGGATACCAGCGAGGGCAGGAGTACGAGCGCGGTCAGGATTCTCATCGTCTGCCCCGTTCCGCCCGCGCGACGAGCGCGATCCCACCCCGGACGTTCTGGTGAACATCCACCGCGACCCACTTCGGCTCGATGGCGTAGACGACGTCATCGGCGATCTGCGCCGCGAGCGTTTCACAGAAGCTCCCCACGTCCCGGAAGCTCCAGAGGTAGTACTTCACGGCTTTGGACTCGAGGCACTTCGCGTCGGGGACGTAGGTGATCACGACGTGTCCGAAGTCCGGCTGTCCGGTCTTGGGGCAGATGGACGTGAACTCCATCGCCTCGAGCGAGACTTCCTGGACATTGGGCGCCGGGAACGCCTCGGCCTTCAGGACCTCGCGGGCCTGATCGGGATTTTCGGGCCTCGGCAGGGGGCCTTTAGGCGGCAGCTTCTGGGGCATGTGGTTCCTCCAGCCCGAAATCGAACCGCCAATGCGATATTCCTCAACCATGTCAAAGGCCGTCGTGCTCCTGTCGGGCGGAATGGACTCCGCCACCACGCTCGCCATCGCCAAGCGTGGGGGATTCGACTGTCTGGCCCTCTCCTTCTCTTATGGTCAGCGCCACGCGCTCGAGCTTGAGGCGGCGAAGCGTGTGGCGAAGCAGTTCGGCGCCCGCCACGAAACGGCGACGATCGACCTGCGAGCCATGGGGGGATCGGCCCTGACAGCCGACATCCCGGTGCCCAAAGACCGTCCCCTCAACGAGATGGGCACGGACATCCCGGTCACATATGTCCCGGCCCGGAACACGATTTTCCTCTCGTTGGCCCTTGGGTGGGCCGAGGTGACGGAGGCCCGGGACATCTTTCTGGGCGTGAACGCGCTCGATTACTCCGGGTATCCGGACTGCCGGCCCGAGTACATCGCGGCATTCGAGCAGATGGCGAATCTGGGGACCAAGGCGGGAGTGGAGGGGAAGGGGTTTTCGGTGCACACCCCGCTGATTCGGATGACCAAGAAAGCAATCGTGGCCAAGGGGATCGAGTTGGGTGTCGATTTCGGCATGACCGTCAGCTGCTACGATCCGGCCCCCGGTCCGTTGGCCTGCGGCCGCTGCGACGCGTGTCTGCTGCGGCTCAAGGCATTCGAGGAGCTGGGCCGGAAGGACCCGGCGGCCTACCGATGAGTTACGCGGTCAAAGAGATCTTCTATACGCTGCAGGGCGAGGGCGCGAACAGCGGCCGCCCCGCGGTGTTCCTGCGGTTCGCCGGATGCAATCTCTGGACGGGACGGGAGAAGGACCGGCAGAACGCCATCTGCCGGTTCTGCGATACGGAGTTCGTCGGCACTGATGGTCCGGGGGGCGGGTCGTTCGCCACTGCGGAGTCCCTCGCGGCCGCGGTGACCTCGGCCTGGCAAGGCGAGGCGACGCTCAAGCTCGTGGTCTGCACCGGAGGAGAGCCACTGCTCCAGCTCGACGAACCCCTCATCGAGGCGTTGCACCGGGCGCGCTTCACGGTCGCGATCGAGACCAACGGCACGCAGCTCGTTCCCCGCGGAGTCGACTGGGTGTGCGTGAGCCCGAAGGCAGAGGCGGAGTTGATCGTGAAGGCGGGGGACGAGCTGAAGCTGGTGTATCCCCAGGAAGGTGGCGACCCTGACCGGTACGACGACCTCGCGTTCAAGCACTTCTATCTCCAGCCCATGGACGGCCCGGACCGGGAGTGGAATACCAAGCTCGCGATGGCGTACTGCCTCGCGCACCCCCGCTGGCGCCTGAGCCTGCAGACTCACAAGTATCTGGGGATTCCCTGACGTGGAGATCTTCAAGGAGTTCACCTTCGAGGCCGCGCATCACCTCCCCAACGTCCCGCCGGCGCACCCGTGTGCGCGTGTGCACGGGCACTCGTTCACGCTGCGGGTGTCGGTGCGGGGGCCGCTCGATGCCAAGGCCGGGTGGGTCGTGGACTTCGCAGGACTTGTCGACGTCGCGGCGCCGATGATCGCCGAGCTCGACCATCACGACTTGAACGGAATCCCGGGGCTCGAGAATCCCACGACGGAGCTGCTGGCGCGCTGGGTCTGGCGGCGGCTCAAGCCTCAGCTCCCTGGACTCTCATACATCGAGCTTCGGGAGACTGCGACGACAGGATGTCGTTACGCTGGTGAGGACGACTAGGCAGGCTTCGCCGTAGCCAGCTCGCCGATCGGGAGCGTGCCCACCGCGGTGTTCTGACCGGTAACGATCCGCCGGTGGTAGTCGATCTGGCCGAGGTGGTAGGTGAGATGGGTGACGAGGTGGAGTAGCGCATCTCCGACGGTCAGTTGCTGCCCGCCGATCGGTTGTCCGAACGGCCTGCCCAGGTCCGCTTCTGTGACGTGTCCCAATCCCTTCTGCATCGCCGCGAACGCGGCCTCGATTTCCGTGAGTACTTCGGCGCGCGGCACATCCTTCCGCGCGAACTCAGCGTTGCGGTCCCGGATGTAGCCGCTGGACCCCAGCACCGCGCCGATGAAGTAGCGCACGTTGCCGGCGAGGTGCAGCGCCAGGTTGCCGCCGGAGTTACTGATCCCGGGCACGACCTTCCACATGTCCCGTTCATCAGGGTAGGCGGCTATCTCACGTTTCAGGGACTTCAGATCGCGGGCGTAGGCGGCGGCGAACCAGGCGGGGTTCATAGGGAAATACTAGCCGCTAAGTCGCCAAGTCGCTAAGTCTGTAGTTCCGCGCAACCATTACCTGGCTGCATTCATCCAATAGGCAATCCTTTTCGGGGACCCCTGTGCATTTCGAATCCTTGCGCGCCGACACCGTCTACGCACTGCGCGGTTTCCGCGCTCGCCCCGGCCTCGTCAGTGTCATCGTCCTCGTCTTCGCTCTCGGCCTGGGCGCCAATGCCACGATGTTCGGCGTTCTGGACCGGCTTCTCCTCAGGGCCCCCGATCACGTCACCGATCCTGACCGCGTGTACGGCGTCGGGACGCACACCATCGGCGAGCCGTGGACCCAGAGCACGTTCTCGTACGCGGACTATGCGGATTTCCGGGACAACGTCCCGGGCTTCGTCGACGTGGCCGCCGCCACCATGGCCGTCACCAACCAGCGCCAGAACTTCCCGCTCGGTAGAGGCGCCAGCGCCGATCGGGTCGCAGGCGAACTGGTGAGCTGGAACTTCTTTCGGACTCTTGGCGTGCGTCCGGCGCTGGGGCGCTTCTTCCTTCCGGGGGACGACAGCACGGGCGCCGACCGGGCGGCGGTCATCGGGTACGGGTTCTGGCGCCGGCACTTCGGGGGACGTGCCGACGCCATCGGCCGTCAGATCGAGATCGGGAAGTACCGGTACACCGTGGTGGGTGTGGCGCCGAAGGGCTTCACTGGTGTGGAGCTGCCTGAAGAAGACGTCTGGCTCCCGGTGCACGTAGCGGATGGCCTCCGGTTCGACGCCACGTCCCAATGGGACAAGAGCCGGACCTCCCAGTGGCTGCGCATTGTGGGACGCCTCCGCCCTGGCGTGTCGGCGGCACAGGCGCGGGATCAGGCGACGTCCGTGTACCGGGGGATGGAGGAACAGCGGATCGCGCAGCATCCCGATTGGAGCCGGTGGATTCATCCCGACTCTGAAGTCGCTGTGATGCCTTCCATCATTCCTTCCAAGGCTGTGTCCGACGCTGACAGCGACGTAAAGATCGCGGTGCTCCTCTCCGCGATGGCGGTCGTGGTACTGATCATCGCCTGCGCCAACGTCGCCAACCTGCTGCTCGTCCGTGCGCTGGCCCGCCGCCGGGAGGTCGCAGTCCGCCTGGCACTCGGCGTCAGCCGCGGCCGGCTGATCAGCCAGCTGCTGGTCGAAGGTGTGATGCTGGCGGGGATGGGAGAAGCCGGCGCGCTCATCATCGCGCTCTGGGGCTCCAGGGCCATCCGCTCGCTGTTGCTCGGTGACGCTGCCTGGGTCGGATCGGGGATCGACTGGCGGGTCTTCGGATTCACCACCGTCGTGGCTGTCGCTACCGGGCTGGTCACGGCGCTGGTGCCCGCGCTGCAGGCGGCTCGCACCGACTTGAACAGTGGCTTGAAGCAGGGACGGGCTGATACCGGTGGCGGGCGTTTCGGCGCGCGCTCCATCCTGCTCGCCACGCAGGCCGCGCTCGCCCTGGTTCTGCTCGCCGGGGCCGGCCTTTTCGTGCGAAGCCTTCAGAACGTCGCGAACCTCCCGTTCGGCGTCGACGTCGACCGGGTGCTCGTCGCGCAGATGAGCGCCGGCAGCGTGGGCCTCAGTCCCGAACAATCACGACGGCTCTTTCTGGCGTTTGCTGATCGCGCGCGGGCGGTTCCGGGCGTCACCGACGCGGCCGTGTCACTCGGCGTGCCCTTCGGATTGAGCTGGGGTCTCAGCATCAACGTGCCGGGGAAGCCGAGGCCGGGGCTGCAACGGGAACCGGTACAGTACGCGGTCACTCCGGGATACTTCGGGACCCTCGGCATCTCTCTGCTCGAGGGGCGCGAATTCACGGACGCGGACCGCGACGGTACCTTGCCCGTGGCCATGATCAACAAGACCGCGGCCGACGTCTACTGGCCCGGTGACAATCCCATCGGGCAGTGCGCTAAGCTTGGCTCCGATTCCGCGCCCTGCACGACGATCGTGGGGGTAGTCTCCAACACCCGGCGACAGCAGCTCGTCGAGGGACTGGTACCGCAGGTTTATCGACCGCTTGCTCAGCGCACGGATTCCGGCACGAACAGGACTGCGGCGTTTTTTGGATGGACGCTGGTCGTGCGCGGGGGGGCCGAAGCTGCACGGCTCGCGGAGCCCATCCGGCGGGCGCTGCAGGGGACCGACCCGGACGTACCGTACGTGACCGTGCGGACGATGGCTGATGTCGTCGGCGTGCAGACCACTGCCTGGCGTCTCGGGGCCGGAGTTTTCTCGGCGTTCGGGGCCCTCGCTCTGCTCCTGGCCGCCATCGGTCTGTACAGCGTGCTGTCTTTCGGGGTCGCGCAGCGATTCCGCGAATTCGGAGTACGCCTGGCCTTGGGGGCCCAGGCACCCGACCTGATGCGACAGACCATGGCGAAGGGCCTTGCCCCCGTCATCGCGGGACTCGGAGCCGGCGTCTTCCTCGCTGCACTCTCCGCCAAACTCGTCGCCTCCCTGCTCTTCGGCGTCTCGCCACGCGACCCCGGTGTTCTGGGCGCGGTGAGCGGGATCCTGCTCCTGGTGGCTGCAGCTGCCGCGGTGGTGCCCGCCTGGCGAGCGACGCGCGTCGACCCGGCGTCGGCTCTCCGATCGGAGTGACTTGGCGCCCGCGACTGAGCGCGCTCTTCAAGCCAGTTCGTTCAGGTCCTTCTGAAGAGCGGCCAGGTCGAACTGATTGGGGGCGCGCCCGCTCGCCTGGCTGATCCAGTCGTTCGACAGCACCGCATATGCCTCGTCGCAGTACGCGTCCCAGAAGGTCCACGTCATCCGCTTGAGCATGCCCCACGTCACGCACGTGAGGCCGCGTTCGTCGTACGCGACGATCGGCACGGCGTGTCCTCCCCACGATCCCGGTGCGCCGGCGCCTGAGGGGCCTCCCGGCGGGACGGCCCACACTGACTGCTCCTGCGCGCTCTGGGGCAGGGCCAGCCCGATGTAGCAGTTCCCGAAGAGCAACACCGCGTCCATTACCTGCAGGTGGTTTTTCGGTTCGAGCGCGACGTAGGCCATGATCTTGTGCTGCGCGATCCCGTGATGCCGCCAGTAGTTCAGGACATCGATCTCCACCGCGCCGTTGTCGTTCGCTCCCGTCCGCGGATTGTAACCCGAGACGGCCGAGTAGGCGGCGATGACGGATTTGTCGGTGGGCGTGATGGCATCTCCGGCGTAGGTGGTCCACTGCTCGATCATGTGTCCCGCTGCCGCGCAGGTGCAGTCGCCGATGGTGTCGTTCGCCATCATCGGCCACTTCTTGACGCGCGACGCCCAGTCTTCCGACGCGGGCGGAGGCGGGAGCGCTTCGCCTGTGAAATAGGTCGCGAAGAGCAGCGTGCGCGGATCGTGACGTGGGGCCTGCTTGCCAAGCTTCAGACGAGCGTGGTCGCGGCGCATTCAACGCTCCTTCAGAGGTGTCGATGCAGTACCCCGCGGCGATTCGTCACCGAGCCGGTTTTGCGACATCCAAGGCACTCGAATGCGACAGGGCGGTAACGGCCTGTCGCAAAAACGGCCTACACCTGTCGCAAAAGCGCCCCCAATCAGTCCAACAATGGCGGTGTATTGCACGCTCACGTTCCACATCGGGAAGCGACATGCGCCGACCACTGTTGGCTCTACTCTTATGTCCCGCGCTGGCCCAGGCACAAACGCCCGCGGTCGTTCGGACCGCCTTGCGGGTAGCCGCGGTCGACTCGAAGGGTACGGCCCGCATCGCCTCGCTCGCCTTCGTCACGGACGGCGGCGGTCTGCGGTACGACCCGCTCGCCGACGTGTTTCGAGGCACCATCGAGGTCTGGCTTGAAGATCAGGAGAGCGCCGGTCTCGGATATCCGCTGCCTGAGCCGGTCAGCATCAATGTGTATTCGGAGGCGGACAGTCTGTCGACCGGCCTGGTGCGGTTCAGCGGCACTGAGCAACCCGTCCGCCTCTCGATCGTCGCCCACTCGCCTGGGGACTCGGTCAGGATCCAATTCTGGCCCCTGGCCCGCATCGACTCGGTGACCGCCGCCGTGCGGGTGCTCCCGGCGCTCCGGGTCCGGGTGACTCCATCCAACGTGGCGGCGTGGGGGCTCGAGACGGCGGTCGCCACCGTGGAGCTGCTCGGCGATGCGCACGGGGAGTTCGGCGTTTCCGTGCGTCCGACCCTCGCCGACCCGGTCACACTCCAGTTCACCCACCGCGACGCCAGATCTGCGGTGCTCCGGTCTCGCGGCATGGGAGCGGACACCGTATGGGTGTCGGGCGCCGGCCTCGCCCCCACTCAGGCCGTGGTCACGTACGTCTTTCCCCTGGCGCTCCTCATCGCGCTCGCCCTCGGGAGCACCATCGGGACGACCGCGCTGCAGCTCACCACCAAGACGAAGAGCACGGCGCCCTGGTGGGCCTTCATGCGGGGACTGCTCCTTGGCGTCGTGGCGGTAGCGGCCTACGCGGTGGGGGTTAAGGCCATTCCTGTGCCGATTCCGGCGCAGGTGGGAGAGGGCGGCTCATTCGTGGTCGCCGCGCTGGCGTCGTATCTGGGCCTGCGCAAGCGGTAGTTCACCGGGGCACTCTTCCGTCCGTCCCCGGGACGGGCAACTATGGTCCGATGAACTTCCGTCACGTCGTGCTCATTTCGGGGTGCGTGCTGGCAGCGCGCCCCCTCTCGGCTCAACTCAGTGCGCGAGACACCGCTGAATTCCTCACGGTCACCCAGTCCCTTCTGGATGCCCTCACCACCGGTGACACGTCGGTGTGGGCTCCCCATCTCGCTCCTGATTGGTTCGAGACCGACGAAGAGGGGAATCGCTCATCGCGGAGTGACTTTCTCGCGCAGATGCACCCCCTTCCGCCCGGGCAGTCTGGCGTCTTGAAGCTCGGAGCGTGGCACCTGGTTGGTCAGGCGGACTGGGCGGTGATGACTTACGACATCAATGAGACGCACCACTACTACGACCAGACACTCGTCACCCGTTTCCATTCCACTGATACCTACGCCCGCGTCAACAACCGGTGGTCGCAGGTGGCGACGCAGCAGACGGCCCTGCCGACGCCGGTTGCCGGCGTCACGGTCGATCCGTCCAGGCTTGCCGACCTCGCCGGGACCTACGCGCTCACGGCCTCGATCTCCCTGACGATCACGGCACGGGATTCCGGGCTTTGGATGTCGAGCGGGAGCCGTCCCGCTCAACGACTGTATGCGCTGACCGATCAACTATTTGTGGTGCACGGGCGCCGGGGAGTCTGGGTCTTCGAACGAGACGGGCGCGACAAAGTGACCACCCTGGTGTATTGGCGGGACAACAACGGCGTTCGCTGGCGCCGCACCTGAGGTGGACACTATGAGCCTTCGCACTGTCGCCGGACTTGCGCTAATGCTGCCCCTCGCGGGGTGCACCGCGGGCTGGAAGCCGGTCACCTTTGACGCGCAAACCAATTTCAAGCCTCGGGACGACCTGCAGGTCTGGATTCACGGCAAGGCCCAGCGCTGGCATGGGGTTCGGGTGGACTCGGCCACCGTCTCCGGCGTCCCTCACACCAAGCCTCCCGACTGCGACTCCTGCCGCATCACCGTGCCGAGGACGGCCGTCGATTCGATCCGCGCCGGCGACCCCGATGGCGCATTTGTGGCGAACGTGGTTGGAGTGGTCGTCATCGGGGGGCTCGGGTACTTCATGTTTTTCAAGCCTGGCGGTTAAGCCCGGTTCACCTTCCAGTAGATCGCGTAGCGCTCGTCGAAGATCCTGTGGAACGGAACGAACTCGACGTCCTGGGACTGCCCCTGGGTCCGGAACTCGAGCGGCTTGCCCGTGGGCTTGATCCACTGCGCCGGATCGTCGGACGACACCGTGAAGGCGGGTGCGGGAACCGGATCGAGATGGTACTCGGGCACCTCCCGGGGCTTGGTCGGCTCGGCGCGCAGCGTGGCGGGGGTGAGCCCCTGCGTCCCAAGCCGGCCCGCGAGCACGAGCGGTCCGTACATCACCGCCTGCAGCGTGGGATCGTCGGGCATCGGGTGCACGTGCAGGGACATGGGCAGGTCGACGGCGAGTTTGTCTCCATCGCGCCAGCTCCGGTGCACGACGTAGTATCCGCCCGGCTCCGCGAATCCTTCCAGGACTTTTCCGTTCAGCAACGCGCGATTCTCCCCGGTGGCCCAGTAGGGAACGCGGATGCGGAGTGCGAAACTGGCCGGCTTCCCGGTATGAACCGTGAACGTCATCGAGCTGCTTTCGGGGAACGTGGTCTCTTGGACGAGCCGGACCCCTCGCTCCTTCCAGTTCAGCGTGGATGGCGCGAAGAGGTTCACGAACACGCCGTCGGCATCATGGAAGTAGATGCTGTCAGAAAGCTTGGCGTGGGCTTCGCTCATGGTCCCCGTGCAGCACCAGTAGTCGTGGTAGGGTGTGCCGAAGAGCTTCCAGAGTCCGGTGGCGAGTGACACGTAGTACATCTTGTCGCCGTCGGCCGGATGCTGGCTTCCGATGATCCCGTTGAAAAGCGCACGCTCGTAGTAGTCGGCGACTCTGGGGTCGGCGGTCCAGCCGAAGACGTGCCGGGTGAGCTTCAGCATGTTGTACGTCGTGCAGTCTTCCTGGGTGTAGCCCGACAGCGCGCCGGAGAGCTTGCCCGGATCGGTATCCCAGTCCTCGCCGTTGCTGGTTCCGCCGGTCGCGTAGGCGCGCCGGGTGGTGACTTCCCGCCAGAAATAGCTCGCGACGTCGTGGTAGCGGGTCTCGCCGGTCAGCTCATACCGGCGGGCGGCGCCGATGACCTTCGGAATCGTCGTATTCGCATGCACGCCCTTCAGCTCATCGCGTCCCGCAGCGAGGGGCGTGAAGATCCGCTCGTGATCGAACCGGTGCGCCAGGTCGGCCCACTCGTCCTTTCCGGTGACCACGGACAGGTTGTAGAGGACCTCGTTCATGCCGCCGTATTCACGCTCGAGCACGCGTGCCATGGCATCGTCGCCGAGGGGTTGGACCCAGCGGGCGGTCCAGCGGGCCATGCCGAGGAGGACGTCGAGCGCCTGGGAGTTGCCGGCGATGGTGTGCAGGTCCAGGAGCCCCGCCATGATCTTGTGGATCGTGTAGAAGGGGGCCCAGGCGGGTTTGCCGGCGCGCAGATGATCGAAGAGGTCCTCAGGAAAGGCGCTCAGGTAGCCTGTGTTCAGCGCCTGCTGACACTTCGCGAGCTCGGCAACGATGTGTCCGCCGCGATCGGCGAACTCCGGAGCGGGGAGTGAGGCCGACGCGAGTGCGCACGCGGATAGGTAGTGGCCGGTGTAGTGACCACGGAGCTCGTTGTCCGGCGCTTCCCACCCACCCAGGGGCTCAGCGGTCGAGGGCAGGCCGGCCGTGATCCGGAACATGTGGAGCAGGCGGTCGGGGTCCTGGGCCAGCAGGAATTTTCGATTCAGCTCGAGGCCGTCTCGGAGCAGGCCGGGGCCGACAGAGATCTGATGCAGGTCGAACGGGAGTGCTCTCGGCGAGACGTCCGGGGAGGGGGGAGTGGGGAGTTGGAGCCTCAGTGGGAGAGCCGCGGCCGCTGCGGTCGACACGACGAATTCACGGCGTTTCATAGACGTTCCTTGGCGCGAGCGATCAATTCCTTCATGACTGAACGCTGCTTCGTAAACGTATCGTCCACCACCTGCAGCGTGGGGATGGTGCCCGGGGAGAGGGAAAGCGTTGCGGAATCGAACTGACTGAACCCCGATTCGTGCACGCCGGAGCTTCCCCGGCCCGGTGCGGGGTGGGACAGATGCGAGAAGAAACGGGCGTACTTGGCCGCCCGACGGCTCGCGACATGGTAAAAAGGAATGAACGAGAGCAGGGCGTCGTAATGGA
Organism: Gemmatimonadales bacterium; assembly: GCA_035631315.1. Taxonomy (GTDB): domain Bacteria; phylum Gemmatimonadota; class Gemmatimonadetes; order Gemmatimonadales; family GWC2-71-9; genus 40CM-2-70-7. The sequence continues at coordinate 73,328 of DASQIZ010000115.1, forward strand.
ATTCGCCGCAGCAGAGCACTGTGGGATACCGGGCGCGAAGTCCCTCGACCAGGCGTTTCAACCCTTCATGCATGTCGGCCTGCGGCGTATTGATCCACCCGCCGGTGATGTCGAGGAAATAGGCTTCCACGCCGTAGCGGTCGATGACGTCGGCGATCCGGCCTTCCAGCCAGTTCCGCCAGGAATCGACCCCCAGGTTCATGTAGGAGATGTTGCCGTCCTGGTGCCGGTCTCCATCCCAGTCGACCCAGTTCTCGTCGAACGCGTCGCCGTCGATCCGCTCGGCTCGCGCATCCGCGAACTTGGCCCACTCGGGGTGTTTCCGGTTCGCGCAATTGGCGCCGAACATCGGCATGAACCGGAACCCTTGGGCTTGCCCTCCCTTGATCAGCTTCTTGAGGCCCGCCTCCCCGCCCATCCGGTCGTCGGCCTGGTAGAGCGGGTAATTCCAGTAGTACCGGCCATCCCATGCGGGCAAAAACACCAGCACCCGGTTGGCCGGGATCTCTCCCGCCACCCAGGTGAGGATCTCGCTCATCTTCGCAAAGTCGTTGAAGAGAAAGCCGGTGTAGTGCGCGCCATGAAGGGTGACGACGAGCGCGACGTCCTTGAGCCAGGGAGGTGCGTCGGGGCGAGTGTCGATCGACGGGATCTGGTACGCCTTCTCGAGGTGCGCGTAGTGCCCGGTCACCGCGTCATCCAGCGAGACGTCTCTCGTCAGTCGCCAGGTGGGTACGGTCAGCGAGGTCTGGTTGAGCCACCCTTCGGTCTCGAACACCGCCTCGACGCGGTAGGTCGACTCGCCCGGCTGGAAGAAGAGTCTCTTGGCCCGGACCTTGTCGTCGAGTGAAGAGAACGCCCACGTGTTGCCGTCCTCCTTGACGATGGCAGCGAACGGCGTGCTCATGCTGTCGGCTGTGTTGCCCCCGAAGAGGTCCCCCGCACCGAACGGGTAGCCGATCAGGACTTCGTCATCATGGGGGTCGTAGGGAGTGTTTCCGCCTCCCGAGATCTTCCCGCGCGGCACCCCACGCACGATGGCGGTGACGGCCTTGATGGGGCGGTCGAAGTCGACCGTGACGTCCCACTCGATGCTGTCCCCATTCTCCCGGATCCGCGCGACCAGATGCCCGGCGGCCTTCTCCTGTCCGCCGGCCCACACGAATCCCGTGCTCGACAGGCTGACCGCGTGATCGCCCTCCGGCGTGACCACAGTCCTGCCCAGGTCCAGGCCGTAGACGTTTTCGCGGGAAAAGACCAGGAATCCGAACCTGAGCCCCGCGAACGAGACGGACGGCTCGGGGAAGTCGAAGGAGAGCTTCTCGAAGGCCCGGCCCTTGGGGGGGACGAAGACTTCGGACGTCGATGTGAGTGGGAGGAGGGAGGGGGGAAGGGGGAGGAGCGGGCCTCCATCGGGAACCTTGATCAACGGGGCGCTTCCCGCCACTCCCAGCACTTTCAGCAAGTCCCGCCGCGTCAGGTCGCTCATTCGGACAGAGCTATGTAGTATTGGCCCCGTGAGCAATCCCCCGATTCATCCCCGCCGCCGCGAGGTTCCCAAGGACCTCGGGTTCGGGTCGGTGGTCTCGGACGAAAGCCGCCTTCGCCTTCTGAACCGCGACGGCTCGTTCAATGTGCGACGGACCGGGCTCAAGTACTTCGAGTCGATGAGCCTGTACCACACCCTGCTCACCATTTCCTGGCCCAGGCTCCTGTCCCTCATCTCGGCGTTCTACCTCGCCGTGAACCTGTTCTTCGGCGCGCTCTTCTGGACCCTGGGTCCTGCGGCGTTGAACGGGACGTCCGCGGCCATGCCGGAGGGCTCATACCTCCGCGCGTTCTTCTTCAGTGTGCAGACCTTCGGGACCATCGGGTACGGGCAGGTCGGCCCCGTCGGCCTCGTGCCGAACCTGCTGGTGACGCTCGAATCGTTGTGCGGCCTGATGGCGCTCGCACTCATCACGGGGATCCTGTTCGCCCGCTTCTCGCGCCCGACCGCGGCGATCCTGTTCTCGAACAAGGCCCTGATCGCGCCCTTCGGTGAGGGGAAGGCGTTCGAGTTCCGCATCACCAATCGACGCACCAACCAGTTGATCGATCTCCACGCGCGCGTGCTCTTCAGCCGCATTCGACGGCGGGACGGTCGCGGGTATCGGGACTACGCCGAGCTCCCCCTGGAGCGGCAGAGCGTGGTGTTCTTTCCGCTGGCGTGGACCGTGGTGCACGTGATCGACGAAAACAGCCCCCTTCACGGTGCGACCCCGGAGCAGTTGACGGCGGAAGAGTCTGAGTTCCTGGTATTGCTGGAGGGAACCGATGAGACCTTCGCTCAGAGAGTTCACGCCAGGACGTCGTACAAGCCCACCGAAGTCGTCTGGAATGCCCGTTTCGTCGATATGTTCGACCGTAAGGGATTGGAGGATGGCCTGTCGATCGACATCGGCAAGCTGCATGACTTTCAGACAGTGTAAGACCCATGTATGGCTGTCATCCAACAGTCATTGTTGCACGAATACATCGGTTTCTCAAGGCTAAAACCACCAGTTTCACCAATTCTAAATTTGACTTTGAAATAAAGTCACTCGTGTCGAGTGACATGGCTCACAATTCCTCAGGGTACGTGGACTGCATTACCCACATGTAGTCAGTCCACCCCCAATCTGGAGTGAGGTATGAAGTCCACACGCGTTCTCCTGGTCGCACTGCTGGCGTTCGCTGTCGCGAACTGCGCCGACCAAGGCCCCCTGGATATCTCGGCCGCGAGGTCGAATCCCGCGGCGATCAAGGTCAGCACGGCTCCGCAGAATGATCTGCTCGGGGGCGTCACAGGCCTGGTCGGCGGTCTCGTCCAGAACCTCGGCCTGCTGAAGTGCACGCCGCTGCCGCCGCTGACCGCCTCCGCCGCCATCGGGCCGCAGGGTGGCACGCTGGCGATCGGCCCGCACGTCCTGGTCGTTCCGCCGGGCGCGCTGTCGAGCACGGTGACGATCACGGCCGCCCTCTCGGCGGACACGATCAACGCGATCACCTTCAAGCCGGAAGGGCTGCAGTTCAAGCAGTCCGCGTACTTGAACATGAGCTACGCGAACTGCAATCTGCTTGGCCGGCTCCTGCCGAAGCACATCGCGTACACGAGCGACAACTACACGATCCTCGAGCTCCTGGTCTCGGTCGACAACCTTTTCACGAAGCGGGTCACCGGCCAGGTCCATCACTTCTCCCACTACGCGATGGCGTGGTAAGCAGATAGGTGAGCGCGACGATCCCGCTGTCGACGCCGGCTCCATCCGCATTGGGGGTGGTGCGCCCGGCAGGGGATCTCTTGCTGGAAGCACGGGGGCAGGAACGGGCCGGCTGCATGCCGGAAGCGGTCAGCACGTACGAGGCGGCGATTACCGCCGCGGAGCGCGCCGGTGAGGTGAAGGTCCTGGCCGAGGCGCTCCGGCGCTTGGCGGTGGTCCGGCACAATCAGGGGGATTCGAGCGTCGGCCGGGAGCTGGTGCGGAGAAGTCACTCAGTGGCGCGGGCTGATGGCAACGCACTGCTCGCCGCCGAGGCGTTGAATACGTTGGGGGGGATTGAGCTGCAGGCGGGTGAGCTGGAAGCCGCCCGCGCCGCGTTGAGCCAGGCGCTGGTCGAGGGGGGCCAATTCCAGGCCCTCCGCGCCCGGGTCCAACAGCACCTCGGCATCATCGCCAACATTCAGGGAGATATGGACGCGGCGCTGAGCCATTACAGCGGCTCGCTCGAGTCCTATCAGGGCGCGAACGACGAGCACGGCTGCGCCATCGCCTACCACAACCTGGGCATGATCAGCGCCGATCGGGACCTGCTCCCGGACGCCGATCGCTACTTCACCCAGAGCTACGACATCGCCCATCGGGCCGGGGACGTGAGTCTTCAGGGGCTCTGCCTCGTCAACCACGCCGACGTCGACATCCAGCGGCAGATGTTCGAAGAAGCCCGCCGGAAGGCCGAGGCGGCACTGGTACTGTTCGATCAGCTGGGAGATCGGGGTTCGAAGTCGACCGCCTATCGCGTGATCGGGATGGTCTACCGGGAGACCGGCAAGGCGCCCCTCGCCGAGTCGCGGTTGAAGTCGTCGATCGAATTGGCGTCCACGGTTGGATACGTGCTCTCCGAAGCGGAGTCGACCCGAGAGCTGGCGATTCTTTAC
>DASQIZ010000116.1:0-163335 GCA_035631315.1 Gemmatimonadales bacterium
CCCGAAGGTGGGGTCCGTGTTCCACGGGGAGGCCCCGTGAGCGCCAGTGACCTGCCCACAACATGGCCTTTTGCGGCAGCCATCGTCCGCTTGGTGGTGACCGACGGCCTTGGTCTTGCGGCTGCAGGAACCACTGGGAGGCCTGGTCTGTGACTTAGGTGGGGCCTCTTTTCGTGATGATGGCAGCCGACGCGTCAGGTTCCGGTCACCTTTCCTGGCGAACCAGGTGTCCGTTCGAGACTGGGACTTGACCCCGTCCGGAGTGCCCGTCCACAATCCCAAGCACGAGTGAATCAGACCTCACCCCCGGAGGGCGTATGCCGCGGCTCAGAATCGCTTCATTGATCCTGTGCACAGTTGCCGCCCCACGCGTCGCACGCGCGCAGGACTGGAAGGCTGTCGACCAGGCTTTGGGCAGAGCGGGCGCAATGCAGCCCGGTGACGTCTACAAGTTCGGCTTTCCGCGCAGCGACCTGCACGTCACGGTGGGTGGGGTTTCGATCAAGCCGAGCCTCGCGCTCGGCTCCTGGGTGGCGTTCAAGCAAGGCACCGACGGTCAGGTGACGCTGATGGGAGACCTGGTGCTCACTGAGCACGAAGTCGAGCCCGTCATGCAAACGCTTCAAGCGGGAGGCGTCGAGCAGACGGCCGTTCACAATCACCTCCTGGGTGAATCGCCGCACGTGTTCTACATGCACATCATGGGGCACGGTGACGCGGCCACACTGGCGGCGTCGGTCCATGCCGCGCTGGCGCTCACGGGTACTCCCCCCGCTTCCGCCCCAGTTCCTGCCCCAGCCCTCGCCCTTGATACCGCAACGTTGTCAAAGACCCTCGGCTTTGCCGGCAAGGTCGCAGGTGGTGTCTACCAGGTGGGAGTGGCCCGTTTGGACACGGTCCAAGTAGACGGGATGGTCGTACCTCCGTCGATGGGTGTAGCCACTGCGCTCAATTTCCAGCCGACGGGCGAAGGCAAGGCCGCCATTACCGGTGATTTCGTATTGATTGGCTCCGAGGTGAACCCCGTGCTGCGAGCCCTGCGGTCCAACGGCATCGAAGTGACCGCGCTCCACGGCCACATGTTGAGCGAAACACCACGGCTGTTCTTCATGCACTTCTGGGCACATGGGGACGCGGGGAAGCTGGCGAAGGGACTCCGGGAAGCCCTGGACCACATGAACGTGAAGAAGAGCTAGCCTCGGGACTGCCGCGCCCGCTCACGCGCCCCGGTGAGCAGCTCCCACAACTCGCGCACGGCGATGAAGCATCCCGCGCTCCCGTTCAAGCGCCTGAACCAACTCGTCGTCGGACAGTTAGGCCTCCCGTCCCGCCTCCCTTTGCCGGTCATGCCTTGACATTCGACAATAGATGGTCGATGCTATTGTCGAATGTCATGGTATAAACCCGGGAGCGCGCCGATGCTCGATGCCCAACCCGACCTGCTGCAGGGCACCCTCGACCTGCTGATCCTGAAAACCCTGGCCCCGGGTCCCCTCCACGGCTGGGCGATTTCCAAACAGATCCGCGAGACCTCTCGGGACATCCTGACGGTCAACCAGGGCTCCCTCTACCCCGCCCTGTACCGGCTCGAAGACCAGGGATGGATCCGCGGCACGATGACGCTTTCCGGAAACGGGAGGCGTGTCAAAGCCTACCAGCTGACCGCCGCGGGTCGCCGGCAGCTCGGCCGTGAAGTCGAAACCTGGCGGCGGTTCGCGACCGCGATGCAGCACATCCTGGCCACCGGATGAGCGGGGCCATGGAATGGATCCCGCGTTGGGCTCGCCGCTTCGCGCGACTCGCCGGTCACGCCCAGGTCGAACTGGAGATGGATGAGGAGATGCGCCATCACTTGGAATGCGAGATCGCCGAGCGTGTCGGGCGCGGGATGACACCGGCAGAAGCCCGACGGACAGCGCTGATCGACTTCGGCGGCGTGGAACGATTCAAGGAAGAGAGCCGCGACGCGAGAACCGGCCGGGGTGGACGGCTCCTGGACGACCTCCTGCAGGACCTCCGCATCGGGTCCCGAACCCTCAGACGGTGCCCCGGCTTCTCCGGCGCGGCGATCCTCACCTTCGCGCTGGGGATGGGCGCCGCCACCGCGATCTTCAGCGTGATCTACGGCGTGCTCCTGCGCCCCCTGCCCTACCGGGATCCCGCGCGTCTCGTCACCCTCTGGGAACGGGACACCACTCGTTCCGGTGACAAGAACGTCGTCGCCGTCCCGAACTTCGAAGCGTGGAGCGAACGCGCGCGTTCCTTCTCAGGAATGGCGGCGTTGGTCCCGCAGTCCGTGACCGTCGCCGGAGACCGCCGCGACGAGCCCGAGCACGTCGCCGGCGCCCAAGTCACTCCCGGTTACTTCGCGCTCCTCGGCGTCGCCCCCGTGCTGGGCCGCGAGTTCACGACCGCCGAGGGTGCCACGGGCGGCAGCGACGTCGTCATCCTGAGTCACGGATTCTGGCAACGCCGGTTCGGCGGCGACTCCGCCATCCTGGGTCGGACGATGACCGTCGGCGGACGCGCGCAGACCATCGTCGGCGTCATGCCGGCGGGCTTCGTGGCGCCCAGCTTCTACTGGTTGGGAGACCAGCAGGTGTGGTTTCCATTCGGCGCCACCACCGCCAACCGCTCCTGGGGCCGCTTTCTCCTCGTCGTCGCGCGACTCAGGCCCGGTGCCACCATCGAACAGGCGCGCGCCGAACTGGCCGGCATCGCGCGGCAACGCGCTGCCGAGGACCCGACCGATCGCGGCTGGTCGACGACCGTCGCCGGATTGAAAGAACAAATCGCCGGGAATGTGCGGACATCCTTCCTGGTAGTCATGGCCGCCGTCGGACTCCTCCTGGTCATGGCGATGGCGAACGTGGCGGCGCTCACGCTGGTCTTCACCGGTCGTCGCGGACACGAATTTGCCGTGCGTCGGGCCATCGGGGCTTCCCGGCCCCGCCTGCTGCGGCAACTGCTCACGCAGAGTGCGGTGCTCGGCGTGGCGGGCGGCATGGCCGGCCTCGTCACCGCGGCCGCCGGCGTTCGCGCGCTCGTATTGCTGCTGCCGGCCGACACGCCACGGCTCTCGTCGATTCACATCGACCTTCCCGTTCTCGCCTTCACGCTCGGCGGCACGCTGCTCGCGACGCTCCTGTTCGGCAGCGCTGGTGTCAGAGGAACTGCCGGGGAAGTCGACAGTCTCCATCGAGGAGCGCCAGGCCGCGTGACTCGAGGGAAGGGCGCCGGAGCTCTGGTCGTGGCCGAGATCGCGTTCGGGCTGGTGCTGAGCGTTTTCGCGGTGCTCATGGTGCGGACCTGGGTCGCGCTCCACGCGGTGGACCTCGGGTTCTCCGCGTCCAATGCGGTGTCGGCCCGGGTCACGCTTCCCGGAGGCGAGCGGTACGCGACGCCCGACCGCCAACTCGCGTTCTTCGACGGCCTGCTGACCCAGCTCCGCGCGGTTCCGGCCATTCAGGCGGCGAGCCTCATCAACGCCCGGCCGTTCTCGGGTCCCGGTCCCGCCACGAGCGTGGTCGATCCCACGCAACCCGTTCCTGACGTGCCGCCAGTCGCCGATGTTCGTGTGATCGACCCGGCTTTCTTCCAAACGCTGAAGGTGCGGGTCCTGGCAGGTGGAGTGTTCGACAGCCGACTGGCCGCCGGCGCAACGGCCGTCCCCCCGGTCGTGATCGTCAATCGAGCGTTGGCGCGCACGTTCTGGGCCTCCGCGGAGGGCGCGGTGGGGCGGCATATCGGACTCGACATGTACGGGGGCATCACACCCCAGATCGTCGGCGTGGTCGGCGACATCCACTTGATGGATGCCCGGACTTCGCCTCGCCCCACTGCCTACTTGTCCGCTTCACAGTTCCCACTCGGACAGGCGGATGTCCTGGTGCGGGGTTCTGGGAACCCGCAGGACCTCCTGACCGCGATCCGGAACACGGTGCGGGCGCTGGACCCGGGCCTCCCGGTCTACGCCGTCAGCACGCTGGGTCAGGTCGTGGACCGCTCAATGGCGCGAGACCGGTTCACGACATTGTTGCTCGCGGGATTCGCGATGGTGGCGGTCTTGCTGGGAGCGGTGGGCGTGTACGGCGTGTTCGCCGGCGAGGTCGCTCGGCGGCGGCGGGAAATCGGGATCCGCATGGCCCTCGGGGCCAAACCTTCTCGCGTCGTACGCCTCATCGTGGCGGAGGGACTGGTTCGCGCGGTGGCCGGGATCGCCCTGGGGGCCGCCGTGGCCCTGATCCTGGCGCGCCCCATGGCCCCCATCGTGTTTGGCGTCAACCCCGCTGACCCCCTCTCCTTTCTGGTGGTGGCAGCGCTGCTGCTCGCCGTTGCCACAGCCGCGACGGCACTCCCGGCCATCGCCGCGGGAAGGATCCCCCCACTGGAGGTGATGCGGAGCGACTAGAGTTCCTCGATGATCCTCCGCTGGCTCGTGACCGCCCACCCGGGGCGGAGGCCCGATGGCCACGACGGAGGGAAGGAACCCATTTGAGGAGCCCGCGACCTCCCGGATGAGCACCGCGCGGCCATCCTTAAACTGACGAGGACGGGTCATCGTCGCCAGTCGGTTCACTGGTGCCCGCCATAGAGGGCCGCCGTCAGCACCACGCCCGCGATCGCCACGAGCGTCGCGATGGCGATCACGCCCGCAGCCGTCGCTTGCCTATGGTCCGGATCGCCGCCGCCCGAGGGAACCTGGATTTCCCTGATGTCCGACATGGCAATCGCGTGGCGGGCAATCCTGGTCAAGGGCGTGTCGGGCTCGACGTCGCCGCCATCAACCCGCTCAACCCACACCAGACTGTCGTGCTCGACGCGGGGGCTGTGCGCCAACAGGGTGGCGCCGTTGCGCAGAGTGACCCAGGCGAGAGCCGGCGTTTCGCCGGGGTGGAACGGCTCCGTCGTTTGCTCGGTCACGGTAGCCGGCGCGCAGGCCACAACGACGAGGGCGAAGGGCAGCCAGATCATTCGGGCCATTCCCAGGTTCCTGGTAGGGTCGCCGAAACCTCTATTGGAGCATCACGTGGCGATCATGCGGCCCCTGAACGACGCGCCCGCAACACGCTCCGTTAGAGATCGGTGGAGCACTGGTCAACCCACGCTTCCCGGCTCGCGACCCGGGTACGTTCTCCATTGACCGTCGCTTGGCCAGTCGGACGTGCCGCACCCCACCCCACGCCCCTCTCGCATCAGCGTATCCAAGGATTGCAACAGCAGGAGGAGATCATGAACAGACACTTCGTGCGGCCGGTGCTTGCCACCCTGGCCGCTGCGCTCGGACTCGCGTGCGTCGACGCGCGGACTCCAACCGCCACCCCGGGCCGGGCACTGGCCGCCGACCGAGGCGATGATCAGGGTAACCAGGGTCGCTTCATCTTCCGGCACTGGACCTTCGGCGACGAGCCATTCTGGACCGACACACTGCAGTTGAACAAGGTGATCGAGCAGTCCGTGTCACCCGCGACCGCCCTGTCCGTGGGCCTCAAAGTCGACGCCGACCGCCTGCCACCCGGATTCCTCGCGACCGCCGATCTCAATAGCCCGGCGACCACCGTGGAATTGTTGCGGCGCGATGCGGTCGTTGGCCTCGAGGCCAGGGTGACCGCGGACAACCACATCGCCCAGCTCGGCGTGACGTGCGCGCTCTGTCACTCCACGGTCGACAACTCGGTGACGGCCGGAATCGGGCGCCGGGTCGACGGGATCCCGAACCACGACCTCAACGTCGGCGCGATCGTCGCCCTCTCCCCGGCCATTCCCGCCGGCGCGCGGGCGGTCTACAACTCCTGGGGCCCGGGGAAATACGACGCGGAGTTCAATCGTGATGGGATCAACAGCCCCGTGGTCATTCCACCCGCACTTGGACTGGCGGGAGTGGCTGCGGAGACCTACACCGCCGAGGGACCCGTCTCGTACTGGAATGCCTATGTGGCCATCACGCAGATGCACGGCCACGGCGACTTCTCAGACCCCGCGCTGGGCATCAACATCCACCAGTCCCCGGATCTCGTTACGCCCGAGCTGCCGGCGCTCCGATTTTATCAGCTGAACCTGCCACTCCCCACAGTTTCGGCACCGGTAGATGGCGCGGCGGCAGCTCGGGGAGAGGCACTGTTCAACGGCAAGGCGGCCTGCGCGAACTGTCACGTCCCCGCGATGCATTACACGGACGTGAATCTCACGACGAACGGCGCGCTGACCCTCCACGCACCGGGTGAGGTCTGCACCGACCCGGTCCGCGCGACGCGTCTCAAGAACCACGCGTACCGCACCACGCCGCTCCGGGCGCTCCTCGCCCATGCGCCGTACTTCCACGACGGGAGCGCCGCGACGCTGGATGATGTGGTGAGCCACTACGAGCAGTGCTTCGGACTCGTGCTCACGCCGCAGGAGCACTCGGACCTGGTCCAGTTCCTCGAGACGCTATAGCCAGAGTCCGCTGCAGCCGGCGGGGCGTAAAGTCGCGCCGGCATCCACGGGATCACGGGCCTACTCAGCCCTGAGGGCAATCATCGGGTCCACTTTGGTGACTCGTCGCGCCGGGATAACGCACGCGGCGAGTGCCGATGGTCTTGGCACCCGGGCCGAGGATCATGCCGAGCACGTCGCTCGACGCCGCGCCGAGGGCGACGCGCACGCCGATCTCCCGGGTACGTTTGCTCACTGCGTACCTAACGGATATCCTGCGGGAGAGATTCCACGGGGCGGCCCCGGGTTTCCTGGATGCTCTGACCGACGGACCCGAAGCGCCGAAGGTTGCAGCGAACCTCCGCTAGAACCCGCGGAGCGCGTCGGCCTCCGAGTTGAACACGGCGAGAATCTTCGAAAAGCCGGAGATGTCGAACACCTCCCGGACCGACTGATTGAGCCCGAACAACCGCAGGCCCGCCCCCCCATTCAGCTTCTTGGCAGCGCCGAGCATGACCCGGAGGCCCGCGCTCGAGATGTAGTCGAGGGTCGTGCAGTCGACGGCCACCTTCTTCGCACCCCCTGCGAGGATCCCGTCCATCTCCTGCTGGGCCTTCGGGGACGTATTGCTGTCCAGGCTCCCCCCAAGGGCGACGATGGTGACTCCATTCTGGGCGCGCATCGTGATATCCATGGTCTTCCTCTAAGCCAGGCGCTTCGTAAGAGTGATGACGTTGCGTTCGTCCCGGCGGTGGTAGGCCACGTCGTCCATCATTCGCCGGACCAGATGAATGCCGAGCCCCCCGATCTGCCGCTCGTCCACGGATAGGGCGGTATCGGGTTCCGCCATCTCCAAGGGATTGAACGGTTTACCGCTATCGCTGAGCGTGACGGAGAGACGGTCTGGAGCGAGGTCCACTTCCACGCTCACGTCCCCGCCCCGCCCCGGAAACCCATAGGCGGTCGCGTTATTCAGCAGCTCGTCCAGGGCGATGCTTACGCTCCGCCGGACCGCGGGCGGCACTTTGTGCGCCTGCGCGAAGTCCGCGAAGGCCTGGCTGACGCCGGCTACCTGGCCCGGATCGGGGCCGATGGTCATCCGCAAGCTGGGCATGGCCGCCACAATATGGCATCCCTTCCGCGTCTTGGCGGGAGGGTGCACAATCCCCCTCCAACCTTTGCCATCCTGAGTTGTAATTGAAAGAGACACCGCTGGCGACGGACGAAGAGGACCGCGCGCTCGTCAGGCGGTGCCTTGAGAATGAGCGCGACATGGCCGTGGCGTCCGCCGCGCTGGTGGACCGCTACCAGCAGAAGCTGTTCAATGTCGCCTTACGGATGCTCGGAAACGTGCAGGACGCCGAAGATGTGACGCAGACGGTGTTCTTCAACGCGTTCGCCAAGCTCCGGACCTACGATCCGCGTTTCAAGTTTTTCAGCTGGATATATCGCATGACGGTGAATGAGTCGCTGAATGCGCTCAAGCGCCGGAAGCAGACGGTCACGCTGGGAGACGATTCGGACCTCCTGGCGCCCGGTGCCAGTGCCGATGGCGAAGCCGAGGCAGAGGACCGGGTCGGCCGGGCGCTGCAGAGTCTCAAGCCCGATGACCGCGCCGTGGTGGTGCTGAAGCACTTCGTCTCGTTCTCTTACGAGGAGATCGCCGAGGTGCTGGGGATCCCGGTCCAGACCGTCAAGTCGCGCCTGTTCACCGCCCGTGAGCGGTTGCGCGTGGCACTCGAGCAAGGAGTTCGATAGCGTGCTGACCCGTGAGCAGATCGAGCTGATTCAGCAGGAGATCGACGGCGCGAACACGCCGGACGTGAGCGCCGCCGTGCGGTCGTTGGTGGAGCAGAACCCGGAGGCCCGGGCCCTGGCGGCCGAGCTCCGGCGTGTCGCCGGAATCTTCCACAGGGTGGGTGAGCGCCCGTCGCCGTCCCACCTCAGGCAGTCGATTCTCGAGGCCCTGCCGCAGCCGTCTCCCGCCCGTGTCGGGATCGTGCAATGGGCCGCTCAGCAGCTGACCACCGTCGGTGAACTCTTAGAGGGAGCGATCATGAACAAGAAGGCAGTGCTCATCGGAAGCGCCGCGGCCGCCATCCTGATCGTCGCCGCCGGACTCATCACCGGCTTCCCCCCGATCGGCGGCAGCTCCGGCACGATCGGCGGCGTCGAGAAGGCGACCCGGTATCAAGGTCACACGATGACCGAGGCCGACATCTCCCTCAAGAATCCGGAGATCCAGGCGCTGTTTCAGAATGACCAGGTCCTGCACCTGATCCAGAGCGACGCCTTCCATCAGATCATGGCAAGCGATGCGTTCCGGACGGTGATGGCGACCGATGCGTTCAACAAGATCATGCAGAGCGACGCGTTCCATCAGATCCTGGCGACCGACGCGTTCCGGCAGCTCAACGCCACCGACGCGTTCCATCAGCTGAACCAGAACGCCGCGTATCAACAACTGCAGGCGCAGGATGCGTTCCGGAGTCTGAACCAGGCGGATGCGATGCGCCAGTTGAACCAGAACGCCGCCTATCGGCAGCTCCAGGCGACCGACGCGTTCCGGACCGTGATGGCGAGTGACGCGTTCCGGACGGTCATGGCGACCGACGCCTATCGCACCATCATGGCGACCGACGCCTTCCGCACGGTGATGGCCAACGACGCGTTCCGCACGATCATGGCGAACGACGCGTTCCGCACGATCCTGGCGTCGGATGCCTTCCGCACGCTGCAGTCGGCGGAAGCCTTCCGGACCCTGTCGCAGAGCCAGGCGCTGTCTCAGGACTTCATGCGGGAAGCCGCGTCGCAAGCGACGCAGAACTAGCTGATCGGCAGTGACCCCTGGGGATCCCGGTCCACTCTAACGCGGGCCGGGATCCCCTTGTAGTTTCTCCCCACTCCATGTCACGACATCGATTCGCCCCGGTCGCGGCCGTCCTGGCCTGCGTCGCGGTGTGCGCGCCCTCAGGGCTCGCCGCCCAATTCGAGACGATCCAGACCGGCGCCATGCACCTGGTCTTCACTTCGCCGCTGCAAGCGTACATGGTGCCGCAAGTCGCCCGGAGCTTCGAGAACTCGCTGCAATTCCACTGCAAGCTGTTCGGCTACGATCCCGGCGGGCCGATCAACGTGCTGATGCACGACCTCTGGCAGTACGGCAATGCCGGGGCGAGTCCCCTGCCGAAGAACCACATCACGATCGGGATCGAGCCCTACTCGCACGACTACGAGTCCGCGCCTGCGCCTGAGCGCATGAGCTCGTCGCTCAACCACGAGATGGCCCACATCGTGACGGTGGACAAGGCGACCGGTGCCGATCGCTTTTACCGGTCGATTTTCTTCGGCAAGGTCACTCCCAATGCCGAAATGCCGCCGTCCATGCTCTACGGCTACCTGACCACACCGCGCTGGTACGCGCCACGGTGGTATCTGGAAGGGATCGCCGTCTATCTCGAAACCTGGATGAACGGAGGCATGGGGCGCGCCATCGGACCGTACGACGAGATGGTGTTCCGCACCCTGGTAAAGGACAGCGCGAGGATTTTCGACTTCGTCGGCCTGGAGTCGGAGGGCACGACCATCGATTTCCAGGTCGGCGTGAACAGTTACCTCTACGGCACGCGGTTCGTGAGCTACCTGGGTTACCGGTATGGCAATGACAGCCTGCTCGCCTGGTACAACCGCACGCCCGACAGCCGGCGGTACTTCTCCTCGCAGTTCAAGCACGTCTTCGGGCGGTCGCTGGAAGAGGAATGGGACCGCTGGATCGCCTGGGAGCGCGACTGGCAGGCCGCGAACCTCTCGGCGATCCGCCGTCACCCGGTCACCGCCGACCGCCCCCTGACCGACCACGCCCTCGGCTCCGTCTCCCGCGCCTACTACGACTCGGCGACGCGGTCGGTGCTGCTCGGCATCCGCTATCCAGGCCAGGTCGCACACCTCGCGCGCATCGACGTCGCGACGGGCACGATCACCAACCTCTTCGAGATCCTCGGTGCGTCCGGGTATTACGTGACCGCCCTGGCGTTCGATCCCGGGGCGCGAACGCTCTTCTACACGACGAACAACGCCAATTGGCGGAACCTGTATTCCTACGACCTGGCCACCGGCCACTCACGCCTGCTGCTGCGGAATGCGCGAATCGGCGATCTCACGTTCGACCGGTCCGACAGCTCCCTTTGGGGTGTCCGGCACGACAACGGGTTCTCGACGCTCGTCCGAATCCCCGCCCCATATACCGACTGGAACCAGATCGAGACCCTGCCCTATGGAGAGGATCTCTTCGATCTGGACATGTCACCCGACGGCACGACCCTGATCGGAGCGATGTCGGAAGTCAGCGGAAGTCAGAAGCTGGTGTTGATGAACGTCGCCGCGCTGCGCGCGAAAACAGGTGCGAAGCCGGAACTGCTGGAGGACTTCGGGGAGTGGCCGCCTTCGAACTTCGTTTTCTCGCCGGACGGGAAGTATCTCTTCGGCTCTTCGTACTACTCCGGTGTGTCGAATATCTATCGCTATGACCTGACGCGTCGTCTGACCCAACCGCTCTCGAACACCGAGACCGGATTCTTCAAGCCGGTGCCCCTCCCGGGCGACTCGGTGATGGTGTTCCGCTACAGCGCGCGCGGGTTCATCCCCTCGTTGATCCCCAATGTGGTCCCGGACAGCGTCAGCGCGATCAAGTTCCTGGGCAACGAAATTGCCGCGACGCGGCCCGAGGTGCAGTCGTGGGTCCCGGAGCGCGACTCCAGCCTGAACGTGGACTCGCTGCTCGCCACGGCGCGGCCGTACCACTCGCTCAGCCACGTCGCGCTGAACAGCATGTATCCGGTCGTGGAGGGGTACCAGAACGCGGCCGGCACCAACGCCGTCGCGGTCGGCATGCGGGCGAACCTGTCGGACCAGGTCGGCGCCACCGCGCTGAACCTGACCGCGTCCTATTCCCCGGATAACGCGCTCTCGTCGTTCGAGCGCATGCACGTGCGCGCCGACTTCCTCTCATGGAACTGGAAGATCACGGCCGCCATGAACCGCGCCGACTTCTACGATCTCTTCGGACCCACCAAGGTGAGCCGCCGGGGGTATTCGCTGGCGGCGCAGTACAAGGGCAATCTCCTGATGGACGACCCGAGGAGTGTGACGTACACCCTCCGGGTGGCGGGATATAGCGGCCTCTCGACGCTCCCGGAGTTTCAGAATGTCGCGGCGCCATTCTCCAAGCTGCTCGCATTCTCCGGCAACCTCGAGTACGGCTCCCTCCGTCGCTCATTGGGCGCCGTCGAAGACGAACTCGGCTCAACGGCAACTGCGACCGTTCACGCCAACTACGTGAACGGAACGCTCTTTCCCCAGCTGGACGTGGGCCTCTCTCACGGTTTCCTGCTGCCGATCAACCACTCGTCGGTCTGGTTCCGGGCGTCGGCAGGGTCGGCACTGCATGGGGACCGGAGCAACGCATTTGCCCAGTACTTCTTCGGCGGCTTCGGAAACAACTGGGTGGATTACCGCGACGTCAAGCAGTTCCGGGATCTCTCGAGCTTCCCCGGCATCGGTATCGACGATGCGGGCGGCTACAACTTCGGCAAGGCGCAGATGGAGTGGGTGCTGCCACCCCTCCGGTTCCGTCGCGTGGGTATCCCCAGCTTCTATCTCCAGTGGGCGGGCCTGTCTCTCTTCACCACGGGCCTCGTCACCGACATGGATCAGGCGTCCTTGCGCCGGAAGCTGGTGAGCGCCGGGGCGCAACTCGACTTCCGCCTGGTGACCATCTCGCATCTCGAGTCGACGCTCACGGTCGGCGCCGCGATGTCGGGTGAAGTGGGCACCAAGCCTCACCGCGTCGGCATGTTCTCGTTCAAGATCATGTGACGAGCCTCATCGCCGTCGCCGTCAGCGTCCTGCCGGTGCTCGTCTTCCTCGGCGCGCTGGTCCTCATCGACAGCTACAAGCTCGTGGCGCTCCGCGCGATTCTGGTGTCGGTCACCGCCGGCGCCGTCGCGGGACTCGTCGCGTACGCCGTAAACGTGCGCCTTCAGCCGTCCCTCGCCCTGGACTGGGCTCAATACTCCCGCTATGTCGCCCCCGTCGTCGAGGAGTCGCTCAAGGCGGCGTTCGTCGTATTTCTCTTGAAGCGGAACAAGGTGGGCTTCGTCGTCGACGCCGCGATTCACGGCTTCGGCATCGGCACGGGTTTCGCGGTCCTCGAAAACCTCTATTACCTGCAGGCGAGTCCCACAGGCACGATCTGGACGTGGGTGGTGCGCGGGTTCGGCACGGCCGTCATGCACGGCGGCGCCACCGCCATCATGGCCATGGTCTCGAAGACGCTCCAGCATCGCTCCGATGTGTTCCGGCTCTACCTGGTCCTGCCGGGACTCGGGCTCGCCATGGTCCTGCATTCGCTCTACAACCACTTTGCCCTTCATCCCCTGCTGGCCACGGCACTGATCGTATTGGTCTTTCCCGCCCTCAGCCTTGCGGTCTTTGAACGGAGCGAGCGGGAAACCAAGTCGTGGCTGGGAACGGGGTTCGACACGGATCAGGAGCTCCTGCGCGCCATGCGGGCAGGCCGGGTTTCCAGCACGCCGGTCGGGCGGTATATCGCGACGGTCCAGACCCGCTTCCCCGCCGAAGTAATCGTCGACATGATGTGCCTCCTGCGGCTGCGTGCCGAGCTGGCGATCCGCGCCAAGGGAGTGCTGATGATGCGGGAGGCCGGGTTCGAGACCGCGCCCGATCCGACGGTGAAGGAAAAATTCGGGGAGCTCAGGTACCTGGAAAAGAACATCGGTAAGACCGGACTTCGGGCGTTACATCCCTTCGTTCACACCAGCACGCGGGACCTCTGGCAGATGACCGTGCTCGACGGGGAGCGAGGATGAAGGCACTGATCGTGGGCCCTCCCACCGCGGAGCGCGGCGCCCTGGCGTCGCAGGCGCGGGAAGAAGGCTACGCCGTGGAGACGGCCATCTCGGGAAGCGACGCCCTGGCGAGTCTCAGAAACGAGGCGTTCGACCTGGTGCTGTTGGCCGCCCCCCTGCCCGACATGGAAGCCCGGCAGTTCTTCAAGGCCGCGGCGGCTCTGGGCCAGCGGCGCTCGCGCGATGTCGAGAGTCTCACCCATGAGATGGACGTTGCGCGCAACATTCAGCGCGACTTCCTGCCCGAGTCGCTGCCGCTGGCGCCCGGAATCCAGCTCGAGGCCGTCCTCAATCCGGCCCGGCAGGTCTCCGGCGATTTCTACGACGCGTTCCCGCTCCCGCCCTCCGACACAGTGGTCCTCGTCGTCGGCGATGTGTGCGACAAGGGCGTCGGTGCCGCGCTGTTCATGGCGCTCTTCCGCTCCCTCATCCGCGCGTCTGCCGATCCCGTTCAGGGCGGCGCAATTCAGATGATCGGCGGCCGCCGCACCATCGTACGTCAGTCGATCGAATCGGCGACGCCAGCTGACCTGCTCACCCGGGTGGCGGGCTTCACGAACGACTACATCGCCCGGCTGCACGGACGCACCAACATGTTCGCTACCGTCTTCCTCGGCGTGCTCGATCCCGGCACCGGACGCCTCGACTACGTCAACGCCGGTCACGAGCCGGCCCTCGTCGTCGCCCCAGACGGCGGGATCCGGGAGCTGCGGCCGACGGGACCTGCGCTGGGTCTCATGCCCGATCAGGTCTTCCGGGCCGCTCAGACGACGCTCGATGCGCGCCAGGCGCTCGTCGCATTCACCGACGGGTTGGTCGAAGCCCGGAGCATGGCCGGTGAGGTGTTCGGGGCCGGGCGTTTACGGGACGCGTTGCGGGCGAATTGCGGGTCGGCGAAGACGCTGGTCCGAGGCGTCGTGGACACGTTACAGGCGTTCACTGGACAAGCGGAGCCGCACGACGATGTCACGCTGTTGGCGGCCTCTCGCCCTGACGCCTGAGGGGCTCTAGAATGTTCCCATGACCCTCCGCCTTCTCCCTTCCTTCCTTCACACCGATCATTGACATGAACAAGACCCGCCGGGACTTCGCGCTCCAATACGCCCGTTCGAGCTTCACCGCGGTCGTGCTTGCGGTGGTGGGTGTTCTGCCACTCGCCGCGCAGCAGTCGATCGACTCGAGCGATTACGCCGGCATGCGCTGGCGTCTCATCGGACCCTACCGCGCCGGCAACGTGTACTCGGTCGCCGGCGTCCCTGGTGACCCCACGGTCTACTACATCGGGACACCGGAAGGTGGTGTCTGGAAGACCACCGACGGCGGCACCGTCTGGCGGCCCATCTTCGACGCCGAGCACGTGCCGTCGATCGGCGCGGTCACGGTCGCCCCCTCCGACCCGCGCATCGTCTACGTAGGCACCGGCGACCCCACGGGCTGGTCGTTCACGGCCGGTAACGGCGTGTACCGCTCCGACGATTCGGGCGCCACGTGGCAACAGGTCGGACTCGCGGACACGAAGTACATCACGGCGCTGGTGGTGGATCCCCACGACGCCAACGTGGTCCTCGTGGGTGCCCTGGGCTCGCGGGGATTCGGGGGAGGACCCAACGCGGCGCGGGGCGTCTACCGCTCCACCGACGGCGGCCGCACGTGGAGCCACACGCTCTCCCTGGATCCGTACACCGGCGTCGCGGGCATGAGTGGCGATCCTTCCGATGCGTCGATCGTTTACGCCACCCTGCAGCGCAACCCCTTCGGAATGAGCGCCGCGGCACGCGACAGTCTCGTGCCCCTGGGCAGCGGCATCTACAAGTCCACGGATGCGGGACGCACGTGGGCCCAGGTCGGCGGCCGGGGACTCCCCGCCGCCGCCCGCGGGTTCCAGGTGGCCGTCGCGCCGGGAACTGGCGGACGTCGCGTGTACGCTGAAGCGGCAGGGGGCGGGCGGGACGCGGGGGGATTGTACCGCTCGGACGACGGTGGTGAGTCCTGGCAGCTCGGCACCCGACAGCTGCTCTCCGCGGGCGGACCGATCTACGTGGATCCGAGGGACTCCGACGTCGTCTACCTCATGGGCACGGCGATGTACCGCTCCGTGGACGGCGGGAAGACCATCGAGGCATACAAGGGGTCGGCGGGCGGAGACGATCCGCGTGACTTGTGGATCGATCCCACCAATTCGCGGCGCATGTTGATGGGAGTGGACCAGGGGCCCACCATCACCGTGGATGGCGGCCGGACGTGGACGCCGTGGTACAACCTGCCGAATGGCCAATTCTACCGCGTGTCGACGGACCACCACTTCCCCTACCGGGTCTGCGCACCGCAGCAGGACAGCGGCACGGCGTGCCTGCTTTCCCGCTCGGACTTCGGCGAGATTCGCGATGCCGATTGGTCACCGGTCGGTGGATTCGAGGACGGGTTCATCGTCACCGACCCCACGAACGATCGCTGGGTCTACACGCAGGGGTGGTATCACGTCCTGCGGCGTTTCGACCGCGAGACCGGCCAGGTGGCGGTGCTCTACACGCCGACACCGGACGATCACTTCGGGGGTGCTCCTCCGCTGGCCTTTTCGCCGCAAGACCCACACGTGCTCTACATGGGCGCGCAATACGTCCTGGCGTCGAATGACGGCGCGCGCACCTGGCGGCACCTGAGCCCCGATCTCACCGGTGCGCGGGGTGACACCACCCCGCTGCTACCCGGTGTCCGCCGGCTCCAGGCCACGATCGAAACGCTGGCACCCTCCACGGTGGCGCGAGGCGAGATCTGGGCCGGGACCAGCAACGGACTGATTCAGCTTACGCGGGATGGCGGCGCGACGTGGACGGAGGTCAAGCCCGATCTGCCGCCGCGCGCCGGCGTGTCCGTGATCGACGCCTCACACCATTCGGCGGGCGTCGCCTACGCCACCGCGAGCGTCTTCGGCGACGACCATCCCTACATCTACCGGACGACCGACTTCGGGAAATCGTGGGCGAAGATCGTAACCGGGCTGCCGGGGGAGGGGGTGGTCCGTACCGTCCGCGAAGATCCGGTTGACGCAGACCTTATCTACGCCGGTACCGTCAAGGGCGTCTGGGTCTCATTCGATCGTGGCGACCACTGGCAGTCGCTGCAGCTCAATCTTCCGACCACGGTGGTGAGTGACCTCACGGTGCACGACAACGACCTCGCGATCTCAACCTACGGCCGCGGCCTCTGGATCCTGGACGATGTGACGCCCCTCCGGCAGGCGCGTGGAGCGGTGGCCTCCGCGTCGACGCCGTATCTCTACCGGCCCGAGCGGGCCATCCGGATTCGATGGGACAACATCCAGGACACGCCGCTCCCTCCCGAGGTGCCGGCGGGCGAGAACCCCCCCGAGGGCGCGATCATCGACTATCGGCTCGCGGCTCCCGCTCACTCCGTGACCCTGTCGATGTACGACAGTGCGAACCACCTCGTGCGGAGCTATTCGAGCGCCGCGCCGCCCGCCGACACGTCGCCGCCCAACATTCCGACGTACTGGTTCGCGCCGCTGGTGGTGCTTCCCACGACCCCGGGGATGCATCGCATCGCCTGGGATCTGCGCGAACCGCCGCCGGAGGCCCTGAACTACGGCTATTACGGGACGCTGCTCGATTACACCGAGTACACGCTCAATACCCACTCGGTCCTGGGCGCCACGCCGCGACGCGAGCCGACAGGGCCGCTCGTCGCGCCCGGACGGTATCGGGTGGAGCTCGACGTGGACGGCAAGAGCCTGACGCAGCCGCTGGAGGTCATGAACGACCCGCGCGTGCCGATCTCGACGCAGGCGCTCGTCACGCAAACCCGCTTCCAGGAACGGATCGTCGCCGGGATGGCAGTGAGCTACGATCAGTTCAACCGCGTCACCGCGCTGCGCGGTGCGCTCGCGTCCGCCGCGGCGCGTGACACGCAACTTGTGGCCACCGCGCGAGCGCTTGATGCCCTCGCCTCGGGGACGGGTGGACAAAGCGGCTTCGGACCCGCCAACCGCGACCTCGCGCGTCACCTCGATGACATGGAATTCGGCGACGCGCTCCCGACGCCGAGCGACATAGCGGCGGTGGAGGCCGACTGCCGGGAGATCGACAGGGCGCTCGCCGGGTTCCGGCGCATGGCCACGCAGGATCTGTCCTCACTCAACGCGAGGCTCAAGGCGGCACATCGAGCGGAGGTGGCCGTGGAGCCGGTGCCGGCAGGTCCAGCGTGCGGGCGCCCGTAGGTCTCGTCTTCGGCGCGCTCGCCCTCGCGTGCACGACGTCGCGCGGCTCGCTGCGAATCGCCCCGGAGATTGAGCACGAGATGGTCTAGGGGACTGGCGTATTCAGGATCTCCCCTGCAGCGTGGAGGATGCAGGGGCAGCATGTTGAAGGGTGGGTATCGCGGTGAACCGGTCCGAGTTTCTGAGCAGCCTCTCAGATGTACTGCAACGAGCCGTCGAAGTTGACGACGCGGGGTTCGGCAACGTCCAGCGGCTCGCGCCGGGCCGGGCCAACCTGGAGATCGTCGCCCAGCAAGGCTTTTCTTCCCCCTTCCTCGACTTCTTCAAGTTCGTCTCGGTGCTGGATGACAGCGCCTGCGGCCGCGCCTATCGGCTGAAGGCCCGCGTCGTCGTCCAGGACGTTCTGACCGACCCTCACTTCGCCCCCTTCGCCGACGTCGCGATCGAGGCGGGCTTCCGGGCAGTCCAGTCGACGCCGATCGTCGGGCTGCATGGCGACGTCCTGGGGGTCCTCTCGACCCATTTCCGGCAACCGCACCGTCTCACGCGCGAGGCGATCGGCAAGCTCGATGCGTGCGCGCGCGAGGCCGCGACGATCATGCAGGCGTACGACGGCAACGGCCACGACGGCCATGACCGCCACGCATATGGGGAGGCTTCCGGGCGGGACCCGGGCTATTAGGTCGTAGTTCCCAAGGGAAGGTGGGGCCCATCGCGCGCCTCACCCACGTTCGGATTGGCGCCCCGACGTGCCGTGCTAGGGACCGATCCGCGATTCGGCCTGACTAGTAGCGCCACCGCGGCGGACCGTCTCTGGTGAGGCGGGTCGCCGCTGTTTTCAGAGCAGCAGCTTTCGCCGCACGGCTTGCCTGAACCTCGCGTATTCCGCCAGGCAGTTTTCCGCCATCAACTCGAGCTCGGCTACCTTGGAATGCAGGTACACCTCGGCGTCGTGGTCGATGGCTGGGGAATGCGGATCCTCATCGGGCCAGAACTGAAAGGTTTCACCGGACACGCCGCTGCGCGAACGAAACACGTTGGCGTTCAGGAACAGACGAAGCCGGAGGAGCGTGCGGTCGAACGAGGCTCGGCGTTCCTGCAGCCGGCGATCGCCAAAGTCGTGATTCGCGAGGTCACTCCAATGCAAGTAGGCGTCGACCGGGGCGAAGGCGGACCGGCGCAGGTCGAGGTCCCGGGCCGATTGAACGAAGCCTTGCACCGCATCCTCGGGCAACTGGGTGTTCAGCGCCGCGAATGTCTCCTGGTCATGCAGGCGCCGCGCGGCCCTGCGCGTCCACCAGGAATCCAGCGGTGGGATCTTCATGGGCGCACTACGCGGCACTCACGGTTTCCGGCATCGCATCGAGCTTCGCGAGCTCCGCCTTGGCGCCGAGGCGCGCCAAGGTTGCCCGCGCGCTGAGGCGCAGGTCTCGCGCGGAGGCCACGTCCCCCTCGCCGGCCAGCAACCGGCCCAGGTCACACTCGGCCAGCGCCCCGAGGAGCGGGCGTCCGTGGTCCCGCGAAAGCGCGATGACGTCCCGGAGCGCCTCCTTGGCGGGAGCACTCTTCCCTGTCGCCGTCAGCGCGCTGGCCAGAATCCGGAGATCCTCCGCCTGCCGCACCGGGTCCTTCAGATCCCGGTGGACCACCAGCGCACGCCGCACCTCGCGCAGCGCCAGCTCGGATTCTCCCATGGCGACGTGCGCCTCCGCACGTCCGGCCAGGGCCTGCGCCCACAGCCGGTCGTCGCCCACTTGCTCGGCGTGCCGCAAGGCGGCGTCCTCGAACTCGAGGGACCTGACCAGGTCGCCCAGCTCGCGGTAGGTGATCGCCAGGTTGTGGCACGATTCGATCGCCCCGGCGTCGTTGCTGCCTTTTTGATAGGCGGTAATCGCCCGAATGTAGGCACCGACCGCGGTCGCATGGTCGCCCTGAATGTTCGCGATGATGCCGAGATTGTTGGCGCACCGGCCGAGCGTCACCATGTCGTTCTCGTCGAGCGCCTGTTCCTGCGCGCGGGCGAAGAAGCGCGTGGCCTCGTCCAGGCCACCACGCTCCAGCGTGATCGCCCCGCAGACGTTGAGCGCACGCACTTCCACCGCGCGGTCTTTCGCCTGGCGCGCCCGGGCGAGCGCGAGGTTCGCCCACTGCAACCCGACGTCCAGTTTCCCAAGCCGTGCGTGTCCGATGGCATTCAACAGGATCAGCATCGGCGACCGATCGAGCTCGTCCAGCGGTTGTTCCGCGAGGTAGACGACGAGCGTCGCGTACCGCCCCGCGTCGGCCAGCTCTTGCGCCACATGCAGCGGCTCGAGTGATCCCCGCATCTCGTCCGCGAACGCGTCGTCCCATCCCATCTTCGCGAGTGCCCGGATTTCGCTTTCGGATCCCAGACCCTGGAACTGCGCCCGCGCGGCCCGTGCCACGACGCGGGCGTCGGATTCGCGCCGGAGTCGCCGGAGGATCATCGCCAGGTCGCGTTGCGCTTCGGCCAGGAGGAGGGGCCGTCCGTAGGTATCGGCCCGCGCGATGACATTCCGCAGCGTTCCCTCGGCGGCATCATCCCGCGCTTCGGCGAAATGCAGCGCCGCCAGGACGCGGAGGTCTTCTGCCTCCCCCACCGGATCCAACAGGCGCCGGTGGATGTCCTGCACCTCGTCGAGCTCGTCCGCCGCTTCTTCCAGCTCGTCCCGGCGAATCCGGACCTCGACCCGCCCGCGACGGGCCATGGCGCAGAGGGCGGCGTCGCCGACCGCGCGGGCTCCCTCGACGGCCCGATCGGCTTCGGCCAGCGCCGCGTCCAGGTCACCCTGCTCCCGGTACGCGATCGCGCGATTGTGCTGGCACTCCGCAACGCCCTGCGGCAGGCCGGCGCGCGCGAATGACGCCATCGCAACGTCCCAGGACGCGAGGGCCTCGGCGTACCGCCCCCGCTGGTGGGACAAGATCCCGAGGTTGTTGGAGCAGCGCCCCGTCGTCGCATGGTCCCCGTCGCGACTGGCGGAGATCAGCGCCTGCGAGAAGTAATCCGCCGCCTCGTCGAGCCGGCCACCGACGAGGGCCGCGGCCCCACGTGCCGTGAGGGCACGGCGCTCGAGTGGAGTATCGTGGCGCGCACGCGCGCCCGTCAGCGCCCGCTCCAGCCACTGCTCGCCTTCCTTCAGCCGGCCGATCTTGGCCTGAGCCGTGCCGTACAGCAGCGCGAGATCGGGAGATCCCGCGATCTCCCCGGGGTCCCGCAACTCCAGGCTCTCGACCAGCGATGCCTGCCGCCCGGAGTCCGCGAGCGACGCCAATTCAGCGGCCGAGGTGGCCGGAACCGACGGGATTCCCGTCACCGAGGACATGCTACCAGGACACGGCGTACTGCGAGTAATGGTAGATCGGCGCGATGACGAACTGGGCCGCGGGATCGTTCCACGACCAGTTCTTCCACCAGGGCTGGTGCCGCGCCGTCTGATAGACGATCGCCAGCTGATGGCGCAACGAGTCGTCGGTAGCATTCACGACGCCATCCCCGTTCAGATCGGGGTCCGCGTTCTCATAGAAGAAGGCCAGCAGGGCCGGATTGCCGTTGTCGAATTGCAGTCCGCTCGGCTCGAAATCCACCAGGAAATGCACCGTGTCGATCGTCATGGTGATCAGCACGGAGTCCCGGCCCTTGAAGTCCTGGCCGTTGGGGTGGCGCTTCACGCTCCCCTTGGGAATCTCGAACGCCAGGAACGGCGCTCCCACCGTCTGGCCATTCACCGGCGCGTAGCGCACCACCACGTTGGTGGCCCGGTCTCGCGACGCCCAGAACGACACCTGATAGGTGGTGAGGGACGGGACGCTGTCCCCCTGCACCAGGACGCGCGCGAGGTCGATGTCCGCACCCGTGTTCTGCTTGGACTTGGGTTTGGGCGGCGGCGGCTGTTTGTCCGCCTCGAGGGTCGTGGGCGCTCGAGCCGCGGCGGGAGCGGCCACGTCCTGACAGCCGACGACCACTACGAGCGCCATCAGCTGCCAGAATCCCCGCGTGAGCCTGTTCATAGAGTTCCACCTGGATTGGAGGACGAAACAACCGGTCCCCTACCCTCACGGGATAGCTGAGGGAGGGCCCACAGAAAGGCATCGAATACCGCGGGGGACCACGCCCCGCGCATCTCAGTGACTTCCGCAAAGGCCTGCTCGGGCGTCAAGGCGGCGCGATACGCGCGCCGGCTCGACAGAGCGTCATAGACGTCGACGATGCCGACGACCTGAGCCGACGCCGGGATCTGGTCCCCCGCCAGGCGATCGGGATACCCGGCGCCGTCATACCGTTCGTGGTGCCAGCGGATGATGGGCTTCAGGTCCCACGGGAAATCGACGTCCGCGAGCAGCTCGATCCCCCACACCGGATGAAGCTTGACCAGCTCGAATTCCGGCTGCGTGAGGGAACCCGGTTTGTTCAGGATTTCATGCGGAACGCGAACCTTGCCGACATCGTGGAGGTAGGCGCCGAGGCGGATGACGGTGAGCTCCGTGCCGCCCAGTCCCAGCGCGCGGGCCACGGCCACGGCGTTCTGCGCCACGCGCTCGCAGTGGCCGAAGGTGTAGCTGTCCGCGGACTCGATCGACTGCCCCCACTCCCGCACGACCGTGGCGTAGGTGTCCTCGAGAGCGACCAGCCTGCGGTCCATGTGCACGAGGTCCCGGCGGGCATCCAGCCGGTCGAACAGCCGGAGGGCCTCATGCAGTAGCGTCAGCGTGAGCTGATTGCGCCCCATCTCTTGATAGAGGAGTGCCAGCTCCCGCGCGGCCTTTGCCTCGCCGAGCACCGAGCCCGTGCCGTGCGCCAGCTCCATGGCGGTGCGCAGCCGTGATTCCGCGAGCGCGGGGCGGCCGATCTCGCGGTACACCATGCCGAGGACGCGGTAGGCACTCGACTTCTCGGCCGAGGCGCCGAGCCTGTCGAACAGGGCGAGCGCGCGCTCGGCGTTCACCCGGGCGTCTTCGAACTGCTGGCAGGCGACCTGCCCCTCGGCGCGATTGACGAGGCAGAGTCCCTGCAGTCGGGTGTCCCCAACGCGCCCCGCGATGGCCAGGCTCCAGCCGTAGTAGCGATCCGCGTCCTCGTAACGTTCCCCATCCGCGCACAACATTCCGAGATTGTGGTAGGCGAGCGCGCATCCGTGCTCGTCACCGACGCCCTCGTATTCCTGCAGCGAGTCGTGGTAGTGCGCGAGCGCGGCGTCCGCGTCCCCCTGAATCCCCGCGAGGATGCCCAGGTTCTGCTCCACGCGCGCCCGCAATTCGGCCGAGGCGTTCCCCAGTGCGAGCGCCTGCTCGAAGTGACGGCGCGCGTCGGCCGGCGCGTCGGCCATTTCAATGGCGCCAAGGGTGTTGAGGGCCTGGGCGGCGAGAAGGTCCTGGCCCGCGGCGCTCGCGATATCGTGACTGCGGCGGCACAGCGCGCGGGCTTGCGCAGGTTCGTTCCCCTTGTGCCGGGCCGCACCCAGGCGCCGTAGAGCTTCGGCCAGCACAGTCGGCTCGGCGCCTTTTTCCGCTGCCTCAATCGCCGCCTCGTACCCGCCGATCGCTGCGTCCCCGTGCCCGGCCTGCTCGTTTGCCACGGCCTGGTACAGCACCTCGGCGGGCGTCATGCGCCGCGAAGCGTCAGTAAGCAACGGCGTAGTCCGAGAAGTGCTGCAGCGGCGCGGTCACCGTCTGAGTCTTCGAGTTCACGCTCGGCCCCGTCAGGTAGGACAGAATTGCCAGCGACGTCGACATGTAGGCCATGGTCAACTGGCCCGCCGGAGCCTGATCACATCCGGCATACGAGACGGACAGCTCTGCCGGAATGAGGAATCGCAAGCCTTCCGGATAGAGCTCGACGCGAGCCAGCGTATCCGACGGAGCGAAGGTGGTGATGGTCACGGGCCAGACAAGCGCCCCGGGAGGCACGCGGAGTACGTTCGCGCCGAACCAGATGGTGCCGCCGAGTGGACCGATCCGCTTGCTGGCATACGCGGCCGGCCGCGGGGCGCAATGCAGAAGCGCGACCATGACCTCCGCCTCGCGCGGAACCCAGACGCCGGTTGCAGTGGCGCGGTCCAAACCTGCTCCCGTCCCAGGTGTGAGCACCGGTTCGGTGCTGTCCACACAACCGAGGACGAGGAGCAGCACCGCGAGAACAGCGGCTCGTATTCTCATGGGCGTTGGCTCCCTGGCGCGGAATTGCAGACGACGTGAAACGACGCCCGTCCCTAACGCACGAAGCGTTCCATATCTCAGGGATTCCCTTAAGACGTGTAGTGACAACGGCAAGCGATGGAGGACGTGACGAATGACCAAAGGAAATGAGGGCCATTTCGATTCGAATTGCGCTGAATCGTACCGCCCAAAAGTGGTGCAAATCGTGGCGACCACGCTACTTGCGTAGCCTAGGGGATTCCCTAAGCTCAATGACTCGTGGCCACAACTCCTGATCGCCGGAACTTCAGTGACCGCCGCTCGGGCAAGGAGCGGAGAGCCATTCTGCGCCTCGGCGTGATTCAGTTCTCCGAAGCGTTCCAGTCGTTCTGGGCAGACCTCGGCACCGATCTCGCCCTGGTCGTCGACGCGCTGCCACCGCCAGCCAACTACATCCCTCGCCGCGATACCGTCGCCGTCATTCTCGCCGCCGGCGGCGCGGAGGAAGCCGCGATCTACTGGCTCGAGAGCCAGCGCGTGCCCCCTACCGTCCCATTGCTCGTCGCGGGCTCCGATCCGAGCCGCCGGACCGCGATGCGGTTCATCGCCGCCGGCGCCCGGGACTACTTCGCGCTTCCTGACGATCTCGAAATCCTCCGCGGCGCCATGATGACGGCCGCCGGGGAGGGGCTGGCGCGCTGGCGGACGGGGATGCTGACGGACTTCGATCCCTTCTCCCGGATCGTCGGACGCAGCGACGCTCTCAAGGAAACCGTCGACAAGGCCCGCCGCCTCCTGCCCCACCGGAATGCGAGTGCCCTCATCGTCGGCGAAACCGGCACCGGCAAGGAGTTGCTCGCCCGCGCCATGCACGACGGCGGTCCGAGGCGGGACGCGCCGTTCGTCGCCATCAATTGCTCCGCCCTGCCCGAGCATCTCATTGAATCGGAGTTGTTCGGCCACGAGCGTGGCGCCTTCACCGACGCCCACGCCGCGAAGCCCGGACTCTTCGAGGTGGCGGACGGCGGGACGCTGTTCCTGGACGAGGTGGCGGACCTGCCGCTGGCACTGCAGGCGAAGCTCTTGCGGACCCTCGAGGATAAGAAGATCCGCCGCGTCGGCGGTACACGAGAGCTCTCCGTTGACGTGCGGATCTTCGCGGCGACCACCGAGCGCTTTGCCGAGCGGGTGGAGGAGGGGAGCTTCCGCGAGGATCTCTACTTCCGCATCAGCACCGTGGTCTTGCGGTTGCCGCCACTGCGGGAGCGGGGTGACGATCTGGTGATCGTCGCGGAGGCGCTGCTGGAGTCGCTCTCAGGGGAGCATGGGCTGTCCCGACCCGCGCTGACCCCCGAGGTGATCACGCGGCTCCAGGCGCATGAATGGCCCGGCAACATCCGCGAGCTCAAGAACGCGCTCGAGCGGGCTCTGCTGCTCGCGCCGGCCGGTGAGCTGACACCCGAAGAGCTCTTGCCGCCGGTGACCATCCGCCGCACGCACAATGGTCACGGCACCGGCGTCCTTCCCTTCCCCGCGCCGTTGCGCGCGATCGCGCGTGCCGCGGCGTCCGCCATGGTCGAGCGGTGTGACGGAAACCGCGGGGAGGCGGCGCGCCGCCTCGTCATTTCGACCAGCCGGCTGCGCCGCCTCCTCAACGAAACCCCGAATGTCGAGTCCGGCGCTAGCGGGGCACCGTCGGCAGAGTGACGTGGGTCGGGTGCGCCGCATCGTGCAACACCCGCTGATGCGCCACCACAAAGACTGAGTCGCGCTCGTTGTTCCCGCCCGTATTCAGGTTCCGGTCGTACTTCGGGAACAGCGCCGAGGCGATGCTCACCCGCAAACGGTGCCCGGGCTTGAATACCATCGACGTGAACCACAGATCGACGTCGTAACGCTGGACCTGGCCCGGGACGAGTGGCACTTCCCTGTCCATCCCCTTCCGGAACCGCGCCCGCACCAGGCCGTCCTGCACCCGCTCGGCGTGCCCGTCGGGCCAGACGTCGAGCAGCATCACGGTCCAGTCCGTGTCCTTGCGGTCGCTCACCGCCCAGACCGTCGCCGTCATTTCGCCCGTCACCTCGATTGCCTTCGTCAGCGCCTTCGAGGTGAACACCAGGGCGTCCTGCCGGGTGGCGTTCAGCCGCGTGTAGTCTTCGTTGAGCGATTCCTCGAGCTCCCGCGAATCGATCAAGTAGGGTGTCGGATCGCCGGGGTTATAGGTGAAGGTGTCGGCAGCGGCGCCTGTTTTCGGTGGCAGCGTATCGAGTACGCCGTCTCCCGCACTCGTCCGGGCATTGCCCCCCGACGAGACATACCAATTGGTCATCTTCGCCCGCGCCAGCGGCCACTCGTGCTCCTGCCGCCACGTGTTGTCACCAATCACGAAGTCATCGAAGGGCGGCAGCGTGTCGACACCGTTGGCCTTGCCCAGCAGGTAGTGATCGAACCAGCGGATCTGGAGATCCCGGAACTGGTACCTCGCGTCCGGTCCGAAATCGCCGGCCACGTAGTCGACGCCCTTGTGTGCCCCGACACCCATCACCATGTGCCACACCGGATGGTGCGGCTGTTTGAGCAGCGCGTCGGTGTAGTAGGTCGGGCCGCGCGAGTCGTCATGCCAGCCGGCCATGGACAGCACGGGCGCGTGTTCGTTGGCGATGTAGGTGGTGGCCGCGTGCTGCTTCCAGTACGCGTCGAGCGTCGGATGCGCCACCCAGCGGTCCCAGAGCGGCACGTCCCCGCAGCCGAGCCGCTGCGGCAGGTTCGCGAGCGGCAGGTGGGTGATGGC
This sequence comes from Gemmatimonadales bacterium, assembly GCA_035631315.1. GTDB lineage: Bacteria > Gemmatimonadota > Gemmatimonadetes > Gemmatimonadales > GWC2-71-9 > 40CM-2-70-7. Next base: position 26,522 of record DASQIZ010000116.1, read on the forward strand.
CTCGCCGATATCCAGCTCCGCGGTGTTCGGATCCATGGTCCGCCCGCGCATCAGGCAGGCCCAGTCCACGTTGATCGGACCGAACGCCATCGCGGCGTAGGGAACGACCACCCATCCATCCGGAGAAGCCGCCGTCGGTGAAATGGCCGCGAGGTGCGGTGGGTTCGAGACGGCGGCGAGCCAGACCAGCTTGCCTTCATCCGAGTGGCCGATCATCCCGACCTTGCCGTTGGCACCCGGGAGCTTCGCGGCCCACTCCACCGCGTCATATCCATCCTGGATGTCGGGAGTGTAGTCCCCGAAGTCCGCCACGTCGCCGCTCGATTGGTCGCGGCCGCGCACGTGCTGGGCCACGAAGATGTAGCCGCGCGATGCCCACCAGCGGCCTGCCGGGTGCAGCACGCGACGGTACGGGGTCCGCTGCAGCACCACGCCGAAGGGTCCTGGTCCCACCGGCCGCGCGATGTACGTCGCGAGCTTCGCGCCGTCCCGCGTCGGCATGAACACCAGCGTGTCTTCGCTAACGGCGTACTGCGAATCGGACGCCGGCATCTTCCACACCTGGTAGTCGTGCTCCACCACGCCCGGCGTGTCGCGGCGCACGAGCCGGAACCGGCGGTCGAGGACCCGGTCCGCGACGAGCTGTATGCCCGTGAGCGTGTCGCCGTGCCAGGCTGCATGCATCGTCACCCGAGCGTCTTGCGTCAGCAGGACCGAATCGCCTGTCGTTGTCACTTGGGTGACGGTGAGCATCGGCTCCCCGGTGCGCCGCTTCAGGAAGCCGACGTTCCCCGAGTCGGCTCCGGCGAAGTGGGCGAATCCCATCCGGCGCCACCCCTCGAAGCCGAACTTCGGCTTGGCGCTGAGCGCGATATAGACATCCCACTCGCCGGCCAGGCTCGGAGTTTGGTGCGGCGCAGGGCCGCTTCCGGGGACGAGGGAAAAGGCGAGCGCGAACGCGAATGCGAACATCATGTAGAGCCTCCCAATTCAGTGACGGACTCCTGGCGCCGGCCCGCGGCGACCAGCACGCCGACTCCCACGAGATTCATGACCACGATGACCGCCACGATCTTGAGCGCAAAGCCGGCCACGCTGCCCACCGTGATGATCGGAAACACCGAAAGAACCACGTACAACAGCGTCATCAACAATCCGGACCACGACGCGATCCGCAGCCAGCCCGAGGGTCTGGGCGTTACGCCCCGCAGCCCGAAGAGCGGGATGGCGAACATCACGAGGTAGGTCAGCGCATAGAAAATCCCGCCGGCATTGAACACCAGCTGAAACGCCTCGGCCTGCCCGACGCCGATCAGGCTCACCAGGGAGATGAGGAAGGCGCACACCGCCACGAGCGTGATGGAGTGCACCGGCGTCCGATACACCGGATGCAACCGGGTGAATGCCGCGGGAAGCAGCCGATCCCATCCGGCCACCATCGGAAGGCGGGTGACGGCGGTGAAGCTCACGCTCACCTGCGCGATCCGCATCGCAAGAGTCATCAGAATCGCCCCGACGACCAGCGGGCCGGCGATGCCGAATGGACTCAGACCCACGCGCAGGACCTGCGGCATCGGACCAATCAGGTCGATATCCGCCGTTGGTACGTACGCGACCACCGTCGCGGTACCGAGGATGAACATCAATGCGATAATGGGCGCCGCGATGAGCACGGACTTCCGCACCGCGCTGGCCGGGGCTCGCGTTTCGCCGGCCAGGATCGCGATGTACTCGAACCCACCGAGCGCGCCGAATCCCAGCTTGCCCAGGATGTTCAGGTTGTAGAGCGAAGGATCGGGCACGCTGGCACGGAACGGGTGGAACTCCTTCAAATGGCCGGTCGCGAGGCCGAGGAAGGGCAGAAGAATCAGCACCGCGAAAATGATGAGCATGAAGACGCCACCGGTGTTGTGCACCCACTTCCCCACCGAGAGGCCGATCGTGGCCGCCACCGCCATCAGCGTCAGCACGACCGCGGAGGCGAGCGCCACGAACCAGCTGGAGGAGGTCATCCACGCGGCGGACGGGCCGATGGCGTACGACAGATAGGTCGCGCACTGCAGTCCGATTTCCGACGTGTAGAGGACTACATACAGCCAGAGGTTCCAGGCCAGGAGAAATCCGACCGTCGGATTGAATCCCAGCTTGGCCCACTGATACAGACCGCCTTCGAGCGGCATCCGCTGGTTCAGATAGATCACGACGGCGGTCATCGGCAGGTAGAAGAGCACGATGGCGAGGAGCCACAATACCACGTGCGCGGACCCGAGCTTCCCCGCCACGCCGATCCATGTGAGTCCGATAATGAAAAGGATCTGCGTGAGCGCGAGGTCCCGAACGCCCAGCTCCTTCTTGAGCGAGGCGCTCTGCGCTTCGACGCGGGCTTCTTCCTGTTGCAGGCTCATGCGCCAAGCCGCTCCCAAAGCCGGGCCCACGCGGCGAGCCCCTGGTGCAACCGCGCCACCCGGAAGAACTCGTTCGGTGCGTGAAAGTCTTCGTCCCCCGTCGAGAACGAGAAGTAGACCGTGTCGAGTCCCAAGACCCGCTTGAAGGTCTCGGCCACCGGGAGCGTGCCGCCCATCCGCACGAAGATCGGGCGCACACCGTAAGTCTCCGCCAACGCGGATTCCGCGGCCTTCAACACGGGATGGTCCCGGGGAATCCGCGCGGGCCGCGCACCATGGCCCCCCGGGTCGATCGTGAGGCGGGCCCCCGCCGGCGTGTGGCGTTCCAGATGCGCGACGACGAGTCGCGCGATCTCGTCCGGATCCTGGTCGGGCACCAGACGGCACGTGATCTTGGCATGCGCCTCACGTGGCACCACCGTCTTGGACCCCGGGCCCTGATAGCCACCCCAGAGACCGTTGACCTCCAGCGTGGGACGCGTCCACTGACGCTCGAGCGTCGAGTACCCGGACTCACCCACGGCAGCAGCTGCGCCGACCTGCGCGAGGTACCGTCCCTCATCAAATGGAAGCGCCGCGATCTCTGCGCGCTCGGCGGTGGAGAGCTCGCAGACTGTATCGTAGAAGTGAGCCACGGCCACGCGCCCGTCCGGACCGTGCAGCGAAGTGATCAGCTGCGCGATCGCGTGCAACGGGTTTGGAACACTCCCGCCGTGGCGCCCGGAATGCAGGTCCTTCGAAGGCCCCCCAAGGGTCAGCTCGAGAGACACCAATCCTCGGCTCGACACGTTCAGCGACGGCTCATCGATCCGCCACATCGCGCCGTCCGCCGAGATCACGGCGTCCGCCTTGAGCAGATCGCGGTGCTCGGTGACGAATGCCTCCAAGTGCTTGCTCCCGACCTCTTCTTCTCCTTCGATCAGGAACTTGAGGTTGAGTGGCAGCCGGTGCCGCTGGGCGAAAAACGCCTCGGCGACCTTGATCGGAATCAGCATGGGACCTTTGTCGTCGGACACGCCACGCGCATACAGACGGCCGTCTCTGACCGACGGCTCGAAGGGCGGAGTCTGCCAATCATCGACGGGATCCTCGGGCTGGACATCATAGTGCCCGTAGATGAGCGCGGTCGGAGCGCCGGTGGCACCAAGCCATTCCGCGTACACCACGGAGGCGCCGGGCGTCGGCATCGTCCGCACCGTGAACGGCCCCGCGGCTGTCAGCTTCCCGGCGACCCAGGCAGCGGCCGCGCGCATGTCCCCGGCATGGCCGGGATTGGTACCGACGCTCGGGATCCGGGCGAAGTCCACCAGCTCGCCCAGGATCCGGTCGTGCCCAGCCTCGAGGCGTGCCAACACCGCGGCGAGGTCACTCATTTCCCACCGTCGATCGAAAGCACTTGGCCGGTGATCCAGCCGGCATGGTCGGATGCGAAAAACAGTACGCCCCACGCGATGTCGTCCGGCGAGCCCAGGCGCTTGAGGGCGATGCGATCGACGAGTGCTCGCTGGCCCTCGGCCCCATACGAGTCCCACTGGGCCTCGGTGGTCCGGTTCGATCGCACGAACCCGGGCGCGATGTTGTTGACCGTGATGCCCCAGGGTCCCAGCTCGTGGGCCAACTGCCGGGTGAGCCCGATCTGCGCCGCCTTGGCCGACGCGTAGGCCTGAATCCCCGTCAGGCTGACGCCGAGCCCGGCGCCACTCGAGATGTTGACGATCCTTCCGTAGCGCTTGGCCTTCATTCCGGGTGCCACTGCCTGCGCCATGAAGAACGCACCGGTGGTGTTCACGTCGAAAACCACCTGCCATTGATCGGGTGTGACCTCCTCGAGAGGCCGTCCCACCTGACCGAGTACGCCGCCGGCGTTATTCACGAGGATGTCCACTGACCCGGCGGCCCGCGCAGCATCGGCGACGAAGCGGCCCACCGCCTCCCGGTCGCGCACGTCCACCCGCCCCACTCGGCACGTGCCACCCGCCGCCTGACATAGCCGTGCGGTCTCCTGGAGCTCATCGTCGATGACGTCACACGCCCACACGCTCGCTCCGCGCTCGGCGAACGCGATGCTGATGGCCCGGCCGAATCCGTGCGCCGCGCCGGTGACGATCGCGGTCCTGCCCTCGAAGCGGAGGTTCATGCAGCCGACATGACTCCGGCGAGCGCGTCCAGGGTCTCGAGTGATTGCGGGCGCTTCCCCCCCTCGATGTCGTGAATGAGCTCCACCACCTTCGCGGCCAGGGGTGTCGGCACGCCCGCCTCCCGCCCCAGCGTCACGACGATGCCGAGCTGCGCGTCCACTTCGGTGGGACGCTTGCGGACCGCGAGGTCCCGCCAGATGCCCGAGTGCGTCTTCGCCGACTTGCGGTTGTGGGCGACCAGCGCGTCGAGAGAACGTTCCGCCGCGCCGGCGGGGGCATTCGGGAGATAGGCACCCGGGTCGAAGCCGTCGAACGCCTCCGGCGTGACCTTTCGGGCGGCACCCACGGCAAGCATCTCGCGAGCCAGCGCGATGTAGAGGCCCCGGTATTCGGGGCGTGCCAGGCAGTCGGCGATGGAGTCATTGGTGAGCGCGGTGGCAAAGAGCATCGCACCATACGCCTCCTTCCCCCACAGATAACCCCAGATGTTCGGCGTAGCGGTGGCCCGCTCGTCGAAGTCGCGCCAGGCATCGCGAATGGCGAGCACGCGAGGGGTCACCCGCACCGCCCCGAACGCTTCGCCCACCATCACCGTCCCGCGGCCGCCGTACATGATGTGACCGGGCTCCATGTAGTCCGCGCCGAAGTTCACGAAGGCGCCCACCGTGCGTTGCTCGCCAATCACCCCTGCGATGGACAGCTCGTTCAATCCGTTCTGGACGGATATCACGCAACCGCCCGCCGAGAGATGCGGAACGAGAGCGCGGACGGCGGCACCGGTGTGATGCGCCTTGGTCGCGAGCATGATGGTGTCCCAGGTGCCGCGCAGCGCGTCGGGAGTGAATGCCGGGGCCGACGCGGTAAAGTCCACGATGGGTCCCGAAATCCGGAGCCCTCGGGTCTGCATCGCCGCGACGTGGTCGGTCACGGTGTCGACGAACGTGATGTCATGGCCGGCACGCACGAGGTGGGCGCCAAGCGTGCCGCCCATCGCACCGGCACCCCAGACGAGCGCGCGCATCGGATTCGCGCTCAGTCGCCACCCCACTTGCCGTCCAGCAGCGCGCGTGTCTCCTCGACCGCAGTCTGCCAGATGGCGAGAACATCCTGGTCGGGACGCTGGTAGAAACCGCCGAAGTTGCCGTCGGGGATGTAGCCGCGCACACCGGCGGGGTCGAGCATGCGCATCTTCTCCATATCGATCATGGGACGCTGCGTCCTGGGCATGTCGACACCGGGGACGCGGGTCCAGGGGAAGTTCTCCATCCACGACCCGTGTGACGCCATCGTGTCAATCGTCTGGACTTTAGCCCAGGTCTTCGGCGCATTCCACCAGTTGTGGAAGAGCACCCGGCAGCCCGGATGGTCGGCCGCCCATTCCTGCGAGAGCTGCTGCGCCGCGCCATTCCCGCCGTGGCCATTGCAGATCATGATGCGCCGGAATCCCGCGTGTGCCATGCCGTCGAGGATATCCCGAATCACGGCCAGGTGGGTTTCGACGCGCAGCGAAATGGACCCGGGGAACTCACGGAAGTACGGCGTCACGCCGTACGACAGCACCGGAAACACGGGAATGCCCAGCGGCTCGGCCGCTTCGGCGGCCACGCGCTCGGGGAGAATGCAATCGACGGTGAGACGGAGGTAGCTGTGCTGCTCCGTGCTGCCGATCGGGAGCACGGCGCGATCGTCGCGCTCGAGATATGCGTCCACCTGCATCCAGTTCATGTCGCTGATCCGCACGTCGTCGCCCTGGCTTGAGGTCGGCGAGAATGTACCGCGCGGGCCAGTCGCTCGCCGCCATGGGCCATGCGGTTTGTGCCCCGGAATCCCCAGCATTTCGCGGGGGGCGTGCGTAGCGGCCCTGTCACAGTCCGTGGGTCTGTCTGGTCATATTCAGCAAATGGACAGCTCTGACGACCGCGACGGACAGTTCACGGCCAACCGGCCCCTCCTCTTCGCCATCGCCTACCGCATGGTCGGCACGGTGATGGACGCGGAGGACCTGGTGCAGGACGCCTACCTCCGCTGGAAGGAAGCGTCCGAGGCGGACGTCCGATCGCCCGCCGCCTACCTCACCACCATCATCACCCGGCTCGCCATCAACTTCCTCGGCTCCGCCCGGAACCGGCGGGAAGCGTATGTCGGACCCTGGCTTCCGGAGCCGCTCGTGACCGATCCATCCCCCGACGCCGAGGCGTCCGTCGAGCTGGCTGAGTCCCTGTCGCTGGCCTTCCTCGTGATTCTCGAGCGCCTCGCCCCGGTCGAGCGCGCGGTCTTCTTGCTCCATGACGTCTTTGATCTCGAGTACGACGAGATCGCCCGCATCGTCGAGAAGACCGGGACGAACTGCCGCCAGATCCTGTCGCGGGCCCGCGAGCGCGTCGGGGCCGAGCGTCCCCGCTTCGATGCCGACATCGAACGCGCGGAGGCACTGGTGGAGCGGTTCAATCAGGCGGCGGGAACCGGGGATCTCGAGGGACTCGTCGCGATGCTGGCCGAGGACATCACGCTGTGGGTGGATGGCGGCGGAAAGGCGAAGGGAGCCCTGCCGAAACCCGTGCACGGCAACACGCCGGTGGCGAAGGTCGTGATCAATACGATGAAGCGTCTGGCGCCCGAGGGAATCGCCTTCCGGATGGCTCGCCTCAACGGCCGTCCCGGGCTGATTGCGTATGGCGCGGGCGAAGCACAGTCGGCCGTGATTTTCGAGGTGGGGCCCGAGCGCATCGAGAACATCTACGTCGTCGCCAACCCGGACAAGCTGCGGGGTATACGGCAAGGGATGAACAGTGCGAGGCCGTAGACCCCGCTGTCACAACTGACGCACCTCACGGGTCATCAGGGTGACATCACGAACGCACTCTGAACTGGAGCGTCACATGGAAACCTACCTGCCCCCGATCGAGCGCCCGCACGGCCTCGTCATGAAGCTCGTCTACGCGCTGGCCAAGCGGCGCTTCGGCCAGGTGCTCACCCCCCTCAAGGTGTTCTCGGCACGGATGCCGCTCGCCTTCGGGACATGGGTCGGAAAAGTGTCCCAGCTCGACAACAGGCTCTCCATCCCCACCGAGCTGGTGCACCTGATCCGACAGCAGGTCGCCCAGATCAATGTCTGCGAATTCTGCATCGACATCGGTCGCTGGGCGGCAATGCAGGCCTCCGACTCCACCGGCAAGCTCGACGCCCTGGCCGAGTTCGAGACGAGCCCGGTCTTCTCGGATGCCGAGCGCGCCGCGCTCAACTACGTGACGCACCTGACCCGTTTCAAGAAGGTCTCCCCCGCCGTCTTCAACCGGATGGCGGAGCACTTTTCGGATCGGGAGATCTGCGACATCACCTGGGTCGTGGCGAGCGAGCACGTCTACAACATCTCGAACATCGGGTTGAACATTCATTCGGATGGGTTGTGCCGGGTTCCAGCAGCTGCCGGCGCGGCGTAAAGCCGCATCTCGCGCCGTCATAGGCGATGCCGGGGGTCATCACCCAGGGCGGTGTCGGCGTACTATTCGAGAGCCTACTTCCGGAGCGTCACCGATGCCCTATCGCCTCTTGCTCGCGTCCGCCGTGCTGTGTCTCTGCACTGCCGCGATCCCGAACCCCCCGCTGACCGACCAGAAAACGGTCGAGACGCTCGAGAAACAGTGGCTCGCCGGCGAGCACGACCGGTCAGCCCTGGATACGATCCTCGCGGCCGACTTTGTGCACCCCGTCGCGGCCGGGGTTTTCCTCTCCAAAACCCAGCACATCAATTGGGCCGTGACCCATCCGGGCCCCAACGACCGGCAGAAGCTGTTCGATCAGCTGCAGGTCCGGGTGTACGGCTCGGCGGCCGTGGTCACCGGCATGGTGATCTCGACGGATCAGAAAGGCTCGGAGGAGAAGACGGTCTTTACGGACGTGTTCGCGAAGCGGGGCGGACGGTGGCAGGCGGTCAACGCGCAGGAGAATCCGGTGGCGCGCTAGTCGCTCGTGGGAAGGCGTCCGGCATCCAGCACCCCGCGGACCTTCACGGCCAGCTCGTCCGACGTGAACGGCTTATGAATGAAGGCGGTGTTCGCGGCGAGCACACCGCGATGGACGACCGCCTCCTCGGTATACCCGGACATGAACAACGACCGCAGCTCGGGTCGCCGGACCAGCAGATCGTCGGCCAGCCGCCGGCCGCTTTCCCCGGGCAGCACCACGTCCGTCAGTAAGAGATGAATGGGGCCCGGATGAATCTGCGCGATCCCCGTGGCCGCATCCGCGGTGGCGGCCTCGAGCACCGTGTACCCGTGCTTCTCGAGCAGACGCCTGGTCATGGACCGCAGCTCCGCCTCGTCTTCCACCAGCAGAATGGTTTCGGTTCCGTGCTTCGGTCCTACCGGAACGGATGCCGTCGCGCGCTCCACCGGGGCATCGACCCTCGGCAGGTACACCTTGAATGTGGTCCCCTGTCCCGGCTCGCTGTAGCATTGCACGGCTCCGCCACTCTGCTTCACGATGCCATACACGGTCGCGAGGCCCAGGCCGGTCCCCTTGCCGGGCTCCTTGGTGGTGAAAAAGGGCTCGAACATGTGGGACATGGTTTCGGCGGACATCCCGATCCCCGTGTCCGACACCGCGACCAGGACGTAGGCTCCCGGACGGACCGGCACGTGCCCCACGGCGTACGACGCGTCGAGGTCGACGTTCTGTGTTTCGATCGTGAGCTTCCCGCCCTCGGGCATCGCGTCACGCGCATTCACCGCAAGATTCACCACCACTTGCTCCAATTGTCCCGCGTCGCCCCGCACCGCTCCGATGCCGGGCGCGAGGTTCGTCACCACGTCGATGTCCTCGCCGAGCAGGCGCCGCAGGAGCCGGTCCATTTCCTTCACGAGGTCGTTCGGATCGAGGACCCGCGTCTCGAGCGGTTGTTTCCGGCTGAAGGCGAGGAGCTGCCGCGTCAGACCGGTGGCCTTGTTGGCCGCGTTGCGGATCTCTTCGAGATCGGGACGTAAGGGGGAGAGCGCCGGCAATCCGTCCAGCAGGAGGCCCGTGTAGCCGAGGATGGCCGTGAGCACGTTGTTGAAGTCGTGCGCGACGCCTCCGGCGAGACGACCCACCGCTTCCATCTTCTGGGACTGGACGAGCTGCCGCTCAAGGGAGCGCCGGTCGGTCACATCGCGCGCATTCAGGACCACGCCGCGGACCACCGGATCGTTCAGGAGATAGCGGCCCGTCACTTCAAGCGTGCGGTACGTGTTGTCTTTCCGGCAGAGGCGCAGCTCAAGCAGGCGCCCGCCCCGTCCGGTCGCCACACCTTCCGCGAAGGTCCGGAGCGCCGTCTCGGCATCCTCCGGGTGCACGAGCTCGAGAATCGACCGCCCGACGAGCTCCTCGGGCACGAACCCCAGGACCGCGCGGACCGAAGGACTCGCGTACTTGAGGGCGGCGTCGGCGTCGAGGACCGCGATGATGTCCTGGGCCTGCTCGATCAGCGCGCGGAAGTACTCTTCGCGCTCCCGCAGCTGCTCCCCCACCCGGCGGCGATCGAGCGCGCTCAAGATGGCCTGGCCCAGCCGTGCGCGGCGGTCCTTGAGGATGTAGTCGGCGGCTCCCGACTTCATGTACTCCACCGCCGTCTCCTCATCGAGCGACCCGGTCATGAGAATGAATGGTGCTGGAAATCCGGCGTCGCGCGTCAGTTGAAGCGCCGCTTCGCCGCTGAACTGGGGGAGCTTGTGGTCGGAGATGATGACGTCGGGGGTGAACTCGTGCAGGGCCGTTCGGAAGTCCACGGGCGTCATGACCCGCCGCAGGGTGAATTCGAGCCCCGACCGCCGGAGCTCGGCCTCGGCGAGGGCGGCGTCATCGTCGACGTCTTCGACCAGGAGGACGCGGATCGCCATGTGCCCAAACGCTACTGGCCATCAGGCCTTGGCGAAGTCGGGACAAGACCGGGGTTCCCCCCGGGGGACTACCTAGGACTCAGGACGTACCAGCCCCACCTGGATGGCATACCGCACCAGACCCGCCACTCCGTGAATGTCGAGCCGCTCCATGAGCTCGGTACGGTGTGTTTCGACGGTCTTCAAGGCCACGTTGAGGCGTTGAGCAATTTCCTTATTGGAGTGACCCTCGGCGACCAGCTGGAGGACCTCCCGCTGGCGGGGGGTGAGCGCGGCAAATGGTCCTCCCCCTTCTGCTGGCCGGGCATCCTGGGTGAACACGGCGACCACGCGCTTGGTCAGGGCTGGACTGAGCCACGTATCGCCCCGCGCCACCGTGCGCAGCGCCATCTCGAGCTCGCCCCGGTCGGAGTTCTTCAGCAGATAGCCCGTCGCACCGGCGGTCAGCGCCCGCCGCACCGTTTCATCGTCTCCGTGCATCGAGACGATGATGACCCGCGTCGCCGGACGGTCGTGCGCGATCCGCGCCGCGACGTCGAGACCGTTCAGTCCCGGCATCGAGATGTCGATCATGGCGATGTCGGGTTTTTGCTCCCGAACCAGACGCAAGGCCTCGCGCCCGTCGCCGGTCTCCGCAACGACCTCCACACCCGGGAGGTCGTTCAGCAGCGCCCGCAGGCCCGCCCGCACCAGCGCATGGTCGTCCGCGAGGAGTACGCGCAGGGGCGCCTCAGCCATGAGCCGGTCCGCAGGGAACGCGTGCCCGCACCGTCGTGCCGGCGCCGAGGGTCGACTCGATCTCGAGCGTACCGCCCGCGAGCGCGACCCGCTCCTGCATGCTCGTGAGCCCCTGGCTCATGCCCTGCGCGGCGCGCCGTCGTGCGGCGGGGACGTCAAAGCCCTGGCCGTCGTCGCGGATCACCAGCGACACCCCACCCTCGACGGGCCGGAGCTCAACATCCACGGTATGCGCCTTCGCGTGCCGGATGATGTTCGTGAGCGCCTCCTGCGCGACCCGAAAACAGGTCATTTCGACCGCGACCGGCGGACGCTCCGGAAGCGGTGTGAGGTCGAGCCGGAATGCCAGGCCCGCACGCGTCGCCTCGCGATCCACGTACCAGCTGAGGGACGCCGCCAGCCCCACCTCGTCGAGCAGGGGTGGGCGGAGATCCTGCGCGAGGTCGCGCATCCGCGCGAGTGCGCCATCCACCAGGGCGATGCTCTCGGGATCGTCGGGGGCTTTCCGCTGGAGATTGAGCTTGAGCGCGGTCAGCACCTGTCCAAAATCGTCGTGGAGCTCGCGGGCCACGGCGCGGCGTTCCGCTTCCTGCGCCTCGATGAGCCGGCGGGACAACGACTCCAGTTGTCGCGCCCGGCGGCCCAGCTCCTCCTCGGCGAGCTTCCGTTCGGTCACGTCCGCGTTGGTGCCGTAGATGCGCAGGGGTTTCCCTGCTTCATCCCGGACCACCGTCGCCCGGCCGAAAATCCAGTGGACGCTCCCGTCCGGCCAGATCACGCGGTACTCGATGTCCGGGGATCCCGTCCCCGCGAGAACTTGCTGACGACGGGTCATGACCCAATCCCGGTCGTCGGGGTGGAGGACTTCGGCGTAGTCTTCCAGCCGGTCCCCTTTGGTCCGGTCTTCGCCGAAGAAGAGCCGGGAATTCGCCGCGGTGTTGATGATCTCGCCGGTGATGAGATCCTGCTCCCATCCGCCGGTCTGGCCGAGGCGCTCCGCGTCGACGAGCAGGCGTTCCGTCTTCCGGAGTGTCTCCACCGCCCGCAGCCGCTCCGTGACGTCTTCGTTGACGATCACCGCCCCGGTGATCGCGCCCTTGGCATCCCGAATCGGCGCGGCGTAGTTCTCGATAATCCGATGGTGGCCATCATAGGTCTCGATGTCGATCAGCTCGTCGCGGCTCGTCTCACCCTTCTCAAGTGCCCGATGCGACGCCCACTCCTCCGGTTCGATGGCCTTTCGGGTATCGTGCCAGACGCCCTTGCTCTTCGCCCAGCGCTCCGTACCGGACACGATGATGCCCTTCCAGATCTCCGTGGAGGCTGGATTGTGCAGCACGATGTCTCCCGCTCGATTCATCACGACGACACCGACGGGCAGCGTGTCGAGCACCTGACGGACGAGTAGTCGGCTCTCCCGCACTTCCTCTTCAGGGGTGAGCGGCGCCGGAGTGTTCGGAAAATTCGTTGCGGACATGACAGACTCGTTCGACAAGGCCCTAATACGTAACACGCGGTGCCCGACAACGCAGCACGGCACCATTTGAACGCGTCGACCGCTTCCGCGTCGTGTTGCATCGACCTTCATTTCCCAAGTCCCTACCACTACAGTGCATATCAGGGTTTCCCTTAGGCACAATAAATGCGGCATCCAAAGGACTTGCTGGCCAATACCACCTCCTATAGCGTTGGCGCTACAGATTTTTCGCCTAAGGAACGAACGATGCCGCCATGCCTCCGGGCGCCCGCGGTGAAGATGAGTGTCTTCGCGGGAGTCATGCTCGGGCTCGCGGCGTGCGGCTTTGGCGACCTGTTCCGCACTGCCGGTCCTCGCGATGTCACGATCACCTTTGTGGGTGACTCGTCGCTTTTTGTCGGCGACACCGCCGCGTTCACTATCGTCGTCACGGCGAATGGCATGCCGGTGGCGAATCCCAATCTCACGATCGCATCGTCAGATACGACCATCTTCACCATCAATGCGGCTCGTGACTCGCTGCGTGCCATCGGGAACGGCAATGCCAGGTTGACGGCCCGCCTGAACGACTCCGCGTTCACGGATTCCCTGCCCACCCTCAGTATCCGCATTCGGGTCCGCGGCTGACCATGAAGTGCTTCCGCTGCGGCAACGAGCTGGCCGACAGTGCCCGATTCTGCGCGAATTGCGGTGTCCGCCTCTCGGACCCCAACGATGATACGATGCGGGTGCCGCAGCCGCTCGACGGGGACGATCTGCTCGAGCGCATGCGGGTGCTGTTCGAGGGCGAGTTCGAGATCGACGGCGAGATTGCGCGCGGCGGCATGGGGATTGTCCTCAAGGGCCGGGAAAAAGACCTGGGACGCCCGGTGGCGCTCAAGATTCTACCCCCCGAGATGGGGCCTTCGACCCGCGCGGTGGAGCGGTTTCGCCGCGAAGCACTCACCATCGCGGACCTCGATCACCGCAACATCGTCCCGGTCTACCGCATGGGTCAGACCGGGGGAGTGTTCTACATCGCGATGAAGTTCGTGCAGGGCCGCTCCCTCGATCGCATCATCACCGACCAGGGTGCCTTCACCATCCCGTTGGCGATTCATGTGCTCCGCCAGGCGACGGCGGGGCTGGCGTACGCACACTTGCAGAAGGTCGTCCACCGGGATGTGAAGAGTGCGAATCTCCTGGTCGGCACGGATGGCCGGATCATGGTGTCGGATTTCGGCGTGGCCCTTCGCACCACCGACGTCACGCTGACCACCGACGGCGCCGTCATCGGGACACCGCCGTACATGAGCCCGGAGCAGTGCAGCGGGTTCCGCGCCTGCCCCCAGAGCGATCAGTACGCCCTCGGCGTCGTGGCATTCGAGATGCTCGCCGGCACCGTGCCCTTCGCGTCCGAAACCGTCGCCGGCTACATCCAGCACCATCTCCACTCGGCGCCCCCCGATCTGCGCGGCGCGCGCGAAGACATTCCCGATGACCTGCGCGCGGTCATCGACCGGATGCTCGCGAAGAAGCCCGAGGACCGCTACGAAAGCACCGACGAGCTGCTGGCCGCGGTGGAGCGGCTCCCCTTCCCTCCCTCCGATCGCGCGCAGAGCAGTGATCTCTTGCGCAAGCTGGCGCGGGGCGAGGATACGGGCGAATACAAGATTCGCACGACCCCGATCAAGATTCTCACGAACGCGCCGACGCAGCCGATGGCCCCGTCGGCACCGCGACGTCGCCCGCTCCGGATCGCCGTCCCCCTGGTCGGCGCACTGGCGGTGGCCCTCACCCTTCTCTGGGCGCGTGGTACGCCGACCGCCCCCGCTGCCGACACCGCCGCCGTGGTGGTCAAACCCACTCCCCGGAGGCACTCATCAGCCCCGGCATCCACTCGAACGCGCCCGCCCGACCCCCCGCCGGCGGCACCGGCCACCGGTTTGATCCGCTTGCTCGCCGAACCCGCAGACGCGCAAATCGACATCGACGGACGGCATTGGACCGGGAGCGCGTTCGACGTCTCGCTGCCGGTCGGCGCACGGCACGTCCAGGTGCACGCACCCGGGTACACCGCCTGGGACAGCACCGTGACCGTCACCAAGGGCGCCACCACCGTCGTCGGCCGGGTCCGGCTGCACCCGAACAGCACGACGCCGTGAGGACCCGCGCCGCCCTCACCGTGCTCGCACTGAGCGGTTTCGCCTCGCGCGGGGCGGCGCAGACCGCCGACACGCTCGCCGCGGCGCGCCAGCTCTATGACGCGCTGTCCGTCGAGCAGGCGGTGCCGATCCTCCATCGCATCGTCGCCTCCAGCTGGTCGCTCCCGGTGTCGGCGGCCGAGCGGGTAACGGCATATCAATACCTGGGAGCATCCTTCCAGTTGCTGCATGCGCGGGATTCCGCGCTCGACGCGTTTCGCGCGGCGATCCGGGCGGATCCGTTCGCCGACCTCGATCCGCAACGGTTCACTCCGACCCAGGTGGGGATTTATCGCGCCGCCCAGGATTCCGAGTTCGCGGTGGGCGTCCGGCCCGTCGACTCCGTGCGCATCGATCCGCGGAACGAGCACCTCACACTGCAGGTGCTGTCGACGCACAACGCCACGATACAGGTGTCTCTGGTCACGCCCGATAAGCGGACGGTGTCCCTGTACGCCGGACCGAATCGCGGATTACGCCAGGTCGAGTGGGACGTGCTCATGGCCGATGGCTCGTTCGCAGGAGCTGGCCGCTACGAGCTCCGCGTGGCTGGAGCGAGCGCCATCGTGAACCGGACCGACTCCGCACGCGTCTACTTCGACGTCAGGCTCGAAGGTCCCGCGTTGACGGATACTCTCGCCTCGCTCGAAGCAGGCGATCAGGTGCCCGTTCACTACGGCAGCGCCTGGGCGCGGCATGATCTGTTGCGCGCGCTGACGGTGGCCGTCGGGGCCGTCGTGCTGGCGGATGCGCTGCCGAACGACAAGGTCGACGGCAGCCACGTGCGGGCCCAGGTGGTGGCCGGCGCGGCGATCCTCGCGGCGGCCGGCACACTGTTGTATCGGCATGCCCACCCCGATCTCGGACAGGCGGTCGCGGAGAATGCCCGCCGAAACGCCGCGCGTGCCGAGCAGAACGCGGCGATCCGCCAGGAGAATGCGACCCGGCTGAACCAGGCGCGCCTCATCATCACGCCGGCCGCTGGAGCGGCGCCGTGAGTCGGGCGCTCCTTTCGCTCGCGTTCGCTACGGGGCTCTTGCGGTCAGCCGCCTCCGCGCAGGGTGGCGTCTCCGTGTCGCTGCTCATCTCCTCGCAGGAACATCGGGTCGACGCGGGATTCGGGATGGTCAACACGCGGGGATGGGTGCTGGGAGCCATGGTCGGCGTGGGACTCGCGTCTCACCTGCGCGTTCAGGTCACCGCCACCTCGGGTACCCTGACGACGCCTTCCAACAACACCGACAACGAAGACGTCGCGGACGTGTCCGCGCTGGTGCAATGGTCCCCGGCCGCCTGGGTCTCATTCAACGGTTTTGGATCAGCGCGCTCCGCGACCACCCCACTCGCGCGCCAACATTGGACCAGCGCCGGCCTCGGCGCCGATCTCCGGATGCCACTGATCGGCTCGGCCACCGAGGGATTCCTGCGGCTGAACGTGCCGCTGCTGGTCAGCGTCAGCGGGCTCGCGGCCCCCAGCGTGTCGGTCGAGGGTGGTGCCGGCCTGCGTTACCGGCAGGGCCGCTTCCTGGGCCAACTCACCTACGGCCTCCTACGCTACGACTTTCCGCCGGCGGCCGGCCGGACCAGGCTCGAAGAGATTTCGACACTCACCATCGGCGCCGGGCTCTTGTTCGGGCGATAGTCAGGTGTTTCACGTTGCGGCGTGCCTTCCCTCCCACCGCATCCCCGGACATACTGAACATCCGGCACACCACGGGATTTGAGGCATGCGCACGGGTCGTCTGATCGCCCTCGCAGCGGTCGTGAGCATCGATGGGGTCGGAAAAATCCTGGCAGAGGGTGGCCCCTGCCACACCTTTACGGTGAGTCCGTTGACGTCCGAACCCCGGATCGCCCCTGGAGACGACATCTGGCGCGGCCCCCTCTACGTAGGGACGCCGGACGGCCGGATGCGGAGCATTCGTCGCTGACGAAGCTTCGGCTCTTCCCGGGCCACGCCGCTCCCGCTCCCCGGCTCCTGAAATGGATCTGGGTCCTCTACGCGGTCTCGGTGCTTCTGGTCACGTTGCAAAAAGGACTGACCCACCCCGGCAACTTCCTGCTGTTCCGCTGCACGTTCGACCGGCTCATGCACGGCGAAAACCTCTACCTCAACACGCCCGGATGCTTCGGGTATCTCTACAGCCCGGCATTCGCGTTCCTCTTCGCACCCTTCGCCCTGCTGCCTCCTCTCGTCGGTCTGTTCTGCTGGAACGCGGTCAATGCCGCGGTCCCCGCGCTCGCCATCTCGCGTCTCCTCGACCCGCGCCGAGCCCGGCTCGTGCTGGTGTTCATTTATCTCGATGTCGTGCGTTCGATGCAGAACTCGCAGAGCAATGCCCTGGTCGCGGGGCTGCTCCTGCTCACGTTCCTGGCCTGCGAGCACGAGGTCATCGTCGGCGCCGCGTTCGCCACGGGCCTGGGCACCCTCATCAAGATCTTCCCCGCGGCGGGCGGCGTCTTCGCGCTCGTCGCGCCGCAGCCCCTAGGCGCCGTACTCAAGCGGATCGCCCTGTTCGTCGGGGCGGGTACCCTGCTGGCCCTCACCCCGCTGATCGTCAGCACGCCGTCCACGGTGGCGGCGCAATACCATGCGTGGCTCACAACGACCACGACCACCAGCGTGCTGCGCGGCGAGTCAGTTCTTGGGATGTTGGGAACCTGGTTTGCATACGACGGCCCAAACTGGCCGGTCCAGCTGGCAGGACTGGTCATCCTGATGGCACCCGTCATCGCGCTGCGGGACGCCGCGCGAGCCGCTGAGTTCAGGCGCCTCGTCCTCTGCTCGGTCCTGGTGTTCGTGGTGATTTTCAACCACCAAGCGGAGTCACCGTCGTATGTCATCGCGACGACGGGGATCGGGATCTGGGCCGTGAGCCTGGGAGAACGGTGGCGAGTCGCGCTGGCTATCCTGACGCTCGTGCTCGTCTCGCTGGTCGCGACGTCCCTGGTACCGTGGCACTACCGCCACGACGTCCTTCGCGCCTACTCGGTCCAGGCGCTCCCGTGTCTCATCTGTTGGCTCGGAATCCAAATGGACATCTGGCGGATGGGCCTCAGAGATCGGCGAACCGAACCAGCCGCGGGTCTCCTCGCGTAAGACGCGTCAATACGTGCGGCGAGCGAAGAGCCGCGAGCTCCCGTTCCCGGTCCTGAGCGTACGAATCCCAACGCAGGAGATCGGCGTCCACGTACCCGGGGTGGACCGCCACTTCCGTCACTCCCGCCGGCGACCGGTCGAGCAGACCGACGAGCGCGTCCCCAAAGTCCCTTGCTCCGAGCAGGCCGATTCCCCGGAAGTGATGGCTGGATGGTGTGGGTCCGGGCATCGCGATCACACACGCGATTCGCAACGCGAGCTTCGCCGCCATGCGGCCCGGACCAACGGGCTCCACCGGCCTCCGCACCGGAATTCCCTCCGACCGGCCAACAGCCTCGACGCCCGACCAAACGCCCGGCAGCACATGTGCATGACGGTGTCCGTCCAGGTGACTGACCCGGACGCCGGCTGCCCGCAAGCGATCCAGCTGCGCCCGGCACTCCCGGGCCACATCGTCGGGGTCGACCCGACCCGACAGGGCCCGCCTGATCAGGGGGCCGAGTGAGCGGAACAAACCGGTCGTGGCGCAGAGACTCGGGACCCGGGCCGGCGGTGACACGGGCGCACCGACGGTCAGGTTGAAATGCAGGCCGAGATCCAGCCGGGGGAATTGGCGCGCCGCCTGCACGGCCCCGCCGAATCCCGGCGCGTTCGCAAACATCGACGCGGCGGTGACCGCTCCTGCCTGGTGCGCTTCGACGATTCCCCGGGTGACGCCTTCGCACAAGCCGAAATCGTCGGCGTTGATGACGACGCGCCGATCAGCGATAGCGCCCTCGCAGGTCGTTCCAGCGAATGCGGGCAAGGTCACTCAGGAGGGTGCTGCCATCCTGCGCCAGTCGTACGGTCGTCGGCTCCGAGTCGTACCGGAAATGGACCGGGACCTGCGCCGTCGCAAGTCCGTGGCGCCGGGCGATGAGCAGCGCTTCCACGTCGAACCCGAATCCACGGACCGTCAGTCGCGGGAAGATGATGTCGGCGGCCCGGGCGCTGAATCCCTTGAGTCCGGCCTGCGAGTCGAGAATTCCCGGAAGCAGGGTCCAGCGAACCACCGCGTTGTACGCGCGGCTCAGCAGATGCCGGGTGTACAGGTAATGAAAGAACGTCGGGCTCATCAGGTACCGCGATTCACGAAGCACGCGGCACGCGATGGCGACGTCATGACCCTTCCCGATCGCGGCACAGATGGCGGGCACCTGGTCGAGCGGATAAGCGAGATCGGCGTCCGTGAACACCCGGATCCGGCCCCGCGCCGCGAGCATCCCCCGCGCGACGGCTGCGCCCTTCCCCTGGTTGACCTCGTTCACGAGGAGGGTCACCCGGGACCGGTCGCAAGCGAATGACGCGAGGAGTCCGGCGGTCCGGGGCTCGGATCCATCGTCGACGAGCACGACCTCCGTGCTCGAGTCGAGCGCCAAGAACGCTTGAAGCTCGCGAAGGGTGCTGGGCAGCACTTCTCCGCCATTGCGCACCGGGACGATGAGTGAAACGGAAGGATCGGAGGTCATCTCGCGTTACAGACTGACTCGGACAAACGCCAGCTCGTCACCGGTTCCTTGCCCGCTCCTCACATGCCCAGTAGCGTTGCCTGCTGAACTCTCTCCTGGATTCTGCGATGCTTCGACTGTCTGTCCTGTTTGTGCTGCTCGCGGCGAGCGTTCCCGCCGCCGCTCAGCGACCTCTCGATACCGTCTACACCCGCGCGGACACCCTCCGGGGCTCGAATGGCCCGGCGCGCGCGTGGTGGGACGCGTCGTTCTACGACCTTCACGTCCTCGTCAATCCGGCCGACTCGAGCGTCCGCGGCTGGAATGGGATCACGTACAAGGTCCTGAAGCCCGCCCAGGACATGCAGATCGACCTGCAAACGCCGCTGGTCGCCGACAGCATCATCCAGGACCGGAAGAAACTCGCGTCGCGCCGCGACGGGAACGCGTTCTTCGTGACGCTCAAGGCCGTCCAGCGTGTCGGTGAAACCAAGACCGTCACGGTCTACTATCACGGCCAGCCGGGCCACGACCGTCCCCGAAACCCGGGCTTCACCTGGGCCCACGACAGCCTTGGAAATCTCTGGATCGCCACGTCCAACGAGCTCACCGGCGCCAGTATCTGGTGGCCGTTGAAGGACTACGCGGGAGACGAACCTGACAGCCAACGGATCGCGATCACCGTTCCGGACCCTCTGATCGACGTCTCGAACGGCCGGCTGCGGAGCACCACTCACCATGCAGACCAGACCACCACGTACGAATGGTTCGTCGCCGACCCGATCAACACCTACGATGTCGCGGTGAACGCCGGCCTGTACACGCACTTCTCGGACACGCTGCAGGGAGAGGGCGGAACGTTGTCCCTCGACTTCTGGCCCATCGCATATCACACCGACACCGCGAGGGGTCAGTGGAAGCAGGCCACGCCGATGCTCCAGTGCTTCGAGCACTGGTACGGACCGTACGCCTGGTACAAGGATGGGTACAAGCTGATCGAGCAGTCGTATCTCGGGATGGAGCATCAGAGCGGCATCGCGTACGGCAACAAGTTCATGAAAGGCTACCTGGGCCGCGACCTCTCGGGCACCGGCCTTGGCCTCTCATGGGACTACATCGTGATCCACGAGAGCGCGCACGAATGGTGGGGCAACAACGTCTCGACCAATGACGCCGGTGACTTGTGGATTCACGAAAGCCTCGCGACGTACTCCGAGGGGATCTACACGGAGTGCCAGAAGGGGAAGACGGCCGGCGAGGCGTACATCATCGGACTCCGAAAGGCGATCTCCAACCGGTACCCCATCCAGGGGCCTCACGGTGTCGTCGGCTGGTACCACAACGATATCTACATGAAGGGCGCCAACGTCTTCAACACCCTGCGGCAGGTCGTAGATGACGACGCGCGGTGGCGCGACATCCTTCGTGGCATTCAGAAGACGTTCTGGCACCAGACGGTCTCCGGCCACCAGGTGGAGACCTACATCGCCCAGCAGGCCGGCATCGATCTGTCCAGGTTCTTCGATCAATACCTGCGCACCACCAAGGTCCCGGAGTTCGATTACAAGGTCGACGGCACGACCCTCTCGTACCGGTGGTCGAACGTCGTCCCCGGGTTCGACATGCCGATTCGCGTGGAGATCCCGGGCTCGGGCACCCATCTCCTCAAGCCGACCGAGGAGTGGCAGACGGTGCCCGTCGCGTCCGGTGGGCAACCCACGGTCGACGAGAACTTCTACGTCACCGCGAAGGCGCAGTGACCATGGACCGCCGCTCGTTCGTGGCCGCCACCGCGGCGACCCTGGCCGCCACCAAGGTCCGCGTCACCGCACCGGACGACCCCCTCGGCGTCCGGGCCGACTTCCCCATCACCGCGCAGCGGACCTACCTCAACTCGGCGTACATCGCGCCCGTGCCGAGGGCGGTGGTGCAGGCGGGATCCGAGTTCCTCGAGAACAAGTCGAAGCGCCCACTGGAAGTCGGCGAGCTGCTGGGCGGCGATGGCAAGTTGCGGAGCCAGTTCGCGCAGCTGATCAACGCGAGCCCGGATGAGGTGGGCTTGCTGTTTTCGACGGCCGAGGGAGAGAACATCATCGCGCAGGGGATGGACTTGAAGGCCGGGGACAATGTAGTGATCGACGAGCTCCACTACCCGACCGAGTTCGTGCTCTACCGCGCTCTCGAGGCCTCGAAAGGCATCGAGCTGCGGATCGTGAAGCACCGGAACGGCGCGGTGGATATGAAGGACTTCGCGGCGCTCGTCGACGACAAAACGCGCATCATATCGGTAGCCTGGATCTCCCATCTGAATGGATTCCGGCACGACCTGCGCCCCATCGCGGACCTCGCGCACGCGCATGGCGCGGTGTTCTATGCGGATGTCATTCAGGGATTGGGGACCCTGGCCCTCGACGTCCAGGCCGCCGGCGTGGATGCCATCTGCGCCGGGTCATATAAGTGGATGCTGGCCGGCTTCGGGGTCGCCCCCTTCTATATAAGGAAGGAGGTGCTCCAGCGGCTGAAAATCGACCGCTACGGTGAGTTCCAGGTGGAGAAAGAGCTTCCCGACTACCACTTCGAGCTGAACCAGACCGCGCGGAAATTCGACTATTGCAGCCGGGCCTTCGGCCCGGTGAAGGAGCTCTCGGCGGCCCTCACCTACCTCCAGGGGGTCGGGATCCCGCGAATCGAGGAGCACACGGTGGGGTTGGGGCAGCGGCTCTACCAAGGACTGTCCCGGCAGGGGCACCGGATCTTCACGCCGCCGGGCAACCGCTCCCCCATCGTGACCATGTTCACCGCAAAGCCGATGACGGAGGTCCGGGCCGCCTTTCAAAAGGCCGCGGTCGACGTCACGGTACGGGATGGCCAGGTCCGCATCGCCCCGGCGCTCTTCAACACGGAGGCGGAAATCGACCACTGTCTGGAGGTTACCAACGGGCTCGTCTAATATTGTGACGTCGTGACCGACCTCTTCGCAGACCTCAAGAACGGCCTCGCCGGCCGGTATGAGCTCGACGGCCAGATCGGTGAGGGCGGCATGGCGATGGTCTATCTCGCCACCGATCAAAAACACGACCGCCAGGTCGCGGTGAAGGTCCTCCGCCCGGAAGTCGGCGCCGTCGTCGGCGCCGACCGCTTCCTTCGCGAAATCCGGGTCACCGCCCAACTCCAGCACCCGCACATCCTGCCCCTGTTCGATTCGGGCGCGATCGGCAGCTACCTCTATTACGTCATGCCGCTCGTGCAGGGCGGCAGCCTGCGCAACCGGCTCGAGCGCGAAGGTCCCCTGCCCGTCGAAGAGACGGTGAGCATGATCCGCGCGCTCGCCAGTGCGCTCGACTACGCGCATCGGCACGGTGTGCTCCACCGGGACATCAAACCGGAAAACATCCTGCTCCACGACGGCCAGCCGATGCTCGCCGATTTCGGGATCGCATTGGCGGTCGCGAGCGCGGGTGGACCGCGGCGACTCACCGGCACCGGCATTTCGATGGGCACGCCGTCGTACATGAGCCCCGAACAGGTGTCCGGCGACCGGCACCTCGACGCGCGGAGCGACATCTACGCGCTGGCCTGCGTTGCCTACGAGTTGCTCACCGGCGACCCGCCATTCGTCGGGCCGACGGCCCAGGCGGTGCTCGCGGCCGTCCTGACCGGCACGCCGACGCCGCTCAACGAGCGGCGCCCGACGGCACCGCTGTCCCTGGTCGCCGCGGTGCATCGCGGATTGCAGCGGCTCCCCGCGGACCGGTTTGCGACGGCCGCCGAATTCGGGACGGCGCTGACGACCGGGGCGCAGACGATCATCGCCATGACGGCGCCACGGCCGGCGCTCCTGCGCGTGCGCTGGCCCGTCGCCGCCGGCGTGGCGGCCGGACTCCTGCTGGGCGTCACGGCCAGCGTGCTCTTGAGACCGTTGACGCGGATGCCCGCGGGCCGCTGGACCATCCCACTCCCCCTCCCAGCGGCCCTCGAAGGCCCCGGCGTTTCGGCGGGTCAGGTCGGCATCGCACTCGCCCCCAAGGGCGGGCGCCTCGCGTACATCGCGTCCCGTGGAAACACCACCGTCCTCGCGACCAAGACCCTGGATGGCGACTCGGTGACGACGTTCCCGGGTACCGAGGGCGCGGCATATCCCTTCTTTTCTCCCGACGGCCAGTGGATCGGATTCATCGCCGGTGGCGTGTTGCGCAAGGTTCCGGCGGCGGGGGGATCCTCGATCACACTGACGACCGCGGACCGGGTGACCGGCGCCCTCTGGCCCGCGCCTGACCGCATCGTGCTGATCGAAAACGGCGGATTCGACCTGCACCGGTTGACGGCCTCCGGTGCAATCGCCGACTCCACGCTCCACCTGACGACGCAATTCGGCGCCCCCGGTTTGCTTCCCGGTGGCAGCTGGGCGGCGGGCGAGCTCAGCTCCGGCCAGCTGGCCTTGCTCTCTCTCTCGAGTGGGACCGAATTCGCCGTGACGAGGCGAGGCGTGCTGCCGATGGACTCGGTCGGCCAGGCGGATCTCCTGTTCGGCTCGAGCCCGCAGTACCTCTCCTCAGGCCACCTGGTCTACGGAACCGGCGACGGCGTCCTCGCCGCCATGCCGTTCGACGGGTCGGCCCGCCGTGTCCTCGGCGAATCGGTCCCGATCGTCACCGGCATGCGGATGGAGGGTGGCTACGGATGCGCGGAGTTCGCCGTGTCGGACGACGGCACGCTGGTGTACGTGCCTGGGCGCAACCAGCTCTATGTGAACATCGCGTTCGTGGGACCCAATGGCCGGTTCGACACCCTGCCCGTGCCGCGGGGCCCGTACACCCAGACGCGGATTTCCCCGGACGGCAACCGCCTCGCCGTGCAGATGCGCAATCCCGTAGGTGGCTGGCAGGTACTGATCTTCGACCTGTCCAACGGGGTCCGGCAGACGGTGCCCGTCGCGGGCAACTACCGCGCGTTTCCCTCGTCGTGGATGTCGAACCGTGACCTGATGATCGGCATCTGGGACCCGGTCCAGTTCCTCAACTACGGCCTGCGACTGCAGTCCCTCGAGACGGGCAAGTGGTCCGACATCCGCCTCCATGGTGCTTCGTACCTGACCCCCGCCCCGGACGGCAAGTCGTTCGTGTTCTCGGACTGGCGCTCGGGCGACATGTTCCTGCGGGCGCTGAGCGAACAGGACACCGCGCGCACGCCCGTCCCCGCAAAGGGGTTTGCCGCTTCGTTTTCACCCGATGGCCGCTGGCTCGTCTGGGGGGCGATCGACGGGTCGATCGCCGCGTCGCCGGTGCCCCCGACGGGGGCCGTGTACCCGGTGGCCGAGCGGGGGCAATTCCCGCTGTGGACGCCGCACGGAGACGCCGTCGTGTATCGGGACGGGACGAGGTACTACCGGTCGCCGATCACCACGGTGGGAGGATTCCGGGCCGGCCGGGCGGAAGTCATGGCCGAAGGCCCGTTCATGGGGAGCTTTGCGTGGACGGACGCGATCAGTCCGACGGGACGGCTGCTGGTCCTGCTATCGAGCCCCGAGCACGAAACCCGGACCCTCGGCGCGATTACCTCGTTTCCGGAAATTGTCAGAAGGAACACCCCTTCCAGGACGCCGTAGAACACGACGAACGGACGCAACCGTCCGACCAGTTGCTGAATCTCATAGGACGAGTCCCCGTAGTTACCTGACCATTCCCAGGAGCCAGCCGCGATGCGCGCAGCGCCTTTCTCTCTTGTTGCCGCTCTTGTTGTGCCCGCAAGCCTGACCGCCCAAACCCTCTACACTCCTCGCGCCGTCACTCATGCCTACAAGGTGGGGGCGCGTTCCCTCGACGGACGGCCGGGGCCGAACTACTGGCAGAATCACGCCCGGTATACCATCGCGATCAGTGTGGCGCCACCGGCCCGGCAGGTCACGGGCACCGAGCAGATCACCTACTTCAACGAGAGCCCGGACACGATGCGCAATCTGCTGTTCCGGTTCATCGTGAACATCCACAAGGCCGGGGCGCCGCGCGCCTTCCCCGCGAGCGAGGACTATCTCACGTCGGGCGTGCACGTGGACTCGTTCACCGTGGACGGGGTGGGATCGCCTTCCGGCGTGAGGAACCCGCAGGCGTACACGCTCCGCGGCGCGGACAATCAGACCTACACCTTGCGGGGAATCAGACTGGCCAAACCCCTCGCCCCGCATGATTCCGCGCACATCCTCCTGAACTGGCACTACGACTTGTCGCAGCAGAGCAATCGCGAGGGCATGCTCGACTCGACGACGGCGTTCATCGCGTACTTCTACCCCCGCGTCGACGTGTACAACGACTACGACGGCTGGGATGGCACCACGTTCACGGACATGCAGGAGTTCTACTCGGACTTCAACGACTACGATGTGTCGGTGAAGGTCCCCGCGAACTTCATCGTCTGGGGCACGGGCACGCTGACCAATCCGGATGAGGTCCTCGCGCCCGAGTTCGCGCAACGGCTCAAGACGTCGATGACGTCGGATGAGACGGTCCGGATTGCGACGCCGGAAGACCTCCAGGCGCATCGCGTCACCCGCGCCGACGGCGATCATACCTGGCGCTTCACCGCCAGCCACATCCCCGACATGACGTTCGCGGTGAGCGATCATTACGACTGGGACGGCGGATCGGTGTTGGTGGATGACGCGACAGGGCGCCGTGCGAGCGTGCAGGCAGCGTACAACGACACGTCCGCGGACTACCACCACATGGTGCAATACGGCGAACACGCCCTGGGCTGGCTGTCGCACCACTGGCCTGGCGTCCCGTACCCCTACGAGAAGAGCACGGTGGTCGAAGGACGCGCGGACATGGAGTACCCGATGATGGTGAACGACAATTCGTTCGCCGACACCGTGTTCGCGCGCTTCGTGGTGGAGCACGAGATGGCCCACACCTACTTCCCCTTCTACATGGGCATCAACGAGAGCCGTTATGCCTTCATGGACGAGGGGTGGGCGACGACCTTCGAGTACCTGATCGGCCGGGTCGACGTCGGGCCCGACCGTGCGACCGAGTTCTACAAGCAGTTCCGGGTGAACGGCTGGGCAGCGGACCCCTCGCCCCTGGAAGACCTTCCGATCATCACGCCGAATGACGCCGAAAATGGGCAGGCGTACGGGAATAACGCCTACGGGAAGCCGTCGATCGGATACCTGGCCCTGAAGGACATGCTCGGCGACGCGGCGTTCGGGAAAGCGCTCCACGAGTTCATGGACCGCTGGCATGGGAAGCACCCCATTCCGTGGGACTTCTTCTACACGGTCAACAACGTCACCGGGAAAAACCTCAACTGGTTCTGGAATTCCTGGTACTTCCAGAACACCTATATCGATCTGAGTGTGGCTGGGGTGGCGGGGTCGACAGTGCGGGTGAAGAACATCGGCGGCATGCCGGCGCCCTTCGATCTCCTCGTGAGGTACGGGGATGGGTCACAGGACTCGCTGCACGAGACGTCGGCCATCTGGGAGCATAGTCCCGCGCAGGCGACCGTGACGCTCAAATCCAAGAAGAAGGTCACGTCGGTGATCCTGAAGAACGGCATCTGGGTAGACGCGGACACGACCAACAATACCTGGGCTACAACTTCAGCTCCCACACCTCGAAAATAGGATCGGTATCGAGGTCGTGGTGGCGCTCCTCTTTGACGAACCGGTACCCCGCCGACTCATAGATGTGACGCGCGGCGGAGAGGACGCGGTTGGTCCAGAGGACGATCTTGCGGTACCCTGCCTCCCGGGCAAACTGAGTACATTCGTCGACGAGCCGGCGTCCGAGGCCAAACCCTCGGGCGCCGGGTTCGACCAGCAGCATGCGCAGTTGGGCGACCGTTTCCGTTTTTTTCGCTAGCAACACGCACCCCACGCGCCTCCCCAGGCTCTCCGCGATCCAGCAGCGCTCGCGCTCGGGATCGAGATTCTGCTGAAAGTCCGCCACGATCCTGGCAAAGAGCGCCTCGGCCTTAAGCCCCCACTTGTATTCCTGGGCATAGACGGCTCCGTTGCGCTCCACCACCCAGCCCAAGTCCCCTGGCCGGGGACGACGGAGCCTGACCGGTGGCCGCGCCACTCCCCGGAGTCCCAGCAGTTCTTCGATGGTCCGCATGGCGCCGATAATTCGGTCCGGCCCATCCCCCCGCACCCGCCCCAGCAATCTGCCCACGTCGCGTTGGGAGGCCGCGTCGAGCTCTCCGAACTGCAGCCTGCCCCGCTCTGAAAGATTGAGCTGAACGAGGCGCCCGTCGGCGGCCGAGCGGCGACGCGTGACCAGCCCCCGTCGATCGAGCCGGGTGACCAGGCGACTGACATAGCCGGGGTCCATGCCGAGGTTCGTCACCAGATCGGTCGAGGACGCGTCCTTCTGGTGCGCGAGCTCATACAGGATCCGGGCCTCGGGATACGAAAACGGACTGCCGTTCAAGTGTTCGTCCAGCAGGCCGATCTGGCGCGTGTAGAACCGGTTGAAGCGCCGGACGGCGGCGATGTGTTCGGGACGGGCAGCCATAGGCGTCTCCTAAGGGGTCTCAGGGGACTTATCGCAATTAGTTGACTTTGTCAACTAATTTACGGATCTGGTGAGAGGGCCTCCGGCCACAGCAGGGCCGGACTCCCACCCCGCCCCGGGGTTGCGCTCTGCTCATTTGTTCTACAAATTGTTATATATGATTGTGACCGTTCTGGTCCTTGCCGCCGCGGCGGCCGCTCCCTCCGCTCACGATTCCAGCGCCATCCACGACGTCGTGCACGCGTTCGACTCGCACCAGGTGGTGGCCATCGCCGAATCCCATGGCCTGATCCAGGCCGGCGAGTTCTACGCGGCCCTCGCGCGGGATACCGGTTTCCAACGCGTCGCCCCGGTCATCGTCATCGAATTCGCGAGCCGTCAGTCGCAATCGCTGCTGGACCGGTACGTCGTGGCCGGTGATTCCCTGCCTCCAGACTCCGTGACGTCGATCTGGCGCAATACCACCAAGGTCGCGGCCTGGGAATCCCCGGCGTACGCGGGTTGGCTCGCCGCCATTCGCGGCGTCAACCGGTCCCTGCCCCCCCGCCGGCGGCTCCGGGTGCTGGCGGGCGACACCCAGGTGGATTGGAGCACGCTCCACACCTCCGCGGACTGGGCCCGGCTTGGAGACAACAACGAGAGCTTCGCGTCCATCATCGCCGACAGCGTAGTCGCCCGGGGCCGGCGTGCCTTCGTCGTCCTCGGCAGTAACCACTTGATGCGCAGCGGGGATCGCACGGGGGGGCCGAACACGTTCACACGAGTCGAGCGCCGGTTCCCCGGCTCCACGTACGTCATCTGGCTCGATGCCGGCCGCACTCCGGCGATGCCGGATGCAGGCTGGGAGGTCCCGTCCATTCACAGTCTCGCCGGTGCATCGTTTGGAACGGCGGCGGACGCAATCCTGTACCTGGGACCACCTGACTCCCTGCGGCCCGTGTGGTTGCCCCCGGAGGGCCTGGATGTGCCCTACCGTCGCGAGCTGGACCGCCGCTCCTGGATCGAATGGGGCGATTCCACGCGGGCGCGCCGGTTTCTGAATCTGCCCGTCGTTCCGCCGGCGGGGACCGTCACGGAAGCCGACGTGCCCGAGACCGGCTACCCGACGCTACGCCACGTCTGGGTGTACACGCCGCCCGGGTATCCGAAGACCTGCCCGGATGGCTGTGATCTCGTGGTCGCATTCGATGGCGGGGTCTATGTGGATGCGATGGGGCTGCCGTCGATGCTGGATTCGTTGATCGCGGACGGCCGGATCCGCCCGACCGTCGCGTTGATGATCGAAGATGCATCGGGGACGGCGCGGCTCAACGACCTCGCCAACAGGGCATGGTTCGTCGGCCTGGTCACCGATCACGTCCTCCCCTGGCTGCACCAGCGCTGGCGCGTCACCAGCGACCCGCGCCGAACCATCATCACCGGATCCTCGGCGGGCGGCCTCGCGGCTGCGTACCTGGCGTTCGCGCGGCCCGACGTGTTCGGCAACGTCGCGTCCCAGAGCGGCGCATTCTGGCGCGGAGCAGAAGCGTCGAACATCGCGCCGTACGAATGGTTGACGGACCAGTACGCGCACAGTCCGCGGAAGCCCATCCGTCTTGTTCTGGATGTCGGCTCAACAGAATTCCATGGCGCCATGAATGGGGCAGCCCCGTCGATCCTGGACGCCAACCGGCGGCTTCGTGATGTCCTGAAAGCAAAGGGTTATGACGTGGGGTATGTCGAAGTACCCGGAGGGCAGCACGCCCCGGAGAGCTGGCGCCTCCGGTTACCGGGGTTGCTCGCGGCGCTCAGCGAAGGCGCGGAACGCGCTCCCGGCAGTGACCGCCGCCAGTAGGATGCCGACCTTGGCGATGTGGTATACGGTCTCGCCCTCACCCCATCCCCGCAGGATGTACGGCACCCCGACCGCGAGGGCGATTCCCCATAGTAAGGAAAGGGCGGCGGTGGAGGCGCCCCTCGCGCTCCGCGCCAGGAGGTACCCACCCAGGCAAGCACTGGCCGCAATGACCGGTACCTGGAGACCGAGGACGCCCAGGAAACGGGTCTGAAGGGCGTCGGCAACGAGGACACCGGAGTAGACACCCACCGCCAGACTGGCGAGCCGTACGGACTGACTCGCCCCGAGGGGCAGACGCATGGCCTGCGCCCAGTACCACCAGCGGGCACGGCCGCGGCCGCTTCCTTCCTCGATGGCCCCGTACTCCTCCAGCAGGTCCCCAAGGATCGCGTCCCGGTACCGGTGACCCTCCAACATCGCGTCCGCCAGGGCCGCCGCGAGAGACGGCGGGGCGCTCGTCACGTGTGACGCCATTCCAGATCCATCTCCGTCCAGAACCGGCGGCGCGAATCGACCGCCTGCCGCAGCGCGGCGCGCCCAGCCGTGGTGAGGCGAAAGCGACGGCGCGAGCGCCCTCCGCGCACCGGAAGCGGATCGGTCTCCTCCGACATCAAGAGATCCTTGTCTTCGAGGCGTTGCAGCGTCGCGTAGATAGCGCCGACGGAATAGTCCCGATCCCTGCGCGCCGAGACGTACCGCCGGAGCTCCGCACCGTAGGCTTCGTCGCCGAGCTGCCCGACCGCGAACAACGTCAGAAACTCGAGCTCACCCATTGACGGTCGTTTCATATATGATAATGTGTAGAACATATGACGCGCGGTCAACTGCAAACGGTCGCGGCTCTCGCCATGTTCGGCGCATCCCCCCTCGGCGCTCAGACCACCGCCCAGTATGACAACGCGCGCACCGGCGCGACGGTCCACGAGACCATTCTTACCCCCGCGAAGGTCAAAGCCGGATTCGGCCGTATCACCACACTCCCAGTGGACGGCGATGTCTATGCCCAGCCGCTGGTGTTCCAAGGCAAGGTGATCGTCGCGACCGAGAACAACTCGGTCTATGCCTTCGACGCCACGACTCTCTCCACCACTCCGGCCTGGCGGGTGAACCTCGGCACCCCGTTGTCGTTTCGAGACGTTCGCTGCCCCTTCATTCGACCCAACGTCGGCATCACTCCCACGCCGGTGATCGACCCGGCAACCGGGAGCATCTACGTCTTGACCCGCACGACCGGTTCCGGGACGTACGAGCAAACCCTGCACCGTCTCGACATCCGGAATGGGCGCGACCTGACGCCCCCGATCTCCGTCCACGCGAGCGTGCCGGGATCGGGTATCGATGCGGCGAACGGGGTCGTGTCGTTCGACCCCCTGCGAGAGAACCCCCGCGCCGCCCTCCTTCTCTATCGCGGCGTGGTGTACCTCTCGTGGGCCTCGTCGTGCGACGTCGTCCCGTACCATGGATGGGTGATGGGGTACGACGCGAAAACCCTGAAGCAACGCGCGGTGTTCAATGCTTCGCCCGACGGCGCCGAGGCCGGCATCTGGCAGGCGGACGCGGGGTTGGCGGCTGACTCGACCGGCCACATCTACGCCGCCACCGGGAACGGAAGCTTCGGCGCGCGGAACTACGGGTCGAGCATCCTCCAACTCATGCTCGCGGGCCCCACCTTGGGGATCACGGACTTCTTCACCCCTTGGAATCAGGCCGAGCTGACCAGGGATGACGAGGATCTTGGTTCGTCGGGACCGGTGCTCGTACCGCCGCACTTCATTGTGGTCACGGGAAAAGACGGAATGACGTACGTCGTGAACACACTGGCGATGGGGAAGTTCGGGGCGACCGATCAAGGACGCGTCGTGCAAAGCCTGCGGACCTCGAATGGTGGCTTCGGCGCGGCAGCCTACTGGCATCACACCGTCTACATCTGGGGTTCCGACGATGTCCTCAAGGCCTACACCGTTTCCGGCAAGGGCCTCACGCTCCGCGAGGTATCCTCCGTGAAGGCCACCGATCCCGGCTCGACGCCCACCATCTCCGCCAACGGTGACCACGACGGCATCGTCTGGGCCATCGAGACGCGCACGTGGAACGGAAGCGACAAGCCCGCGGTGTTGCACGCCTTTGATGCGAGCGACGTGCGCGTGGAGCTGTTCACGGGTGAAGCCGGTGTCGCTACGCGCTTCGCCATCCCCACCGTTGCCGCAGGGCATGTGTTCGTCGGTACCAAGGGCGAGGTCGATGTTTACGGGATCCTTGCACCCACCCACTGAATAGCAGCTACCTTTAGCCCTGTCGTCATGGCCGGCTCCCGTCTACGTATCGCCCTCCTGGTTCTCATCGTCGGTGCGGTCGTCCTGACCAGCACCCTGGGCTTGAGCACGCTCTCCGCGGTCCGGGCGTATGTCGGCGGCGAGGGGCTCTGGTCCAAGGGCCAGAAGGAAGCGACGCGCGCCCTGCACCGGTACGCGGAATCGAAGGACCAGCGCGACTTCGACGCGTACATCCGCGAAATCGCGATCCCCATCGGTGACCATCAGGCCCGCATCGCCCTCCAGGGTCCCAATCCCGATCCGACCGTCGTGCGGACCGGATTCATCGAGGGCCGGAACGACTCGAGTGATGTGGACGCGATGGCGACGCTGTTTCGCCGGTTCGCCCACTTCCGCTATATGCGACAGGCAATCGCGATCTGGACCGAGGGCGACAGCTATATCGCCCGGCTCCAGGGTCTGGGCGATTCGCTGCATACCGCCATCGCGTCGGGTCAGGCCGGCAGAGCACAGATCACCGCCCTCCTCGCGCAGGTCGATACCGCCGATGCCCGGCTCCGGCCCCTCGAAGACGAATTCTCCGCAACGCTCGGTGCCGCGGCGCGCTGGACGCAGAACGTCATCGCCACCGTCATCGGCCTCACGAGTCTGCTCCTGGTGGTGGCCGGCGTCGTTTTCCTCATGCGAGAGCAGACCCGCCGGCGGCTCCTGGAAGAGGAGCTGCGGCAATCGCAGAAGCTCGAGGCGATCGGCCAGCTGGCCGGTGGCATCGCGCACGACCTGAACAACATTCTCACGGTGGTCCTGGGCAACGCCGACCTGTTGGCGAGAACCGGCCCGGGGCATGAAGACGAGCGCCGCGCGCTCCTCGGCGAGCTCCGCGACGGAGGCCGTCGCGCCGCCGAAATGGTGCGGAAGCTCCTGGCGTTCGGGCGCCGCGAGTCGATCACGTTGCGTCCCGTCACGCCCAAGTCCGTGGTGGACGAGCTCTCATCGTTCCTCCGCCGGATCCTGCCCGAGACCATCGACATCCAGGTGCAGGAGGATTCCCACGTTCCGCCCATTCGGGCCGACGCGGTCGCGCTGGGGCAGATCCTCGTCAACCTCGCGACGAATGCGAGGGACGCGATGCCCGAGGGTGGCCGCTTCACCATCGGCATCGGCCGGCGCACGCTGCCGCCCGGGCACAAGCAGCCACCGGAGCTGCCGCCCGGGGACTATGTCATCATCACCGCGTCCGACACGGGGCGCGGAATGGACGAGCAGGTACGCAAGCGGATCTTCGAGCCGTTTTTCACCACGAAGCCCCCCGGTCAGGGCACGGGACTGGGGTTGGCGATGGTGTTGGGCCTGATGCGCCAACATGGTGGCGACGTCAGCATGGAATCGGAGTCAGGCCGCGGCTCGACGTTCACGCTGTGGTTCCCGCCGACCGCCGAGCTCCCGAAGCGGGAGACGCCCGCCCCCGCATCGGCGATCGCCGGATCGGCCGCGGGCACCATTCTGCTGGCCGAAGATGAACCGTCGGTGCGGAGGGTGGCGGAACACGCGCTCGAGCTGGCCGGCTACGTCGTCCTGACGGCCGAAAACGGGAAAGAGGCGCTGGAGATTCTGCGGCAGCGGGGGCGGGAGATCGACCTCGTCGTGACCGATGTGATCATGCCGGTGATGGGAGGGCGGGAGCTCTACGCGGAAGCGCGTGCCGCGGGATTCACCGACGTCACGTTCCTCTTTACCAGCGGCTACACCTCACCGGGGGGAGCGGGCAAGGAATTTCATCTCACACCGGACATGCACTTCCTGCGGAAACCCTGGACCCTGAACGAGCTGCTCGACCAGGTCGCTGCGCTGATGCTCGCCCAGCCGGTCAACCCGACCCAACCTCCTGCACCCACTCCGCAACGGTCTTCACGTCCGCCTGCCTGACGAACACCTTTTCGGTCAGGACCCGATGGACCTCGGCGTCCATGTCGAGACAGCCGTCCGAAAGCACGACCAGCCGGTAATCGAGATCCGCCGCCTGCCGCAGCGTCGAAAGCACCACGCCACTCGTCGCGATACCGCATAACACCAGTGTGTCCGTATTCCCCGCCCGGAGCACCACGTCGAGGTCGCTCCCGGCGAACGCGCTCACCCGGCGCTTGGTGATCTGAATTTCCCCTGGTGCCGGGGCAACGGCGGGATGGACGGACGTCGACTGGCCTCCCGTCACGAACCCCGTGGCCGCGATGGCCCCGAACATCTTGTTTCGCTTCGAGATCTCCGGACGACCTTCCCGAAAGGAGACGGTGACGTAGAGCACCCGGATCCCCGCCTTCCTGGCGGCGGCGACGGCCCTGGCCACGCGCGCCAGGTATTCATCCGCAACCCCGTATCGTCCCACGATCCCCTGTTGGACGTCCATCACGAGCAGCGCGGTCGATTCAAGCCCCATGGAACCCTCACGAATCCGGTTCACGGTACGGTGTCGTACATGTGTATACTACCGAACAGCCCTTCACGTTGAGGACGAAGATGAGCACGCTCGAATCCCGCCGGAGCTTTCTCCTTGCATCTGGAGCCGCCCTGGCCGGGCTGGTCGCCTGGCGCTGGCGGCCGATGGCCGGGCACACCCCCACCCTTCAGGGTCCCCCGAAGCTCGTCAGCATCGTCGAGTTCACCGATGCCGGGGACCGGAAGGGTGTCGTATCGGTGCCGACGGTCGAGAAGACCGATGCAGAATGGAGGGCGCTGCTGCCGCCCCTGTCGTACGAGGTGACGCGGCACGCCGACACCGAAACACCATTCACCGGCGCTCTGCTGAAGGTCCACGACAAAGGCGTGTTCCGTTGCATCTGCTGCGATACGGCGGTGTTCAGCTCCGCGACCAAGTTCGACTCGGGCACCGGGTGGCCCAGCTTCTGGACCCCGATTGCCAAGGAGAACATCACGGAGACGCGGGACCTGAGCTACGGCATGGACCGCACCGCCGTCGCCTGCAAGCGTTGCGACGCCCACCTCGGCCACGTCTTCGACGACGGCCCGCAGCCCACCGGGCTCCGCTACTGCATCAACTCAGCGGCCCTCAGGTTCGCGAAAGCCTGAGAAGGCACCCAAACCCCCGGCGCGGGTGGATCCGAACGTGACCCTGAGGGCCGACTAGCCACTCCCCGGCCACGTGCGTAAACTGCCCAGAGTCGTCACCGTCGAGACCATCTGTGCAGCGTCCGCTCGTCGTCACCGTCGTCTTCACTGCAGTCTGGGCGTGCAGTCGGCGCGCGCCTGCAGTCCCTCCTGTACCGGCAATCGGCGAAGTCCACGTAGACTTGCCCACTCACACCCCAGACTGGACCGTGTTCGACAGTGGAAGATCCAGCCCCGGGCTCGACAAGGCGAGGCGGGCGAGCCTTCTCACGGACTCAATCGCCGTCACGCCTGAGACGCTGACCCTTCACATCGAGCCATTTCCCTTCCCGCGCTCGGATGGACGACCGATTCCATCGGGACGAGTCACGATCCAGGTGACCCCTTAGACACATGCCCGTCGACCTCGCCGGCGCCACCGAAGCAGCCACCGAAGTCTTCCGCGCTATGGAGCGAGAGGAGCCCCGGTCCTCAAACGTCCGGAAGCTTGGCGGCGGACGTCTCGCCGCCATCCAGTCCGGACCCCTCTCGTCGGAAGCCGCCAACACCACGATCCCACGATTCCCGGGGAACCCCAGGCTCGGCGCCTTGGCGGCGATGCCTCCGGAGGAGTTCGGCCGAGATCATCACCCTAGTCCGGGGACCTGGTGGTTGGCGGATGGATCTGGGTCCCATGTGGGCCGGGATCGATCCATTTCAGTCCCGGCTCCACCTGACGTCGTTCACGATCGGTACCCGACGCGGGCTCGGCACCTTCCTTTGGACACTGGCCAAGGCCGCCTGGTCGCGGTTCGCGCCGAAACGCATCCCCTAGGTCGACTCCTCTAGCGAGCCCTAATCGTCCCCAGCAACCCTTGGGTCTCATCCCGCGGTCCCGCCGCGAAAAAGAGCGTAGTGGGATCCGCCGCCGCGGGGCCGAAGGACAACCCCCAGAGCCCTTCGATGACCACGGGATTGCCGGCCGAATCGACGATGGCCGAAACGACGTGCCCGCTCGCATCGAAGGCGGTGATGTGTCCGTCCCCGAAATTTCCCACCAGGATGTCCCCGACGAGGTTGCCGAACCCCGAGGGAGCCTGCACCACCGCCCAGGGCGAATTCAGCGGACCGTTGGATGCAAACCGCCTGACGAGCTTTCCGGAGCTCGCGAAGACATCCACAAATCCATTCCCCGATCCGTGCAGATCGTCCATGCTGTCCGGAGGCGCCCGCAGCGCGAAGGTGATGTAGAGCGCGCCGCCGATATTCGCGATGCCGAAGGGCGCGTATCCGGCCGGGACCGTCGAATCCGTGAACGACCGCACGAAGGTGAAGCTCGTGTCGAACACGTCGACCCCATTGTGGCGGAAGTTGGTCGCGAAGAGCATCGGTTTCCCGGCACTCGTATCCATCGCGATGCCCTTGTAGACCGCACTCTGGGCCGAGCGATTCGCCACCCGACGGGCATGCGGAGTCGACGCGTTCCAAGCCGATATCGTGCCATCTTCGCTCGCGAAGACGAACAGCGCCGCGCCGGCGCCGGGAATGATGAACGGTGATCCGCTGCTGAAGATCACTCCGGTCGGCGATCCTCCCGATAGGGTGTCGGTGTTCGAAGGAATGGCCACGACGGTCGCAACCACACTGCCGTCCGGGTGATAGAGCGTCGAACGGCCGGTGTGGTTGTCGCTAACCCACAGCGTCCCGTTGGTGCTGAACGCGAGACCCCACGGATTGACCAGGTTGGTGTCGACGATCCGGGTGCCCGCCCCCGCGGAGTCGGCTACGAGGGGCGTCACATTGAAGCGTGTGCCGATGGGCGGCATGACGGGTGTGGTGCTATTCGAATCGCCGCAGGCGGCAATGAACGCAACGGCGCCGAGCAGCGCGAATTTGTGCGGGCGCATGATGAGCCTCCAAAAGAGCTGAGTGGAGGCTCAAGGCGGCAAGACGAATGCCTAGGGAATGACGCGGCGACCGTTGCGGTGGGGCGAGCTACGAGGCCCGCGGCCGACCATCACACTATACGGGGGGAACTGGGACGGGATACTGACAGCCCGGCACGCGTGAGCGGTGTAGGCACCCCCGGCTTGCGCCGGGGGTCTGGTACTGCGTCAACGCCAATAGGTGTTCCAAACCCCGGGCGCAAGCCCGGGGCCGACTCCGGGCGTATCCGGTGATCACCGGCCGTACAGCGCCGTCAGTACCGCCTTGCCCACCTCGTGCGCGTGGATATTGAATCCCACGTACGCCGCTGTCGCACCCGCCGGAATGTCGAGCTTGTCGACGTTCAGCGCGTAGACGGTGATGAAGTAGTGATGGGCCTTGTCTCCGGGAGGAGGGCACGCACCGCCGTAGCCGGGAGCGCCGAAATCCGTATTCCCCTGCACCGCACCCGCGGGGAGAAGATTCTTCGCGGCATCACCCGCCCCCGTGGGCAGCGACGTCGTTGTCGCGGGAATGTTGTAGACCACCCAGTGCCACCACCCGCTGCCGGTTGGCGCATCGGGATCGTAGATGGTCACCGCGAAACTCTTGGTCCCCGCCGGCGCGCCGGTCCAGGCGAGCGCGGGCGACGTGTTGGTGCCGGTGCATCCCATTCCATTGAAGACCTGCGCGCTCTTGAGCGTCTTTCCCTGCTCGACATCCGTGCTCGTCACCCGGAAGCCCTGGGCCGACAGTGCAGCCCCCGAAAGTGAGAGCGCGACTACGACGGCGGTCATGGATCGCATTGCTTGATCCCCTAGGATTTTGAGGTCCACGAAGGTATGCCTCGGGAATGCCCGATTTTACAGGGGTTTTCGGCTTCTTGACACCGAACTACTACAACTGTAAATCTACGACTGTAGATCACTCTCGAGGCCAGAAAATGCCCGACCGGCACCAGTTAACTGAGCTCCAACTCGCCATCCTCCGCGTCCTCTGGGAGCGCGGCGAAGCCACCGTCCAGGACATCTGGGAAGCCCTGCACCCGGAACGCGGACTCGCCCAAACGACCGTCGCGACGATGCTGTCCCGACTG
The DNA here is from genome assembly GCA_035631315.1 of Gemmatimonadales bacterium. Classification (GTDB taxonomy): domain Bacteria; phylum Gemmatimonadota; class Gemmatimonadetes; order Gemmatimonadales; family GWC2-71-9; genus 40CM-2-70-7. The sequence goes on from DASQIZ010000116.1 coordinate 64,670, forward strand.
GAACGCCGGGGCGTCGTGACCCGTCGGGCCCCCCCCCAGGCGCGGCAGTACCACTACAAGGCCGCCGTGACCGAGCAGGATGTCCAGCACTCCATGGTCGGCGAACTGACTGAACGCCTTTTCGATGGTGACGTCACCGCACTGGTCCAGCATCTCATCTCAGGCAAGGACGTGAGTCCCGGGGATCTCGCCAAGATCCGCGAAATGATCGAGCGTGCCGAATGAACTCACCCACGGTGTTCGCCTGGCTCCTGACCTATCTCATCCAGAGCACGGTCCTCCTCGGCGCCGCGTGGCTCGTGACGCGCCGCGGACGGCTGCAGCCCGCCGCGACCGATCTCCTGTGGAAGGTGGCCCTCGTCGCGCCCCTGATCACCGGTTCGATCCAGTCGGGACTGCAGCTGCGGACGACGACGGCCGTGCATCTGCCCGCGGCGGTCCAGTCGGCAGCGGTGACGACTCAACCAGGGAACGGACAACCGGAGGCCGCGGCGTCCCCGACGGCGACCACTCCCAACTCCCTACTCCCATCAGTGACTACTCCCCACTCCCCATTCCCGCCGCTCACGACCCTCGTCGTCTTGTTCTGGGCCATCATCGCCCTCGGGACGTCTCTCTACTACGTGGCGCGCCGCCTCATTCTGGTGGGTCGTCTGGCTGATCGCCGGGCCGTCGCGGGCGGACCGCTCTCCGCCATGCTGCTCGACTTGAAGCGTGAAGTCGGTCTGCAACGGACCGTCCGCCTCACCATGGCCCGGACCATCTCGAGCCCCGTGGCGCTCGGTGTCGGCGAGATCTGCATCCCCGAGCTCGCGCTCTCCGACCTCACGCCCGACCAGCAGCGCTCCATGCTCGCGCACGAGCTGGCGCACCTCGCCCGCCACGACTCGCTCTGGCTGGCGGCCGCGTCCCTGATTGAACGCTTCTTCTTCTTCCAGCCGCTGAACCGCCTCGCGCGCCAGGAGCTCGAGACGACCGCGGAATACCTCTCAGACGAGTGGGCCATGCGAAAGACCGGATCGGCAGTTGCGCTCGCGAAGTGTCTCGCCACCGTGGCGGAATGGATCCAGGCCTCCCCGCTCGGCGTCCCCGTCGCCGGGTTTGCCGAGCGGCGGTCGCTCCTGGTGTCGCGGATCGCGCGGCTCCTCGAGCAGAAACTCCCCGCCAGCCCCGCGTCACGGACCGGATGGATGGCCGCGGCCGCGGTAGGCGTCATGGTGACCATCGCCGCCGCCCCGCACGTAACCCAGGGCATCGCGACCCAGGACACCACCACGCCGCCGTCGCAGAGCACCGAACGCCGGCAGCTGCAGGACACGTCCTCCGTGGTCCCCGCGCTGATCGCCCGGCTCAAGGACGATGACGCGGGAGTCCGCCGTGCCGCCGCGCAATCGCTCGGCAGGCTCGGTGACAAGCGCGCGGTCCAGCCGCTCATCGCGATTCTGGGTGACCCCGAGGCCGAGGTCCGGCGCTCCGTCGTCGAGGCCCTGTCGGATCTCGAGGACCCCGCGGCCATCGGCCCGATTGCCGGGCTGCTCAAGGACTCGGACACCGACGTCAAGAAGGAAGCGTTGAACGCCCTCGGGCGTTTCGACCAGAAGATCCCCACGGACGGCGTGGTCTCGCTGCTCGATGACCCAAGCGCCGACGTTCGCCACGAAGCAGTGAACCTGCTCCAGAACGTGCATGACCGCGGCGCGGCCCCGGCGATCGCGAAGCTGATCCACGATCAGTCGAGTGACGTCCGCGAGGCGGTCATCAACGCCCTCGGCGACCTCGGAGACCAGAGCTCCGCCGGCGCCATCACCGGCGCCCTGACCGACGTGTCTGGTGACGTCCGCCAGCAGGCGTTGAACGCACTCGAGAACCTGCACGCGCCGATTGCCGAAGCCACGCTCATCAGCCTGATGAAGGACCCGAACGCTGATGTTCGCGAAAAGGCCGCCCAGCTGGCCGGCAACCGGTCGGTCGTGGCCGCCATCCCGGCGCTGCGCGCGCTCGTCAGCGATCCGCGGAAGGACGTCCGTGAAGCCGCGACCGAGGCGCTCGGCAACATCGCCGATCCCGCGGCGCGGGCCGCGCTGCAGGCTGCGCTCAACTCTCCTGACCCGAACGTGCGTCGCGCGGCCGCCGAGGCCCTCGGCCAGACGGCCGGGGACCGGAACCAATGATCCGCGCCGTAAGCGCCATGGCGACGGCCGTTGCCCTCGCCGCCGGCCTCTCCTTCGGTCCCGCGATCACGCCGGCGCCGGTCTCTCTCTGGGACCATGGGCGCGTGGGTGCGGACTCCGCGCGTGTCGCGTCGTTCCTGACCGCCCTCGGCCATACCGACCCGGTCGTCTGCCAGATGATCTCGGATCAGATCGGCAATTTCTGGACGTCCGGTGAAGGCGGCCTGGGACGTTTCATGGACGATCCAAACGCCACGCAAAGCGCCAAGGACTCCCTCTCGGGTAGAGTTTCGGATCCGCGCGCGATTACGCTGCTGATCTCGACACTGAGCACCAACGATCCCTGTGTGCGACGGATCGCCGCGAAGTTGCTCGGGCGTAGCACGGTGGCGAACGACGCTCTCCGCGGACTGCTCGCGAACTCCTCGTCCCGCATTCGTGAAGCCGTGGCCTTCGCTGCCGGAGAAGATGGGCGCCGCGAGCTCAAGGGACCCCTCGAGGGGTTGCTCGGGGATTCCGTCGCCGGCCCCGCGGCCATGGCGGCGTGGGCGCTGGGAGAAATCCAGGACCCGTCGGCCGAAACGGCACTCATTCAGGCCGCCCATTCGAACGCTCCGCGGGTGCGGCTGACCGGCGTGTGGGCACTCGGTGAGCTCCAGGACGCGAGCGCGGCCAAGGAAGTCGTGCCGATGTTGCGCGACCCCGATGCCGCCCTTCGCGCGACCGCAGCCGAAGCGCTCGGAGAAATGAAGAGCGCGCGCACCGGGTCGGCATTGGTCGGGACGTTGACTGACCGCGAAGTGAGTGTCCGGCGGGCCGCGGTCAGAGCCCTCGACGATCTCCGGGAACGGTCCGCCATCCCCGCCCTCGAGGGCATGGTCGTAAACGACCCGGATCCGGAAGTCCGGCGCGCTGCCGCTGACGCCCTCGGAGACTTCTCGGCGTCCCGTTCCCTCGAGCCTCTCACCCGTGCCCTCGCGGACCGAGATCCGGACGTACAACGGGATGCGGCGGAGGCAATCGGCAATCTCGATGACGTGTCGACGGCACCGACTGCCCTGGTCCGCGCCTCAGCCTCATCCGATCTGGAGCTCCGCCGCCGTGCGACGCGGACGCTGGGCAAGATCGGCGACCCGTCGACCGTTCAGGCCCTCGCCGATCGACTGACCGACGACGACAAGGACGTCCGGCGCTCGGCTGTCGAGGCCCTGGGCGAAATGAAAGTGCAGTCGGCGATCCCGTCTCTCACGAAAGCCTTGAGCGACCGCGACCCGGAAGTCCGGCGCGCGGCGGCCGAGGCGCTCGGGAAGTCGCGCGAGTAGACGTCCGTCTAGGCGTTCACCGCCACCCGCACCCGCGCGGGAAATTGAGCGCCGGCATCGGGGCTGAGGCCCAGCCCCGATGCTCGTACCTCTCGCAAGGCAGGCAGCCGCAGAAGCTTCGCCAAACCCCCGTCTGTGATGTTGTTGCAGGCACTGAAGGTGATCCGTTCCAGCGACTCCATTCCTGACAACAGCTCCGGCGTGCGATCGGTAATCGTCGTGTAGCTATTGAAGTAGTAGGTAAGGCGGAGGTTGGTGATCTGCTCCGTCGCCCGGTCGGTGGTGTCACGGCAGTACATGAGCACCAGGTGCTCGAGTCCTTCGCACTTTCCAATGTGCCGGTATCCTGCGTCCGGGATGTCCATCGGCATCAGCTCTGTCAGCGCCGGAAAGCTGGGCAGGGCTGAAACGCCCGCATCATCCACGTTGAGACAGCTCACTGAAAGCTTGGAAAGCCTCGGCAGACGGGCCAGCGCCGTGAATCCGCGCCGGCGGAGATTGTGGCATTGACGCCCCCAGATGGCCTCGAGAGTGCTGCAGGAAGCCAGCGCCTCGAACCCATCGTCTCCTGCTGAGGTGTCCTGGATGCCGAGGAAGCGGAGGCCGGGGATGCGGGCGATGACGGGCATGGACGAGTCGTCAGCCTCGATGGCCAGCCAGGCCAGCCGGGGCAAGGTCGTGAGCGCTTCGAGTCCGCGGAGCGTGAGGGCCTTCTGGTCGCCTGCCAGGTTGAACCCCGCCAGGCCGTCGAGGCCCCGCAGGGCGTCGAGCCCGCGATCGGAGAAGGTCCCGTACAGCGTCACCTGATTCGGTTGGGCGCGGTACGACGTCAGCCCCGATGCGAACTCCCCACCCAGCCAGGACTTGTAGGCAGGGATTTCGTGCAGGGCCGCGATCCCTGCGTCGGTCGTCAGCACGCCGGTAACCAACGTTCGGAACGACTCGATTCCCGAGAGCGCCCTGATGGCCGCGTCGCCCGTGCGAGTCCAGATCAACGTCAAGTCCCGGAGACGCCGACAGCGGGTCAGATGGGCGACCCCGGCATCCGTCACGCGGGTGGACGCCAGTGACAGCCGTTCGAGGTGTGGCAGCTCCGACAAGACCTCCAGGGTCTGGTCCGTGACCCCGGTGTCATTCAGATCGAGCGTGGTGAGCGTGGTCATGCCGGCGACGTGTCGAAGTCCCGCGTCGGTGAGAGCTTTCGAGCCAGACAGGTCGAGCGCCGTAATCCCAGGGACTCTGGCGATGTCAGCCAGGATGCTGTCGGTGATCTGGCCGCCCACGCTGAGCTTCAGAGCCGGCTTTTCGGCGAGACGCCTGATCGCCTCGTCCCAGTTCTTCGTGACGGCGACGGGGAACTGATCCTCTTCGTCCCCGGGCGGCAGCAGTCTCAAGGCCCGCGGCACGGTACGCGGTCCAGCCGTCTGCGTATATCGCTCGAGCTCCGCCCAGGTCCGGAATCCGTTTTCCATCGCGATGGCGCGCCGGGCATCGTCCAGCGTGAGCTCGACGTCGTCCCCGTCGTGCGCCGGCCGTTTGCCGAGGTCGAGCTGGACGTAACTCCGCATCGATTTCCACGCCCGCCGGTGCCAGGTGAGCCGGTAGTGGCGTTCCATCGCTTCGGGCGTACCCGTGCGGTAGGCCTCGAGCAGCGCCTCGGCCATCTCCTGGTACCGGGCCATCGTCGCGAGCGCGGGGGCCTGTTCCGCCTGACGCTTGAGGTCGGCCCAACCGGGAAACCCATGCTCCCGCGCAAGCGCGAGTTGGACGTCCCGGAGCGTGGGCGATGTGGGGATGGGCGTGATGACGCGAGCAAAGCGGTCGCGGGCGACGGGAACACCGGCACGCAGATCGGCGAGCCAGCGCTTCGCCTCTTTCTTGAGGCTTTCGAGGTTCATGGCCTTCCTCCCATACCTGACGTCCGCTGAGCTCAGGCAGGAAGAAGGAAAGGCGAGCCTGCCGAAGGCTTGGTGTTTCTGGGTGGGAGTATTCCCTTGCCGCGGACCGGAGGCGCCCCAACGCGCGCTGTCCAAGTGTTGTCAGGCCGGCTGCGGAGGTCAATAGCGGGCGTTACCTTGGCGCCCCATGAATCTCGCCCACATCCTCCTCACCGCCCTCGCGGCCTTCGTGGCCTACTTCATCTTCGGCGGCGTCGTGTTCATGGGCGTTCCCGCGCTCAAGCGGGAATTCGAGAAGCACTCCGCCCTCTACCGCCCGCATGACGACCTCATGAAGGTCATGCCCCTCGGCATGGCGGCCACGTTCGTCGCCATCCTGGTCCTGGTCCACATCTACGTCATGATTCAGGGCCACGGATCGGTCCTGCAGCGTGGGCTCATCTTCGGCGGGATGATCGGCGTCTTTTTCGATTGTGTCTTCGTGGTTCACAACTACGTCAACTTGAAGGTCAGCGCCAAGCTCTCGATCCAACAGGGCGTGGCGTATTTCTTCGAATGGCTGGTGGTCGGGATCGTGATCGCATTGGTGTATGGGAATCAAGGGACCTAGAGCCCCAGTTGTTAAGAACCCCTGGCTTGCGCCAGGGGTCTGGTACATCACCCGCTGAACCGTCTTGGCCTTACCAAACCCCGGGCGCAAGCCCGGGGATCATCGTATTCGCGGCATGGGCTAGAAGCTGATCCCCGCCAGCAACATGAACGATCTCGTCTTGGAGCTCGACGAACTGGATACCGTCGAAAGCTTGAGGTCGGTCAGGCCGTAGATGTAACGCCCTTCGACTTCCAGTCCGGGCTTGCCGAGCCGCACGCCGGCGCCGATCACGGCGGCGGTGGTGGTCTTGGGCATGTCGCTCGGGCATGGGTTTGGTCCCGCACTGCACTTCACCTGAAAGGAGACCTGTGGTCCCGCGTACGCGAACGGCGCAATGCCGGGGGTCGGCAGCGTGAACCTCACGTAGGCGGGGACATCGATGTTGTCGATCCGCCGTGCGCTGGTGTCGGTCGAGGAGCCGACGCCACGCTGCGCGTACAAACCTTCGATGCTCACGTTGAGCGGATCGCCGCCGAAGAGCGAGAGGGCGAGGCCGCCGGCGAAGCCGGTGCGGGTGCTGAGATTTCCGGGGAGCACCCCGCGGTTCGATACATTGCCGAACGAGGCGCCCGCCTTGAGGGTCATCCCGCTTTGCGCGGCCAACGGCACTGCGCCAAGCGCGAAAGCGGCAAGACCAAGGGTGATCTTATTCATCTATATGGCTCCGGATCAGGGTCTCCCTGCCCTACCCCCTGCTATCGGAATTGGTGCCCGACGCATGCCCCGAAATGGTGTGATGCTTGTCACTGTCCAAAGAGGAAGGTCAGGGGATCCGCGAGCCTCGCCCGCCACGAAGCCTCGTTGTGCGTGGCGCCAGGATAGGTGCGGATGACGAAGTCCTTGCCCTCAGCAAGTCCCTGGGAGAGGAGCCACTGCCTCGCCACGGCATACGTCGGTCCGTACGCGGAGTCGAGGCCGAGGGTGCCGCGGTCGAACCAATAGCGCGCGCCCTTGGGAGCCTTGAGTCCGGCGGCGATGTCTTTGACGAGGTACGGGGTCGTGTCCGGCGTCGCGTCGCTCGCGCCCGCCCGGAAGACCTGCTTCGCCACGGCCGGCGAAAGCGGGAAGTGCGTGGACATGCACGCGCACGCGCCGAACGCTTGGGGGTGATGCGTGACGAGGTAGAAGCCGAGCAGCCCGCCCATTGACGAGCCCATGTGCGCGGTATGCGCCGGACCGGTGAGCGTCCGGAACTCGCGGTTCACGCGCGGCATCAGCTCGTCGATCAGGAAGTGCGCGTACTTCGGCGCGTCATGCCACGGCGAGTACTCGGGGAACCGCTGCGCCGAGTTCCAGACACCGACGACGATGATCGGCGGAATGATCTTTCGCTGCACGAGATCCATCACGACCGAGTCGACGCCCCAGTCGATCCCACCCATGGACAGCCGGGGATCGAAGAGGTTCTGGCCGTCGGACATGTAGAGGACCGGATAGCGGGTGGTCGTGTCCTGGTCGTAGCCTGGCGGAAGCCAGATCTCCACGTTGCGCGTTGGTGCGAGATACGCCGACTTTACATCGGTCCAGTAGACCAGGCGGCCGAGCACGCCGGAACCTTTCCAGTCCACGACGTAGTCGCGCGGATCCTTCTTGAATTGCACGATGTCGTCGACGACGGTCGTGTCACTCGAGACCACGACGCGGTGATTCGGCGGTACGATGGCCGGATTCGTCCCGACCGCTTCGCGGTCCCACCGCCCTAGTGTGTACTTGTACTCGAAGACGGTGCCTGCGGGCATGGTGAGGCGAATGGTCCGCTCTGTTCCCGACCCGTCCAACCGCTTGCCGTCAGCGTGCCAGGGTCCGAGCTCGGCGAGGGAGCCGCCGATGTAGACGGGGCCGGTGCCGGCGGGCACGCGCACATGGAGCGACACGGTGCAGCAGAGGTCTGCGGGGCCGGAGACCCACGCTCCCGCGATGAGCAGAATGGTCGGAACCCATGACCAGCGCATCGTCAATCCTTTCTCTAATGGGCGGTCGCTTACCCCGTTGTTTCACGAACGTTTCATCGGTTTGACACCGTGTGACACGCACGTTACATCATCCGCGCACTCGAGACCCGGACATAGCCGGGCCAGAGGCAGAGCCCTTTCGGCTTCGAGGAGACAGGTCATGAAACCTGTAAGGTTCTTCGCGGGCGTGCTCCTGACCATAACTGGACTCGCCCCGCTCTCCGCCCAGACCGGCACGGTCCGCGGGCACGTCACGTCGAACGACGCCACGCATAGCCCCATCCCGGGCGCCTCCGTGACCGTGGGCACGCGCGGAACCCTGTCGCTGAGTGATGGCAGCTTCATCATCAGCGGTCTGCCTGCCGGCACCGATTCCCTGCGGGCACGCATCATCGGTTACGCACCACAGACCAAGTCGTTCACCCTGGCTGGCAACGACACGGTGGTCGTCGACTTTGCACTCAACGCGCAAGCCGTGAGCCTCGCCCAGGTCGTCGTGGTCGGATACGGCACGCAGAAGGCCGGCGACGTCACGACCTCGATCAAGCAGGTCTCGTCGGGGGACTTCAACCCCGGCACCGTCACCTCTCCCGCGGCGCTCATCGAAAACAAGGTGGCGGGCGTCCAGGTCGTCGACAACAACGAGCCGGGCGGTAGCATGTCGATCCGCATTCGGGGCGCGGCCTCCTCGAATGCCAGTACAGAACCGCTCTATGTCATCGACGGCGTACCGGTGGGCAACGGCGGCGGCATCCATGTGGGCAACAGTGCCTCTGACAGCACGGACCCGCTCGGGTTCCTCAACCCGAACGACATCGAATCGATCACCATCCTCAAGGACGCCTCGTCAGCGGCCATCTACGGCACGAACGCGTCCAACGGCGTCGTGCTCATCACCACCAAGTCCGGACACGGACGGTCGTCCGTTGAGTATGGCGGTTCGTTCTCTTCATCCTCGGTCGACCGCCTTCCGTCCATGCTCAACGCGGCCCAATTCCGCGCCGCCGTCATCGCGCACGACTCGGCGACCGGGTTCGCCCAGCTGGGCAATGCCAACACCGACTGGTTCGGGCTGATTGACCGAAATGGTCCCAGCACGCGGCATGACATCGCCCTATCGGGTTCGGGCACGACCAACAATTACCGGTTGTCGCTGGGGTATCAGAATCAGGACGGCGTCCTGCAGGGCTCCTCGAACCAGCGTATTACTATGGGTCTCCACTATGACCAGCGCCTGTATAATGACCGCCTGGACCTGAAGGCGAACTTCAGCGGCGCGCGCGTTTACAACACGACGACGCCCGGAGGCGTGCTGTACAACGCGGCCCAAATGGGCCCGACGCAGCCGGTGTTCGATGCGACGAGCGGGACCGGGTATTACAACTGGCCTGGAAACAGCCTCACATCCCCGGACAATCCATTGGAAGTCCTGAACGGGGCCATCGATCACAGCACCACCTACCGCAGCGTGGGGAACCTCCAGGCGAAGTACGACTTCTCGCAGTTCCCGGCGCTGCAGGGGCTCACCGCGACCGCGAACCTCGGCTTCGACGTCACCAACATCGATCACGTGACGTTCTATCCGAACAACATTCACCTCGAGACCAAGAACGGCGCCGATGGCAGCTTTTTCGAAGAGACGCCGAGCCAGACGAACGCGAACCTCGACCTGTACCTGAACTATCAGCCGCAAACGTTGATGGGACCGGGCGCGATCGACTTTACGGGCGGGTATTCATACGGATTCTCACACCAGCGGTACCCGAACATCGCCGAATCGAAGATCACGACGAACCTCCTGACCGACGGCGGCATTCCGCAATCCGCGAATCCGCCGATCCCGGGGTTGTTCGTCGACAATTCCAAGCTGATTTCGTTCTTCGGACGCGTGGGCTACAACATCGGCGACAAGTATCTCTTCAACGCGTCCATCCGCCGCGACGGGTCGTCCAAGTTCGGCCCCGGAAATCAGTGGGGCAACTTCCCCGGCGTGTCCGCTGGCTGGCGCATTTCGCAGGAGCCCTTCTTCCACCTCGGCCCTGTGTCCGACCTGAAGCTCCGGGCGTCGTGGGGCGAGACGGGAAACCAGTCCTTCGGGAGCTACCTCTTCATAACGAGCTATCAGGCGTGTCAGTCGAGCGCCGAGGCGCAGATGGGTACCACCTTTGAGTGCCCATTCCGTCCCAATGCCGTCGACACGAGCCTCAAGTGGGAATCGACGGCCACGACGGACCTGGGATTCGACTACGGACTGTTGAACTCGCGTCTGACCGGCTCGTTCGATTGGTACAACAAGAAGACCGATGGCTTGCTGTTCGACGTGAGCATCGACCCGGCTTCCCAACTGGCGAACCACGTCGTGACGAACATCGGGAACATGAAGAATACGGGCTTCGATTTCGATATTACGGCCCGGATGCTGGATGCCGCACCCGGCAGCGATGGTCTCGCGTGGACGGCAAACTTCAACATGAACCACAACACCAACACGCTGCTCTCGATCAACCCGAACGCACCGGGAGTCAGCAATGACATCCGTACCGGGGGCATCGCAGGGGGTGTCGGCAGCACCATTCAGGTTCTGCAGCCGGGCTCGCCGATCAATTCGTTCTACACGTGCCAGCAGGTCTACGCCAACGGGAAGCCCACCGAGGGGACCTACGTCTTGAGCGCCGGGAAGGACACGACGGCCTGTCAGTATGGCCTGAACGTCCGCGTCTCGCACGACCCGGCGCCGCATTGGATCTTCGGCATGACCAATACGCTGACCTACAAGCACTTCGATTTCAGCTTCACGTTGCGGGCCTGGCTCGGGAACTACGTCTACAACAACGTGGCCTCGAACCTCGGCAACTGGCGGCAGCTCACCGCCGGCAGCTCGCCGTACAACCTGCAGTCGTCGGTGCTGGCCACGAACTTCCAGAACCAGCAGCTGCTCTCCGACTACTACGTGGAGAACGGGTCATTCCTGCGGATGGACAACATCTCCATCGGCTACACGTTCCCGTGGGCGGGTCAGGAGCTCCGGGCGTATGCCATTGTCCAGAATGCCTTTACGATTACCGGATACTCCGGGGTCGACCCGACCGCTGGCATCAACGGCATCGACAACAATATTTATCCTCGGTCCCGTACCATCACGGGAGGCCTCAATGTCAAATTCTGAGACGTTGCTCGCCGCCCGCACTTCCGGGAAACGGAGCGGACACATGTTCAGCACTCGCGCCAAGGCGCTCGGCATCACCGTCGCACTCGCCATTCTGGCTGTCGGCGCGTGCACCGATCCGACGGAGAACCCCGTGAGCACGGTGACGGGAGCGAACTTCTTCAACGACCCGACGTCGTATAAGGAGTTCCTCGCCAAGCTCTATGTCGGCCTCGCGGTCGGCGGACAGGATGGTGGGGATGGCAGTACCGACATCAATCAGATCGACGGCGGGTTCTCCCAATACATGCGTCTCTACTGGGAGATGGAAGAGTTGCCCACTGACGAAGCGGTCATCGCCTGGGGCGACGTAACCCTGCCGGAGATGAACACACAGGGCTGGACCGCCTCCAATACGTTCGTCAACGCGATGTACTATCGCGTGTTCTTCCAGGTGAACATGGCGAACCAGTTCCTGCGCGAGACGACAGACGCGAAGCTCGCGTCCCGCGGACAGACTGCCCTGGAGGATTCGGTGCACATGTACCGGGCCGAAGCCCGCTTCCTTCGGGCGCTCTCCTACTGGCACGGGATCGACTTCTTTGGAAGCATTCCCCTGGTGACGGAAAACGATGTGCTCGGCGTGCTGCCCAAGCAGGCGACCCGGACGCAGATTTACGACTTCGTGGTGAGCGAGCTGCAAGCGATCAAGAGCCAGCTCCCCGCACCGGGGCCGAACGTGTATGGCCGCGCGACTGGACCGGCCGCCGACATGCTGCTCGCCGAGCTCTACCTGAACGCCGGCGTGTACACCGGCACGCCGAACTACGCCGGGGCGCTTTCCGAGGCCTCAACCGTGATCGCCGACGGGTACAGCCTTGCGTCGAACTACTTCTACAATTTTGACGCCGACAACAACACGTCCCCCGAACTCATCTTCTCGGTTCCGGAGGATGGGATCCACACCCAGACGTACGGCTCCACGAACTTCATCATTCATGCCTCGTGCGGGAATTCGATGAGCCCGGCGAGCTACGGCGTGGACGGTTGCTGGTATGGCCTACGGATGAAGCCGGAGGCGCACGATCTCTACATCGCCGGCGACGGCCGCGCCAACAACTTCTTCACGACCGGCCAGACGGTCGCCATCACAGATCTCAAGAACTTCGGACAGGGCATCCCGAATCCGAAGTTCTCGAACAAGACGCACCTGGGCGCGAACGGCTCCAACATTTCGTTCGCGGACACCGACTTCCCGATGTTCCGTCTGGGTGAGGCGTACCTGATCTACGCCGAGGCGCAGGTGCGCGGCGGCGGTGGTGACACCACCACCGCACTGTCGTACGTGAATGCGCTGCGTGAACGGGCCTTCGGGAACACCGCCCACGACGTCGTTGACAGCCAGATGACGCTGCCCTTCCTGCTGGCGGAGCGCGGCCGTGAGTTGATGTGGGAGGCGCACCGCCGTACCGATCTGGTCCGCTTCGGCGAGTTCACCGGCGGGACCTATCTCTGGGCCTGGAAGGGCTCGAATGCGTACTACGGCGGCTCGGTGGGTGATTCCACACCAGTGGCCACGCCGGCGTATCGCGATCTGTATCCGCTCCCGCAGAACGTGCTGGTCGCTAACCCGAACATGAAACAGAATCCGGGTTACTGATTCCTGGGGAACCGGACCGGGGCTCCGCCACGATGGCGGCGGAGCCCCGGTTCTTTATTTTTGGGTCCTCAATGGTCATGTCTCGCCGCCTCCTACTCCTAGCCACCATCGCCGCCTGCTCCAAGGGGCCGCTGATGCCCACGCAAACCGGCGGGCCTCCCCCGCCACGCCCCAGCCTGCCGCAGACCTACATCCCGTCGGGACACGCCGCCGCTGGGGATGTCTTCGTCCATCTCTTCGAGTGGAAGTGGACCGACATCGCGTCGGAGTGCGAGAAGGTGCTGGCACCGGCGGGCTTCACTGCAGTGCAGGTTTCTCCACCCCAGGAGCACAGTATCACACCCAGTTACGACTGGAGTGAGCGCTATCAACCGGTAGAGTACAGCGTCGCCCTATCGCGCTCGGGAGACAGTGCGCAGTTCGTGGACATGGTGACCCGCTGCAAGAACGTGGGTGTGGGCATCTACGTGGACGCCGTCATCAACCACATGACCAACTTCCCCAGCCCAGGTGTGGGATCGAATGGCACGAGCTACTCGAAATACAGCTATCCCGGCCTCTATAGCAGCAGCGACTTCCATCAGCCGCCCTGCACGGTGACGGACTACTCGGACGCGGCCAACGTGCAGGACTGCGAGCTCCTGAGCCTCCCCGACCTGAACACCGAAAAGGTGTCGGTCCGTCACAAAATCGCGAACTACCTGATCTATCTGGTCGACCTGGGCGTCGCGGGCTTCCGGATCGATGCGGCCAAGCACATCCAGCAGGTCTCACTCGACAGCATCTTCTGGATCGTCGACTCCGCCGTGAAGGCCCAGGGCAAGCCCCTGCCCTACTACTTCCTCGAAGTCTCGTCGGGCTTCGGCGAAGCCCTGTCGCCCCGGGACTACTTCGGCGAGGGGTACTCCTCCGGGGCGTCGTCCGACATCACCGAGTTCACCTTTACCGGCGTCGGCGACAAGTTCCTCGAAAAACCAGGCCAGTACATCGCCCAGCTCAACCCGAACGGCTCTCCGGGCAATCAGTTCTCGGAGACCGCCTGGGGCCTCATGCCCTCCGACAAGGCCGTCGTGTTCCTGCAGAATCACGACACCCAGCATACCGACGGCACCATCAGCTATCGTGACGGCGCCGTCTTCCGGCTCGCCAACGTCTGGATGCTGGCTCAACCATACGGATATCCGTCCATCCTCTCGAGCTACGCGTTCCAGCGGCCCGCCGAGAACAGCATGGGGCCGCCGGGAGACGCGACGGGCCATACGTACGACGTCACTTGCGCCGCCAACCCCGACTCCGCCACCGACGGACAATGGGTCTGTGAGCACCGGGAGCCGTACATCCTCCACATGGTGGCGTTCCGGAAACTGGTCGCCGGCACCAACCAGAATCACTGGTGGGACAATGGGTCCGAGGCCATCGCGTTCTCGCGGGGGAGCCTGGGCTTCGTGGCCATCAACCGGGAAGACTCTGCCGTCGCCGCCACGATTGCGACCGGGATGGCGGCTGGTCACTACTGCGATCTCTTGACCGGCGGGCGCTCGGGGACCACTTGCGTCGGCACCCTGATCACCGTCGATTCGACCCATGAAATCGCAGTGAACCTGACTGCCAAGACGGCCATCGCGATCGATACGGCCTCCGAGGTCCCGTGAAGCGACGTCTCTCCATCGCCGCCCTCGCGCTTCTCCCACACGCACTGCTCAGCCAACAACCCGCCCCTCGCTGGACGCACGGCGCCACCTGCTATGAGGTGTTCGTCCGGTCGTTCTTCGATTCGAACGGAGACGGCGTGGGGGACTTGAACGGGCTCACGGCAAAGCTCGACTACATCAAAGGCCTGGGGGTCCGCTGCATCTGGTTGATGCCCGTTGCCGAGTCGCCGTCGTATCACGGGTACGACGTGTCGAACTACTACAAGGTCGAGCCCGCCTATGGAACGAATGACGACTTCAAACACATGGTCGCGGCGGCCCATCAACGCGGGCTGAAGATCATCGTCGACATGGTCTTGAATCATTCGTCCGACCAGCACCCCTACTTTCAGGCGGCCCTCCACGACACGACGTCTCCCTATCGCAGCTGGTACATCTTCTCGAAAACCGATGGCGGGAAGGGGCCGTGGGGAGCGCCGGCGTGGCACAAGTCGCCGGTCTACGACGAGTACTACTACGGGATTTTCTACTCGGGGATGCCCGATCTGAACTACAACACTCCGGCGGTGCGCGCCGAGGGGATGAAGATCGCGGATTTCTGGACGAAGCAGATGGGGGTGGACGGGTTCCGGCTCGACGCGGTGCAGTACCTGATGGAGGATGGACCGTGCCTGAAGGACTGCGAGGGGACCCATCAGTATCTGAGGGAGTACGGCAGACACCTCCACGCCATCAATCCCAATGCCTATGCGGTCGGGGAGGTCTGGGATCCCGTCGACACCCTGCTCACCTACTATCCCGATCAGCTGACGTCGTACTTCACCTTCGCGCCTTCGGATTCGCTGCTCTGGGCCGTCAAGCGCGATACGGTCGGCGGGCTGCTGGATACCTGGCTCAAGCTCCAGAGCGCGATTCCGGACCAGCGGTATGGCACGTTGCAGCGCAACCACGACGAGACCCGCACCCTCACGATCCTTGGCGGCGACCTCGTCGGTGCGCGCCTCTCGGCGACCCTGCTCCTCACCTTGCCTGGCGAGCCCTACATCTATTACGGCGAAGAGCTCGGCATGGTTGGAGACAAGCCCGACCCGCGCCTGCGGACGCCGATGCAATGGACGGGAGCGACAGGCGGAGGCTTCACGACGGGGACGCCATGGGAAACGCTGCAGTCCGACACCACCACCGCCAATGTCGCGGTGCAGGACAAGGACCCAGGCTCACTCCTCAATCTCTATCGGACGCTCATCCATCTAAGGGGGACCAACGGGGCTCTGGCCGAGGGAAAGCTCGTCGCGCTGAATTCAGGTGACCCCGGTGTGGCTGCCTATCTCCGCCGGGGAAGAAATCACACCGCCATGGTGGTGGTGAACCTGAGCACGGTCGCGAAAACGCTCTCGATCAACTCGGGAAACGGAGCGGTTGCTCCCGGGTCGTACCGGTCATTGGACCTGATGACCAACAAGAAGGGGGCGCCCTTCACGGTCGGGAAGGACGGGGCCCTCGCGGGCTACGCGGCAACCGTTCCTGCGAGATCCAGCTTGATCTTGGAATTGGTGAGAAAAAACTAGAAAAGTCGCCCCACGTTTTATCTTTCCAACACCACTGCCCCATAGGCCGGCAAATCCAGCGTGTCGCTCGTGGCGACGACGTTGGTCAGGAGATTAGTCGCCCCCTTCACGCGGTAGCCATTCACCGTGGTCGTGATGGGATGATTCCGGGCGTTGACCACGACGAGCGCCTCGCCTCTCGTGTAGGCGATCAAGTCGTTCGGCGCACCCGTCCCGACCTCGGCCAGTTGCCCCAGGAAGAACGCCGGATCAGTCAGATCGAGCTCGATGATCCGGTGATAAAAGGGCAGCGCGCTCTTGTCGGGCTGGTCCCACTGAATCGGCTGTTTCAGGAAGATGCCCAACGTCTGTGGTGACTCGACCTCCTGCCCATTGTAGATCTCCGGCCTGCCCGGCAGCAGCGCCTCGGCCACATATGCCGCCCGCGCGCCTGGCGCTCCGCCGAAGAGGACGACGGGCGGTTTATCCCATGCGGTCTCGTCGTGATTCGTCGTAAACCGCATCCGCGCGCCGCCCCTCGGCATCGCCTTCTGATCGGCGATCTCGCGTTCCACCCACGCGGAGGCCGGCTTCCCCTTCCACACGTCCTTCAACCCGCCGTACGAGTCCCATGCGTACGTGAGATCGAACCCCAGGCGGTGCATCTTCAGATCGCCCCACTCCGCCAGGAGCATGATCGACTGGCGAGCGTCGGCCCGCAGAGCCGGAATGCACTCCTGCCAGAAGGCATCGGGCACGAATCCCGCCGCATCCATCCGGAAGCCGTCGATCTGGTAGGTGTCGATCCAATACTCCATCGCCGCGATCATCGCCTTCCGCAGGTCCGGATTCTTGTAGTCGAGCTGGGCAACGTCGGTCCAGTCGGTGAGATGACCCTGCGGATCCACTGGAACCGAGATCTTCCCGCTGTCGTTGTGCACGTACCAGTCGGGATGCGCCGTGATCCAGGGATTGTCCCAGGCGGTGTGATTCGGCACCCAGTCGAGAATGACGTGCATCCCGCGATTGTGCGCGGCGCGCAGCAGATCGCGGAAATCGCTCGCGGTGCCGAAGGCCGGATTGATCGCTTCGTAATTCTGGACCGCGTAGGGTGAGCCCAGTTCGCCCTTGTGGTTCAGCACACCGACCGGATAAATCGGCATCAGCCAGATGACATTTGCGCCCACGGTCTGGATCCGGTCGAGCCCCGCGGTCACACCCTTCAGGTCACCCGATGGTGAGAAGTCGCGGACGAATACTTCGTACACGGCGCTGCGCTGGACCCAGGAGGTGTCGGGAGCGGTTTGCGCGGCGAGCGTTGCGAACGGCATCGCCGTGAGAAGAAGTAGCGGTTTTCTCATGGACGGGAATCTACGGGGGGGCACTAGCGGAGGCGAGCGGCGGTCCCCGGAGTCGGCCTCTGTGCCCATCTCTTAGACGCGCGCAGCCGCTTGGTAGTGCGCACGGCAGACGACGGAGGGGGTCGCCGCTCGCCTCCGCCCACGAGCAGGATGCCTGGAACCAGCAGCGCCGTGAGTCCCTCCGGCCGCTGCCGTGGGCACTGCCTGAAACGTTTCGGGCTCCTGGGAAACGCCCACAGAGGCGGCCTCCGGAACCCACGGCACTGCTGGTTCTAGCACTCGCTGAGAAGCTCCTCTAGCTTCTCGCCATGTGTAAACCTCTACTACTGCTTACCCTCGTCGCGCCTGTGCTTGCTGCGCAGGTGCGTGTGGCCTCTCCCGACGGCAAGAACCAGGTCACCCTGCAGATCGACAGCGTCGGCCATCTCCGGTACTCCCTGTCCCGAAACGGCCAGGAGCTCGTTCAACCCTCACTGCTGGGCATGCAGTTCACCGGACAGCCCGCCTTGCGGGATTCGCTTCGGATCGCGGACACGACCAGAGCCACACACGACGAAACGTGGACTCAACCGTGGGGCGAGCTGTCGCGCGTCCGCGAGCACTACAACGAAATCTCCGCATCAGTCGAGGAGAGAACGGCACCGAACCGAAAATTCGTCGTGCGCGTCCGCGTGTTCGACGACGGGATCGGCTTCCGGTACGAATTCCCCGAGCAGCCGGCGCTGGGAGCATTCTCGATATCGGACGAGCTGACCGAGTTCTCGCTGGCAGATAATGGAAAGGCCTGGTGGATCCCGTCCAACCGGCCGAGGCTCGATCGGTCGGAGTTTCTCTTCTCGTCGTCGCCGGTGAGCATCATCGACAGCGTGCAGACTCCGCTGACGATCGAGAACACCGACGGCCATACCGTGATGGTGATTCACGAGGCGGATCTCGAGGACTATGCCCGGATGTTCCTGGCGGGTCCGCGGATGGAAAGCCGTACGCTTCGCGTCGCCCTCGCGCCGATGCATGACGGCATCAAGGTCCGCGGCCACACCCCCTTCAACACGCCGTGGCGCACCATCCAGGTCGCCGACTCGGTCACCCAGCTCGCTCCGTCGGTCCTGGGCCTCAACCTCAATCCTCCCAACGTTCTGCCGAGTACCTCCTGGATCAAACCGATGAAATACGTCGGCATCTGGTGGGCCATGCACCTTGGCATCTACACCTGGGCCACCGGCGCCAGGCATGGCGCGACGACCGCACGGGCGAAGGAGTACATCGATTTCGCAGCAGCGAACGGCTTCGGCGGCGTGCTGGTGGAGGGGTGGAACGTCGGCTGGGATGGTGACTGGATCAAGAATGGCGGCCAGTTCTCGTTCACCCAGCCGAACCCCGACTACGATCTCCCCGAGGTCGCCCGGTACGCCGAGTCGAAAGGCGTAGCGCTGATCGTCCATAACGAGACGTCTGGCGGCATCGTGAATTACGAGCGCCAGATGGACTCCGCCTTCACGCTCTACCAGTCCCTCGGCGTCCACGCCATCAAGACCGGGTATGTGACCGACACCATCGCCAACGGTGACTCGCACTACTCGCAGACGATGGTCAGGCATTATCGGCACGTGGTCGAGGAAGCCGCGAAACACGAGATCACGGTCGACGCTCACGAGCCGATGCACGACACCGGCGAACGCCGGACCTACCCCAACTTCGTGTCGCGCGAAGGCGCCCGCGGGCAGGAGTACAATGCCTGGGGCGGCGAGGGAGGGAACCCGCCCGAGCACGAGACGATCCTCTTCTTCACGCGGATGCTCGACGGGCCCTTCGACCAGACTCCCGGGATCTTCGACATTCTCGAGAAGTCGAGTGGGCATCCGCATACGAACGAAGACGCGCGTGTGCGGACGACCGTCGCCCGTCAGCTCGCCCACTACGTCGTTCTGTACTCGCCCGTCGAAATGGCCGCCGACCTTCCCGAGAACTACAAGAACCAGCCGGCATTTCAGTTCATCAAGGACGTCGCCGTCGATTGGGACACGACTCGCGTACTCGCCGCCAAGATCGGCGACTACGTCGCGGTCGTCCGGAAAGAGCGCGGCGGCCCCGACTGGTTCCTCGGCGCCATCACCGACGAGAACGCACGGACACTCGACGTTTCGCTTTCGTTCCTCACGGCGGGCAAACAATACGTCGCCGACATCTACGCCGACGGTCCCGGCGCTGACTGGCGCACGAACCCCTACCCCGTCACGATCACCCACCGTCCGGTGACCAGCACCACTCGCCTCTCGATCAGGGTGGCGCCCGGGGGCGGTCAGGCGATTCGCATTCACCCCGCGCCTTGAGCCCATGGAGGACTTGAGCGCCCTGCACGCCCTCGCCGCCGAGCTGGGCGTCAGCACCAGCTACGTCGACGGCCTGGCACGACCCGTCACGCCTTCCGCAGAGACACTCGTGCGGGTGTGCGCCGCCCTCGGCGCCCCGGTCACGGGACCGCATGATGCCGGCGAGGCCCTCCGCGCCGTCCAGGACGCGAAGCGGCATCAGGCCACGCCCGTGCGCATCGCCTGGGATGGCGAGCCGTCCGGGTACGACACCGACGGTGACACCACCATTATTTCGGCGCCCGCCGCGGCCTGGCGACGAGGTGAAGGGCGGAAGAGCTGGGGCGTCAGCGCTCAGCTGGCAGCCCTCCGGTCCACGAGATCCCGCACGTTCGGAGACCTGCGGGATCTCGAAGCCCTGTGTGCGTGGCTGCGCGCGTTGGGTGGTGACGTGGTCACGCTCCTGCCCCTGCTTCCCACCTTCAATACTTCTCCTGCCGAGCCGAGTCCGTATTCGCCGGTGAGCCGGCTGTTCTGGTCCGAGCTCCTGCTCGACCTCGGCGACGGTCACCATCGGACCGCACCGAATGGCCGGCTCGATGTCGTGGCAGCTGCTGCAGAAGTCCGCGCGGCGCTCGCGTCATACGGTCCGCCCGATCCATCGGAAGTGGATGCCGAGCTTGCTCGATACGCGCGTTTCCGCGGTGCACAGGCGAGACTGGGACGGGACTGGCGAAGCTGGCCAGGCGCAGCCCGGGCCGGGAATGTCGCGACCGATCAAGTCGACCCGGATGAAGAGCGGTTTCATCTGGTCGCCCAAACGCTCGCCCGTCAGCAGCTTACGGACCTGCGAGCGCGCCTGGACGGGCACGGCATGCGACTCGGCCTCGATCTCACCGTGGGCGTGCACCCCGATGGGTACGACACGTGGTCGCGGCAGACTCTCTTCGCGAATCGGATGTCGGTCGGTGCGCCACCCGATCGGGGATTCCCCAGTGGTCAGGATTGGGGGTTCTCGCCGGTCCTCCCGACCGAATCGCGCCGTGAGGGTCACCGTTATCTGGGTGCGTGCATCGCCCACCTCGCGGCGCTCGCCGGCGTGCTTCGCGTCGACCACATCATGGCGTGGACCAGGCTCTACTGGATTCCCCACGGTATGCAGCTCGATCAGGGGACCTACGTGTCGTATCCGGCCGAGGAGCTCTTCGCCCTGCTCACGCTCGAGTCGCACCGGAACCGATGCGAGATCGTCGGGGAGAACCTGGGCACGGTGCCACCGGAAATCGACGAGGCCCTCCCCAAGCGGAAGATCTGGGGGATGTACCTGGCCGAGTTTCAGGATTGGCACAAGGAACCGGCGCCGAATCCTCCCACGGGGCGGGATGTCGCCCTTGTCGGCACGCACGACACGCCGACGTTCGCGGGATGGCTGAAGGGGAACGACATCGGCGACCGGATCGACAGCGGCCTGCTCACCGAAGCGAATGCGCCGGAGGTGCGGGAAGAGCGGGCAGCCATCGCCCTCGGGATCAGCCGACGCTTCGAGCGTCCCGCCGACGATCCCCGGGCCCTGCTGGGCGAGCTCCTCGCGTGGCTGGGGCGCTCGGAAAGCCCCTTGGTCATGCCGTGGCTCGAGGACCTCTGGCTGGAAGACCGCGGGGTGAACCTTCCGGGGACCTCGTCTTCCGCCCGTCCCAACTGGCAGCGCCCTATGAGCAAGCTTCTCGACGAAGTGTTCGGCGCACCCGAGATTGGCGACCTGGCAAGGCGGCTCGCGCAGGCCCGCGCAGGCTAACTCCGAGAGGGACGGAGCACATGGAAAAGCCCAGACTCTCGTTCTGGCAGATCTGGAACATGAGCTTCGGGTTCCTGGGGATTCAATTCGGCTTCGCGCTGCAAAACGCGAACACGAGCCGGATCTTCCAGACCCTCGGTGCGAATCTCGACGTCATTCCATGGCTCTGGATCGCGGCACCGACCACCGGCCTCCTGGTGCAGCCGATCGTCGGATATTTCTCGGACCGCACCTGGAATCGCCTGGGCCGGCGCCGTCCCTACTTTCTCACTGGGGCCATTCTCGCATCGCTCGCCCTGATCGTGATGCCGAACTCCCCCGCTCTCTGGGTTGCCGCGGGGATGCTGTGGATCATGGATGCCTCGATCAACATCTCGATGGAGCCCTTCCGAGCGTTTGTCGGCGATAACCTGGCGGCGTCGCAGCGGGTCACCGGATTCGCCGTCCAGAGCTTCTTCATAGGGACCGGGGCGGTAGTCGCCTCGATGCTTCCCTGGATGTTGACGAACTGGTTTGGTGTGAGCAACGAAGCCGGGCACG
Organism: Gemmatimonadales bacterium; assembly: GCA_035631315.1. Classification (GTDB taxonomy): domain Bacteria; phylum Gemmatimonadota; class Gemmatimonadetes; order Gemmatimonadales; family GWC2-71-9; genus 40CM-2-70-7. The sequence continues at coordinate 86,674 of DASQIZ010000116.1, forward strand.
GCCAGATTCCGGCGTCTGTCCGTTTCTCCTACTACCTCGGAGCCGCAGCCTTCTTCATTGCAGTGGTGTGGACCGTCATTTCCTCGAAGGAGTACTCGCCCGACGAGATGGCGTCGTTCGGAATTACGGCCACGCCGGAAAGCCACGGCAACGTTGCTGAAACGATCCTGCACGATCTCTTCGCCATGCCCAAGACCATGCAGCAGCTGGCGCTGGTCCAGTTCTTCTCGTGGTTTGCGTTGTTCGCCATGTGGATCTACACGACAACGGCGGTGACTGCCCACGTCTACCACACGACCGATACGACGTCAGTGCTCTACAACGACGGCGCGAACTGGGTGGGTGTCTGTTTCGCGGTCTATAATGGCGTTGCGGCGTTCGTGGCCTTTGGTATTCCGCCGCTCGCGCGATGGTCCTCTCCCAAAATGGCCCATATCGTGTGCCTGACCTGCGGGGCGCTCGGCCTCCTGTCCATTACGATGATCACCGAGCCCCACTATCTCCTGTACTCGATGATCGGCGTCGGAATCGCCTGGGCGAGTATTCTGTCCATGCCCTACGCCATCCTCACCGGCGCTCTGCCTCCGGCCAAGCTCGGCTACTACATGGGCGTGTTCAACTTCTTCATCGTCATCCCGCAGATCATCGCGGCAGCGATTCTGGGATATCTGGTCAAGCAGTTCTTCGGAGGCGACACACTCTACGCGCTCGTAGTGGGCGGGGCGTCCCTCCTGTTGGCGGCAGCGCTGATGTTCCGTGTGAAGGACAACTGAAACGGAGACCAGTATGAGAGCCCGGGCCGCCATTTTCGCTCTGCTCATCGGCTTCCCCAGTCTTGCCTCCGCCCAGCGCCAACGCCTCTCCATGGATCCCGGCTGGCGCTTCACGCTGGGCGACCCGCAAGGAGCCGAGGCGCCGCGGTTCGACGATCGGCGGTGGCGGAAGCTGGATCTGCCGCACGACTGGAGCGTCGAGGGCACGCCGGAGCAGAGCGCGCCGGCCGGAGGCCGGGGCGGGTTCTTCCCCACCGGGATCGGCTGGTATCGCAAGGCATTCCGGATGCCGGCCGGGAGCTCCGGGAAAGAGGTCTGGCTCGAGTTCGATGGTGTCTACCAGAACTCGGATGTCTGGATCAACGGATTTCACCTGGGAAAGCGCCCGTACGGCTACAGCTCCTTCTACTATGACGTCACATCGCACTTGGTGTCGGGAATCAATGTCGTCGCGGTGCGCGTGGACAACTCCCATCAGCCCAACTCCCGCTGGTACTCGGGGAGCGGGATCTACCGGCACACGTGGATGACCATCGTTTCGCCCGTCCATGTCGCCCACTGGGGCGTCTACCTGACCACGCCGGTCGCGGACTCGACGCACGCCGCGGTGACCGTGCTGACGTCCGTCGAGAATTCCGGCGCCTCGTCACATCAGGAGCGCCTTCGGTCAGCGGTGCTGAATGCCGCGGGAGTGGAAGTCGCACACGCAGAGACGAGCTTCTCGGTGAGTGCGGACGCGAGCCAGCGCGTCGGCCAGGCAATCGACGTTGCGAAGCCATCACTGTGGTCGGTGGACTCTCCCACGCTTTACACCCTGCGCTCCGAGGTCCTTCAGGACGGCAAGAGCGTCGACGTACAGAACACCACGTTCGGCATCCGCAGCATCGAATACACGGCCGACACGGGATTCTTGCTCAACGGCAAGCAGGTCAAGATGCGGGGCGTGAACCTGCATGGAGATGGCGGCGCCGTCGGCGTCGCGGTCCCCGAGCGGATCTGGGAATACCGGCTGGGTCTCCTCAAGGCCGAGGGCGTGAACGCCATCAGGACCTCGCACAACCCGCCCGCCCCGGAATTCCTCGATCTCTGCGACCGCATGGGCTTTCTCGTGATGGCCGAGGCGTTCGATGAGTGGACGTTCGGAAAGGTGCCCGAGGGCTATCACAAGTACTTTGCGGACTGGAGTGCCCACGACCTCGACGATTTCATCGATCGCGACCGGAATCATCCGTCGATCGTCCTGTGGAGCGCCGGGAACGAGATCGGCGAGCAGAGCGTGCCGGACGGCGTGCAGGTGCTGCGGACGCTCGTCGACATCTTCCATCGTGAAGACCCCACCAGGCCGGTGACGACCGGCAATGACCAGATCGTCGCCGACGGGCATCCTGCGCTGGAGGCCTTTCTCGAGGCCGAGGATATCGTCGGGTACAACTACGTGGACCGGTGGCATGAGCGGCGGGAGCTCTTCGCCGAGGAAGACCGCCACCATCATCCGGACTGGAAGATGGTGGGAACGGAGAGTGGGACGATCTTCGAGAGCTTCGACGACCGGCCGTCACTCGGCAACGATTCCACCGCCGTGCATGCCAATTACACGAGCGGGATGATCCAGGCGGAGCGGCTCTGGAAGTGGGTCACGCTCCACGATTACTTCGCCGGCAACTTCATGTGGACCGGCGTCGACTATCTCGGCGAGGCGGTCTGGCCCTTCAAGGGGTTTCCGTCGGGAACGCTCGATATCACCAATCATCCCAAGGATTCGTACTACCTGTACCAGAGCCTGTGGACCGACCAGCCGGTATTGCACCTCCTGCCGCATTGGACCTGGCCGGGCCGCGAGGGACAGATCGTCCCGGTGCTGGTCTACACCAACTGCAACACTGTCGAGCTCTTTTTGAACGGCAAGTCGCTCGGTGAAAAGCGCAAGGAATTCCCCGCGCAGGGTACGTCAGGTGGGTGGAACAGCTACGCGCTTCCCGTCGTGGCAGCCACGACCGAGGACCTCCATTTCGAGTGGGATGTGGCCTATCAGCCGGGCGTCCTCAAAGCCGTGGGGAAGGACCGGAGCGGAAAGGTGGCTTGCCACGATGAAGTGCGTACCGCCGGTGCTCCCGTCGCGGTGCGACTGACAGCCGATCGCGACACCGTGACGAACGAGTCAGGTGACGTCGCACTGGTCCGCTACGAAATTGTCGACTCGGCGGGGGTCGTGGTGCCGTCTGCCGACAACGTCGTCCGTGTCACGGTGGCGGGTGGCGCACTGATCGCCATGGACAACGCTGACATGCGCTACCATGGCCGTTACCAGATCGATTCCCTGCCCGCCATGAATGGCCGCGGGCTCGCCATCATCAGGCCGGCGGGACCGGTGCTCACGGTCTCGGCGTCAGCAGGGGGTCTCACGGCGGGGCAGCTGGCGGTACCGGTCCGGGCCGTAACGCCCCGCCCCGCCGTGCCCTAAGCGGCCTTCGCCGCCTTCTCCAGGTCGGCGATCACGATCTTGCTCATTTTCATCATCGCCTGCAGCGCCGCATTGGCGCGCTTGGGATCCTGGTCCCCCAAGAGCTCGCCCAACCGGTTGGGGACGACCTGCCACGAGAGCCCGAACCGGTCCTTGAGCCAGCCGCACCGGGACTCCCGCCCACCGCTGGCAATCAGCTTCTCCCAGTAGTAGTCCACCTCAGCCTGCGTTTCGCACTTCACGAAGAAGGACACGGACTCGTTGAAGTGGAAGTTCGGACCGCCGTTCAATCCGAAAAACTCCTGTCCCTCGAGCTCGAAGATCACCATCATCGGGTTGACCTTCCCGACTTTCGAATTCTTGAACACGGAGCAATAGAAATTCATCGCCTCTGCGGCGTTGTTATCGAACCAGAGGAACGGGGTGATTTTCGACATGACCAACTCCAGTTGAGGTTGACGGAATCGCGTCCGGTTGTATATTACCATATGGTTATGAACGACGCAACCCTCGACGCCGTCTTCGCCGCCCTGGCCGATCCGACTCGGCGGGCCATCCTGGCCCGGCTCGCCAGGGGAAACGCGACCGTGAGCGAGCTGGGCGCTCCCTTCGACATGACCCAGCCTGCTATCTCCAAGCACCTCAGGGTCTTGGAGAATGCCGGCCTGATCTCGCGTTCCCGGGATGCCCAGCGGCGCCCCCGCCGCATCGAGCCCAAGCGCCTGGCCGATGCCAACCAGTGGCTCGAGAAGTACAAGAAGCTTTGGGAGACCCGGTACAAGGGACTCGATACCCTCCTCGAAGAGATGCAAAAAGGAGAAGCCTGATGGACAACCAGCTGCGCATCGTCCCTCTCTCCGACCGCGAGATCCAGATCAGTCGCGGCTTCAATGCCCCGCGAAAGCTGGTCTTCGATGCCTACACCAAACCGGAGCTCGTCCGGAAATGGCTCTTCGGCCCTCCGGGCTGGAGCTTCGCCGTGTGCGAGATCGACCTGCGCGTTGGCGGGAAGTACCGGTATGTCTGGCGCGGACCCGAAGGCGAAATGGGCATGGGGGGCATCTACAAGGAGATCAAAGCCCCCGAACGCATCGTCTCCACGGAAAGGTTCGATCAGGCCTGGTATCCTGGAGAAGCGGTCGGCACGGTCGTGATGACGGAAACCAACGGGAGGACGCTGGCCACGACCACCATCCTGTACGAATCGATGGCAGCGCGGGACGCGGTGCTCCGGTCCCCGATGGAGCGCGGGCTCAAGGCTGGCTTCGATCGCCTCGCCGAAATGGTGGAGGGGATGAAGTAGGTTTCAGCATGACGACGAGCGAAGCTCTCCTTTCCTTCACCGCCGCGGCGGGGCTCCTCACCCTCACGCCGGGCCTCGACACCGCGTTAGTGCTGCGCACGGCGGCGGTGGAAGGCGGGCGTCGGGCGCTCCTGGCGGGGATCGGTGTGTGCCTCGGATGCCTCGTGTGGGGACTCGCCGTCTCGGTGGGCCTCGGTGGCCTGCTCGCCGTTTCGCGCGTCGCCTACAACGTCCTTCGCATTGCGGGCGCGGTGTACCTGATCTACTTGGGCATCAGGCTCCTCACCCGCCCCGCGCGAAGTCTCGACCTTGAGGGTCGGGTGAAAACCCAGGCCAATTGGTTCGCCCGCGGCCTCTTCACCAACCTCCTGAATCCCAAGGTCGGCGTCTTCTACGTCACTTTTCTCCCACAATTCGTCCCCACGGGCGCTTCTGTCACCAGCTTCTCGATGCTCTTGGCCGGCATTCACGCCCTCGAAGGCCTCTGCTGGTTCGCGATCCTCGTGCTTGCCACCAGGCCGCTGGCCCGCTGGCTCAAACGTCCGGGTGTCACGAAGGGACTGGACCGCGTGACCGGCGTCGTGTTTGTTGGTTTTGGAGTGGGGTTGCTGCTCGATCGTCGTCCTGCCTGAAAGGATTCGCATGTCCGCGACGCAAGCCGAGAAGGCGCGCCGGTTCCAGGCGCTCCATGCCCGCCCCGGGATCTTCGTCATCCCGAATCCCTGGGATGCCGGCACTGCGAAAGTGCTCGCCGGGCTGGGGTTCGAAGCCCTGACCACCACGAGCGCCGGTCTCGCGTTCACGCTCGGAAAGAAGGATGGGGACGGTTCGGTCACGCGCGAAGAGACGCTGGCCAACGCGAAGGTGATCGCCGATGCGACCGACCTTCCCGTGGCCGCGGACCTCGAAGACGGCTTCGGAGAGCGCCCGGAGGATGCAGCCGAGACCATCAGACTGGCGGGGATTCAGGCGGGCCTGGTCGGCGGGTCCATCGAGGACTCGACTGGAGATCCGAAGAATCCCATCTACGATTTCAATCTCTCAGTGGAGCGCATCGCGGCGGCCGCCGAGGCAGCCCACAAGCTCCCCTTCCCTTTTGTCTTTGTCGGCCGGGCGGAGAACTATCTGCACGGCAGGCCCCATCTCGATGACACGATCAAGAGGCTTCAGGCCTACGAGAAGGCCGGTGCCGACTGCCTCTACGCCCCTGGCGTGACGACCGCCGACGAGATCCGCACCATCTGCAAATCGGTCTCGAAACCCGTGAACGTCGTGATGGGGCTCAAGGCGGCGCGTTTCTCTGTCGCGGAGCTCGCCGAGCTGGGGGTGAAGCGGATCAGTATCGGCTCGGCCCTGGCGCGGGCGGCGCTCGGGGGCTTCGTAAATGCCGCGCGGGAAATCAAGGACAAGGGCACCTTTAGCTTCGCCGATCACGCCATGCCGTACGCGGAAGCCAACGCACTCATGAAGAGGTAGCCCATGGACCACCAAGTCGTTTCGCGCGAGCAATGGATTGCCGCCCGGACGGAGCTCCTCAAGAGGGAAAAGGAATTCACGAAGGCTCGTGACGCCTTGTCGCGGGCCCGGCGTGATCTCCCGTGGGAATCCCTGGCCAAGGAGTACACGTTCGACGGCCCGAAGGGAAAGGAAACGCTCGCCGATTTGTTCGAGGGCCGGAGTCAGCTCGTGGTCTACCACTTCATGTTTGGTCCGAACGCCAAGGTCGGCTGTCCCCACTGCTCGTTCTGGGCCGACAACTTCAATCCCATCATCGTCCATCTGAATCAGCGCGATGTCACCATGGTCGCGATCTCCCGCGCCCCGCTGGCTCGTCTCGAAGAGTACAAGAAGCGGATGGGATGGTCCTTCAAGTGGCTGTCGTCGGGGAACTCGGACTTCAATGTCGACTTCCAGGCGTCATTCAAGCCCGAAGACGTGAAAGCCAAGAAGGCGATGTACAACTTCGTCATCTACAACGATCTCGAAGAGACCGAGCGCGAGGGGATCAGCGTCTTTCACAAGGTCGACGGGAAGATCTTCCACACCTACTCGACCTACGCCCGGGGCATCGATCTCATGAACACCGCCTACAACTACCTTGACCTGGTCCCAAAGGGCCGGGACGAGGGTAATCGCGGCCCCTTCTGGCTCAGGCGCAAGGACGAGTACGGGACATAGCTACTTCTTCACGAGCTGGTAGTGCGCAAAGTCCTGCCACTGTCCCGTGGCAACCTTCTGGGTCATGTCGATCTTCCACCCGGTCCTGGGGTCCAAGGTGTAATCCGAGCGAAAGGGCCCGTCCGGATACTCGAACACGAAGTGAATGGCGTTCCCCTCGCGCTTCCCGTATCCAAGCGTTTCGGACACCCGCCCGCCGAAGATGTCGATCCAGTGCGCCACGTACCGCTCGCTGGCATTGTCGTACCCGATGTACGAAACCGCCTCGTACTGATCGCCTTTCATCTCCAACCGGAGAAACTGGTGCCCCAGAACCCACTCGGCCTTCAGCGAGTACGTCTGGGGTTGCCCCCGCATGTCCCCCGTCATGGACCAGACGCCCGCCAGCTGCGCGACGAGCGAGTCCTGGAAGGGGTGCGTGGGACCGTCCTGCTGAGCCGCCAGCGCTGGAGCGCACAGGATCAAGAGGGCTGCGAGTAACCGTTGCATCGTCATCCTCCGTCAAAGATCCGGGTAAGTCCGCTTCCGCTCGGCCGTGTAGTGCCACCAAGGCCGAGCCTTGGCGCCTTCCACGTACCGCACGGCGGACATGAACACGTCCAGCACGCAGGGGTCCTGACGACCCCCGGACGCCTCGCAGAGCGCCTGATACAGAGCGATCGGCTTCCGCCCCTTCAGGTCCTGCGGCCGGTTCACGCCCACCCGCCGCAGGTCCGCCGCCAAAGACGGCCCTACATTGGGGATGTCTTCGAGATGAACCGGAACTGAGCGCTTCGCCATGAAAAGCTCCGTGCATGCTGGTGACGGGAGGAACATGCGGTCGAACGACGGCCAGGTATTGGAAAAATACGACGCGAAGAGAGCCCGGATCTGAGCCCTTCCGCGGCCGAGCCCCCCACTCCGAGAGATGCGTGGTATCGCGAAACGCCTCCGCCGCCGGCCCTCGCCGACTGCGTGGTGTCTTTGTGGGACATGCGCATCCCATCGATTCCCGGCACCACGCAGGTCCGCATCGCTCCCAACGCGTGCGTCGACATCGTCGTCTATGCCAGTGAGCCCTCGCGCGGAGAAGGGCTCGCGAAGATCGTGGCTCCGCCCCATCGCGGCTACGTCGTGGGATCCACCCTGCGGGCCTTCATCGTGCGGTCGGTCGGATGGCGACATGTCATCGGCGCTTCACTGGCGCCGGAAGGAGTCGAGCCACTCCTCGGTATCCCCGCCGCCGTCATCGGCGAGAGTGTCGCCATGCTGCACGACATCATCGGGAATGACGCCGCGCTGATCGAAGAGCGGGTACTGGATGGATCGGCTGAAGGAGCGCTGCGGCGCCTGGCCGACGCCCTCTGGGATCGGCGCCGCGCGGCCCCACCGCCAGACGTCACGGTCGGCCGGGCAGCGGCGCTGCTCCGCGATGCGGCGGGACAAAAACGCATGGACGCGCTGACCTCCGACCTCAACGTCTCAGCGCGCTCGCTCGAACGGAAGTTCCTCACGCACGTCGGCATGTCCCCCAAGCTCTTTTCCCGCCTCGTGCGCTTCGATCGCGTGGTCCGGGACCTGGCCCGCCGCGGTCAGATCCCGTGGACCCAATTCGCGCTGGCTCACGGATATTCGGACCAGGCTCACTTCATCAATGAGTTCCGGGAATTCGCCGGCGTGACACCCGAGGAGTTCGAGCGCGAAAACGCTTAGGCCAGCTTTCGCAGCAGCTTCCCCGCGTAGCGACTCGAGATCAGCTGCGTGCCATCCTTGAGAAACACGACGTAACTGCCCTTGCCATGCGGCTCGAGCGCGCGGATCGCGGCGACGTTCACCAGGGCAGAGCGGCGGATCCGCACGAACCGTTCGCCAAGCCGGGCCGCGAGACGCTCCGTGGTCTGGCGCATCACGTGCACCGCTGGCCCTGCGTGGAGCTTGACGTAATTCCCCGCCGCCTCCACCCACTCGATGCCGGACACCGGGACGAAAAGCAGGCGCCCCTCGTGCCGAACCACCAACCGCTCCACCGGCGTGCTCGGCTCCCGGGGCCGCTCGGCCAGACGCTCGAGGAGGGCCTCCAGTCTCCCCGCCGTCCGTTCGCGCCCTTCCCGATCCGCCGCGGTGGCCGCGCGTGCATAGGCCTCCCGGAAGCGATCGGGGTCGATGGGCTTGAGGAGGTAATCGACCGCGTGCGCTTCGAAGGCCCTGACCGCATACCGGTCGAACGCGGTCACGAAAACGACCGCTGGCACGGCCTCCGAGCCGACGCCCTCCAGCACGTCGAAGCCCGTCAGCCCCGGCATCTGCACGTCGAGGAACACGACGTCGGGACTCTCCCGCACGATCGCTTCGATGGCACTCTTCCCCTCCGGGCATTCCGCGACGATCTCGGCCCCGGGAATCCCCGCCAGGTGCTGGCGAACCGCGAGCCGGCCCAGCGGCTCATCATCCACGATCACAACGCGCATCAGTCTGCCGTCCGGTAAGGGATTTCGACCGTCAGGCGCGCACCGCCCTCGGCCCGCGCTTCAAGGTTCACGCGATTCGCTGCGGGATAGAGCTGCGCCAATCGCGCCCGCGTGTTCGCCAGGCCAATTCCGTTCCCGCCCTTGCTGCCATTCCCTGGCCCCGGACCATCATCGGTCACCTCGAGCACCAACTGATCTCCGCGCTGCTCGATGGTCAGCAGGACCGTGGCCCCCTCAGCCCGGCGGCTGACGCCATGCCGGACGGCATTTTCGACGAGGGGCTGGAGGAGGAGGGCCGGAACCATCGCCGGCAGCGCATCCGGGGCCACCCGCTCCGAGTACCGGAAGCGCTCCTCGAACCGCAGGCGCTGGATCTCCACATACGGAGCCAGAAGCTTCAGCTCCTGCTCAACCGAGATCTCGGCCGACTCGGTATCGAGGGTATGACGGAGCAGGTCTCCAAGGCGGGCAAGCATCCGCTGCGCGCGAGCGGGGTCCCCAGGTGCGAGGGCGGCGATCGCATTCAGCGTGTTGAACAGAAAATGCGGGTGGAGCTGCAAGCGCAGCGCATCGAGCTGAGCTCGTGACAATTGGGACTGCAGCTCCGCGGCCGCGGCGCGCTGTGCCTGATACAGGCGCGGGTACAGAAACGCCATGTAGACACCGATGATCACCCAGTAATAGAGGGCTCCGGTGAAGACACCCCAAATCAAGCCGCTCTGGATCAGGGCACCGAGCCGCTGCGCGGGTGGGTGACCGATGGCAGACAGAATCAGGTAGTGCGCGGTGTAGGTGCCGGTGATCTGCGCCAGGGCGATGAAGGGCATCAAGCCGAGGTGCCGCCACACCGATCCCCGACGGGCGCCCGGCTCGAGCGGCCAACGGTCCACGGCCCACAGCACCACGACCGTGCAGACCGCCCACATCATCGCGAAGACGATTTCGTGGAAGATGTCCCATTGCCAGTCGATGACGACGTGGCGCGCCGCCTTCATCAGCACGTTCTGCGTGATGAAGAACGCGGCGACGCCGAGCCAGATGAGGACGATCCGCGCGAACCGCTTCACCTCAAGTGTTCCCGAAAAAACTGCACCACGTCCGCGTCGAACCCTTCATGGAACGCGGTGCGGTCGAACCCGTCAGCGTCCATACAGATGAATGGGACGGCCCGAGCGAGCGCCGGCGTGCACGGTGCCAGGAAGGAGAAATGGTTTGAACCCTGCGGCGCGTGCACCTCGGGAGGTGACGGGAGACTCCGTGCCACCACATCGCTGTTCCATTCCCGCGGAGCCATGGTGTCCTGGTCGGCGACCCAGAGCGACACCGGCGCGCGGACGTGCTTGAGCCCGGAGTCGCCGAAGACGAATCCCAGGGCCGGGGCGGCGATCACCACCGCCTTGATTCGGGAGTCATGGGGCCATTCGCTGGGCGGCGGCGTTGTATCGGGCCGGTTCCCCTGGTACTCCCGCACAAACGCACATTCGGGCGCCATCGGGTGGACTCGGCACAACGTGCCGAGCTGCGCGAAGTCGGGCACGCCTCCAGCCGCCACGAGCACGGTATATGCGCCCAGCGAGTGACCGAAAACGCCCACGCGCGAGGCATCGACGTGATCTCGCAGCGCCCAGGCGCGGATGACAAAGTCCAGCACTCGAAGCAGCTGGCGTGGCCGGTCGATGAGGTTGCGGCGGCTCCCGGTGGCTGATGGGTCCTGCGAATTGTCATGCGGATGGGTGAATGCCACGACCACGAAGCCTGCGTCCGCCAGCTCTCGTGCCGTATCGTAATGCGTGCCAAGCCATCCACCCGTTCCGTGCGAGATGAGAACGAGGGGGTGGCGTCCCGGAGTCATCATGCCCCCGACCGCCACGACTTGATGATAGAAACCGAGGCTGGTGTCATGCCCTGCAGGGATGGCCGGATACCAGGCCGCTGCCGAGATGTCCTCGTGTCCCGGGTCGGGGACCGTAAACGTGACGAAGCCGACGTTCGACTGGAGCGCGAACGCCCAGACCCAGAGGGGAATCATGGTGACGCCAATTTAAGCACCGCTTCTCGACGCGCCCGTGATGAGGGTCGCGCGTCCGGCGGGCCGTCCCATTCGTCATCGCACCGGCCTGCCTCGTCCCTGTTTTGGCCCCTGCGGTGACGAGAATCTTGGCCGACCGGAGACGAGCACCGACCTTGACATATCACTTCCACAGGACGGCACCCGGTGAAGGCACTAGTCCCTCTCGCACTCGCGCTCTGGTTCGCCCCCCGACTCGCGGCCCAGACGGCGGCAGACACCGCCGGCATCATCGCCACCGCACACAACTACATCGACGGCTGGTATACCAATGACGGTCCGCGGATGGAGAGCGCCCTGCACGCCCACCTCGCGAAGCGGCTGGTGTGGGATGACTCGCTCAAGCACAGCCACCTGGTCGACATGACCGCCATGGAGCTCGTCCAGGGGACCATTCATCATCCCAAGGGCGAGGGCCAGCACCGCAACGAGGTGAAGATCCTCGACGTCTTCGGCAACGTCGCGATGGTGCGCATCGATGCCGACACGTGGGTGGATTTTCTCCAGGAAACAAGATGGAACGGGAAGTGGGTCATCATGAACGTGATGTGGGAGAACCGTCCAGGCATGTAGCCTCCGGCCCGGGGCGGGTTGCGCCCCGCCCCGGGCTGCCGCTACGTTCCCTTCAGAACGATGAACACGACCATGATGATGTGCGGCTGTTATCACCTCTCCAGCATGATGTGTTGTGCTGAGGAGCGGGCGATCACGCCGTAACGTCAGATGGTGACGGTTACAACGGCAATCGGCCGCGATCCTCTTCGGGTTCGCGGCCTTTTCTTTTTCCGAAAGGCCGGAGCATGATCAAAGCAGTAGGGATCTCGGGCAGCCCCAGGAGCCCGTCGAAGTCGCGCCTCCTGGTGGAGCGCGTCCTCGGCCAGCTCGGTGAGGGGGGCGCTCAGGTCCGGCTCCTGGATCTCGCCGCCCTACCCGCCGACGCGCTGTTGGGACGGGTCACCGACCCCAGCGTCGCGGCGGCGCTCGACGCCGCCGCCCACGCGCAGATCGTGGTCGCCGGCACGCCCGTCTACCGGGCCACCTACACCGGCCTCCTCAAGACCTTTTTCGACCTGTTCCCCCGGGATGCCCTCGCCGGCGTAGTCGGCGTCCCCGTGGTCACGGGCGCCGGGCCGGAGCACACCCTCGCCGTCGACCACGGCCTGCGGCCGCTGTTCGCGAGCCTGGGTGCCCGCACCATCGCCGCCGCCATCTATGCCACCGATTCCCAATTCCCCAACGGCGCGCCCGAGCCTGCTCTGGTCGCCGCCGTCGAACGTGCCACCCGCGAAGCAGAGGAGATCGCTCACCGTGTCAGCCTCAGCTGAACGTCCCATCGCCGTCTATTACGAGCACCCGGACTGGTTCCGGCCGCTTTTTCAGGAGCTGGATCGCCGATCCGTACCGTACCTGAAAATCGACGCCGCCAGTCACCGGTTCGCTCCCGGGAATGGCCGGCCGAAATACTCACTGGTGTTCAACCGCATGAGTCCGTCCGCATACCTGCGTGGCCGCGCCAATGCGATCTTCTACACGCTGCACTACCTCGCCTTCCTGAAGCGCGCCGGAATTCCGGTGGTAAACGGGTACGACGCCTACGTCACGGAGACCTCCAAGGCGCTCCAGCTCGACCTGCTCCGCCGCCTGGGTCTCCCCTTTCCGAAGGCCGAGGTCATCAATCATGCCTCGCAGGCGGCCGCCGCGGCGAGTGGCCTGCGATTCCCGATCGTCGTGAAGCCCAACATCGGAGGCTCAGGCGCCGGGGTCACCCGCTTCGATACGCCCGCCGACCTCGCCACGGCCGTCAGTACCGGCACGCTCGACCTTGGCCTGGACCAGACGGCACTGGTGCAGGAGTACATCCCCGTCGAGGACCAGGGGATCGTCCGCGTCGAAGTCCTGGGCGGGAAGTTCCTCTACGCCATTCGCGTCTTCGCGGACGCCGACTCCTTCAATCTCTGTCCCGCCGACGTCTGCCAGACCGTGGGTGGCGTGGAGCTCACCCGCGCGGCCTGTCCGGTGGACGCCCCGAAAAACGGGATGCGAGTTGAGGGATTCACGCCTCCCGCCGAGGTCATTGGTCAAGTCGAGCGGATCATGAAGGAGGCGAGCATCGACGTGGGGGGCGTGGAGTACCTCCACGATGCCCGCGACGGACAACGCTACTACTACGACATCAACGCACTCTCGAACTTCGTGGCCGACGCGCCGCGTGTGGTGGGATTCGATCCCTTCGCCCGCCTGGTCGACTACCTGGAAAGGAAGGCGGTCTGACCATGCGATTCGGATATTGGCTTCCCGTCTTCGGTGGCTGGCTCCGCAACGTGCCCGATGAAGGCATGGAAGCCACCTGGGAGTACGTCTCCCGCCTGGCGGTCCGCAGTGAGGAGCTCGGCTACGACGCTACGCTCATCGCCGAGCTGAACCTGAACGACATCCGGGGTCCCGAGGCACCCACGCTCGACGCCTGGAGCACCGTCGCCGCGCTGGCCGCGGTCACCAAGCGCCTCGAGTTGATGACGGCGGTACGCCCCACGTTCCATCCACCGGCGCTCTGCGCCAAGCAGGCCGCGACCATCGATCGGATGAGCGGCGGCCGGCTCACCCTCAACGTCGTGTCTTCCTGGTGGGCCGAAGAAGCGCGGCAATATGGCGTGGAGTTCGATCAGCACGACGCGCGATATGCCCGCACCGAAGAGTGGCTGGCCGTCGTGAGCGGAATGTGGTCGGAGCCGCGTTTCAGTTACGCTGGGCGCTACTACCGGATCGAAAACGCCATCCTCGAGCCGAAGCCCCTGTCGCGTCCCCGTCCCGTGCTCTACGCCGGCGGTGAGTCGGAGGCCGCGAAGGCGCTGATCGCCGAGGCCTGCGACGCGTACCTGATGCACGGGGACCCCGTGGAGCGCATCGCCGCCAAGGTCGACGACATGAGCACCCGGCGGGAAAGGGTCGGGAAGCCACCGCTCCGGTTCGGGGTGGCGGGCTACGTCGTGTGCCGGAACACCGACGTGGAGGCGCGGCAGGAGGTGGCCCGAATCACCGACGTCCACAGCAATGCCGCGAGCTACGCCAACTATCAGGACTGGCTCTCGAACACAAAACTGGAACGAAAGGTGAGCCTCGAGGACTATTCGGTCTCCAATCGGGGCCTGGAGACGGGGCTGGTCGGCACCCCCGACCGCATCGCCGAGCGGCTCCTGGCACTCGAGGAAGCCGGCGTGGATCTGGTCCTCCTCCAGTTCAGCCCCCAGCTCGAGGAGATGGAGCGGTTCGCTGAGGAAGTCATTCCGTTGGTGCGCGCAACCAAAACGCCTGCTGGCGCGTCCTATCATGCATGACCTTCCGCTGGGAACCCGTCGTCCAGGACCTGCGGTATGCGGTCCGCGGCCTCCGTAGCAAACCGGCATTCACCATTGCGGTGACGCTCACCCTGGCCCTCGGAATCGGGGCCAACACCGCGATGTTCTCTGTGGTCGACCGGCTGCTGTTCCGGCCGCCGCCGATGCTCCACGACCCCAGCCGCGTCCATCGCGTGTATACCGCCCAGACATACCGCGGCAAGGAATACACGAACTCGAGCATGGCCTTCGGGCGCTACCTGGACCTCACCAGCGCCACGCACGTCTTCGATCGGGCCGCCGAATTCACGCAGCGTTCGCTGGCCATCGGCCTTGGGACCGATGCCCGGGAGATGCAGGTGGGCGCGGTGAGCGCGAGCTTCTTCGGATTCTTCGACGCCCCCCCCACACTGGGCCGCTATTTCACGAGCGCCGAAGACACCTTTCCAGTCGGGACCCCGGTGGCCGTGCTGGGCTACGGATACTGGCAGACGCGCTACGGCGGCCGGCCGGACGTTTTGGGCCAGACGATGCAGATCGGAGCTACGCTCTACACCATCATCGGCGTAGCGCCCCGGGGTTTCGTGGGGCTCTGGCCCGGGACGCCGAGTGCCGTGTACATCCCGATCGCGGTCTATGGCGCCGAGCAGGGCAAGTCGATTCATATCCACGGCGAACAGTGGTGGATGACGTACCACTGGACCTGGGCAAGCATGATGGTTGAGCGCCGGGTGGGGGTGACGCAACACGCCGCTGATGCCGATCTCACACAGGGTTTCCTGAAGACCGTCGAGATCGACTACGCCCGCGATACGAGAGACCGCACGCCCATGAGTCTGCTGAAGTCCCACGCCTACGCCGGATCGATCCTCTCCGAACGCGGTCCTCACGAATCACCCGAAGCCAAGGTCGCGACTTGGCTCGGGGGGGTGGCCCTCGTGGTACTGCTGATCGCTTGCGCCAATGTCGCGAACCTGCTGCTCGCCCGCGCACTGCAGCGGAGGCGTGAGATCGCCGTCCGCCTGGCGCTGGGCGTGAGCCGGTGGCGTCTGAGCGCCCAGCTCCTCACCGAAAGCTTCCTCCTGGCGACACTTGGCGGTCTGGCGGGCCTCGTGGTGGCCCAGTTCGGCGGCGCCATCCTGCGACGGGCACTGCTCGACGCCAAGACCGACACGCCCGTGATCACGGATCCGCGCACCCTCGTGATCGTAGGTGCGGCCATACTCGTGGCCGGGCTGCTCACCGGCCTGGCACCGGTTTTCCAGACTAGGCGCGTGGACTTGACCAGCGATCTCAAGACCGGCGTTCGGGAGGGCGCCATTCACAGGTCGCGAACGCGCGTCGCCTTGCTGGTCCTCCAGGGCGCGCTCTCCGTGGTGCTTCTTGTGGGTGCCGGGCTATTCGTGCGCTCGCTCAACAACGTGAAGCATCTGCCCCTCGGCTTCGACCCAGACTCCGTGGCCGTGGTGGATCTGCAGATGCGCGGAGTAACCCTCGACAGCGCGGCGGGTTGGGGCCTTCGTCACCGGCTCCTCGCGGAGGCGCAGACGCTCCCGGGCGTGACCCATTCGTCCCGACAGATCACGATGCCGTTCTGGAGCTCCTGGAATCAGAATATTCACGTGGCGGGCGTCGATTCGACCGACCGGCTCGGCTCGTTCTACCTGAACGCGGTATCTCCGGACTACTTCCCCACGATGGGCACGCGGCTCCTGGAAGGACGTGCTATCGGCGTGCAGGATCAAGAGGGAGCGCCGCGGTCAATGGTGGTCAGCCAGTCCATGGCGCACGTGCTGTGGCCGGGAGAAGACGCCCTGGGCAAGTGCGTCCGCATCGGCGACGACACGATGCCCTGTACCTATGTGGTGGGAGTCGCGGAGACCGTGAAGAGCCAGGACCTCGAGTCGGACCCCGGATACTTCTACTACCTGTCCACGGAGCAGTTTGCCCGCGACAATGGCGGTATTTTCGTCCGCACGCACGGTGATCCTGAGGCGTACAAGGAAGTGGTACGGAAGCGCCTCCAGGTGCTGATGCCCGGCCCGTCGTATGTCACCGTGACGCCGTTGTCGGAAGTCTTCGGCAATGAGACCCGGTCGTGGCGCCTGGGCGCCACGATGTTCACGGTCTTCGGTCTCCTGGCCCTCACGCTCGCCGCCATTGGCCTGTACAGCGTCATCGCGTACAGTGTCCACCAGCGCACCCACGAAATGGGAGTCCGCGTAGCCCTCGGCGCCGGCGTCCAGGACCTGATCCGCCTGGTGCTCCGGGAAGGACTGTTGCTGGCGGCGGTGGGGGTGGCACTCGGGACCGTCGTGGCGTTCATCATCGCCCGCTGGGTGAAGCCTCTCCTCTTCCAGGAGTCCCCCCGCGACCCGGCCGTCTTCGTCGGGGTCGCGGTGACGCTGCTCGCCGTCGCACTGTTCGCGAGCGTGATCCCGGCCCGCCGGGCGAGCCGGGTGGACCCGATGCAGGCGCTGCGATCGGAGTGACCCCCGGCTCACGCCGGGGGTTAGTGAATTCCGAATTCGGGATCGATGTTCACTGACCCCGGGCGTTAGCCCGGGGTTGACAGTCTCTTCGTATATCTTCCCCTATCCCATGGACATCACCCCGCTCGAGAATCAGCGAAAGGCCATCGAGGCCCCGCTGGGCCCGGTGCTGGTCGTCGCCGGGCCGGGCGCGGGGAAGACCTTCTGCCTGATCAGCCGCATCGAGTATCTCATCACGAAGCACGGCATCGCGCCCGACCGGATCTGCGTCGTCACCTTCACCAACAAGGCAGCGGAAGAAATCGCGGTCCGTCTGCGCAAGGTCCTGGGGGACCGGGCCGAGGAGCTCACGAGGGGCACGCTGCATTCACTCTGCTTGCATGTGCTTCGCGAGCGCGCGGATCTGATCGGGTTGGCCCGGGGATTCGGGGTCGCGGATGAGCAGTATCAGCTCGCGATTCTCGCGCGTCTGAAGGTCTACGCCAAGGAACGCACGTCCCTCTTGAATCGTTTCTCCCGCCGGCGGATGCAGGACTTCAAACTGTCCGCCAAGGACGAGCAGCTATTCCGCGATTACACGGACTATCTGGTCCGGCGGAACCTGGTCGATTTCGACGACATCATCGTCCGCACCGACGATCTGCTCCGCAATCAGTCGGTCATCGCCGACGAGATTTCGGCGCGATGGGACTATCTCCTGGTAGATGAGTTCCAGGACCTGAGTCCCATGCAGTACGCCATCCTGAAGCGTCTCGCCCCCCACAAGAACTTCTTCGCCGTGGGTGATGAGGATCAGTCGATCTTCAGCTGGACCGGCGCGGATCCGAAGATGCTCGACTCGTTCCGCCGGGACTACGGTGTCACGCCCATCGTGCTCGACCGGAATTGCCGCAGCTCACGCCAGATCTTCGACGTCGCCCGCCGCCTGGTAGAGGAGAACCCCCAACTCTTCCACAAACAGCTGTCCGCCGACCGCGATGCCGCATACCCGGTCCGCGCCCTCGGGTTCGGGGATGAGGAGTCGGAGGCGAGCTGGCTCATCTCCGACATCAAGGAGGACATGGCGGCAAATGGCGGGGACTGGGGCGACTACGCCTTGCTCTACCGGAGGCACCAGGTCGGCGATCTCCTCGAGAGCCATCTGCTGCGCGCCGGCATTCCCTGCCGCCTCGCCCGGGGCCGGTCCCTGAACGAGGATGACGTGATCGGTCCGATCATCGGGGCTCTGCGCGTGGTGCGCGATCCCACCGATCAGGTCGCTTTGATTGCGCTCGCAGGCAGCGTCCTCCCCGTCGATCTGTTTCAGGAGGTCGAAGCAGCCGCGAAATCGAGCGATTTCCTGCTCGCCGTCCGCGACCTGGCCCGAAAACGCCCCCACAAGGATCCCGATGGGCGCAAGCTGTGGCGACTGGTCTATCAAGCGGAAAACCTCTCCGCCCTCGCGCGTTCCCAGCACACTCTGGGGGGCCTGATCGACGAGCTGCTGTCGGAGCGCCTGGGTCCCTACACCAACGTGCTCGAAGACCGCCATGACGATGTGAGCGACCCCGCCGACAGCCCCGAAGCCGTGCGGCTCTCAGCAGGGCTCGCGCGGGCAATGGCCGGCGGGAGTGATGTCGTGATCGAGCCGCTGAATGGCCTGGGGCTCGCTCTCCGCAGCATGCTGACGGCGTCGGGACTTCGCCGCGTGTCCACGCCGGAGATAGGCAAACAGGCTGGCCCCTTCGACCTCCACCTCGGTCCTCAGGATGCCGGTCCCCTCGGCCTCGCCCTCACGGTCTTCAAGGCCCTGCAGCTCGCCCACACGAGGGACGTGAAGGAGCCGTTGAGCCAGTTTGTCACCTTCGACACGGAGACGACGGGGAAGGATCCCGCGACGGCCGAGATCGTCGATCTCGCGGCGGTGCGGGTCGTCGACGGCACCATCGTCGACAAGTTCTCCCGGCTGATCCGTCCGGAGCACGGCATTCCGTCGGCGGTCGCGAAGATCCACGGCTATTCGGATGCGGATGTCGCCGATGCGCCGTCATTCGCCGAGGTATGGCCCGCATTCAAGGCATTTGTCGGTACCGACCTGATGGTGGCGCACAACGGGATGGAGTTCGACGTCCCCATTCTCCGGCGACTGGCGGGAGCGCAAGAGACCGCCTCGATGGTGTTCTTCGACACCCTGCCCCTCGCGCGGTCTCTCTTCCAGGAGAGCGCCAAGCTCACGGACCTCGCGGCGCGCTTCAAGATCGATCCCGGTGACGCACACCACGCGCTCGACGACGCACGGGCACTCGCCTACGTGTATCAAGAGCTCATCCGCCTGCGTGCCCGGCGCGCCCGCAAGGCCGTCCTCGTCGACCTGCTCGGCCACCTGGCCCTGGCACTGGCCCTCGAGCCTGCCGCCCGCGCTTCGGGCGAGGGGAAGATGCTCTTCGAGATCGGCCGCGCCCGCGCGCTTGGCCGCTACAGTGACGCGCTCGAGTCGTACGAGGTCGACCACGACCGCACGGGTGTGGGGCCGGGACGCGACGAGATCGTGAAGGAGCTGGGTGGCGCGGCCCGGATGGCCCGACTGCAGGCGGAGTACGATCCCGAGCTGGCCCAGCCGAGGGCAGTAGCCCGGCTGCGCGCCCTGATGGGTGACGACGCGTCACTGCCGATTGCAGACGGGATCACGAGACTGCTCGAGCGGGTCGCGTTGTCATCGAGAGATGGCGCCAGCACCGACCCCCACTGCGTCACCCTGCTCACCCTGCATTCCACCAAGGGGCTCGAGTTCTCGCGGGTCTACATCGTGGGCGTGGAGGATTTTCAGATCCCCGGGTACCGCACCATGCGCGATCAGGTCGAGGACGAGATCCAGGAAGGGCGCCGCCTGCTGTACGTCGGCATGACCCGGGCGAAGGACCGGCTCATCCTCACCCGGGCCGATCAGCGATCGGGCATGCCGTCGGGCGCCAATCAGTTCCTGGACGAAATGGGGTTGGAGCTCGAGATGTGATGAGGGTTGCTTTGCGCGTCACGAGATCCGCGCCACCGCCCACCGACGCCGCACCGCCCGTACACCCAGCGCCGCGGCCCCAACCGGAATCGCTGCGGCAATCACCATCGGCACCAGATACACCAGCACCCAAATAAGGCCGTCGGCGACCCGGCGCAGAGTTCCCAACAAATCGGAAAACGACGTTCGGACGGTGGCCAAGGGGCGCCATCCGGCGGTGGCGATCGGTTGACTCAGAGCGTCCGGCACCAGAGACACTTTGATGGTCGCGAGGGACGCCAGCTTACTGAGCGTGCCCATCCGAGCCTGAGTCTGCTCGATCTGTCCTCGAACGTCAGTCAGCTGGTTGAACACCTCCAGTACGTCCGCCGCCTTCAGAGTTCGCTGGCCCACCGTCACCAGCAGCGTCCGCAACTCCGCCTCCGTCGCCCGCAGGTTGGTGAGTTGGGCGCCGAGGTCCGTGTATTCCGCCGTTACGTCTTCCCCGCTGACGCTCTCGTTCTCCACCCGGATAGCGGTGTGACGAATGGCGTCCAGCGTCGGCGTGAGCTGATCGTTGGGGACGCGGAGCGTAATACTGGCCACCACCTGCCCGTTCGTTCTCCACTGCCGGGCATCTTCGACGAAGCCTCCAGCAGCCAATGCGGCCGCGGCCAGCCGCGCGCTCGTCGAATCGGGATGGCGGACAATCACCCGGATCTCAGCCGATTGCGTGATCATCCGTTGTGCGGAACTGTGGTTCGCAGCCTGGCGGTAGAGCATGGACTTCGCCGTCGCTTGATCCCGGGGCAGCGCACCCGTACTCACTGGTGCTTCTTCCACGGGACTCCCGTTGTAGGATTGCAACGGGGCGTCGGCGCCTGTGGTTTTTCGGCAGGCGGCAAGTGAAAGCACTCCGGCAACCAGCCACGCACGCTTCATCGAGTGTCTCCAGGAAGAGGTTCTCTCTTGTATCCCCGCAGACATGTCGTTTCGATGAGAGGGGGATTGCAGTCCGTCGTGAAGAGAGACGCCGGATTCCCCGTTCCTCGCACACCCAGTCAGGGTAGCGTAAGATTGGTGCGCCCCCGTTCGAGGTCCCCATGCCCATCGACGCGACCGCCACCCTGCTCTCCGCGTACTCGGCGAGCGCCCGCATCAACCAGTATCTGGTCGAGCGCCTGCACCCCTCACTCTGGCGCGTCAAGGTACCAGGGGCGAAGGTCCGCACCATCGCCGCCCTCGTTGCCCACGTGCACAACTGCGGGCTGGTCTATCTCCGCCGCGCCGCGCCCAAAGTTCCGGTGCCTCCGGAGCTCGACCGGTTCTCGGTCACACAGAAGGAGGCCGCGCGCGTATTGGGGGCCAAGCGGAAGGCAGTCCTACGGATCGTGACGCAATGCCTGCGGGAGGAGAGACGGTTGGACGGCTGGTCGAGCGGCAACGCCGCAATGTTCCTTGCCTACTACATGAGCCACGACGCTCACCACCGCGGCCAGATCGTGACGCTCGCCCGGCTCCTGGGCCACCCCATATCCACCAAGACCATGTCCGGGATGTGGCAGTGGGGCGTGCGGTCTAGAGAGTGACGTTCAGCGTCTTCGAATCAGTGCCCGACGCGCCATGCGCGTCGGTGACCGTCACCGTGATCGTGTAGGCACCAGGCAGAACGTAGGTGTGGCCCGGCCCAATGGCGCCCTGCGCCGAGAGTGTGCCCGTCGAGGACGTGCCGTCACCCCAGTTGACGGTGTAGGCCCAGGGCCCGTCCCCCGCCCCATCAGGATCGGTGAACGACGCGTTCAGTTGATAGAGGACGGCTTCCACCGCCGACTGATTCCCGCCCGCGTTCACGACCGGCGGATGGTTCGTCGGAGGCGGCGCCTGGCAGGACACCGCGTACGCGGCGGACGCGGACCCGCCGGCAGGCACGGTCACCGTCTGCGACGCATTCCCCACCGAACAGTTCGAGGCGAGCCCGCTCAGCACCACCGTGTGACTGCCCGCCGATAGATTCGAGAAGGTGATGCTGGCGTTATCGCCGATCGACTGAGACGCCCCACCGTCCACCGTCGCGGTGTACCCATCGGCGTCGAGATTCGATCCCGTGGTCGTGGTGCTCACGGTGAGACTGCCGGTGGTCGGCGGCGGGGCGGCGCAGGAGACCGAGAAGGACGCCGATACCGTTCCGCCGGCGGTCACGGTGACGGTCTGGGAGGTCCCACCACTCACCGTGCAGTTCGAAGCGACGCCACTCAGCGCCACGGTGTGGCTGCCGGCCGACAGGTTGTTGATGGTGACGCTCGCGTTGATCCCAATCGCCTGGCCCGCGCCGCCATCCACCGCCACGGAATAACCGGAGGGCAGATTGGACCCCGTCGTCGCGGTGGTCACGGTCAGACTCCCCGTGGTCGACGGAGGCGCAGTGACATTGAATGCCGAACTGGTGGCGCTCCCCAGACCATTGGTCGAGGCCGTGAGCGTGTAGTTCGAACCCGCCTTGTCGATAGAGAGTCCGGAAAACGTCGCCACACCCCCACTGACCGCGACCGTCTTGGTGCCCGATAGGGTCCCGCTACCCGGATTCGCTCCCAGTGCGACGGTCACCGATCCGTTGTAGCCGAGCACGGTGGAGCCGGTGGAGTCCGCGACCGACACCTGCACACTGGGGCTGATCGCAGCTCCGGCCTGGGTCGACGAAGGCTGTCCGGTGAAGATGAGGTGCGTCGGTCGCGGCGCCGGGACGGAACTGACAGTGAATGGGGCGCTCGTCGCACCGCTCAACCCGCTCGCGGCCGCGGTCAGCGTGTATCCCGACCCCACCTTGTCGAGACTGAGCCCCGGGAAGGACGCGACCCCACTCACCGCCGTCGCCGTGTTGGCGCCCGAGAGGGTAGCCCCGCTCGGGTTGGTGCCCAGCGACACGGTGACCGACCCGGAGTAGCTCGGGACGGGATTGCCGGCGCTGTCGGTGACGACCACTGCGACGGGGGGAGCGATGACATGGCCGACCATCGCGTCGTTGGGTTGAGTGGAGAATGCGACCTTGGCGGCTGCAGAATCGGGGGGTGGGTTGCCGCCCCCGTTGCGCAGAAGCCGGTCGACCTGACAGGAAAGGACGACCGCCATCGCGAGAGCGACCACAACCCAGCGGCGCAGGGTCTGCATAAGCCGATGCCCTCGGGCGGGGCAAAGTCCGCGCCGAGGGCGTGCGACCTGAAGCGATGCAGCAGTGCGACGGCTGTATCAGCCCGACGGCTACCGCCCGCCACTCGTCGCCGGCTTGCTCCCTTTCCCGGCCAGTGGCGCCGTACCACCGCATTGCGGCGCGGGTAACGCGTCGGACGGCACGGCCACCGGCGACAGCCCGTTCTTCGACAGCAAGGCGTTGAATTCGGGCAAGAATGTGGTGGTCACGCTCGTCCAGCTGGTCTCGACCGTCCTCAGATCCGTGCACGCCGAATGCCATGCCTTGAGCATCTGCGCACTCGGCGCCATGTCGCCATAGTCCGTGGTCCGCAGCTGCCCGTTCATCGACTCGAGGGGAATGCTCTCCCCCGGCTCAGTGCCGTTCAACGCGGCGAACGATGGCGGTCCCACGTGGCGGCCATAGTTCGGCATCGGCGCGGGGTCCCCCTGCAACTGGCGCATGGTGGAATCGAGCTTCGCCGCCGCGGATGCGACGTCCGCGGGGGGATTGGTCTGCAAGGCTCGCGCGACCGCGCCACGCACGGACGCGATCTGGTGCCAGCCATCCCACGAAGCCTTCGCCCCCGCATAGAGATTCATCTGCAGCGCGTGCTGCGCGACCAGATCCGCCGCCGACGCGGGCGAGCGGGGATCGTTCCGCACCGTCACCGTCTGTGTGTAGCTCTTGCCGTCCACGGTGAGCTTGACTGTGTAGACGCCGGGAAGTGCCAGTGGCCCTTCCGGCGTGTACGGCGTCTCATGGGGGATGGCGCTCATGACCTGAGCATAGTTGTGATTGAACGCCGGTGGGTGGTCGTACCGGATGTCCCAGTTCACCCGGTTCAAGCCCGGAGCCGTCGGCAGCGGCTGCGGCACTTCCAGCCACCAGGTGGCGACCGGCGCCGGCTCATCCGAGATCGGCGGGATCGGCGCGCTCGACAGGTGACGCACCACATGTCCCGCCGCATCCAGGATCTCGAGGGTGATGTCCGACGACGGCTTCGTCGCCAGCGAGTAATAGATGATCGCCCCCGGCGGCGGATTCTCGGCGTGGGGCATCTCCGCCTGCATGGGTGTGTCGCCATTCACGTCGCGCCGGACCCGGATCGCCTCGCCCGGCTTGAACAGGTGCACGGCCTCCGACGTCATCGCGGCGGTCACCTGCCGCAGGGGAGACATGTCGTCGAGAATGAAGATGCCGCGCCCGTAGGTCGCGACGATCAGATCGTTGTCCCTGACCACGATGTCGCGGTACGAGCTGTTCGGCAGACTGAGCATCAGGGACTGCCAGTGGTCGCCGTCGTCGAACGAGACGTACATCCCGCTCTCCGTCCCGGCGAAGAGCAGCCCGGCCTTCCTGGTATCGGACCGGAGCACCCGCGCAAAGCCCCCACTCACCTGATCGGCGGGCAGCCCCTCCACGACCTTGGTCCAGTTCGCTCCGTAGTCCCTGGTCCGATAGAACGAGGGCGAGTTCTCACCGCCGGCGCGGAGCGCGACGTAGGCCTCCCCCGCGGCGAAATGCGACGCGTCGATGGACGAAATCGCGCCCGTCACGTTCGGAATGTCGACTTCCTTCCACATGGCACCATGATCCCGCGTGACGTGGATCCGTCCGTTCGTGGTCCCGGCCCAGATCACACCGCCGGCGATCGCCGACGTCGCGAGCGCGGTGATGCTGGCGCCCGCCCCAGCCCGTCCGCCGCCAAAGCCCGGGCCGGTCTGCGGCCGCGGCATGGCGAGGTCGCCTGAGAGCTTCCGCCAATGCAGACCGCCGTCGGTTGTCGCCATCACGTACTGGTAACCGGTGAGCAGCTCGTGGGGGTTCGTCGCCGTAAAGAGCAGCGGTTGGTCCCCGTTTGCCCTGAGATCCAGGGAGCTGTCGATGTTCGGGGCCACATTGATCCACTGACCGCTGGGATTACTGATGCGCATCAGGCCAGCCGTCATGTTCAACGCGTAGATATGTCGCGGATCGAGTGGGTCGGGCACGATCGGGCCCCGCTCGAACCCCGGGTTCGGCAGCCAGTCGAACATCGAGACCTGCCCCAGGTCGCCGCGGCCTCGGGTCTGAATGGCGCAGGCGTCTTGCTGCGTCGCGTAGATCCAGTACGGGTACTGATTGTCCACCGAGATGTGGTAGATCTGCTCCGTGGACTGGTTGTACCACGAGCTCCAGTTCTCCCCGCCATCGAGCGAGACCTGCGCGCCCTGATCGAGGCCCATGAACATCCGCTTGGGATCGTCGGGATCGAGCCAGAACGTCTGAGGATCATCGCCACCAGGCGATCCCTTCCAGCCATCGAAGTGCTCGCCACCATCCGTCGAGCGATAGACCGCCGTCGCGATGGTGTAGACGATGTCCGGGTTCCCGGTGTTCACCCATACGCCCGACGTGTAGTTCCCCTGGCCATTGGCGATGCGGGCATCCCCGGCATCCATGCGGCGCCAGCTCGACCCGCCATCGTCCGAGCGCCACAGGCCCATTCCGGCGGGGCCCACGACGAACATCCGCTGCGCGTTGGTATGCATCGCAATCGCGACCGACAGGCGTCCGGACAGGGGCGGCAGTCCCCCACCTTTGATCTCCGTCCACGTCACGCCTTCGTCGGTCGACTTGTAGAGACCCGTGCCCGGACCGGTCTGCTGAAAGCCGCCGCCGACCGTCCGTCGGGTCGTCGCCAGCATCACCTCGGGATGATCGTACGCCCATTCGAGATCGGAGACCCCGACGGAATCACCGGCCCCCAGCGTGCGTGACCAGGTCTTCCCGCCGTCCGTGCTGCGGAACACGCCCCGCATCGGTCCGGCAATCCGCGGAGCGCCGAGGACACCCATGAGCACGACGTTGGGATCTTTGGGGTCGACGAGCATGGAAGAGATGCGGCGCGTGTCGTCCATGCCGAGGTGGGTCCAGGTCGCGCCGGCGTCGGTGGACTTGTAGACTCCGTCGCCGTCATTCACGAATCCCGTGCCCACGTAGACGATGTTCGGGTCAGACGGGGCGACCTGCACCGCGCCGATCGACGACACCGTCTTGATCGCATCGAAGACGGGAAACCAGGTGGTGCCCGCACTCGTCGTCTTCCACACGCCACCGGTCGGGGTGCCGAAGTAGTAGACCCCGGGCTGGCCGATGGCTCCGGTCACCGCGGTAACCCGGCCCCCGCGGAACGGACCGACGTTCCGCCAGACCAGTCCGGACAGGAGTGAGGGATCTACTTGCGCAACGGCGGGACGTGACAAGGTTCCGATCAACAGCAGCGTGGCCGGGACGGCGAGGGATCGCATTGTCATCCTCGAGGTGGGCGTGATGAAGCGGATAACATACCGGCTTCCCGTGTGGGCGCTCGTCTCGCTGGCCTGGGTGGTCCCCGGCGCCCTCGCGGCTGTGGAGTTGTACGCACGAGCCCGTCTGGAACGTTGGACCGGCGTCTCGTGGCGGGATTTCGTGTTCGATGGAGTGGACTGGGGGATCTACGGCGTTCTCACACCCGCTGTATTCTGGGTGGGCCGCCGCTATCCGCTCCAGCGCGGGACCCTGCGACGCACCCTTCCGATTCACCTCGCCGGCGCGCTCGCTTTGTGCGTCGCCTGGGCGGTGCTCGGCACAATTCTCAGGCACTTCATCCACGCCGGCGGTGAAGCCCTGCTGAGCTGGATCCTTACCACGCTCCCCTTTGGGGTCGCAGTCTACTTCGCCATGCTCGGCGTCCAGCACGCGACGGCGTATTTCACCCAGTCCGCCACGCTGTCGGCCCAGCTCGCCGACGCCCGCCTGGCCGCCCTGCGCATGCAGCTGCACCCGCACTTCCTCTATAACAGTCTGAACGCCGCCACGGTCATCGTGCGGGACCGGGACACCGCGACCGCCGCGCGGATGCTCGAGCTGCTAGGGGAAATGCTGCATCGGGTGATCCGCGCGGACCGGCCCCCAGTGGTCCCGCTCTCGGACGAGCTCGAATTCGTGCGGCAATACCTGACCATCGAGCAGATCCGTTTTCCCGATCGCCTGCACCCCGACATCATCGTCCCGGACAACCTGCTCGACGCGCAGGTCCCCGACTTCATCCTCCAACCCCTCGTGGAAAACGCCATCCGGCATGGGCTCGCGCAGCGCGTCGGGGCGACCATGTTACGGATCGAGGCCCGCCGCGAGGAGGACGATCTCGTCCTGACCGTGACGGACGACGGACCCGGTCCGGGAGACGTGACGGCGACGGAAGGAGTCGGATTGGCGAATACGCGCGAGCGGCTCCAGACCCTGTACGGAGACCGCGGATCGCTGACGCTCGTCCGCACGGCGACCGGAGGGGCCCTGGCGACCGTTCGCATGCCCTTCCGGCCGGGAGCCGCCCATGAGTGAGATTCGCGCGCTGATCGTGGATGACGAGCCACTGGCGCGACGCGGGATCCGCCAGTTGCTGGCATCGCATCCCGATGTCGTCGTGATCGGCGAGTGCCGGGATGGGCGCGAGGCCGTGCGCGCGCTGGCCACGACAAGACCCGATCTGGTGTTCCTGGACGTCCAGATGCCGGGGCTCGACGGCCTGGGCGTGGTCCGCGTGCATGGCGTCGAGCGCATGCCGGTGACCGTATTCATCACCGCGCACGATCAGTTCGCCGTGGATGCGTTCGAAGCCCAGGCCCTGGACTACCTGGTCAAGCCGCTCTCGGAGAGCCGCTTTCGTGAGACGCTCACCCGCGCCCGGGAGCGCCTGCGGATGCATGACGCGGTGGCCCTCGCGGCCAAGCTCTCGGCCCTGCTCCGGGGCGAGCCGGTGGCGACGAACGGGACCGGGCGAGCTCCCGCGCCACGGGCGCCGATCGCCGTCCCGACCGATACCGGGGAGCTGCTCCTCGATCAGGGGGAGATCGACTGGATTGAAGCCGCCGACGACTACGCCGTGATCCACGCCGGCGGCAAGTCCCATCGCGTGCGCGCCGCCCTGTCGGCCCTCGAGTCCCGGCTCGACCCCGCCCGATTCACGCGGATCCACCGGTCGAACGTGGTCCGGCTGGACCGGGTTCGTGAGTGGAAGGCCGACGCCGACGACGAAATGGTGGTCGTGCTCTGCGACGGGACCGAATTGCCGGTGAGCCGCCGCCGCGCGGCCCACGTCAAGGCGTTGCTGCGCCCGCCCGCTCGCCGAGAGTCCTAGGCCGTTCGCCGATGCGACTGCGCCGCCGGCCCGCGACCGTTGACCGGCCGGTCGCAGCTCCGAATGGTGTTGTATGACCACCACGACTGAAGTCTCCGCGCCGTCGCGCATCTCCTCGATCGACGTGATCCGGGGCGCCATTATGGTCTTGATGGCGATCGATCACGTCCGCGTGTACTCCGGCTTGCCGGCCGGGGGACCCACCGCCGGGATCTTCTTCACCCGGTGGGTGACCCACTTCTGTGCGCCAGGATTCATTTTCCTGGCCGGCACCAGCGCATTGCTCTCGAGCCAGAGACATCCGGGGATCTCGAGGCACCTCATGATCCGGGGCGCCTGGCTCGTGTTCCTCGAGATGACGTTTCTCCGGGTGGCCTGGACTTTCAATTTCGACTTCGCGCACTACGAGATGGCGGGTGTGATCTGGTGCATCGGCTGGTGCATGATCGTCCTCGGCCTGCTGGTCCGTTTCCCCGTGCGAGCGGTCGTCGGATTCGGCGCGTTCATTGTCCTCGGCGCCTCCCTGCTCGATCCGGTCCTGGGCAAAGTGGCGCAGGCGGCGGGCGCGAGCTCCTTGAGCGCCCTCTGGAAGATTCTGTACGTCGGATTCTTCGCCGGGCCCATCCAGATGGGTCCCGACGGCCCCAACCTCATCGTGCTGTATTCGATCGTGCCCTGGGTGGGTGTCATGGCGCTGGGGTATGGATTCGGCGCCCTGCTCACGCTCGAGCCCGCACGCCGAAATCGGCTCTGCTGGCAGATCGGGTTTGCGGCCACGGGGCTCTTCGTGGTCCTGCGAGGCTTCAATCTCTGGGGTGACCCCGGCCACTGGCACTTCCCACAAGCCAACGCGAATGGCCGGCCGCAACTCCCAGGCCTGTTCTCGCTTCTTTCCACGAACAAGTATCCGGCATCCCTCGATTTCCAGCTCATGACCCTGGGGCCCACCATCATCGCGATCCCGATGCTCGAGGGCATCCGGCAGCTGGTGACGCGCTGGCTGACCGTGTTGGGCCGCGTGCCCTTCTTCTATTACATGCTCCACATCCCCCTCATTCACGCCCTGGCCGTGGTGGTCTCCGCCATCCGCGAGGGGCACGTGAACCCCTGGCTCTTCACCAATCACCCGATGGGGAATCCTGCACCTCCTGACGGGTACACGTGGCCCCTGTGGTTGCTGTACGTCGTGTGGGCAGTGGCGATCGTCATTCTGTACTTTGCCTCACGGTGGTTCGGGGCGCTCAAGGCACGGAGAACGGATTGGTGGCTCAGGTACCTCTAGAAGGGGACGATCCCCGGGCGGCGTTCATTCACGCGGCGATCTGGCACGGGAAGCTCGATTTGGCGGAGCAGATTCGCGCGCGACATCCGGACCTGATCGGGAACGACCTGGCGACCGCGGCGGTCCTCGGCGACGATGCCACGGTCCGGAAGTTCATCACGGCAGACCCCGCGAGCGTCAACCGCCGGGGACCACCCTTCGGCGGTGATGCGCTCAATTACCTCGCGCTGTCGAAGTACCTCCGGCTCGAGCCCGCCCGCACCCCCGGATTCTTGCGCGCGGCGGCCGCGCTGCTCGATGCCGGCGCCGATCCCAACACCGGATTCTGGACTCAGCCTCCCCACCCCGAATTCGAGACGGCGCTTTACGGAGCCGCGGGCGTTGCGCACCACGAAGGCCTCACCCGGCTCCTGCTCGAACGGGGTGCGGATCCCAACGACGGCGAGGTGGCCTACCACTCTCCCGAAACCGACCACCTGGGCCACATGCAGGCGTTGATCGAGACCGGGCGACTGACCCCCGACACGCTCTCCATCATGCTGGTCCGCTGCTGCGACTGGCACTACCGCGACGCGGTGGAGCTTCTCCTGACGCATGGGGCCGACCCGGCCTACACCGCCCGATGGGGACTCACCCCGCTGCTCCATTCGATCGCGCGTGACAATGACCTCGAGATCGTCAAGCTGATGCTCGATCACGGCGCGGACCCCAACCGGCGGCATCGGCACGGCCGGACCAAAGAGGAGATGACCGCGGTGGAGCTCGCCGCCCGCAAGGGACGGGGGGACATCCTCGAAGCGTTCGATCGCCGTCGTATTCCGGTCAGGCTCGAAGGCCTCGATCGCCTGCTGGAGCTCTGTGCGCGAGGGGATGCCGAGGGAGCTGAGGACGCGGCGAAGAATCCGGCCGTCCACAGTCAGCTCTCAGCCGACGGAGCGCGCGCGCTCGGCGACTTCACCCGCACGTGGAACGTGGACGGCGTACGCAT
The DNA here is from genome assembly GCA_035631315.1 of Gemmatimonadales bacterium. GTDB lineage: Bacteria > Gemmatimonadota > Gemmatimonadetes > Gemmatimonadales > GWC2-71-9 > 40CM-2-70-7. The sequence goes on from DASQIZ010000116.1 coordinate 117,320, forward strand.
CCTGCTGGATCTGGGCATCCCCGTGGACATCCGCTCGCAGGGTGATGCCTACTTCGGGACGCCCCCGGACAGCACGGCACTGCACGTCGCGTCGTGGGAGGTGCTCCCGAAGCTGGTCAAGCTGTTGCTCGAGCGTGGTGCAGACCCGAACGCGCGGGATGGCAAGGGCATGACGCCCTTGATGCTTGCGGTGCGTGGGTGCACGGCGTCCTGGTGGACACATCGGCGCACGCCGGAGCCCGCGCGCCTGCTGCTCGCGGCCGGTGCAACCCGGGACGGCGTGACCACACCGACGGGGTACGACGAGCTCGACCGGGTGCTTGAAGGGGGTGGAACCACGCGGTAACCTTGGCCCCATGACACCCCTCATCGCTGCCCTCGCTGCCCTCGCTGCACCCTCCCATGCTCCCTCGCCCTCCCCCGCTGAGCTCGCCCGCTGGAAGCGGGAGGCAGCGGCCGTCACGATCATCCGCGACGACTGGGGCATCGCCCACGTGTACGGGAAGACCGACGCGGATGCCGTGTTCGGGATGGAGTACGCGCAGGCCGAGGACGACTTCAACCGGGTCGAGACCAACTATCTCAATTCGCTTGGGTGGTTGGCACGAGCCGAAGGAGCTTCGGTCATCTTCCAGGATCTCCGCCAGCAGCTGTTCATCGATACTGACTCACTCAAGGCCGAATACGCTTCAAGCCCGGCCTGGCTGAAGAAGCTGATGGATGGCTTCGCCGACGGCCTGAACTTCTATCTCTACAAGCACCCCGACGTGCACCCCCGCGCCATCACGCACTTCGAGCCCTGGATGGCATTGAGCTTCACGGAAGGCAGCATCGGCGGGGACATCGAACGCATCAACGTCGGCCAGCTCGCTGCGTTCTACGGGGATTCGACGACGCGGCGCACGCGGCTGACGGGGGGCGACGGGATTCAGGACGAGCCGACCGGGTCGAACGGGATCGCCGTGGCCCCGTCCCGTACGGCGGATCACCACGCGATTCTCTGGATCAATCCCCACACTTCGTTCTACTTCCGGTCCGAGCTGCAGATGGTGAGTGATGAGGGGCTCGACGCCTACGGAGCCTCGACGTGGGGGCAGTTCTTCATCTATCAAGGCTTTAACTCGAATATCGGCTGGATGCACACGTCGTCCGGCGTCGACAATATCGACGAGTTCCTCGAGACGGTGACGCCGTCAGGATCGGGATACACCTACCTGCATGGCGGTCAGCAGTCCCCGGTCGCCACCCGGCACGTGACCATCTCGTACGCGACCCCAACCGGCATGTCCCAGCGGAGCTTTACCGCCTACTTCACGCGGCATGGCCCGGCGGTCCGGAAGCAGGGCGACAAGTGGGTGACGGTGAGCCTGATGCAAAGTCCGGTGAATGCGCTGATTCAATCGTACGCGCGGACCAAAGCACAGAGCCTGCGTGAGTTCGAGAAGTTCTTCGACCTCCATACCAACTCGTCGAACAACACCGTCTTCGCCGACGCGCAGGGAGACATCGCCTACTTCCATTCGAACTACATCCCCAAGCGGGACACCTCGTTCGACTGGACCAAGCCCGTGGACGGCAGCAACCCGGCCACGGACTATCATGGCGTGCTGTCGGTCGACGAGACTCCAAAGGTCATCAACCCGCCATCCGGCTGGCTCTACAATTCGAACAACTGGCCGTGGTCGGCGGCGGGACCGGACTCCCCGAAACGCAGTGATTTCCCGCGCTACGTGGAGACCGGGACGGAGGAGAGCTTCCGCGGAATGCACGCGCTCCGCGTGCTCCCGGCACTCCGCGAGGCCACGCCCGACTCGGTGATCGGCGCGGCCTTCGACAGCTACCTGCCCGGCTTTGCCCAGATGCTCCCAGCCTTGATCAAGGCCTCTGACGACGCACCGGCGGGAGACTCCCTGAAGGCGAAGGTCGCGGAGCAGATCGGCGTCCTGCGCTCCTGGGACTACCGTTGGGGCACCAACTCCGTGCCGACATCCCTGGCGGTGTTCTGGGGCGAAGCCGCGATGCGGCGCGTGTTCCGGGAAGCCCGCGCGGCCGGCCTGTCACCCTGGGACTACATCTCCCAGCGCGCGACGGCCGCCGAGCTCCTCGGCGCGCTGGCGGATGCGAGCGATTCGCTCGCCGCGGATTTCGGATCGTGGCAGACGCCGTGGGGGGACATCAACCGCTTCCAGCGCATCGACGACCAGATCGCGCCGCACTTCGACGACTCGAAGCCGAGTATCCCGGTGCCCTTCACCTCGTCGCTGTGGGGATCCCTCGCGTCATTCGGCGCCCGGGCGTATCCCAACACCAAGAAGTGGTATGGGACGAGCGGGAACAGTTTCGTGGCCGTGATCGATTTCGGCGACAGTGTGCGCGCCCGCGCGGTGACGGCGGGAGGCGAGAGTGGCAACCCCGCCTCGCCGCATTTCGATGACGAAGCGGAGCGGTACGCCTCGGGCAATCTTCGCGAGGTCTATTACTACCGCGCGCAGCTCAAGGGTCACATCCAGCGGGAGTACCACCCGGGGCAGTGATGCGATCCTGGGTCGTCGCGGCGGCTCTGCTGCTGCCTGTCCCGTCCGCCGCCCAGATTGTGAGCGGCCGAGTGGTCGCGGCGGGAGTCCCCGAAGAACCGGTACGCGGCGCGCTGGTCCTTCTTCGCGACTCCATTCGGCACACCGTCACCCGTGACGCGACCGACGCGGATGGCCACTTCTTCCTGCGCGCGCCGCACTCGGGGACCTACTCCCTGAGCGTGCTGAGAATCGGATACAAACCCTACGATATCTCGGCGTGGCTCATCGGCCCCGAAGGCGACACGCTCACCATTCGCCTCCCCGCCGAGGGCATGGTGCTCGCGGGGATCACCATCTCCGCATCCGACCGCTGTGGGGTGGGCTCCGAGACGGGAACCCTGACAGCCACCCTCTGGAGTGAAGCCGAGAAGGCCGTGGACCTCACCGTGCTCACCATGCAGCGTCGGTTGTACCGGTTCCAGACCGCGGGCTACCTGAGCACCCAGGACAGCGCCCTTCACGAAACGGCCCGGCAGGAATCGCAGGACCTGAGCGTCAGTGATTGGCCCTTCGAGAGCGCCCCGGCGGAGACGCTTGCGACCTACGGGTACGTTCGCGGCGGTGCCTACTTCGGCCCCGACCTCGGCGTCCTGTTTTCGCCGAGCTTTCTCTCGCTTCATTGCCTCCGGGCGCAGCTCCCCGCGGCGGGACAGGACCGGAACCTGGTGGGGGTGGCTTTCGAGCCGGTGCGGGACCGAACCGTGTCCGATATCGCCGGCGTGCTGTGGCTGGACCGGAATACCGCGGAGCTCAGAGACCTCGAGTTCCGCTACACCGGCCTCCGGCTTCGTGCCCGCCTGGCTGGAGGCCAGATCGACTTCCGGCATCTGCCGACGGGGGCCTGGGTGATCGAGCGCTGGTGGCTCCGTGCCCCGATGGCGCTGCTCGCGGGATCAGCAGACACCATCGGGGTCGCGGGCTATCGGGAAACGGGGGCCAGGGTCACGATGATCCTGACCGCCGGCGGGAAGCCCATCGAGTAGCTACTGGTCCAGCTCCAGCAGCGAGAAGCTCCCCGGCAGGACGGGCGGCCGGCGTTGTCCGGCAGGCAGCGGCCCGAACTCCGCACTCACCGTAAACACGCGATGGCTCGTCAGATCGATTTCCATGGTCCGCGCGCCGCGCATGGTGTTCGCGTTGCCGACCAGCGTGTACTTGTCAGGCGAGTCCTCATGGATCACCGTGAGCGTGCCGTCACCGTTGGAAGCGAACGCAAGCCCGGTGCCTTCGTCGAAGCGGCAGGCATCCACACCCTGTCCAATCGGAACCGTGGTGATGAGCTTGCCGGCCTGGGTGTCCGAAACGCCCATCACCTTGCTCCGGCAACCGCTGAAGAGCCGGTGATGCTCGCGATCGATCGCGAGCCCGCTCGGCGACTCGCACGGCTTGATGGACCAGCGGCGCGTCACCTTCATCGCGGCCGCATCGACCTCGACCACCTCCGACTTGTCCTCGATATTGATGTAGAGCTTCCCGTCGCCGGCCGACACGCCGAACTCGGGCCCGCCTCCCAGGGGAATGGTCCCGATCAGGTCGCCGGACTTCGCATCGATGACGGACGAGCTGTTCGCGTCGCCGTTCATGGTGAAGATGTGACCGGTTGCGGGGTCGAAAAGGACGGCGTCGTCGTCGATCGCGGCCTTCGTCCGTTTCAGAACCTTGAGGGTCTTCAGGTCGAACATCGTCACCGTGCTATCCGCCCCCGAGGTCGCGAAGCCGTGACCCTCGGCGTACGCGAACGCGATGCCGTGAGCGCGGTTCAGGCCGGGAATCTCCCCCAGAAGTTTGCCGGTCGCCGGGTCGATGACCATGACGCGGTCCTGCCGGGCGATGAACAGGCGGTGACCGCCGGTGTCGAGGGCCAGATAGTCCCAGCCTCCCTCTCCACCGAGCTTGTAGGTGTGCGTGACTCTGTACGTCTGGGCCGCGGCGGGAGCGGCGATCGTCAATACGGCACCGAACAGCAGGGACAGGCGGCGCATCGGTACTCCAGAAGGATGGTGGGGATGGAATTGTACTCCGGGTCCCTTACGGGAATCTGACCGCACCGGGCTCGCGGTCAGCCGCCTGAAAGCCCCGACGTCTAGATTCGTCACACCCTTCGAATGGACAACACATGATCAGGACACTCGTTGTGCTGGTCGCGATCGCCGCGAGCCCAGCCCTTGGGCAGGAGCGCAAGATCACCGCCGCCGACTTGCCCGCTGCGGTTCGCGCCACCGCCGATGCGCAGATCAAAGGAGCCACCGTGCGTGGCTACTCGCGCGAGACGGAGCATGGGCGGGTCCAGTACGAAGTTGAGATGACGGTCGCGGGCCGGCCGCGTGACGTGACGATCGGCGCCGACGGCGCGCTCCTCGAGATCGAGCAGCAGGTGGACCTGGATTCCCTTCCCCCCGCAGTCCGTGCGGCACTCCAGAAGAAGGCGGGCGCGGGCCGGATCACGCGGGTGGAGTCTCTGACGAAGGGTGGGGCCCTGGTCGCATACGAAGCCGCGATTGTCACGGCTGGGAAACGGTCGGAGGTGCAGGTGGGACCAGACGGCACCGCGCTGACGCACGAAGAGTAGCCCGCAGCGATCAGCCCGAGACGGGGATATCTTGAATCATGCTCATCCCCTTTCTGGCTCTCATGGCGCAGACGCCGGTGCAGCGAACCCTCACGGTCTTCGCTGCCGCCTCGCTGCAGGAACCGTTCTCCGCCCTGGGCGACTCCCTCGAGCATGCGCGACCCGGGCTCAAGGTCGTCTTCAATTTCTCCGGATCGCAAACCCTCGCGCTCCAGATTCAGCAGGGTGCTCCCGCCGACGTCTTCGCGTCCGCCGACGACCGCTGGATGACCACGGTGAAGGATTCGGGGCACGTCCGGGGCACGCCCCGCGTGTTCGCGCACAACCAGCTGGTCGTCATCATTCCGGCGTCGAACCCCGGACACATCGCCGAGCTCGCGGATCTGGGTCGTCCCAAGGTGAAACTGGTTCTCGCCGCCGAGGCGGTCCCGGCGGGGAAATACGCCCGGACGGTCCTTGCGAACCTGTCCAAGAAACCGGGCTACGGAGCGGCCTTCGCGGAGCGCGTGATCGCGAACGTCGTCTCGAATGAAGAGAACGTGAAGGCGGTGGTGACGAAGGTGCGCCTCGGCGAGGCGGACGCCGGGATCGTGTATGGATCCGACGCCACCCCCGATGTGCAGACTTTGGGGATCCCCCCCGACGCGAACGCGATCGCGGACTATCCCATCGCGGTCCTGTCCCGCGGGCCCGACCGCGAGGACGCGGTGGCCTTCGTGGCCCTGGTGCTCTCCCCCAAAGGTCAGCACGTCCTCTCGGCGCGCGGCTTCACGCCGGCCCCCCGCTGAATACCGTCCCCATCGCCCACCGGCCCCGCCTGTGGATGTGGCGGATCGCGGTGGCCCTGGGCGTGGCGCTGTTCTTGGCGCTTGTGGGACTGCCGCTCGTTGCGCTGCTCGTACGCGTTCCCCCATTGGAGTTGATCCGCCGGGCCGCGAGCCCCGTCGTCCTGCAGGCGCTGAAGCTCTCGCTCTTCACCAGTGTCACCGCAACCGTGCTCGTGGCGGCATTCGGACTCCCGGTCGCGTACATCCTGGCCACGCGGGACTTCCCCGGCCGCCGCGCGCTCGAGACGATCGTGGAGCTTCCGATGGTGATTCCACCGACGGTAGCGGGCGTGGGACTCCTCCTCGCGTTCGGTCGCGCCGGCCTCGCGGGCGGCGTGCTCTCGAGCATGGGAATCCAGATCCCCTTCACGACGCTGGCGGTCGTGGTCGCCGAGGCGTTCGTGGCGATGCCGTTTTTCGTGTCGACGACGGCGGCGGGACTGCGGGAGGTCGAGCCCCGCTACCGCGAGGCAGCGGTCACCCTCGGCGCCACTCCGCCCTACACATTTCGGCGGGTCCTGCTCCCACTCGCTTTTCCCTCACTCATCGCGGGTGGCGCCATGACTTGGGCACGTGCGCTGGGGGAGTTCGGCGCGACGATCACATTCGCCGGAAATCTTCCCGGCCGCACGCAGACCCTGCCCCTCGCGGTCTACATCGCCCTGCAATCGGATGTGCAGGCGGCGGTCGCGTTGTCGGTTGTGCTGTTGATCTTCTCGTTCGCCCTGCTGCTCACGCTCCGTTCGTTCTCCACCGGCTGGCACGGCACCCGGATCTATGCTCACTCTTCGAGCCGCTAAGCGCCGGTCCTCCGGGAGCTCGGTGGGTGAGCCCTTCTCGCTCGAGGTCGAGATCGAGCAGGAAGAGGGTCGGACGCTCGTGGTGGTGGGAGAGAGCGGCGCGGGAAAGTCCACGCTGCTGCGCCTGCTCGCCGGATTGGACAAACCTGATCGCGGACACATCTCGCTCGCCGGCGCGACCTGGTTCGACGATGAGCGCAGTGGCGGCACCTGGATCCCGCCATGGGCCCGGCCGATCGGATATGTCGGCCAGGACTACGCCCTCTTCCCACATCTCACCGTCTGGGAAAACGTCGCGTTCGGTCTCGACGCCCGGGGGTGGAGCCGCCGGGACATGCGAGACCGCGTCGCCGCGGTACTCGACCGTCTGGGAATCACCGCCCTCTCCGAGCGGCGCCCGCGCGAGATCTCCGGTGGTCAGCAGCAACGGGCGGCCCTCGCCCGCGCCCTCGCCCCCACGCCTCGTCTGCTGCTGCTCGACGAGCCGCTGTCGGCCCTCGACCAGCGCACCCGCCAGGAAATCCGCGGCGAGCTCAAGTCGGTACTCGACGAGGTCGGGTGCACGACGGTGTTGGTCACGCATGCCCCGGTCGAGGCACTCCTGTTCGGAGACCGGATCGCGGTGTTGGAAGAGGGCCGGCTGACGCAGTTGGGGGACCGGGACGATCTGTTACGGCGCCCGCGCTCGTCCTACGTCGCGTCACTTCTGGGCGTGAACCTCTTCCGCGGGACCGTAGTGCACGACCCGGGGTCGCCGGCGGGCGTGGTCCGAGTGCGGACAAAGGAGGGGTCGCTGCTCGTGCCGGACCCGGGGGTCCGCGGCGACGTGTTCGTGACCGTAAATCCCCGCGATGTGACCCTCTACCTCACGCCACCCGTCGGGAGCGCCCAGAACATTTTCCATGGTGAAGTGGCGGAGGTGGTTCCCCAACCACCTGATGGCGAACGGGTGCGGGTGGTGTTGCGGACGCGACCGCCGCTCGTGACCGAGGTGACCCAGGCTGCGGCAGCCGCGCTGACCTTGAGGGCCGGCGCGTGGATCCACGCGGGGTTCAAGGCGACGGGGACCAGCGTCTACGGCGCGCCGGCAGTCCGGGCGACCGGCATCGCCGGGACCTGATTCACGGCGCGGGGCAGATCGATCCAGAAGCTGGTGCCGCGGTCGGGCTCGGACTCGAGGCCCACGCGCCCTCCCATCCGCTCCACACCCTTCCGGACAATCGCCAGCCCGATCCCCGTGCCGGGATATTCGTCGGTCCGGTGGAGGCGTTCGAAGACACGGAAGATCCGTTCGTGATACTCCTGCGGAATGCCGATGCCGTTGTCCATGATCCAGAGCCGGACGATCCCGTCCCGGCCTTCCGTTCGAACCCGGACCTCGGGCGTCCGCCCCGCCGGAACGAACTTGATCCCGTTGGCAATGAGATTCATCAGGACCTGGGTCAGCGTCGACTCGTGCCCCAGGACGCGCGGCATGTGGTCCTCGACCACGACACGGGCGCTGCGCGCCCGGGCATCCCCTTCTACCTGATCAAGCGCGCCGCGAACGACCCGGTCGAGCTCAATGGGCCCGACCTTGATGTCAGCCCGCGTCATCTTGCTGTACGCCAGGAGGTCCCGGATCAGCAGGTCCATCCGCCTCGCCCCCGCCTTGACCCGCTCGGCGTATTGACGGCCGGTGGCATCGAGCTTGTCCCCGTATTCCTCGAGGAGCGCCTGACTGAAGCCGTCCATGGCCCGCAGGGGCGCGCGGAGGTCGTGCGAGATCGAGTAGGCGAAGGATTCGAGCTCTTCGTTCCGCTCCTGGAGCTCGTTGGTCCGCGACTTTACCCGCGACTCGAGCTCCCGTTGCGACTCCCGCACATGCGCGACCATCGAGTCGAACACCGTGGTCAGCCGGGCGATTTCATCCCCCGCCGGCTCACCGCCCGACGCACCGCGCCCCGCGAGCTCCTCCGCCGTGCGGGTGAGGTGGACCAGAGGGCCCGTCAACTGACGGCTCGTCCACCAGGCGACGATGAGGCCGAGGGCAAGGATGGCGGCGCCGATGAGGAGGGAGTCCCGAAGGAAGGAGGCCGCGGGTGCGAGCACCAACGCTTCCGGGAACTCTACCAGGACGATCCAGGGGACCCCCTGCACCGTCCGCGCGGTCCCGATCATCGCACCGCCCTGTGCGCCGGCGCGAACATAGCGCAGGATGCCCGCGCCGCCGCTGACGGCGACGGGAGGCGGTGCGACGGGATGATTCAGATCACTCCAGACGTTGTCGCCGACATTCCCGAGGAAGAGCCGGGAGTCCGTACCGATAAGCTGGCTGAGCTGCTTGAGCGCTTGGGGCGTGCTGACGAGGTACCGCCAGATCACGAGGTAGCCCCGGACTCGACCGTTCGAGACGCTCGGTGAAGCCGATGCGTAAATCACGGAATCGCCGACCACCAGGAACCGGCTCACCACGCCCGAATCCTTCGGCGTGAGCCCCGCGATGAGATCGGACGTCGCGGCCGTGGCGGTCGTGATGGCCGCGGAGTCGCCGGCGACCGCGATCAGGTGACGGCTCGCATCGAACACCTGGACGGACGCGACTTGTTTGCCGGCGGTGGTATTGGGGCGCAGGAGCTTCATCACCGCCGACCGGTTCTTCTCGGTCGGGGTCGTGAGGAAGGCTGTGACGGCGTCGCTATCGGCGGCTTGCCGGGTGGTCGAGATCAGGGTCGAACCGCTCTGCTTGAAGAGCGCCGCGAGCTGGTCGGTGACGGCGCCGATCCGGGTACCTGCAACCCCCAGGGCCGAGCCTCGCACGCGCGCGTAGGACACGTACGAGTAGACCACGACCGAGACGACGAGGAGACTCCCGATGAGGAGCGGGAGCTTCACGGTGAGTGAGAGTTTGACCCCGCGGCCGGACTCCGACATGCGCCCTCCCTCAGACTTTCAACGTTGGACCTGACCGCCGTCCGCCCGTCTCCTGCCCGGGGGCCCGCGGGTTGATCAATCCCAGCAAAGCCCTCGCGGCCGGTCCCAGCGGGTGCTTGTCCCGTCTCGCGAGCGCGAGACGCCACGGGCCGATCGCCGGCTCAATGGGTACACACCGCACTCCGCGGGTGTCGATCGCCTTGAAACGCGGCAACACCGCGATACCCAGGCCACTGGCCACCAGATCGAGCAACGTCAGCGTGTCGTTCAGCTCGAAGGCAATCAGCCGTTCCAGATGCGCGGCGGCGAATGCGCGGTCGACGATCGTCCGGATGCTCCACGGCGTCACGAAGTCGAGGAACGGCTCGTGCGCGATCTCCGCCAGGCTGACCTGGGACCGCGTCGCGAGCGGATGGTCCGCCGCACACGCGAGCACCATGGGATCCTCCGCGAGCAGCGTCACGTTGATCCCGCGTGGCGCAGCGCCCACGAGCCCCAGGAACGCAAAATCCAGCTTCCCTTCGGCAATCTCGCCCAGCAGGATGCCCGACGCGCCTTGCCGGAGCACGACCTCCACGTGGGGATAGTCGGTCCGGAATCGCGCGAGCACCGCGGGGAGATCGTACAGCGGAGACATCCGCTGCATCGTGCCGATGTGAACGGTGCCGCGCAGCATTCCGCGCACCGCTCCGACCGCGTCTCGCGCCCCCTGAAGTGCCGTCTCCACCCGGCGAACCTCCGCCAGAAACACCTGTCCAGCCTCCGTCAGGTCCACGCGTCGCGTGGTGCGCACCAGCAGCGTGATTCCCAACTCCTGTTCCAAGGCCTTAATTGAGGCGGAGAGGCCGGACTGCACAATGTTCACCCTTTTCGCAGCCCTGCTAAAGCTGCGTTCCTCTGCCACCGCGACGAAGTGGGTCAACTGACGTATTTCCATAGCGATACAAGATATCTCCAGCAATGATTAGTGCAATCGCTTCTATTGACTTGACAGCACAATGACGAGAAGCGTATTGAATGTGCAGTCTTGGCGTTTCGTGACCAGAGTTTTGGGTCACTTCGCAATCCGAAGTCAACTCAAGACCTAGTACGCCGCCGGAGGTAAGGCCCCGGGATGACGGTCGCCCTTCGTCTCCTGCTCATCGAAGACTCCGAAGACGACGCGTTCCTGCTCACGCGCGAGCTCGAACGCGGCGGCTACTCGTTGCAGACCGCCCGTGTCGACAGTGCCGCGGAGCTGACGGCGGCGCTCGACCGCCAGCCGTGGGACCTCGTCATCGGAGACTACTCGATGCCGCAGTTCTCCGGGCTGGCCGGGCTGAACATCATCCGGCAGCGCGGCCTCGACATGCCGTTCATCTTCGTCTCCGGTACCATCGGCGAAGAGACCGCCGTCGCGGCGATGCGTGCCGGCGCCAACGACTATGTGATGAAGGGCCAGTGGAAGCGGCTCCTCCCCGCCATCGCGCGTGAGTTGCGCGATGTGGAGGAGCGGCGCGGCCGCCGGCATGCGGAAGCCGCACTGCGCGAGTCTGAAGCCAGCTACGCCATTCTGGTTGAACACGCCCCCCTTGGCATCTACCGCTCGAACACCAAGGGCCGGTTCCTCTCGGTGAACAGCGCTTTGGTGCGGATGCTGGGCTATGGCTCCGCCTCGGAGCTCCTGGCCCTCGACATGAACACCGATCTGTATGTGGATGCCGCGCAGCGGCAGGCCCTGCTCGACCGGGACAACTACACGTCGCGGGAATACGACGAAGTCGAGGCGACCTGGAAGCGGAAAGACGGAGCCCCGATTACGGTCCAGTTGTCCGTACGGGCGATCCGCAACGCGGCCAACGAAGTCGAGTACTACGAGACGTTCGTCCGCGACGTGACCGAGCAGCGCCAGCTCGAAGCCCAGCTGGTCCGCGCGCAGAAGCTCGAAGCGGTTGGCCGCCTGGCGGGTGGCGTCGCGCACGACTTCAACAACCTGCTCACGGTCATTCTCAGCTACTCCAGCCTGCTGATCGAAGACAACGAGATCCCGCCGCACGCCCTCGAAAGCGTGCAGGAAATCAAGAAAGCCGCGGATGGCGCGGCCGGACTCACGAAACAGCTCCTCGCGTTCTCGCGGCAACAGGTGCTGCAGCCGCAGGTCCTGGACGTGAACTCCGTGGTCCAGTCGACCCAGAAGCTCCTCAACCGCCTGATTGGTGAGGACGTCAAGCTCATCACGAACTTTGCGCCCGACCTGGGCGTCGCCCGCCTGGATCCGGGGCAGCTCGGCCAGATCATCATGAACCTGGCGGTGAACGCCCGGGACGCCATGCCGACGGGCGGAATCCTCACCATCGAGACCGCCAACGTCGAGATGGATCTGACCTACGTCCGCGGGCATCCCGTAGCGCAGGCCGGGCATTACGTGATGCTGGCGGTCTCGGATACCGGGATCGGGATGGACGAGGCGACGAAGGAACGGATCTTCGAGCCCTTCTTCACCACGAAGGAAACCGGGAAAGGCACGGGCCTCGGCCTCGCGACGGTCTACGGCATCGTGAAGCAGTCGGGCGGGTTCATCTGGGTGTATTCGGAGCCGGGGCGCGGCACGAGCTTCAAGATCTATTTCCCGCGTATTGCAGACGGCCCGGTCGCGGAGGGGCTCGAGGCTCCCGCCCCGACGCCCACGCCCCGCGGCACAGAGACCGTCCTGGTGGTCGAGGACGTCAGCGCCGTGCGAGGAGTGGCCCGCGAGATGCTCGAACGGTCCGGATACCGCGTCATCGAGGCGGCCAACGGGGATCAAGCCCTGCGCGTGGCGGCCAAGCATTCAGGGCCTATCGACCTGCTGCTCACCGACGTCGTGATGCCCGGAATCTCCGGACGAGTCCTGGCACAGCAGCTGGCCGAACTCCGCCCACAGATGCGGGTGCTCTATATGTCGGGATACACGGACGACGCAGTGGTCAATCACGGCATGCTGGAGCCCGGCATTCATTATCTGCAGAAGCCCTTCACACGTGACGGTCTTGCGCGGAAGGTGCACGAAGTGCTTCGGGGCCCCCGGACGTGATCGTTCGCTAGGCACTTGGCGCAATCTCCAAAGGCCCGGTAGCTTCCCGCGCCTATGTGGACCTTTCTGCGCCGCTTCAAACTCAGTCATTGGATCGGCATCGCCATGGTGGCGGGCCTGGGCTTCGGCCTCGCTGCCCCCGCGGCCGCCGTCGCGTCGCAGCCCCTCGCCACGATTTTCCTCAGGCTCATCAAGTCGCTCATTGTCCCGCTGATCTTCTCGACCCTCGTGGTCGGGATCGCGGGACATGGGGACGACCTCAAGGCGGTCGGCCGGCTGTTTCTCAAGTCGATGATCTACTTCGAGATCGTCACGACGCTCGCGCTCGCGGTCGGGCTGATCGTCGTCAACGTGGTCAGGCCGGGCGTCGGCGTGACCCTGCTCTCCGGCGCGCCCCCGGTTGGTGCCCCACCGACTGCCTCCGGAATCCTGGAGCATTCCTTCCCGCAAAGCTTCTTCGAAGCCGCTGCCGGGAACGAAGTCCTCCAGATCGTGATCTGGTCCGTGATCTTTGCCATCGCCATCACGCAAGTGAGGCCGGCGGTGAAGGATCGGATGGTCGAACTTTGCCATGACCTGTCCGACGTCATGTTCAAGTTCACCAATGTCGTGATGTGGTATGCGCCCATCGGCGTCGGGGCGGCCCTCGCCGCCACCATCGGCCGTGGCGGACTCAAGGCCCTCGGCCCGCTCCTCCTCCTGGTACTCACCCTGTATCTGGCGCTAGTCGTCTTCGGATTGTTCGTTCTGCTCCCTGCGGCCCTGGTAGCAGGCGCGCCGGTGCTTCGTTTTGTGCGGGCTGCTGCCGAGCCCTGGATGATCGCGTTCTCCTCCGCATCCTCTGAAGCGGCCCTGCCCCTCGCCATGGAGCGAATGGAACAGCTCGGCGTGCCGAAGAAGATCGTGGCGTTCGTCATTCCGATGGGCTACTCGTTCAACCTCGATGGATCGACCCTGTACCTCGCGATCGCATCGGTCTTCGCCGCACAGGCCGCCGGCATCCACATGTCGATCGGCCAGCAGCTGTTCATGATGGTGACCCTGATGCTGACCAGCAAAGGTGTGGCAGGGGTCCCGCGAGCCTCCCTGGTCATCCTGGCCGGCACGCTGGGCACGTTCCACCTGCCGGTGGAAGCCGTCACCACGATCTTCGGGGTAGATGTGTTGATGGATATGGCCCGGACGTCGGTGAACGTCGTGGGGAACTGTCTTGCGACGGTGGTCACTGCACGCTGGGAAGGTGAGTTCGGACCACAGGCATGAGGTGACGGGGGTTACAGCCCGAGCACCCTGCCGAGTTGCACCCCTTAACGATGCGCTTTCACCGGCCTCCTCCGGCCCTGGGCCCCCGTGTGGCGGCCTGGCTCGGCCTCGCGAGCATCTACATCGTCGCGGGGAAGCTTGGGCTTGAAGTCGCATTTCTGAACCCCAGCGCGACGCCCGTCTGGCCTCCTACCGGTATCGCGCTCGCTGCCCTTCTCCTGTACGGACGCTGGCTCTGGCCCGCCGTGTTTGCGGGCGCATTCGTCGTCAATCTGACGACGGCGGGGACCATTCTCACCTCGATGGCCATCGCGGGTGGCAACACGCTCGAAGCCGTGATCGGAGCCACGCTCGTCGCCCGCTTTGCCGGCGGCGTGGGATCAGTCCGGCGGAGCACCACACTCGTCACGTTCTTCGGGTTGGCCGGGCTGGCGGCGACCGCGGTCGCTGCGACCGTCGGTACGCTCACGCTCGTGCTGGGTGGCATCTCGCCTCCCGCCGGAATCTTCTGGGTCTGGAGTACCTGGTGGCTCGGGGACGCGGTTGGCGCCGTGGTCGTCGCTCCGCTCGTGATGCTCTGGGCTCGCCGCCCCAAGCGCATCACTCGCACCTTCGTGGCCGAAGGCGGGATCCTGCTCGTCGTTCTTTTGCTCGCGACCGGCATGGCCTTCGACCCCGGATCCCCCTGGGCGGCGAGTCGCGCGCCGATCGAGTTCCTCTGCATGCCACCGCTTTTCTGGGCGGCGTTCCGTTTCGGACCGCGGATCACGACGGTCGGTATCCTGCTGGTCGCCGTGATCGCGGTCAACGGCACGCTGCATGGCACCGGCCCGTTCGTCGTGAACGGCTCGCCGAATACGTCTCTGCTCATGCTGCAGTCGTTCCTCGGCGTCGTGGCCATCACCGCGCTCTTGCTCGCCGCCGCGGCTGCCGAGCGGCACCGGGCGGAGCGGAGGCTGCGGCTGCGGTCGACGCGGGACCCGCTCACCGGCCTCCTCAACTACCGCGAGCTGATGGGCCTCCTCGGCGCCGAGATTCGCCGTTGTCTTCGGTCGGGGCGCGGCTTCGCGATTCTGTTTCTCGATGTGGACGGCTTGAAGACGATCAACGACCGGCTGGGCCACGCCACCGGGTCCCGGGCGCTCATGCGCATGGCGGACGCGTTGCGTGACGCGTGCCGGGCAGCGGACTCCCTGTCGCGGTATGGCGGGGACGAATTTGCCGTCGTGTTGCCCGAGGGTGATTCGGACGCCGCGCTCCAGGCGGCGGGGCGTATCACGGCGCGACTCGCGGCGGATCCGGAGCCCCCGAAGATCACGGCGAGCTACGGGCTCGCGCTCTTCCCGCAGGACGGCGATACCCCCGAAACCCTGCTCGCCAAGGCCGATGTGGCGCTCTACAAGATGAAGAAGACCGTCCACCGGATCTCGAACCCGAAAGGCCGGAAACGCTAACACCGTCTTAACACCGAGCGCGGTACTGTCGTACCGTGCTCGACCTCCTCTACATCCTCATTACGCTCGCGTTCTTCGGACTGATGGTGGCCTATGTCCGGGGATGCGAACGACTTGGTCGCGGCTCGTGAGCCCGGAGACCGTGGTCGCCGGCGTCATCGCGCTGCTCTTGCTCGCATACCTGGTCTACACCCTGCTCCGGCCGGAGAAGTTCTGATGACCGCCAACGGCTGGCTGCAGATTCTCGTGTTCTCCGTCGTCATCCTCGCGGTCACCAAACCCGTGGGGATCTACGTCCTGCGGGTTTACGACGGCACGATGCGGTGGCTCTCACCTGTGGAGCGCGTCATCTACCGCTGGTCCGGGATCGATCCCGAGGACGATCAGCACTGGACCCGGTATGCGGCTGCGCTCCTGTTGTTCAGCGCGGTGTCGATGCTGGTGACGTATCTGTCGCTCCGACTGCAGGGCTCCCTCCCGCTGAACCCGTTCCATCGGGCCGCTGTCGTCGATCGTCAGGCGTTCGAGACGGCGGCATCGTTCACGACCAATACCAACTGGCAGTCCTACATCGGCGAGACGACGATGTCCTACCTCTCGCAGATGATGCAGCTCGCCTTCCACAACTTCGTCTCGGCCGCCACCGGCCTCGCCGCAGCCGTTGCGCTGGCCCGCGGGATCGCGCGCCGGTCGGGCGGTCGCATCGGCAACTTCTGGGTCGACCTGGTCCGCGGCACGCTCTACCTGCTGCTGCCCATGTCCCTCGTCCTGGCCGTGCTCTTGGCCCAGCAGGGCGTGATCCAGAATTTCGCGCCCTACGTCACCGCTCATACGCTCGAGGGCGCCCGCCAGGTGCTCGCGATGGGACCGGTCGCTAGCCAGGAGGCTATCAAGCAGCTGGGCACGAACGGCGGCGGCTTCTTCAACGCGAACGCCGCTCATCCGTTCGAAAATCCCACGCCTTGGACGAATTTCCTGTCGATGTCCGCGATCTTCGTCATCCCCGCTGGCGTGACGTACACGTTCGGCCGGATGGTGAAGAACCAGAAGCACGGATGGGCGCTCTGGACGACGATGTTCGTGCTCTTCGCCGGCGGTGTGACGGCCACCTACTGGGCCGAGGCACGCGGAAACCCCATCCATATCGCCCATGGCGTGACCACGGTCGGGAACATGGAGGGGAAAGAAGTCCGCTTCGGGATAGCAAACTCCGCCCTCTATGCGGTCGTCACCACCGACGCCTCCTGCGGGGCCGTCAACGCGATGCATGACTCGTTCACGCCACTCGGCGGTCTCGTCCCCCTCGTCAATATCCAGCTGGGTGAACTGATCTTCGGTGGCGTCGGCTCCGGCCTCTACGGCATGATCGTGATGGCCATACTCACGGTCTTCATCGCCGGACTGATGGTCGGGCGAACGCCGGAGTACCTGGGGAAGAAGATTCAGAGCCGCGAAGTGCAGATGGCCATGCTCTACGTGCTCATTTTTCCGGCCGTCGTCCTGATCTTCACCGCCGCTTCGGCGATTTTTCCCGCGGGGCGAGCGGGGCTGAACAACGCCGGACCGCATGGGCTGTCGGAGATGCTGTACGCGTTCACCTCCGTCACGGGGAACAATGGGTCAGCGTTCGCCGGCCTGACCGGCACGACGTACTACTACAACACCCTTCTCGGCCTCGGCACCCTCTTCGGCCGGTTTGCCATGATCGTGCCGATGCTGGCACTCGCCGGCTTTCTCTCCGAAGGCAGGACTGTTCCCGAGTCGGCGGGGACCTTTCCGGTCACGACGCCCCTCTTCGTCGTGCTGTTGATCGGCGTCATTCTGATCGTCGGCGCGCTCACGTTCTTCCCCGCCCTCTCCCTCGGCCCGGTCGTGGAGCATCTCCTGATGAGCCTGGGCAAGGTGTTCTGATCATGCCCGTCACGACCCGTCCGCTGTTCGATCCTCCCATCGTGCGTCGAGCGATCCGCGACTCGTTCGCGAAGCTCGATCCTCGGAACCTGACCCAGAACCCCGTGATGTTCGTGGTGATGGTGGGAAGTGCCCTGACGACGCTGATCCTGATCCGCGACATCGCGACGGGTCAGCACGGCCTCGGGTTCACACTTCAGATCACGGTTTGGCTCTGGTTCACGGTGGTGTTCGCGAACTTCGCGGAGGCAATGGCCGAGGGCCGTGGGAAGGCACAGGCCGAATCCCTGAAGAAGACCCGCACCCTCATACCCGCGAAGCGGCTGAAGAATCCTGCGGACAAGCACTCGGGTGAATGGACCAAGGCTAACGAGCTGCGACGGGGCGATGTCGTGATCTGCATCCCCAACGACCTCATTCCCGGCGACGGCGAGGTCATCGAGGGAGTGGCGTCGGTGGACGAGTCGGCCATCACCGGCGAATCGGCACCCGTGATTCGGGAGTCGGGCGGGGACCGGTCCGCAGTCACCGGTGGCACGCGTGTGCTCTCCGACTACCTGATCATCAGGATCACCGCGAACCCCGGCGAGACCTTCGTCGACCGGATGATCTCCCTGGTCGAAGGCGCCAGCCGGCAGAAGACACCCAATGAGATCGCTCTCATCATCCTGCTCTCCGGCCTCACCATCGTCTTCCTGCTGGCGGTCGTGACGCTCCAGCCGTTCGCGATCTACTCTGGTGGAGCGGTCTCCATCCCGATTCTCGTCTCGCTCCTGGTCTGCCTCATCCCCACGACCATCGGCGGCCTGCTCTCCGCCATCGGGATCGCCGGGATGGACCGGATGATCCAGCACAACGTGATCGCGATGAGCGGGCGTGCCGTGGAGGCGGCCGGAGACGTCAACACGCTTCTGCTGGACAAGACTGGCACGATCACGCTGGGCAATCGTCAAGCCGTCGAGTTCATCGCCGCCCCGGGGGTCACGCGCGAATACCTCGCCGACCGGGCCCAGCTCGCCTCCCTTCCGGACGAAACGCCCGAGGGGCGCAGCATCGTGATCCTCGCCAAGCAGTTCGGCCACCGCGCCCGTCCGCTCGAGCAAACCGAGCTGGTCCGCTTTTCGGCTACGACGCGCATGAGCGGCGTGAACGCCGGCGGCGTTCAGCTGCGGAAGGGCGCGGCCGACGCCATCGGCCGCTGGCTACGGGACCACGACGGCGAGATGCCGGCGGCCCTCACGACGTCGGTCGAGCGCATCGCCAGGGAAGGCGGGACCCCGCTGGTGGTTGCAGAGCGGGAGAGCGGCAGGGCACGCGCCCTCGGCGCGGTCTATCTGAAGGACGTCGTGAAGGGCGGGATCCGGGAGCGCTTCGAGCAGCTCCGGGCCATGGGCATCCGGACCGTGATGATCACCGGAGACAATCCGCTCACGGCCGCGGCCATCGCGGCGGAAGCGGGAGTGGACGACTTCCTGGCCGAGGCGAAGCCCGAGGACAAGATGGCGCTGATCAAGAAGGAGCAGGAAGGAGGACGGCTGGTCGCGATGACCGGTGACGGGACGAACGACGCACCGGCGCTGGCTCAAGCTGACGTGGCCGTCGCGATGCACTCGGGGACACAGGCAGCCAAGGAAGCCGGGAACTTGATCGATCTCGACTCGAACCCGACGAAACTCATCGAGGTCGTGGAGATCGGGAAGCAGCTCCTGATCACCCGTGGTTCGCTCACGACGTTCTCTATTGCCAACGACGTGGCCAAATATTTTGCGATCATTCCGGCGATGTTCGTCGCGACCTACCCCGCCCTGCAGGCCCTGAACATCATGCGCCTCCATTCGGCACAATCTGCGGTGCTGGCAAGCGTGATCTTCAACGCCCTCATCATCATCGCCCTGATTCCATTGGCGCTCCGCGGGGTCCGGTGGAAACCGGCTCCCGCGGCGACCATTCTCCGCCGGAATCTCTGGATCTACGGCATGGGCGGAATCCTGGTGCCGTTCGCAGGCATCAAGCTGCTCGACATGCTTCTGGTCCTCGCCCGGCTGGTGTGACCATGATCAAGAACCAGATCCGTCCTGCGATCGTCGTGACACTCGTCCTGATGGTGATCACCGGGCTTGCTTATCCCGCGGCCGTCACGGGACTGGCCCAGCTCCTGTTCCCCCGCCAGGCGAACGGATCGCTCGTCACGGTGCACGGCGAGGTCGTCGGCAGCGCTTTGATCGGTCAACAGTTCGCGGGAGCCGGCTACTTCCACTCCCGTCCATCTGGAGCCGGAAACGGCTACGATGACACCGTCTCGTCGGGCCGCAACCTCGGCCCCACCAGCGCCAAGCTCGATACCCTGGTGATGACGGCGCTGGACAGCGAGCGGAAACTGGACGCGCCCCCCTCCGGTCAGGTGCCAGCCGATCTCGCGACGGCGTCGGGTTCGGGGCTCGACCCCCATATCTCTCCGGCCGCGGCCGCCATTCAGGTCGCCCGCGTGGCCCGGGTCCGCCAGCTCGACTCCGCAACGGTCGCGAAGCTCGTCAGTCGCTTCACGGAAGGCCGCCAGCTCGGATTTCTCGGCGAGCCTCGCGTCAACGTCCTGCTGCTGAACCTCGCGCTCGATAGCGTCACCAACCACCGGTAGAGGAGGGTTCATGCACGCCCGGCTCTGGATCCCGTACGTCCTCCTCGCGGCTCCGCTGGCGGGTCAGCAATTCACGCCCCCCAGGACCGACACGGTCCCGAAGGCGCCCTTCGGGTTCGCCGACTTCACGTGGCTGAACGGGAACAGCCGGCAGAGTGCCTCGGTGCTCGACTCGAAGTACTTTACGGGCGAATTCCGGCTCGACGCGAGCTACATCTACGACTTCAACCAACCGATCGACCACACCCTGGTAGGGACCTCCGAGAGTGGCCGGACCCAGGAGGTCCAGGTGCAGCAACTCGGCGTCGGTGGTGATTTCCACGCCGGCCATGCGCACGCCCGCCTGATGACCCAGTTCGGGATGTACTCGACCATGACGCCCCGAAACGACGCCTCTCCCGGACGTGGGCAGTGGGATCTCGCGGACGCGTATCGCTATCTCTCGGAGGCATACGGGGGCTTTCACATCGACCACTGGAACGGCGTGAATGTCGAGGCCGGTATTTTCATGTCGTATGTCGGGCTCTTCAGTTACTACAACTATGACAATTGGGCCTATCAGCCCTCGTACGTGTCGTCGAATACGCCGTGGTTCTTCAACGGCGTCCGGATCCAGATCTTCCCCTCTGACAAGCTCAAGATTGAGCCCTGGATCGTGAACGGCTGGCAGTCTTATGGCATGTTCAACTCTGCTCCCGGCGTCGGCTGGCAGCTGCTCTGGCGTCCCTCGGGGAGGCTGTCCGTGCTGTCGAACGAGTACTACGGCCACGACTGGCTCGGCATCCCGCATCGGTGGCGGATCCACTCGGACAACAGCCTCCAGATCAAGTACCGGGACGTGCCGAACGCATCGGTGGACAAGGCCGCGTTCTCGATCACCGTCGATCTTGGCTGTGAGAGCGGAGGGGGGGTGCGGTGCACGGGCCGAGGCCCCGGCGGCCCCGCCCAGAACTTCGCCGGGTTCATGTTCTACAACCGGCTCTGGTTCGGCCATGACCAGTACGCCCTCACGCTGGGTGGCGGCGCCATGACCAACCCCGGCCGCTATCTGGTCCTGCTGCCTCCGATCAACGGCGCGAACGCCTTCACCGGCACGCCCTACTTCACTGAGAACCCGGGCAATCAGTTCGGGGCGTGGGATCTGTCAGCGACGTTCGACTACATGCCCGACCAGTTCGCAACATTCCGCATGGAGCTGGACCACCGCGCCGCCACCGTCCCCTACTTCGCTGGCGCGGGCGGTGTCACCCCCCTCGGCGGCAATCAGGGCGCGCCGGGATCAACCGTCGCGGGGTTCACGCCCGATCTCCGAAAGACCGAAACCCGGCTCAACGTGGCCATTCTGGTGAAGCTCTGATTCGAGCCCTCGGGGTAGCGCTACCTTAGCACCATGGCGACCGACCGCCGACCAGACCCCGAATCACTGCTGGCACGGGCCCGCGCGGAGGAACGCCGTGCGGGCCGCGGGCGTCTCAAGGTCTTTTTCGGGGCCTCACCCGGTGTCGGCAAGACCTACGCCATGCTCGAGGAAGCCCGGGCCAAGCGCCGGGAGGGTGTGGATGTGGTGGTCGGCCTGGTGGAGACCCATGGCCGCCGCGAGACCGCCGCGCTCCTCGAGGATCTCGAGCTTCTCTCCCGCCGCGGGGCGGACTATCGCGGGGTTCGTGTCGAGGAGTTCGACCTCGACGCGGCCCTTACTCGCCATCCGGACTTGATCCTGGTCGACGAGTTGGCCCATACCAACGCGCCCGGGTCGCGTCATACCCGGCGCTTTCAGGACGTCGAAGAGCTCCTCGCCGCCGGCATCAGTGTCTACACCACCCTGAACGTCCAGCACCTCGAGAGTCTGAACGACGTGGTCGCCCAGATCACGGGCATTCAGGTCCGCGAAACCGTGCCCGACTCGATCCTGGACGAGGCCGACGACGTCGAGCTCGCGGACTTGTCGGCCGAGGACCTGCTGACGCGCTTGCGCGAGGGCAAGGTCTACGTGCCCGAGCAGGCGGCGCGCGCCCTCGAGGAGTTCTTCCGCAAAGGCAACTTGATCGCGTTGCGCGAGCTCGCGCTGCGGCGGACGGCCCAGCGGGTAGACGCCCAGATGCGCGGCTATCGCGAGGAGCACGGGATCCTCGAGATCTGGCCCGCTGTGGATCGTCTCCTGGTGTGCATCGGTCCCAATCCTGCGGGTGCCCGGCTGGTTCGCGCCGGCAAACGAATGGCTGCGAGCCTCCAATGCGACTGGCTGGTGGTGTCCGTGGACGTGCCGGGACAGGCCGTCTCGGAACCGGACCGGGCCGCGCTGGCGCAGAATCTCCACCTCGCTCAGGAGCTGGGCGCGCAGACCGCCAGCCTCTCGGGACACGACGTGGCGACGGAGCTCCTCCGCTACGCCGAGGCCCAGAATATCACGAAGGTCATCGTCGGCAAACCGACGCATGGCCGGTGGCGGGACAAGGTCTTCGGATCCACGCTCGACGCGCTCGTCCGGGGATCGGGAGACCTCGAGGTCTACGTCATCTCGGGTGACGACGCACGGCCGCGGCGAAAGACGCAGCCCTCCGTGCAGCGATCGCCGGTCGCCGAGTACGTCAAGGCAGCCCTGGTAGTTGCCGTGGGGACCGTTCTCGGCGCCGGCGTGTTCCGGAGTCTTTCGGTCACCGATGTCGCGATGGTCTATGTGCTTAGCGCCGGCCTGGTCGCCTCCCGCTACGGCCGTGGCCCGTCACTGCTCGCCGCGGTCCTCTCGATCGCGTGCTTCGACTTCTTCTTCGTCCCGCCGTACTTCACGTTCGCCGTCACCGATCTCCGGTATCTCCTCACGTTCGGTGTGATGCTGGGGATCTCCCTCGCGATCTCGGGCCTGACCCTCCGGATTCGCGATCAGGCCGAAGCCGCGCGCCAGCGAGAGCGGAGGACGGGCGCGCTGTACGCCATGAGCCGGGAGCTGGCGGGTGCGCGGGGCCGTCAGGAAGTGATTCGCATCGTCGGCCATCACGTCCGTTCGAGCTTCGGCACCGACACGCAGGTCCTGCTCCCCGACGGCGCGGGCCGCCTCGTAGTCCCCTCGGGATCGTACGTCGACGACAAGGAACGGAGTGTCGCGCAGTGGGTCTTCGACCAGGGTCGCCCTGCGGGCAAGACGACAGATACGCTGCCTGCGGCTCACGCGCTCTACCTCCCACTCCTGGCCGCGAGCGGCACCATCGGCGTCCTGGGCGCCTTGCCCGGGTCCGGGAGGGAGCTCGATGAGGCGATGACCGGCCGCCTGCTCGAGGCGTTCTCAGGACAGGCCGCACTGGCGCTCGAGCGGGAACTCCTCGCCGAGCGGGCCCAACGGGAGCAGCTGGAGGTGGAGGCCGAGCGCTTGCGGACGTCCCTGCTCTCCTCCGTATCCCACGATCTCCGCACCCCCCTGGCCGCCATTACCG
The DNA here is from genome assembly GCA_035631315.1 of Gemmatimonadales bacterium. Taxonomy (GTDB): domain Bacteria; phylum Gemmatimonadota; class Gemmatimonadetes; order Gemmatimonadales; family GWC2-71-9; genus 40CM-2-70-7. The sequence goes on from DASQIZ010000116.1 coordinate 140,748, forward strand.
GAGCGGCCGGAAGCCTTCTGGACGAGCAAGCGCCGCTCGCGCCACCAGCCCGCCGCGAGCTGCTCCAGACCATTCTCGACGAATCGCAGCGGATGAACCGGCTGATCGCGAACCTGCTCGACATGATCCGCGTCGAGAGTGGCGCCCTGCGGATTCAGCGGGAGTGGCAACCGCTGGAGGAGCCACTCGGCGTTGCGCTCATCCGCCTCGGCGACCGTTTGAAGGACAGGGTACTCAAGACTGAGTTGTCCGCCGACCTCCCGCTCGTCCCCGTCGACGCCGTCCTGCTGGAACAGGTGTTCGTCAACCTGATCGAGAATGCCGTGAAGTACACGCCGCTCGGAAGCCCGATCGACGTATCCGCAGCCTCCGACGGAAACCTTGTGCGCGTGAGCGTGGCGGACCGGGGGCCGGGAATCCCACCCGGCGAGGAGGAGCGGGTGTTCGAGAAGTTCTACCGATCCGCGGGGGCGCCGCCGGGCGGTGGCGTCGGACTCGGGCTCACGATCTGTCGGGGCATCGTGACGGCGCATGGCGGCCACATCTGGGCCGAGAACCGGCCCGGTGGCGGTGCCGTCTTTCAGTTCACACTCCCCCTCACCGGACCGGACATTCCGGCCCTTCCAGCCATCGAGTAGCTTCCCGCATGGCGGAGCCCCTCCCCGTCGTGCTCGTCGTCGAAGATGATTCCCAGATGCAGAAATTCCTTCAGACCGCGCTGGTCCAGCACCGGTACCGGCCCGTGGAGGCCTCCACGGCGCGCGAGGCACTGACGCAGCACGCGGGGCATCACCCCGACGTCATTCTGCTCGACCTCGGTCTCCCAGATGGGGACGGCATCGACGTCGCGCGCACCATCCGCGCGCAATCGCGGACGCCAATCATCGTCCTCTCGGCACGGGGTCAGGAGCAGGACAAGGTTTCGGCGCTTGATGCCGGCGCCGACGACTACCTCACGAAGCCGTTCGGTGTGGAGGAGCTGCTGGCGCGTCTTCGAGTGGCCTTGCGTCGCGCCGCGCGCCCGATGAATGGCGACGACTCGATCGCCGGGTTCGGTGACGTGCGAGTGGATCTGGAGAAGCGGGAGGTACGGCGCGGGAAGGAGGTCGTGCATCTCACGCCCACCGAGTACCGACTGCTGACCACGCTGGTGCGGCACCCGGGACGGGTGCTCACTCACCGGCAGCTGGTGCGTGAAGTGTGGGGAGCGCACACGGGCGACCAGACGGCGAGCCTTCGGGTCCACATGACACAGCTGCGGCACAAACTCGAGAAGGATCCCGCCCGCCCACGCCATCTCACCACCGAGATCGGCGTGGGGTACCGCCTCCAGATCGACTGACCGCCTAGCGCCGCCTCGGCACGACCATCCAGGCGCCGACCGTCCCGCCGGTCCGCGGTGCCGTCGAGCTGGTCGCGGGACGTGTGGCGACACTCGGAGCCGCCGCCCTCGGCGCCGCACTCCGCGAAACACCCACCTGGGCACTCGAACTCGCCGCCCTCGACATCAACATCGTCCCGCGCCCGCGAATCGGCATGCTCGCGGCGACCGTGGTCGCCACCTCGGGCGCGCGCTCGACAGGAGGCGTGACGGCTGCTGGGGCAAGCGCCGCAGGACTGGCTGGACGCTCGGGCCGGGGCGGATGCACGTACGGGAGCAGCAGAGTCGCCCGGGCCGCAGGTGCGGCGCCCGCCAACCTGCCAAGCTCCGCTCCGGTGACGGGGTGCGAGGCGAGAGTACGAACAGCGCCAGGCGTCGGTGCTGGTGCGACCGGCGTGCGGGTGCGGACACCAACCTCAGGAATGGTCCGTCGACGTGGCACTACCGGCGGTGCACCGGGATTCGCAGGAGCCGAGTGAATCGGGAGGACCATCGAGGCAACGCCCTGCGGATTAGCGGGCGTGGGCAGCGACGGAGAAGGAGCCTGTTGTCCGAAGTCGCGATGACGGTGGCGGCCGAAGACTTCTGGTGCGTCGAAGTACGAGCAATACACATACGGATTGCTGCCGTCACACACCTTGGTCGCTTCATCCGGGATGTTGCTGTAGGTCGGGAACGTGTCGTCAGGATTCTGGTACGTCTGGGCCGTCTGGGCCGTCTGGGCCGTCCCGGTGGCACCGCCCGCGCTCTGGGCGATCGCCTCCGGAGCGACCGTGTAGCTCAGGACGTCGTAGGTGAATCCGCCGTCGCCCAGCATCCGCTGGACAATATCCTGCATCCCGCCCTCCGGATCCGCGCCACTCCACGAGGGCCGGAGTGCATCGGGGTCCCACGAGACTTCGTGCGTGAACTCATTGAACCAGACGGGATCAGGACTGAGTGCTGCGAGGATCTTTCCATTTCCGTCTGGTTCGTTCACGGTCCAGATCGGCTCGTCACCCTTCCCCCGAACCTCCCACGTCCCCGCCGTGATATGCGGATCGTCGGTAGGCCGGGCCGGGAACAGAACTTCGATCTTGCCGTCCGTCCGCGAATGGAGCACCACCAGGTTGCCCGCAGACCCCGCCTGGATGTACAACCGCACCCCACGGCCCCGGGAAACGGGTCCGACGGCATCCATCCAGATGCGAACGGGCCGGTCGGTCCCGGCGGTGTCGGCCGTCGCCGGGCTGGTAGGATGCTGAAGCAGGAGCAGCAGTGGCAGGATCATGAGGTCTCCCGGCTGGTGGCCTATCATACTGCATACGCTGCTGGCCCGTCAGCCGTTCCCCGGTTTCCGGCGTATGTAGAGCATGCGCGTATTTCCTGACACAACCCTCTTACTGCTGGTCAGCCTCCTGTCAGGTGGCCCCCACCCTGATCTCTCCGGCCGCTGGCGGATCGACATCGCCAAAAGTGACGACGCCTTCACCATGCTGAAGTTCGACTCGACAGGGGCGTATCGCGCGCCCGAGAACGCGGGTGGCGGGGGCTATGGGAATGGTCGGCGTTCGGGTGGAGGCGGCTTCGGCGGGCGTGGAATGGGAGGTGGGATGCGACGGCCAGGTGGCGGGATGGCCCGCGGCGATTCCGCTTCCCCGATGACTGAAGTCCAGCGGCTGGCCTTCCGTCAGGCCCTGCGCATCGCACTGTACCCACCCGCACTGCTGCAGATCGCTGAGACCGACTCGACCGTGACGTTTGGCGCCGACACGGCACCCTTGGTGCTCTTCGACGGAAAGACCAGGGTGGTGCCGGCCCTCGACTCGATCGCCGAGGTGACGATTACGGCACGGTGGATCGGGAACGCGTTCCTGGTGAGCCGTCAGGTCGCGGGTGGGGGGAGGGTCAGCGAGGACTACGTGAAGGCCGCCGACGGCACCCAGCTCACCGTCTTCGTGCACTTCGACGGCGGCCGGGGGCGGTCCCTCGATTTCCGGCGGGTTTACGACGTCGAGAAGAACTAGGCCGTCCAGGCCAGGATCCGGTCGATAGCGCTCAGTTCCTCGGCGCTGAACGACCGGCGCGCGAGGGACCCAATCGCGTCATCAATCTGGGAAATCCGGCTCGCCCCAATCAGCGCCGACGTAACCACGGGTTCGCGAAGTACCCAGGCAAGCGCCAGCTGCGCCAACGTCTGGCCGCGCGCCTTCGCGAGCTCGTTGAGCTTCCGCGCTTGTTCGACTCGCTTGTCGGTGACTTCGTCGCGCCGCAGGAACCCCGTTTCCTTGGCAGCCCGTGAGTCTGCGGGGATCCCCTGCAAGTAGCGATCGCTGAGAAGCCCCTGCGCCAACGGGGAGAACGGAATGCATCCGATCCCCTCCTCCTTCAGGGCCTGAAAGAGCCCGTTCTCAGGGCCCCGAACCAGCATGCTGTACTTGGGCTGATGAATCAGGCAGGGCGTCCCGAGGTCCCGGAGCAGCGCGGCGGCTCGGCGCGTCTGCTCCGGGGTGTACGACGAGATGCCGGCGTACAGGGCCTTCCCGCTCCGTACGGCCTGGGCCAACGCGCTCATCGTCTCGTCCGGCGGCGTGTCGGGATCAGGGCGATGATGATAGAAGATGTCGACGTACTCGAGGCCCATCCGTTTGAGGCTCTGATCGAGACTCGACAGCAGGTACTTCCGCGAACCCCACTCGCCGTACGGCCCGGGCCACATCCGGTATCCGGCCTTGGTCGAGATGATCATCTCATCGCGGTATGGCGCGAGATCCTCCCGCAGCACCTTCCCGAACGTTTCTTCGGCGGATCCCGGCGGTGGACCGTAATTGTTCGCGAGATCGAAGTGTGTGATGCCGCGATCGAACGCGTGAATCAGCATCTCGCGCGCGACCGCGAACTGGTCGACGCCGCCGAAGTTGTGCCACAGGCCGAGCGCGATGGCGGGCAGCTTGAGCCCTGAGCGTCCGCAGCGCTGGTACGGCATGCTGTCATATCGTGCGTCAGCAGCTCGATGCACCGCTGTCTCCTCGGATCAGAACGCCGTGGATTGGCCGACTGGGAGAATATGCAGCCGCGTATCGCCGGCGAAGGCCTTCTTGACGTCGTCCTCGGTCGCGAGCGCCGGGAAGGTCTTGTAGTGCATCGGCACGATGACTTGTGGATGGAAATACTTCTTGATCGCGAGAGCGGCGGTCGCGGGATTCTGAGTATACGGCCCGCCGCCGGCGTTGAGCAGAATGATGCTGGGGTGATACAGCTCCTCGATCAGCGCCATATCGCCGAAGATCCACGTATCGGCTGTATCGTAGAGTGTCCGTCCGTCCGCAAACGTGAGGACCACCCCCAAAGGACGGCCTGCGGGCCGGGACGAGTGCATCGCGGGCACGAGATCGATGGTCACATCCCCGACCCTGAAGCTCCCTCCCACGTTGCCGCCCTTCACCTGGCCGTCCGGGAGCCCGAGGGAGTGGACGAGATCGTCTTCGCCGATCACGGGCACCCCGCTCGCCAGGGCGATCTCCTTCGCGTCTCCGACATGGTCGCTGTGCGAATGCGTGACGATGATGGCCGTCGGACGATACCGGCTCAGGTCCTTCAGGGAGTCCGGCGTGGCAGGATTTCCCCTGATGTACGGATCGATCAGCAGGGTCGTCCCACCGGCACTCGTGACCAAAAACGTGGCATGGCCCAACCACGTCACGTGAATCGGCGCTGCGTTCTTGGGCGATCCCTGAGCGGGCATTCGGTACTCCCGGCAGCCTTGAAAAGGGTGATATTTGGGCCCCTATGACGCTACGGAATGCTGGAATCGGATTGGTGTTTTTGGGAGTGGCCGCGTGTCAGAAACCCGCGACCCAGCCCGACCCCAGAGTCTCCGCCGACACTGTGCAGAAAACACCGGCACGTGATCCTGAACAGGATCGCCGGATCGCGCAGCTGGAGCTCCAGAACATGGAGCGCGACGCCGAAGTCGAAGCGTTGCAGCAACAGCTCGACGACGCGCGAGCCGAGGTCGTGCGGGCGATGGCCAAGGTGTCCACGCTGGCGACGCGCGCCGAGGCCGCATCGAACATGGCCGAGGCCCAGGTAGCGGTGCAGACCCTCAAGAGCAACGCCGGAACGGCGCCGCTGCCGGAGCTGGCGTCCGCGAATCAGATGCTGCATCAAGCGTCGACGGAGTTCGATAAGGGAAACTTCGGTGGCGTCGTGTACCTGTCGAATCAGGCGAAGAACTTCGCGTCAGAAGGGCAGACCCGACTGTCGAGCGTGGACCGTTCGACCCTCCGCGCGGGTGAGGTGCCGTTTGCGATTCCCCTCTCCCTGCACACCACCGGACACGCGAACATCCGCTCGGGCCCCGGCACGACGTTCAAGGTGGCCTACACCCTGGAAGCGGGCGCTGACGTTACCGCGTATTCATATGCGGACGAGTGGGTTCGGATCACCGACGAGGGGAGCAGGTCGGGCTGGATTCACCGGACCTTGATCAGCCGTCGCGCCGCCGGCGCGCGTTAGCCCCCGACCCCCGAGTCGGCTTCGGCGACACCGCCGAGCGGACCACCCGGTCCCGGCCATCGGCTTTCGCGCGGTAAAGCGCGGCATCCGCCGCCGCAATCACTGACTGCGTCGTGTCCCCGTTCTTGGGGAACTCCGCCACTCCCACGCTCACCGTCACCGGATCTCCGCCACCGTTCGCGCCGGTGGCCTTCAGCCGTGTGCGGAGGCGCTCCGCGACTTCCGCAGCCCCATCCATGGCCGTCTGGGGAAGCAACACCAGGAACTCCTCGCCGCCGTAACGCGCCGCACAGTCCACCTGCCGGGTCACTTCCTTGAGAATGCCGGCGACCCGGGTGAGCACCTCGTCGCCCGCCTGATGCCCGTGGGTGTCGTTGTATTTCTTGAAGTGATCGACGTCCACCATCAGTACCGAAAACGGTCCCGCCCCGCGTTCCGACCGCTCGGCCTCGACATCGAGTGTCTCCATCAACCGACGCCGGTTGTACAAACCGGTGAGACCGTCGGTGACCGACAGCTTTTGCAGCGCGTCCCGCCCCTCGCGGATCCGGCCCACCATGTGATTGAAGACTTCGGTGAGTCTCCCCACTTCACCGCCACCCACCACCGGCAGGTCGACGGTGAGGTTTCCTTGTGCGACGGTCGCCGCGCCTTCGGACAGCCGGTCCAGCGGGTGGACGATGAGCAGCCCGAGCGCGTACGCCATCAAGCCGACGCTGAGGAAGATGATGGCCACCACCACGGTGGTGACGTTCCGCAGATGCTCGATCTGCCGGAACGCCGCCGTCGAAGGCACCTCGGCGATCGCGGCCCAATGCAGGCGATCGACGGGTTCCATCGTGCCGAGGACGCTTTTCTTGCCGAAGCTGGTGTACTCGAGCGCCTGTCCGGAGCGCGCCGTCAGGTTCTGGATAGTCGCGTCGGAGAGCCGGGCCGTGAGGGCTGAATCGGCGGCTGGTCCCTTTCCGGCGACCAGGAGACCGGCACCCGTCGTGACGTAGAACCGGCCCGAGTCCTTCGGGACGAAGCGCGACAGGTTGTCGGCGAGACCCTTGAGATCGACGATGGCCGCGAGGCTGGCGTTGGCGCGGCCCGCGGGCGTCTGAATCGGGACCGCCAGCACCATCTGGATGTGCCCTGAGGGAGTTCGGAACGGCTCGCCGATCACCGCTCCGCTGTTCCGGAGCATCGAACCCCAGTCATCGGGAAGCGGGATGGACTTCGTGCCCCGCGACGAAATGGCGATGGCGTGGCCCTGGGGATCCAGGGCGGCGAGCGCCTCATAATCCGAGAAGTGCGCGCGGACCGACTGCAGATAGTCGGTGCGTTTGGCCTCGCTCCCGCCGCGCGTCCCCACGAGGATCTCGGAGCCGGCGAAGACCCGGAGATCGAGCAGGTGCGACTTGAGCCAGATCTCCACGTCCCGCGCGCCCGGCCCCGAGAGCGTCGCGAGCTCCTGCGCGATCTTGTCCCGTACCACCCGCTTGTTCTGGACGTACGACGAATACGCGATGCCGAAGGACGGCACCAGCGTCGCCACGATGCCGAACACCAGCAGCTTGCGCTGAATGCTCTCCAAACCGACCGCCCGAAGGATTCGGGCGGCGAACTGTTCCCAGGATCTCAGTGAAAGGCTCCGGACGGGACCCTAACAAGATTGGGCAAAGCGCCGGGGACGCAAGCCGGGCCGCCCGGAGCCCATCCTGCCTACTCAATCACGCGGTAGCGCACCCCCATGCCGTCCGTGAAGTGGAAGCTGACGTGACAATGGAAGAGCCAGGTTCCCACATTGTCCGGCACCATATCGGCAACACTCATCTGCATCATCGCAATCTGAATAACGTCGGTGCGCGTGCCGTTCAACAGGACCGTGTTTCCGTGCCAATGCGGAGCGTGGAAGTCGAAGTCGTTCGTGGACCCGAAGACATACCACCGCACCCGCTCCCCGCGCTTCACCGTCAGGTCCGCCAGCGGCAGGGAGCCGTGGGTGAACCCGTTGATCGTGAATTGGACGAAGTACGGGTACCCGTCCTGCCGGCCCGGCTCACTGCGCGGGATCGCATGCCTCCCCAGGGGCGGGATGTTCTGCGCCGCGAACCAGCTCGCATTCTCCTCCACCTGAGCGAACGCCGTCACGATCTCGCGATCGACATCCACCGGGGTCCCGTCGGCCCGGGCCCGATCGCGCGCGGTAACGATCATCGGCCCGATCAGTCCGCTGTTGATGTCCCGGACCTCATCGGTGTGTGAGTGATACATCCAGAGCACCGAGCTTCCATCATTCGGTCCCGGCCCCGTGCGCGCCGGTACCGGCCAGAGGTAGACATGGGTGCCGCCCTGGGGCACGCCGTCGTCGGTCGTGTCCGCGCCCGAGGTACCGTCGACATAGGGAGCGCCCTCGGAACTCTTCGTATAGAAAACGCCGTGCGGGTGCACCGAAAACCGCCCCGGGGCATTGTTCCGGAAGACCACGCGTATGGTATCCCCCACCACCGCGCGGATCAGCGGTCCCAGGAATCCCAGGTGGCGCCACTCGGGTGGCCGGGGCTTGAGCGTTCGGAAGGTGCTGTCCGTGTACTCCCGGTAGAGGATCTTGAGGTACTGCGTGGACATGGGCCTTGGGGCACTGTCCGGAAAGAACGCCGTGTCCTGATACGGATGACCCGAGAGCTGGTCGATGCCACCGGGCACGTAATCCCAGCGCACCGTGTCGGCGGCGATGTAGTAGGTGCGGGTCATGGGCTTCGGCGGCGGGGTGCGCGTGGGACCATACCCCAGGCCGGCGAGCGACAGCAACAGGGCGGCAGGGTGCATTCGAGATCTCCGGACGGGTGGCGAGTTGCCGCACTCCACGGAGCGCGGTAGGCTATCCCCCACATGGTGCCCGTCCGCCGTCACCGTGCCGTCACCACCGCCCGCACCCCAAGGAGTCGACCGGATGATCCACCTGCGAACGCTTGGCGCGATCGAGCTCACGGACGCGAACGGGAAGGCGCTGGACGGGGTGACGACCCAGTCCAAGCGGTTCGCCATCCTGGTCTACCTCGCGCTCGCCCTGCCCCGTGGATGGCATCGCCGCGACACCCTCCTCGCGCTGTTCTGGCCGGAGCTGGATCAGTCCCGCGCGCGGCATGCCCTGCGACAGGCGCTGCATTTCCTCAAGAAACACCTCGGCGAGGACATCATCGCGACACGGGGCTCGGAGGACGTCGCGGCGGGACCGGCCCTCTGGTGCGATGCAACGGAGTTCGAGGACCGGGCGCCCGGACCGCAGACTCACGCCCTCTACCGGGGCGAGCTCTTGCCCGGATTCTTCGTGCGGGACGCTGCGCCCGAGTGGGATCAGTGGGTCGACGTGCGGCGCGATACACTGCGGACCCGTGCCGATAAACTCGGTGCGCGACTGGGCCATCTCGAGGACGTGCCGCCCATCGTCGCCTCACCTCCTCCGGCCACCAGGCGCTGGGGCCGGCCCGCGTTCGCGGCCGCCGCGGCACTCGCCGCCGTAGTCGCCGGCACATGGATGGCGCCCCGCCGCGCCCAGGCACGCTCCACCCTGGCGGACTCGCTCTATCGCCGGGGACTGGTGACGCTCGAGACCCGGGGGGACAACCGCGCCGCACTCAGCTGGTTTGAAGCGGCCCTGCAGGCGTCGCCGCGCTTTCCCCTCGCCGCGTACTACGCCGGCGTAAGTGCCGACCCGATCGATGGGGAGACCGCGCAGAAGTGGTTCGCCCGGGCTCAGCAATTGCTCCCGAATGCGACGGAGCACGACCGGCTCATCATCGAGACGGCGATCGCGTTTCGACGCGACGCTCCGGAGGCGCTGGCGATCGCGGAGTCACTCGGCACGCGGTACGCCGCCGATCCCCTCGCCCACCACATGTTCGGGTCCACGCTCCTCTGGTCGGGCGATTTCGCCGCCGCCCTAAGGGAATTTCGGGCCGAACAGGCCCTGACGCCCGAGTCGCGCGACGCGCAGGACGGAATCGCCGTCACGCTCCAATTCCTGGACTCCTTGCCCGCCGCGGAGCGCGCCGCCCGCGCCGAGATCCGGATTGCGCCTCAGTCGAGCGCATCGTGGGTTTCCCTTTCCATGGTCCAGGCCGCCGAGGGGCATATCCGGGCCTCCAGGATCTCGGGCCGACGCGCCGCCGAGCTCGCCCCTGGGCCGGCGAACGACCCCCTCAGCGCGGCGGATCTCGAGATCCGGGACGGGGACTTCGCCACCGCGGACCGGATGCTCCGGGACGCCATCTCGTACGCCACGAGCGCCGGTCGTGAGCAGGCGCGCTGGCTCCTCGTCATCAGCCTCCGGAACCAGGGGCGGCTCCAGGAAGCCCTGCGGTATGCCCGTGACTATCGCCGAGCCAACGAGGACTCCCTGGGACTCGGCGCCGTGCCGGTCGCGCAGGTCTTGTTCGAGACGGGCAGGACCGACGAGGCGGGCGCCCTCTTCGACTCGATCGCGGCGCCGCACTCCGGTTCCCGGGCGCTCGCTTCCGGAGTGGAGGCGCGGCAGGAATCGTGGGCGCTCGCGCATGCCGCCGAAGCCTGGGCGGCGCGAGGGGATACCGCCCGGGTGAAGGCATACGCCGATACCATCGAGGGGTTGGCTGCCCGGAGTCTGTATGGCCGTGACCGTCACCTTCCCGCTCATCTCCGGGCCCTGCTCTGGATGGCGCGTGGGAACTCCGACTCCGCGGTCACCTCACTGGAGGCGGCTGTGTTCTCGCTCAGCATCGGATATACCAGGACCAACCTGGAGCTGGGGCGGAGGCTGTTGGACGCGGGGCATGCGCGCGAGGCCGCGGCCGTCGCGACCGCGGGGCTGGCCGAGGCGGTTGACGGGTCAGCGTACTATGCGACGCGCACGGAGCTGCATGAGCTCGCCGCCCGGGCGTTCGACGCGGCCGGAGAGAGGGACAGCGCCGCGACGCATTATGCGTCCGTGGTCAGAGCGTGGAGCCAGTCCGATCCCATGTTTGCGCCGCGTCTCGCCTTCGCCCGCCAGCGACTCGTCGCCCTCAACGCCCGGGAGCCTCGTGGCCTCGATTGATTCGAACCACACCCGCGCCGCCATCCTCATCCTGCTCCTGGGAGTGGGACTGGCGATCGCGCTGACGCCGTTCGCCACCGGCCTGATCAGCATTCCCGTGCTCTATGTGCTCCTCCAGCCGGTTCATGATTGGCTGGCGCGCCACGTCCGGCCCACCCCCGCGGCGATCATCGTCGTGGTCCTGGCGATCTTCGTGGTACTGGTGCCGGGTGTGTCGTTCGTCTCGCTGGTGGTAGCGCAGGCCCAGCAGGTGGTGGCGAATGGCGTGTCGAGCCCGCTGATCGCGAGCCTTTCGCACCTTCGGATCGGCGGCACCGACCTCGGGCCACAGCTCGCGGGCATGGCTCAGGACGTGGCCGGATGGCTCGGATCGAAAGCGTTTTCCCTGGTGGGGACCGCCGCCCGGCTGGCGATCAACATCCTGATCGCGCTCTTCGGCATCTACTACGCGTTTCTCCAGCCCGGCCAGACCTGGAAAGCCATCCAGCCGTACATCCCCTTCTCTTCCGCCAACGCGGAGCGGCTGCGCGACCGCTTCCGGAACGTGACGATCTCGACCGTGATCGGCACCGGCGCGACGGCGGTCCTGTCCGGCATCATGGTGGGCGTCGCGTTCTGGGTGGCGGGGCTTGGCAACGCGACCTTCTGGGGCGTGGTCGCCACCGTGCTCGCCGTCCTGCCCATCGTGGGGACTGGCCTGGTCTGGATTCCCGCGGCCGTGGCACTCTATGTCGGCGATCGCCCGCTCGCGGCCATTCTGATGGCAGCCTGGGGACTCGTCATCGTCGGCAATGTCGGATATGTCATTCAGCCGATGGTCTACCGGAAGTACGCCAATATTCACCCGCTGGTGACGCTGCTCGGAGCGCTCGCGGGGGTGCCCTGGTTCGGCATTCTCGGCCTCTTAATAGGGCCGCTCGCCCTCTCGTATTTCTTCGAGCTGTTGAAGATGTACCGCGAGGAGTACCTAACGGCGGGGAAAGGCCACAGCTAGACGCACAGACGCTGCGGACTAGACGCACAGACGCACAGTTGGTGTTCAGGACAGAGGGGTCAGGAGAGACGTCTAGCCTTTGCTTGTCCCCGTCTTGCCTCTCCAGAACAGGAACACCGGAATTCCCGCCGCCAACAGCGCCGTCCCGATGGCCGCATTTTTGAGGTTCTGTCCGACACTGCTGGCCACGACATAAATCGCGGCGAGTACGAAAAGCGCGGGCAGGACGGGATACCAGGGCGCGCGGAAGGCTGGTCTTGGCGCCAGTCCCTTGTCCTCGCGAGCGCGGTAGACGAAGAGCGTCGCGACCGTCGATCCGAAAAAGATCCAATCGCCGAATACGACGTAGTCATTGAGCTGGGCGTAACTCTTCGTGAGCGTGAGCGCGATGGCCCAGGCCGCCTGGACACCGATGGCGATCGTCGGAGTGCGATAGACGGGATGCAGACGCGCCATGGCCGGAAAGAACACCCCATCCGCTGCCATCGCCTGATACACGCGGGGGGTCACGAGAATCACCAGGTTCAAGAAGCCGAAGGTCGACGCGGCGATCCCAGCCCGGATGAGCGTGTCGCCCCAAGGTCCCACCAGATGGCTCATCACCTCGGCGGCGGGCGTCTTGCTCGCGGCGAGCCCCGCGACCCCAAGCACCCGGAGATAGGCGACGTTCGCGAGGAGATACACCGCGACGACGATCACAACGCCGAAGACCAGGGCCCGCGGGAGATTCTTCTCCGGTTCGATGATCTCTTCGGCGATGAAGTTGGTCTGCTGCCACCCACCAGACGCGAACAATACCGGAACCAGGGCCGATCCGAGCGCGATGAACACGCCACCCGCGGGCGGCTGCACGGGCACCGGCGCCAGCGGTGCGGGAAGCGCGACGGTGAGACCGACCACGATGAGTGCGGCCAACGCGGCGAGCTTCAGGACGGTGAAGATGTTCTGCGTGACGGCGCCCGGCTTCACACCGACCCAGTTCACGCCCGCCAGAAGAATGATGGCCCCGACGGCGACCGGCACCGTCGCATTCGGCCCGACGCCCAGGAGGGGGAGCGCGTAGTTCGCAAACGTCACCGCCACTGCGGCGGTGGCACCAGTCGCCATCACCAGGAGCAGCGCCCACCCATAGAGAAAGGCCGGCAGTGGGCCCCAGGCATCACGGAGATAGATGTAGCCGCCCCCCGCTTTCGGCGACCGGCATCCGAGTTCTCCATAGCAGAACGCCCCGATGAGGGCGATCCCGCCCCCGAGTACCCACGCCAGGAGTGTGAGGGGCGCCGAACCCACCCGGTCGGCCACGATCTGGGGATTTACGAAGATGCCGGACCCGATGATGCCACCGACGACGGCCATCGTTCCGGAAAAGAGTCCGAGCCTGCGCGCGTAGGTCGTCACGGCCCCTAAGCTACGCGGATTGGCGATTCGCGCTAAGTTAGGCCCCCATGAGCGACTGGCTGCAGAACAACCTCGGCCTCTCGGTGAGCGTGCAGGGACAGATCGCCATCTCCTGCATCATCATTCTCGCCCTGCTCATCTTCCGCCGGATCACGCTGGGCGTCGTCTGGAAGCAGACCCACGACGCCAAACTCCGGTACCGGTGGCAGAAGAGCACGACGTATCTCGTGTCCGCGGTGGGTATCCTCCTGCTCGGACGCGTCTGGTTCGGGGGATTCCAGGGGGCGGGCAATTTCCTGGGACTGTTCGCCGCCGGCATCGCGATCGCCCTCAAGGACATCCTGGTCAACATCGCCGGCTGGCTCTTCATGGTCTGGCGCCGGCCATTCGCGGTCGGTGACCGGATCCAGATCGGGACCTACGCCGGGGACGTGATCGACGTCCGGATCTTTCACTTCACGCTGAACGAAATCGGCAACTGGGTAGATGCCGACCAGAGCACCGGACGGGTCATCCATATTCCGAACGGCCGTGTCCTCACCGACGTCATCGCGAACTACAGTGAAGGCTTCGAGTACATCTGGAACGAAATCCCCGTCATGGTCACGATGGAAAGTGACTGGGAACGGGCCAAGCAGATCCTGCTGGAGATCGTACAGCGCGATTCTGCGGAGATCGTGAAAGCGGCCGAGGAGTCGGTCAAGCACTCGACCAAGCGATTCATGATCCTCTACACCACCCTCACGCCGACCGTGTATACCAAGGTCGGCGAGGACGGGGTGATCCTCACCATGCGCTATCTCTGCGAGCCGCGGAAGCGGCGGGTGACGGAGCAGACGATCTGGGAAGACGTGCTGCGCGCCTTCGAGAAGGAGCCGAAGATCGACCTGGGGTACATCACCCGCCGCGGGTTCAACAACACCTACGAAGGAAAGCCGGCGCTGCGGCCGAAGTAACGCTACCGCAGGGCCGCCACGACGACGGAGTCGGAGACGCTCTTGTCGAGCGTCACCATCACGCCCGCCACCTTCTTGTCTTCGCCGATCCGCACCAGTGCGGTCGCCTGCTGACCCCGGTTTCTCCCGGTGATCACCAGCGCCCACCGCCCCTCACCCGGCCAGCTCTGCGCCAGCGCGTAGGCTCCTTCGCCGCGATCCTGAAACGTCAGGGGAACCGTCTGCCGCTGTCCATTGACCGTCCCCTCAGCCCGTCCTTCGATCGTCATGCCCAGGGGGCCTTTCATCCAATAGGAGTGCACGATCAGAAGCACCCCGCGGTTCTCGTCGACGAAGGGATTCACGGGACTTTCGATGGAGAGCCAGACGCCCTTGAGAGCCGTGGTCGCGGGGCGGGCGTCGAGAAGGGCGAGTGAAGCGAGAAGCAGCGTTGTGGTACGGGCCACCATGATGCCCTCCGGTTAGGGGTGCAGATGGGATGCCGCCCGTAGCGAGAGCGTTTATTTCCGGTAGCCGGTCCAGGGCAGGTAGTTCCACCACAAGTCCAGCATCCCCTTGTCGAGGGCCAGGACGCCCTCCCGGGTCACGCTCGCCGGGGGTGGCACCAGGTGCGCGAGACGGTCGTAGACCTTGCCGCGATCACCAGCCTCCACGCGGGACAGGAGGTGCCACAGGGACAGGGCATCATCGACCCGAGCCGCTCGGAGAGCGGAGTCGACTCCTCCCTCCTCCCTCCTCCCGAAGTCGACGGCGTCCAACGCCCGCACGAGCACCGGCGATGCATCCTCTCGGCGCGGACTCCCAGGCCCGAACCCCTTCCTGATCGACGCGACGGCACCCGCAGGCACGATGGCGAGTCTCCCGCCCGTCGCCAGCTCCACCTGCCCCGCCGTCACTCGCAGAAGACCGTTCCCCTGAGAATCCACTTGCAGCAGGTAGGCACACCCGAGATCGGTCGCGACCGCGGCGGGAGTTTGGACGACAAACACCCGCGGAGGCGCGAGCACCCGCGCGGAGATGGTCCCCTGCCGGAGATCGAACCGCTGTTCCCCATGCGTGATCGACACCACTCGCAAATCACTTCCCGGCTCCACCAGCACGTCTCCGATGGTGAGCGCGAGCCTGGCGCGCGACGAGTCATCGGTGACCACGCCGGATCTGGAGATCACCGGATGGCCTGCCACCACGAACGTCGGTACCAGCGGACCGCGCGGCACGAGGAGCAGCAGGAGCAGCGCCGCAGCCGCGAGCCCCAGGCCGCCGAGGAACAGGCGACGCCGGTGCATGCGGCGGCGCACGCCGGGCCAGAGGTCCCGCGACGGCTCGATCGACCGCGGCAGGCCTTCGATTCCAGGAATGGGGGGGCCGTCGGGTTCGAAGTCGGTCATCGCTCGAGCATCTCCCGCAACAGTCGCCGCGCGCGGAACAGCTGGGCCTTCGACGTCCCCTCGGCGATCCCGCACACCCCGCCGATCTCCTCGTGCGTGTAGCCCTCGATGTCGTGCAACACGAAAACCTCCCGCGCTCCGTCCGGCAGCTTCGCGATCGCGTTCTCCAAGTCCACGCCATGCGCAAACGGATCCGGAGTCCCGGCTCCCGGTTTCTCGACTACCTCGAGGGACTCGACCGTCACGACCCGGCGTTCCCGCCGCATCCTGCCGCGCCGTTCGGTGAGCACCAGGTTCACGGTGAGGCGGTGCAGCCACGTGGAGACGGCGCTGTCGCCCCGAAAAGTCGACAATCGTCTCCAGGCCTGGACGAATACGTCCTGCGTCCGCTCCTCCGCGTCGCGCCGGTTGCCCGTGAGCCGAAGGCACAGCGCGTACACGCGGCCGACCTCGGCCCGGTACAGGGCGTGGAAGGCCGCCTCATCCCCCGCCCGGGCTTTGGACAGGGTGTCGGCGTCATGGGTGTCAGGCGTCGGACGGGTGATGTCGATGGGACGCCGGTGGAGGGGCGAGGGTTTACCTGGTTACTGCGCTAGGGGAACCGGATCCCGCCAGTCAGGGATTTCATCCGTTGCTGCAGCTGCTTCTGCGCGTCCGCGATCGTGCTCTGCGCACCGCTCAACTGCTGCTGAGCGTTTCCGGTGATTGACGTCACCTGTGATTGCACGGGCGCAATGAGCGGATCGGCGTACGCGTTCACCTGAGCCTCGAGCTTCTGCTCCGCCGCCTTCACCTGGTCTCCCATCAAGCCCTTGATCCGGTCCGAGATGGCCTGATCGAGATTGGACCGGACGGCGATCGACGGATTGTCGGGCGTGCCCGAGAGTTGTGCGGAGATGTCGAGCGTCGAGATGCCGGACACGACCTGCCACACCACCCCGCCCGTGCCGGTGTTCGCTGCCGAGTCATGCGCCCACGTGATGTGCGCCGACTTCACGTCCCAGCCGGCGCGGAGATTGTCGCCGTCCAGCGCGAACCGGAACGCCATGGTGCCCGTGCCGGGCGCGAGATGGATCCCGCCCACGGGGATGGCCAGATCCGGGAGCTTCACGGCGGACATCACGCCGGAGACCGTGTCGAGCGCCTGAGGCCGCCGGTGATCGAGCAGCGCCCCCGCCTGAATCACCGGCGCCTGGGCGCTGAAGGTCGTCGGCCTGCCGGTGAGCGCCTGGCTGGTCGTCAAGTCGGCCAGCTTCCCGCTGTAATTCCTGGTGCTGTCGAGCGTGAATGAAACGTCGGCGGCTTTGAGCCAGAACGCCGGCAGATCATGCTCGCGCGGAAACAGAACGTTCATGCCCGCGCGCCGCACGCGCTTCGGCGCCGGCCGGGAGTGCGGCACTAGACCGGCCGGCGCGTATTCCCGCGCCACCCGCACCCAGTGCAGCGCCTTTTCGAACTTTCCTGCGGCGGCGGGACCGAAGACGGCCGCCCCGATTTGCGAAGCGTCCAGTGCCGGGAGCTTCACCAGGCTCCGCGCGGTCGCGAGGTCGCGCGCCTTGGCCGAGTCGAGCTGGGCAACACCGTGCTGCAGATCGGCTGCGCCGGCCGCGATTCCCCGCCCCAGGTTGTCGACTTTGTCTTTCGCCTGGGACAGAAGGCCGAGCATGCGCCGGGCATTGTTGATGGCCGTGAGATCGGTTGGCTTCGCGCCCTTGAGCCGGCCGGCGAGCGCCACGGCGCTGTCGACGGTCGGTCCAGTGTGGAGGTCATTGAGCGCCGCGTTCCAGGCCTTCTGGGCCGAATCGGCGCGGGCTTGCAGCGCGCGCGCGGTGGCGGCGGTCGAGAGTTTCGATGGATCGAGCGAGCCCACGTCCATCTTCCCGGTCGCGAGGTTCAGGATCGGGAAATTGAGGCGGTCGGCCAGCGTCCCAAGGGCCTGGCTCGTCTTCGACGGGCCCTTGGCCTTCGCGGGCGCGGCTCTTCCTGCCGGCGCGGGTGCCGTCGCGCTCGTGTCGGGCTCGGACTGCTTGACGCGGCCATCGGTCGTGCGCGCAGTACCGAACCGCATGCCGGTCGCGGCCAGTCGGTCCACGATGAATTTCTTCCGGAGCAACGGCAGGGTCTCGAAATCGGCGTCGAGCTCATCAGCCTGCATCGTGTTCTTGAAGGCCTCGGTAGGGCTCGCGATGGTCAATCCGTAGATCGTGAGCCGTGACTGCCAGAGCGAGATCCGCACCTGGTCGATCTCGACCTTGGCCCGTGCCGCGGCCGTCCCCCCTGCCTCCAGACCGCGCTTCACCAACCAGTTCCCAAAGCACACCCAGAACAGGACCAGGAGGAGCACGAAGGTCCCGAACGGGATGATCGCCTTCCAGCGGAAGAGGGCGATTTTCATGGGAAGAACAGCTTGTAGACGTTGATCAACTTCGTCGCGGTGATGACGTGGTAGAACTTGGTCTCCTTCAACCACGCGCCCGCGGTTTCCCGGTACCGGTCAACGCCCCAGCGGAAGAAAAAGAAGAACGGCAGGAAGAAGATGGTGCTGAACACGAACGAGCCCAGCACCACCGTATTGTTGAAGTTCGTCAGCGGCATCACGGGGGCGTTGTACAGCGTGGTCCAGACGCCCGTGAGACTCTGCGCGTAGAGCAGCTGGTGCCCCATCGCATCGAACACCGGATCCAGTATGAACCCGATGGGCGTGAAGATGGCCCAGCCGAGCATCGCGCCGCCCCAGGAGACATTGAAGAAACAGATCAGGGCGAAGATCAGCACATTGTGGAGCGAGGCGAGCGGCGTGAGACCGAGGAAGGCGCCGAGTGCGATCCCGGCCGCGACCTGGCCCGGTGTGCCCTCGGAGTGCAGCGTATTGAAGATCGACTGGATGAGCTTGAGGATGATCATCCGAGCTCGGGGCCGAGGCCGTTACAGCCGATTCGGCGGCGTCAATCCAACGGCGATGGGCGCCGCTTCAGGTTCCGGCGTGAAGTCCTCGCCGGGGTTGATGAACCGATCCTGTTCGAACTTGTACTGCTTGTCATA
This sequence comes from Gemmatimonadales bacterium, assembly GCA_035631315.1. Lineage (GTDB taxonomy): Bacteria > Gemmatimonadota > Gemmatimonadetes > Gemmatimonadales > GWC2-71-9 > 40CM-2-70-7. The sequence continues at coordinate 159,463 of DASQIZ010000116.1, forward strand.
CAGCTGACGGTACCGTCCGTTCGCCGCCAGCAGTTGGGCGTGCGTGCCCCGCTCCACGATCTCCCCGCCTTCCATCACCAGAATCTGGTCCGCACTGCGGATCGTGGATAGCCGGTGGGCGATCACGAACGACGTCCGGCCCTGCCGGAGCGTCTTGAGACCGTCCTGAATCTTGGCTTCGCTTTCGGAATCGAGCGAGCTGGTGGCCTCGTCCAGGATGAGAATCCTCGGGTCGGCCAGAATGGCCCGGGCGATCGACACCCGCTGCCGCTCGCCCCCCGACAGCTTGACCCCGCGCTCCCCGACGATGGTGTCATACCCCTTTTCGAATCGGCGGACGAAGTCGTCGCAGTGAGCGATCTTCGCCACCCGCTCGATCTCCTCACGGGTCGCGTGCGGATTGGCGAACGCGATGTTGTCGGCCACGGTGCCGTCGAACAGGAAGTTGTCCTGCAAGACGACGCCGAGCTGGGTGCGGTAGTCCGAGAGGCGGACCGTGTCCAAATCCCGGCCGTCGACCAGCACATGTCCCGATTTGGGACGGGCGAACGCCATCACCAGGCCGATGAGTGTGCTCTTGCCCGCCCCGGACGAGCCCACCAGCGCCGTGGTCGAGCCCGCCTTGGCCGCGAAGCTGATGTGCTTCAGGACTTCGACGTCCTTCACATACTCGAAGGTGACGTCCTTGAACTCGATATCCCCTCGCACGTCGCCCATATCCGGCTTCGCGGCGTCTTCCTGGTCTTCCGTAGTCACCGAACGGATTTCGCGGATCCGGTCGAGGCCCGCGAAGGCTTCGGTGATCTGGGTCCCGATCGACGCGATGTTGATGACCGGCAACGCCACCTGGGCGACGAGGATTCCGTACAGCACGAAGTCACCCATGGTCATGGTACCCGCCGCCACCGATCGCCCGCCGATCAGCATGATCAGAATCCCGATGGCGCCGACAATGACCGATGCGAATGCCCCGACGCCCGAAATGCCCGTCATGGTGGTCGCGACGTTGCGGAGCAACGCATGCACGCCCCGACCGAACACGAGACGCTCGCCCTTCTCGGCGCGATACGACTTGACGATCCGAATGCCTCCGAGCGTCTCAGCCAACCGTCCGGTGACGTCGGCATTGATCTTCCCGCGATCGCGAAACAGGGGACGGAGCTTGGTGAACGCGAATGCCATCCCGCCGCCGAACGTGGCAAGAATCAGAATCGCGTAGCTGGTGAGCTTCCAGTTCAGCAAGAAGAGCCACACCAGCGCGATGCCGGCCGTCAGCAGCCCGCCGATCATCTGCACGAGGCCGGTGCCCACGAGATTCCGGATCCCCTCGGCGTCGGTCATGATGCGCGAGATGAGGACGCCGCTCTTGGTGGAATCGAAGTAGTTGATCGGCAGCCGCAGCACGTAGGACTGCACCCGGCGTCGCATGTCGGTGATCGCGGCCTGCGCCGCGACTCCCAGAATCTGGGAGTTCCCGAACGAGCTGGCCGCACCGATGAGCGTCGCGACACCGACCCAAAGGGCGATGCGAGTGAGCAGCTCCGGGTGGTGGCCCAGGATCACCTGGTCGACGACCATCTTCGAGCTGGCGGGAAGCACGAATCCCGCCAGCCGATTGATGAGCATCAGAAGGAGCCCCAGCGCCAGCCGCCCCCGGTGCGCGTAGACGAGGGCGCGCGCCTCCTGCCAGGAGCCGGCGGTGAACGCCTTCTTCTTCGGAGGCTTGGGGGCGGCGGGAGTCGTCGGTGCGGTCACGCGAGGGAATCTATTTGGGGGGAGCAGGGAGTGGGGAGTGGTCGAAGTCCGGGAGGTGGAAGCTCCCGTTCCTCGACGGGTTCCCCAAATACCCCTATCTTCTTCCCCGTGAGCGATTTCTCCCTCCCTCGCGAATCCATCCATGGCCGCCTGCTCCTGACGCAGGGAGGCGAGCGCGCCGGATCGGTGTTCGTGATGGCACGGGCGCCGGCGCGGGAGGGCCCGGAGACGCCGCTCGAGATGCTGAACCGCAACGAGGGGTTCTTTCCCTTCCTGCCCGACAACCGGAAGGAAGTGCTTCTCGTATCGAGGGCCCAGACCATCGCGCTGACGGTCCCTTCCGGTGGTGAGATCCGCGCCCCGGGGGCACGGGAGATCGGGCTCGAAGTCAGCCTGGTCGACGGCACGGTATGGACGGGCGTGGCCGAGGTCAATCTGCCGCAGCCGATGTCCCGCCCCATCGACTATCTCAACGCCGGCGGAGGACCCTTCTTCGCCGTGACCACCAACAAAGCCACCCATTTGGTGAACCGCGCGCACGTCCTCTACGCGCGCCCCACGGACTGATCCCATGGCCCGTCTCGATCCCTTCATCGATCTCCTCATCAAGAACGGCGGCGAGCAGCTCCTGTTGGTGCCCGACGAGCCGGTGGGCATGGAGAAGGAGGGCCGGCAATCCAAGCTTTCCAAGCAGGTGATCACCGAGAAACAGCTCTATGCCCTGCTCACCGAAATGGCGCCCAGCGAGGCCGCCGACCGGATCGGCAAAGGCACGGGAGCGACCTTTGAATACGCGGGTGGCGCCGGTCTCGTCATCGTTCGCGTGACGCCCAAGAATGGCAAACTGCACGCCCAGATTACGCCGGGGGTCGACGCAGGTGCGCCCGCCGAGGCGGCCGATGAGCCCGCGGACCCGCCCCTGCCCCCCGAGGCACCGACCGGAAGGAAGCCCCGTCTCTCGGTAGTGGTCGCGCCGCCGCCGGCAGAAGCGTCCACCAACGCACCGGGCGCGCTGCCCGCCGAATTCGCCGACTCGCGTCTCGAGGGCGCACAGCGACAGCTCGGCCAGCTGCTGCACGCGCTGGTGAATTCCAAGTCGTCGGACCTCCACCTGCGCGTGGACGAGCCACCCATCTTCCGGACGCACGGCGAAATCGTGCGGCATGGCGAGCAGCCGCTCACCGGCGAGCAGCTCGACCTCCTGCTGCTCTCGATCATGCCCGAGCGCAATCGCGTCGAGTGGCGGGAGTCGGGGGATACCGACTTCGCCTATGAAATCGCGGGGCTCGCGCGCTTCCGCGTGAACGCCGCTCGCGACCGCAAGGGATCGGTCGGCGTCTTCCGCGTGATCCCGGCGAATGTCGTCACCGTCGAAGACATGGGGATCACGCCCGAGGTACAGAAGCTCTGCTATCTCACGAAGGGCCTGGTGCTGGTGACGGGGCCGACGGGGTCAGGCAAGTCCACCACCCTCTGCTCGCTCATCGACCTCATCAACCGCGAGCGCAGTGATCACATCATCACGATCGAAGACCCGATCGAGTTCGTGCACGAAAACAAGAAGTGCCTGATCACCCAGCGGCAGGTGCACGTTCACACGGAGAGCTTCAAATCGGCACTCCGGGCGGCCCTCCGCGAGGATCCGGATATCGTGCTGGTCGGCGAAATGCGTGACCTCGAAACCATCGCCATTGCGCTCGAGACCGCCGAGACGGGGCACCTGGTGTTCGGCACCCTGCATACGACGACGGCGCCGTCCACCGTGGACCGCATCATCGATCAATTCCCCGCGGACCGGCAGGCGCAGATCCGCATCATGCTCTCCGAGTCGCTCAAGGGCGTGATCGCCCAGACGCTGTGCAAGAAAGTCGGCGGCGGCCGGGTGGCGGCGCGCGAGATTCTGCTCACCACGCCGGCGATTTCGAACCTCATCCGCGAAGGCAAGACGTTCCAGATTCCGTCGATCATCCAGACCAGCAAGAAGCTCGGGATGATCACGCTGAACGACGCGCTGCTCGAACTCGTCGAGAAGAAACAGGTGGAGCCGGACGAGGCCTACATGAAAGCCGTGGAGAAATCGGGCTTCGCGGCTCAGCTCAAGCAGAAGGGCTTCAAGCT
>DASQIZ010000117.1:0-3708 GCA_035631315.1 Gemmatimonadales bacterium
CTCTGCCGGACCCGTGGTGACAGGTCCGACCCCAGAACGCCTGGCGTCCTTTACATTGAATGCCGCAAACATGCAGGGGAACCATCCGAGTACGTGCTGAGTTTCGGCGGCGACAAGGACAGGGTGGGCGCCTTCTACATCGCCAAGGTCGCCGGCTTTGACCCGCTGACTGCGTTCCTCCGAAAACTCGATGTGCCCGCTCCCGCCATTGAGACGGCGCTTCAAGTGCTGATGGGCGAACCGAGCCACAAGATCCCGAACGTCCTCCTCACCCCGGCGATGCTACGCGATCTAGATTTGATCTAGACTATGGTAGTCAAGCGATGAGCCAGCCCTTGTGGCCTCGACGAGGACGGCCAGCGCGCGCAGACTCGACCGTGTCTTCGGCCAGGGTGCGGACGTGAGGTTCCGATCCGACGCTACAGCCGCCAGACGCTCCGGCTAATCGGTTGGCCGCTCTATCGGGTAGGGTCGGTCGTGCGATGGTGTGGGCACCGGCAGGAGTTCATTCCCGTCCCGGATGAGGGCGAGTGGGTGCGGCTCGTACCGGTGATCGGCACGGCGAAGTAGCCGTAAGCATCGGACCGCGCCGATGACCGAATAAGAATGTCAGGTGACGCGTTTCTCTAGATCCCCGACACCTGTTGGCGGCCACGGAACAACCGATTGCGTCCCCAATAGCCCAATAGGAAGAGGGCCGTTCCAGTGAAGACCATCGTGCTGGGCTCGGGAGTAACCGTGATCGACTCGATCGTGGTGTCGATGATGGCCCCGGTAGTCCCGTTGTCTACAAACGTGATATCGGCCGTGAGGTCCTGGAGGTTCTGAGCTGCGGAGAAGGACACCCCTTGTGGACAGTTCTGGACGCCGCCGAACGTTCTCGAGCAGGTGAAGCTGACGGGGGTCAACCCGCTGGGAATGACGGGCGTGATCAGCTTCGTGAGCGTCGAAGTCCCGCCGAGCGTGAGGTCGAAGTCACCGGCCTCCATCGAGATATAGGAGCCCGGGGGCCCTCCGGAGATAGCCACCTCGTAGTGAATTCCGGTATAGGTGGTCCCCGACACATAGCCGTCCTGGAGTTGGATCGAATGTGTACCCGTTGCGAGGTTCCAGTTGAAGAGCACCGTCCCAATCGTGGGGCTGTTCCCGAAATTGAAGTTGCCATAGAGCTTGTCATTAGCCAGCACGCAAGCACCGGGGCCGAGGGCGGACTCCGGCATCGTCTGCCCCTGCGACACCACCTGGGTCGTGGTGCAAGATATTGCGTCTGCCCGACCAGCCAACAAACCACCCATCAGCCCAACGGTTGCCACCAAACCGACCACTAGACTCCTCATAGTTGGAGTCCCTCCGACTGCCGCTCGAATCAGTGAGTTGGCCCCAATGAGACAGCCAGCACACGGGAAGGCTGTCATCCTCCCTCGTCGAAATCGCCGCCTCGAGAAACCTGGGTCGCGCAGACCGCGATAGAGCAAAGTTCTTGCCAGAAGTCTTCGTGTGGGTCCGATCCCCGCTGGGGGATCGTCTCTGTCAACATCGTCGACAGGACACTTCGGGCGCCTAGTCGAGGCAGCAAGCCAACCGGCGACTAGTGCTCTGAAATTGACTCCTGGACCGGAAGATCAAACTTGCAGGCGATTCTTTCATGATGCAGGAATTACTTTACAGAGCTTCTGTAATCAGTGTGACTGAAGGACAAAGAAACGCACTGAACCAGCAACGCGTTTCCTCGCTGTGCAATGAGTTGCGACCCGCCCATATTAGAAGGCGCTTTTCGGTGTCCGTCACCCGGACCCAGAACACCCACGCAGTCGCGGCGGAGGCCGACGTGGCAAAGGAGAGTACGCAAAGCAACGCAGCCCCAGTGCCCCGCCATCGGCTCATCCAGACGCGCCCCTCTTCGACTCCTCATTGGTCCGCTTATATCGTTCCGGCGTCCGCACGATACGCTGGATGATCTGTGCGCCGCAGTCACACACGATCCACACCCAGCGGTCGTCGATGCCACTCTCCAGCCCGCCGCAGCGGCGGTGCTGCTGGGAGAAGGCGACGAGGGCATCTGGTGGTCGCGAACGTTCGCCTTGGCCCATTCCGTGTCTCTTGCTCAGCCCGGAGCTGAGACGATTCCGTTGCAGTCGCCCGTCCAATCCCAGACGAGGTCGGCCTGGGCGTTGAGCGGTCCACTGAACAGCAGGGACGTTGCCGCCACGAGGAATGTCTTGAGTGCCCCCATCTCTCCGCCTTCACTTCTGACGGCTCCTAAGAGCCTAGGCTGGATCATCACGAAGCACCCGAACACATCCTGCTCACGCCGAGGCCGCAATAGGGCGTTTGGTGCAGAGGCAAATCGGATGCCGAGTCGCCAAGTCGCTGCCGTTGTGGGAGACGAGGCCATCGACTCTCAAGAACCGTCAATGTCCTCGACAGGGCTTGCAGCGATGGGCAGGAGCTTTTAGGCGCTCTCTCGCTCTAGCTTCCCGCGTCGCAGACGGCACGGATGTGCGCGACGCTATGTTTCTTACGCGCCTCGTGACCCACCGACCGCTCCCGCGTTCACTTCAATCGGGGATCGTCAGCCTTGACGCACTTCGTCAGCAGGGCCCGGTCCCGGTCCAGCATGTCTCCCTTGCGACTGAAGGTGGGATTCTGGTCCTCGAGCGTGAGGAAACGGATCGTTTCCTGTCGAGACTGCTCGCACGCCTGAACACTGGCGAAGCTGCCGATGCTGCTCCACGTGGCGAGTGGCGCCTTCTCCAGCACGCGCACGCCACCGGTCTTGAACGAATCCTCGAACGAGGCGAACGGCGGAGCCAGGAGATATCAGCCGTCCGCGGCCCAGACCGGGGAGCCGCAGCAGAGCATGGTGACCAGGATCCCGGCGAGTGTCCGAGCACACATCATCGCGCCTCCCGACGCTTGATCCAGCTCATCTTCATGCTGACCATTTTCACACTGAGCACCAGACCGCCCCGCAGGCATAGCTCAGCCTATGGTTGGCACTCGTGTTTCCACAGCACCTCGCAGGCGGCATGTAGGCTCATGCATCGTCCGCCTCTCCAGAAGTAAGCCACGGTGGGGCCGGGCTCGCCGCAGATCAGGCAGGTCTCGATTCGAGAAGTGCGACGAGCCCCCGCTGGGTGCCATTCCGTCTCGCCCACCAGCGTCGATAACGGGGTGGCTTGCTTGGCCGCTCACCGGAGGCGGCGATCCGAGTTAGCGCATCCTCCAAGTCTGAAGCTGGTTGCGCCGGGATTGCGTCCGGCTCTACGTTTTGCCGCGATGCGCAACGTGAGTTCCAAAAGTTCGGGCCCCCATTGACCGTCGCATCCACCGCAGCAAGTTCAACGTGCCGCTCGAGGTCGGGAGCCAGACCTTCTGCGTGGTGGCGAAGAGGCCGTGAGGGGTCTGCAGGGCCCTCATGCTAAGGTGGTTTTGGTGATGCTGAGGTGGCTTTGGTCACGCTCGTCGACCGTGAAGCCGCTCCTCCCCGCTGGTGACCGCGCCCCGATGACCCCGAACGCCGCAGGCAGCACCTTCTTCATGACGAGCGAGGCGGAGCATCTGCTCAGCCTGCGCAAGTGGCTGCGCGACGAGCTGGTCGGCCACGGCGTCCCCAAGCAGGAGCAGCCCAATCTGCTCCTCGCGGTGGACGAGCTGTGCGCCAACTCCATCCAGCACGCGTACCAGCTCTCGGCAAGAACGCTGCCG
>DASQIZ010000118.1:0-2701 GCA_035631315.1 Gemmatimonadales bacterium
CTGGGAACGTGAGTCGCCCAGGCGCAAGAATGGACGGAACAAATCCCCGCGGAATGGTTGGTAGTAGAGTCGAGGTGTGGCGCGGTGGCTCCGTCGTGTGGACGAGGCTCCGTCTCCACACCCCGCTCATCAAACTGGACAGGCAGTTTTCCCGCATCCAGCTTTCGGACAAGGCGGTTCTCATCGCTGAGTTCACACGTTCGCACACGGGTCGGCCGTGGCTACGTCCGTTGGAGTCGGTAGAGTCCCAGCTCCCGGTACAGGTATTCGTCGGGGTAGCGTGCCTTACCCTGACCCGGTACCTTGAACTTCGCGCACAACCACTGGCGCACCCGGTAACGGACATGGCTGTCGATGTTACGGTAGGCGCGGCTGACGGTCCCGACGCGGAAGTAGTTGGACCAGCCCCGCAATTTGCGGTTGATCCGACCGATCTGCGCCTCGACCTCCAGCCACGTCGTACCTCGCTTCGTCAGCTCACTGATCTCGTGACAGAGCCGGTCGATCTTCTTCCGCGATGGGCGCGGCCCCAGATAGGGCTGGCCCGTGCGTCGGTCGTAGTTCCGGCCCAGGGTGTAGCCCAGGAAGTCGAACGCCCCGTCCGGCAGGCGACAGAGTCGCGTCTTGGTCTCGTTCACCGTCAGTTTCAGCCTCGACATCATCACCCGCATGACGCCCATGGCCGCTTCGGCCGTGCCGCGACAGCAGATGACGAAGTCGTCCGCGTAGTTGACGATGTGGGCGACCAGGCGCCGCTCATGCCCGCCCGTCTTCCATCCCTTGATAAAGCGTCGCATGTAGAGATTCGACAACATCGGTGAGATCGGGGCCCCTTGTGGCGTCCCCATCCCCTGGTCCTTGTTCCGGGTCGTCCGATGGCGATGCCCCCTCGCGTCGGCCTCTTCCACCGGCGTCTCCAGCCACAGCTTGATCAGCCGCAGCATGCGGCCGTCGCTGATCCGCCGCGACACCGACTTCATCAGCTCGTGATGGGGGATGCTATCGAAGTATCCGGACAGGTCCGCGTCCACCACCTCGGTGTGCCCCGTCCTGATCAGCCGTTCGACTTGGCGAACGGCGTCCAGGGCGCTGCACCCCGGGCGGTAGGCGTGTTGTTCCGGCTCCAGGTCGGCCTCGAAGATCGGCTCCAAGACCAGCACGGCAGCCATCTGGACCACGCGATCCTTGATGCAAGGGATGCCCAGCGGTCGCTGCTTGCCATCCGGTTTCGGGATGTACACGCGGCGGACCGGCTGGGGTCGGTACGTCTCGTTCCTGAGTTCGTTCGCCAGTTCGTCCAGCCACCGGTCTACCCCGTACTCCTCGATCTGCCGGAACGTCTGCTCGTCCACCCCCGGTGCGCCCCCGTTGGCACGGCAGCGGTCGTAGGCGTGTTCGAGGACGTCGTCGCGATAGAGCTTGTCGTACAGGGCGTAGAATCGATAGTCGGGCGAGCCCTTCGCTTTGGTGTGCAACGCCGTCTGCAACTTCCCAACCTTCACTGGAGGTGATAGGCTCACGCCAATCTCCCGGCTGTCGGCCGCTTGTTGCGTTGACCTTGAACCGAGGCCCCTTCCCTCGACCGGAGTTGCCCGGCTTCGACGGTACTACGGGCCCCTCCGCCACCCCGGGCGGGCCGGCCTGTCCCTCGCGGGCGTCCGGTTGAGGGTCACGCGCCCTCACCGCACGGGGTTTCCCGTGTTGCGTTGATCTCCGTGTACAGGCATGCCGTCGTCATTACCCCGGTGGCCCGCCGGGTCGGATCGCTCGTGGTCCGGCCTATTCCAGCCTCGCCCACTCACCAGCGGCTGCGGCCTTCCCCATACGAATGCAAGGTCGGCGCTCACATCGGACGTTTCGAGGCCTGCTCGACGTTCACTCGCGTTACGGCCTGCCTGCTCGCTGCATCGCCAGAGCGACCCATGTTTCTCGGAGGCTCCGACGGTTTCGTTACCTCCACCGCCGCTCCGATAGCTACCGGCTGGAGCGACCCAGTTGCCGGATGGGAATTGCACCCACTGAAGACCAACACCTTTGCACGGCGCACAATCGCGATCGTCCCCATCTTCGCGACCTGCTCGAACAGCGCCTCGACGATGGCCATGATCCCGACACTCCGGCCATCCGTGTCCCTCGATGCGATGGCCGCGATGGTCGCGCCGCCCCGGGGGAGGATGGCCACGGCGTCGCCGCCGGGCGCGCCGTCGTGGTCGCCGTCGATCAACCGGCCGGAGCCGTCCCGGAGGCCCGTGAGGGGCCGTCCATTGATCGGGAGATCGTCCGGCTTGGCTTGGTGACGGGGAGCGGCTTGCTGGAGTCCCCAGTCACGCCGCTCCGCTGGGAGGAGCGAGCGCCCCGCCCGGCGAGGGATCCCTGATGTTCAACGTCGACCGCCGCCCTGGTAAGATCCTTCGGGAGGAGGACAAGCGATGATCCAGGCGTTTTCTCAACTCAAGCGAGTCCTCGACGAGCGCGGAATGAGCGTGCCGGAGCTGCATCGGCGGCTTGAAGAACAGGGCTTGAGCGTCAACCCGAAGAGTCTTTATCGCCTCGTCAAGGACGACCAGCCGCTCGAGCGGCTCAACTTGCGGGTCGCGGGACTGATCTGTCAGGTCTGCGAGGTGCCGCTTTCGAGGCTGATCGCCTTCAAGATGGGGGCGTCCGAATTCGACGCCTGTCGGCGGCCAAACAACTCCGGCTG
>DASQIZ010000119.1:0-4249 GCA_035631315.1 Gemmatimonadales bacterium
TCCAGCGCCTCTTTCGTCTCGTTGAACAATCGCACGTTCTCGATGGCGATGACGGCCTGATCGGCGAAGGTTTTGAGCAAGCGGATCTGCTTCTCGGAAAATGGGCGTACCTCCAGTCGCCGGATTACGATCGCTCCGACGGCCGTCTGCTCGCGTAGGAGCGGAACAGCCACGACGGTCCGGAGACCCGCGCGCTCTATTCCCGCTTGAACCTCTGGAGCGTGCCAATCCAGTTCTTGCAGGATGTCTTCAAGGTGCACCGTTCGCTTCTCGAGAACCGCGCGCCCGGGCGTCGACTCAAGCGGAAAGACTCCACCGACCTCTATACCCAGATGCGGGCCCCGCAGGCCCACGTGGCGAAGCGCCCCATCTTCGAACTGGTAGATTGACCCGTTGCTTGCCTCGCAGAGGGTGAGCGCGTGGTCCAATAGCGCAGCGAATACCGGCTGGAGATCGGTTGGCGAACTCGAGATCACGCGCAGGATCTCCGCCGTCGCTGTCTGCTGGTCCAGCGCCTCTTTCGTCTCGTTGAACAATCGCACGTTCTCGATGGCGATGACGGCTTGGTCGGCGAAGACCTTCACGAGGCCGATCTGCTTGTCGAGGAACGGCTTGGGCTCGCGTCGATCTACGGTGATGGCGCCGATGACCTCGCCCTCACGGATCATCGGCACGGACAGGGTGGTCCGCACGCCCGAGGTCCGAGCGGCCTCCGTCAACTCGAACTCCGGATCTGCCAGGACATCCGGGACGTGCACGAGAGAACCCGTCTGGATCGCCCGCGCTGTGACCATGCCACGGCCGGGCCGGCGCGGGAACGCACTCCGGAGCGCATGCGCCCAGGCGGCACCGGTGTCGGCCTGGGCAACGAGGTGGATGAGCTCGCCGTCGAACCTAAACACCGCGCACTCCCGCGCGTCGCACAGTCGCTTCGCACAGGTCGCTATCATGTCGAAGACGGGCTGCACGTCCGCTGGCGAGCTGCTAATGACGCGCAGGATGTCGGCGGTCGCCGTTTCACGCGCTAGCGCCTCGCTCAGGGACTGCTGGACTTCCGGATACGACGCCGGCTGAAGGCTTCGATCGAGTCGTTGTAGGGGCGCACCGCACTCCGAACAGAATTTATGGTCCGAGGGATTCTCGTGCTGACACCGGGGACACTTCATGCCGGAGCCTCCGAGCGCCCTGGCTGGCGTAGGTCGGAACGGTGACCCGATAGTAATGCCTCGGGTCCTGGATCATCAAGGACGCCGGCGTGAGTTGCCGCGCGGCCGGAGAATGCTTGGACCTCATCTGCTCGCCCATCCGGGGCGGTTGCTGCGGACTCCTTCCAATCCGATGCGACCGGGCGCCTGGCGTAGACTGAGCGGGTGACTACCCTACCGAAGATCACCCCGATGCAGTCCATCGAGGTTGATCAGCCCTTCCATCGCGTCGGCTGGACCTACGAAGAGAAGTACGACGGATGGCGCATGATCGCCTACAAGGACGGCAGGCACGTCCAGCTCATCAGCCGGGCGGGCAAGGACCACAGCCACCGCTTTGCCGACCTTGCCGCCGCCATCAGGACGCTCCCACCCGGCACGCTGATCCTCGACGGGGAAGTGGCGATCTTCGACGACAAGCTCGTCAGCCGCTTCGAGTGGTTCCGCCAGCGCCCCGAGGACGCGGGTGTCCACCCCGCCCATCTACATGGCCTTCGACTGCCTGTACCTTGAGGGCCGGGACCTTCGCCGGTTGCCGTTGCGTGAGCGCAGGACAGAGCTAGAGCGCGCCGTAGACAATGACCAGAGGCTGATCTTCCCGGCTCGGCGACTCGCTCCGAATGGCCTGGAGGCGTGGAAGGAGGTTCTGGAGCGAGGATACGAGGGCCTTGTCGGCAAAGACGAGTCGGCACCGTACCGGGGCGGCCGCACGCTCTTGTGGCTCAAGGTCAGGCAGCCCAACTATCGAGAAGGCGAACGGGGGTGGGACCCGAAGCGGTAGGGAGCACCGACCGTCGTTGCCCTCGCGTCCCATCGGGGACTGTGCTACGTCGCCGTACCGATCAACGGCACGAATGCTGGCCGGCTACTGAGCCCGATGGTGCTGCGAAGCCCATTCGATCACCAGCATTAAAAAGAACAGCACCGCCACGAAGAAGAGCAGGAGGCGAATGGAGCTCCGCCCCGAAAGGGCCTGATGGATCGGGAGGCCGCTAGAGAAAGCCTTCCCCAAAAGAAACCCAGCAAGACATATCCCGGTAAGGATCAGGCAGGCCGTGCGCGCGATCACATCGTACATTGGCTTGTTCTCCCAAACGCATAACGCTCAGTATGCACAACGCTGATCTTCTATTTGGCCGTGCCAATCACCGGCACGAGGCGCACCCACTCAGCGTCATCCGGCACCGGGATCAATTCCTGCGCATGTCCACACCAGCTCACGAAGCGAGCCACCCGGAAGAGCGGCCAGCCCATTTGGCGGAGCGTCTCGTAACGAGACCGGCGGATCGGGTACTCACGGCCGCAGCCCGGGCGCGGGCAGGGTCGTGTCTCGGCACGCTGGCCGTCCTCGTTGAGCCAGATGGGTGGCATGGGGCGGAATCGTAGCAGAGGGGCAGCCGCCTCGCGGGAGACTAACTACTGCGAAACCGTCGCCAGTGGTAGATGGCCAATCCAGCCAACACGGTGCCGGTAAATGTCCATATCCCGGGTGACGAGTCGGGCACCGAGACCAGTACGCCTTCAGACTCAAATTGACTTGCGTTGTATGCCTGCCCGACGATGGTCCCCGCGTCGTTAATGCCAAAGAGCGCCGTGTTGGTGAAGCCGGGCATGTTGATTGTGGTGAAGACGCCATTCGACAGGCAAAAGCCATTGCTCGGACCGTTCGTCACGAGCTGGTAGGTTCCCACGACATCACCCTGGCTGTTGATGCCGGTGAGATAGGTCGACACGGATCCGGGGACATCGATGGTCGTAACGGCACCGCCAGAGAGGGTGAACCCGTGCGTGACATTTTGGGCATCCGAGTAGAAGCCGACAATCTGTCCAGCAGTGTTGATGCCACGAAGCGTCGTGGCGTTCGATCCCGCAACGTCAATGGTGGTGTAGCCACCGCCGGAATAGAAAAACCCATGGTCCACGCCACCGAGGAAGTATTCACCAACGACCTGCCCCGCAGTGTTGAGTCCAAAGACGTTTGTCAGTGTTGCTCCTGGGGGGGTGATCGTGGTCAAAGTGCTGTTCGAGAGGAAGAAGCCGTGGTTCGTGTTGCCATCGCCATAGGTCCCTGCTAGCTGTCCGGCGTTGTTGATGCCCGTCGCATTGGTGAAGGTGGCTCCAGGGATGTCGACCGTCGTGAAGCTTCCCCCGGAAAGGACGAAGCCGTGGTTCGCAAATCCGCCAACGCAGCAGCCGTATTCACCTGCGATCTGGCCAAGATTGTTGATGCCGAACGCAACAGTGTCGGTCTGACCCGGCACGACGATGGGCTCAAACGAGAAGTTGTCGGCAAGGGCTTTCGCAGAGAGGCCCATGAGGAGGAAGACCGCGATGGTGGCGACGACAAGCAAGCTCAGTCCGGCAACAGTGAGGTCCTTTTGAATTTTTTTCCACACGCGTTCTGCCGCCCCTGACCGCCATGGTGGTTTCGGCTCGTGCAAGAACGTAGTGCGAGAGTCGAGGGGAGGCACGGTCCCCTACTCGTTTTGAGAACGATCAGCGCCCTGAGGAGCTGATAGGGGAATATCCACTATGGGGTACTAGGGGGGATAGTCCGACCATATACCCCTATAGTCTTCCGATACCCGGGGGATACCCTGGACACCCCGCACCCCGCCACCCAATAGGGCCGAGGTGCCACGGCTGGAGCAGGGAGATCGCAGCCATTTGATCATGCTTTCGATGGCCTGCTACTTCGACTCGACATGGGGGTGCCGCGACGGCGTGCTGACGAGGGACACTGAACTTGGTCGAGCGTCGACGCCAAAGGGTGAATTGTGGCCGTGGACCTCAACTCGGCCCGGTGGTAGGCCGACCTGCAGGGGGAGGCTTCGCTCCTATTCGAGGGCGATGGAGAGATCCTTGGCCAGACCTTTCGCACGCTCCGCATAGCGAACCAATCCCAGCACCCCGAAGAGCTCATGCGCGGCACGCAGGAAGCCGGTGGCGGCCTCCCGCTTGCCCTGGGCATGAGTGGCCACGGCCAGGTCGAGCTGGGTGCGCCCCATCTCGTATCGCGACTGGATGCCCGCGAAGGTCTCGAG
>DASQIZ010000120.1:0-10186 GCA_035631315.1 Gemmatimonadales bacterium
TGGCAGCGGACCGACATCGTTGCGCCCGCATCCCCCCGTCAGCAGGTCGAGGTGTGGCAGGGGACGGCCTCGCAGCAATGGCACGCGGTTCGGGTGACGGACTCCACCGTATCCGGAATCAATTTTCTCAAACCCATCGACTGTGATTCCTGCCGCCAGACCATCGCGCGCACGACCGTCGACTCCATTCGTTTGGGCAATCCCCCGCTCGGATTCTGGAAAACCTTCGGACTGGTGATCATGACGCCGATGGTGCTGCTGATGGGGGTCTGTGGTTTCCGCGCCTGCTTGGGCTCGTGAAGCGACTCCGGTTGCTGTTTCTGGCGGGGTTGAGCTGGCAGACGGCCTGCATCGCCGCCTGGCACCGAGTCGATCTCAATGTCCCTCAGCCATTGTCGCCAACTCAGCAGATCGAGCTGTGGCGGGGTGATTCGGCGATCCGCTGGCACGTCGTCGACGTCACCAGGGACTCGATTATCGGCATCCCCCTCGACCAGCCGGTGACCTGCGCGTCCTGCCACATCGCCGTGGCGCGAACGCAGGTCGATTCGGTACGCTGGGGTGACTCGGCCACGGGGTTCTTGGAGACCGGGGGCGTTATGCTGCTGGCGCTGGCCTCGATCGTGTCTACGGTCGCATTCGTTCAAGCGTTCGGCCGCGATTGATCCACATCGCGCTGATCCGGGGCATCAACGTCGGCGGGAAGTCCATGGTTGCCATGGCAGATCTCCGCGCCGCCAGCGAGAAGCTGGAGTTCAAGAATCCGCGGACGCTCTTGAACAGCGGCAACCTGCTGGTCGAGAGCTCCGCATCACCCACCGAGGTTGAGGCGCAGCTCGAGCAGGGCATGAAGAAACGACTCGGCCGCGACCTCGAGTTCTTCGTCCGCTCTCGCACCGAGTGGGAGGCCATCATCAGGGCCAATCCGTTCAAGAAGGAAGCGGCCGCAGACCCCGGGCGCACCGTCTTGCTCTGCTTGAAGGACAAGGTCACGCCGGCGGCGATGAAGGATCTCCAGACCAAGATCCCGGGACGCGAGTCTGTGGAGGGCCGGGGTCGAGAGGTGTACGCCTATTATCCCGATGGCCAGGGAACATCGAAGTTCACCGGGCCGCTCATCGACCGGATACTCGGCACGCGGTGCACCGCCCGGAATTGGAATACCGTTCTGAAGCTCGCCGGGATGGCGAAGGAGTAGCCCCGAACCTCCCAGTTTCCCCGGGCTTTCGCCCCGGGGTCAGGTACATCACATGCCGATTCATCTCGACCGATTGGATTCGTCCGCAGTCCGAGAACCGGGTTAGAGGACGACCACTGGGGTGACGTCGAGGCCCAGATCGAATTGTCCCACGGGATATCAGCCGAAGCTCTGGATGGGATCGAGGGGTTTACCCACGGGGCGTCCGAATCGACTGGGCGCCACGATGGTGCGGTTGGTGGGTCGGGGGGGGCCTGACGTTTCGCGGGCTTGATGCCGCGGACGGCACGCCCGTCCTCGACATCAAGCCCGTGATGCGTGATTTCCTGCCTCGTGGGGAGGTACGTCAACCCCAGTGGGCCACGCTCCTCATGCGCCGGTACTGGTTTACCTGACCCCGGGCGCGAGCCCGGGGATGCGCACAAGCCCTACTGGTCGCCCAGGTCAGTCGCTCCTCCCGCCACTGCCCGCCGGAAACCGGCTGGAGCGGGCGGATGCATCTGATACTCCGCCGGCGGAGACGCCCCCAGCAGATTCTTTACGAAATAATCCCAGCGGCGGCGGACCATGTATGGCTCGTTGCCGAAGCCGTGCCGCCGGTTGGGGAGTGACAGTTCGTCGAAGTCCTTGTTGGCGTCGATGAGCGCGTTGATCAGGTTCAGCGAGTTGTACGGGGGCACGTTGTTGTCCGTGGTCCCGTAGGCGATCAGCAGCTTGCCCTTCAGGTTCTTGGCCATGTTCTGATTGGCCTGATCGTCATAGTTCGACTTCCCGCCGCTCCACGTCTCGAGCCCCTGGTAGCGCTCGCCCCAATCGTCCTCGTACTCGCGGTTGTCGTGATTGCCTGCCTCGGACACCGCCACCTTGTAGAAATCGGGATACCGGAGAATGCCGTCGGTCGACGCGAACCCGCCTCCCGAGTGGCCCCAGATCCCCGCGCGATCGAGGTCGATCCAGGAATAGCGCCTGGCCAGCTCCTTCTCGCCGGCGATCTGATCCGGGAGTCCGTTGTCTCCCATGTTGCCGTAGTACGCGTCATGGAAGGACTTGGAGCGCAGCGGCGTCCCCATCGAGTTGATCTGTACCACTACAAATCCCAGCTCGGCCATACCCTGCGCGTCGCCATGCGCCGCGGCAAAACCCCAGCCGCCTACGCTGCCGATCTGAGGTCCGGGATAGATGTTGTTCACGATCGGGTACTTTTTCGTCGAATCGATGGTGGTCGGGCGGAAGAGCAGGCCGTAGAGATCCGTCTTTCCATCACGGGCCTTCACCGTAATCACCATCGGCGGCTTCCAGCCCGTGGCCATGAGCTTCGAGATGTCTGCCTTCTCGAGCGGAACGGCCACCTTGCCGGTCTGGTCGCGGAGGACTGATACCGGCGGGACGTCGGGCTGCGAATACACGTCCACGAAATACTTGCCGTCGGGAGAGAACGTGACGTTGTGGTCACCGGTCTCCGGCGTCAGCGGCATGAGCTTCGAGCCGTCGAGTTTGACGCTGTACAGCTGCCGGTAGTACGGATTCGAGGGCTCATGACCCGCGGTCTCGAACCACACCGTTCGGGTAGCTTCGTCGAGGCGCACGATGTCGAGCACCGGCCAATCGCCCTGGGTGATCCGGTTTTTCAGCTTCCCGGTCCCGAGGTCGTAGAGATACAGGTGGCCCCAGTTATCCCGTTCAGAAAACCAGATGAACTCGTTCGAGCCCCACAGCGCGCGGATGTTCGAGCCCCGGAAGCCCGATTCGTATTGCGTCGGCACCGTTTCGTCGAACACTTCGCGTACGGCGCCCGTCGCGGCATCGGCCACGCGCACCCACTCGTGTTTGTGATCCCGTGACGTCGACACGAAGAACAGCTGGCTGGCGTCCGGGCTCCAGCTCACGTCGGTCCATGACTGACCGCAGGCGATGTGGTCGCACAGCGTGGAGCGGTGCTGGTCGGACGCCATCTGGAGGCGGATGACCTTGGACTGGTCCACATCGATGATCACCCGCTGGATCATGCTGACCACGCTGTCGCCGGGCAGGGGGTACTTCCAGGCTTCGAGCACCGGATGACCCACCCGGGTCTGCACCAGGTACATGTCCCCGACGCCGCGCTGATCCTGCTGGAAGGTCGCGATCTTCTTCGAATCGGGGGACCAGACCAGGATGGGCCGGTCACTCTTGGTCCAGCCGGCGTTGTCGGTGGCGTAGCCGAAATCGGGAACGCCGTCCGTGGTCAACTGGGTTTCCTTGCCGCTGGCCACATCCCGCACCCAGAGGTTGTCGCTCTTAATGAAGGCGGCGCGCTTGGCGTCGGGTGAGAGCACCTCGTTCCGCGGACCCGCTTCGCGCTGCCGGCGCTCTCCGGTGCACTTCGCGGGAGCGAGTGTGCAGGTCCAGTGATTGCGACCTGCGTCGAAGCTGATCGACTTCTCGTCCGTCCCGAACGTGTACTCGGTGAAGGGCAGATGCATCGCGTCATACGTCGTGTCGGCGGCGGCCGAGAGGGCCCTGGCGATGGCGTCCTGGTCGAAGGCCCGCTTCACGGACTTCCGCACGGGGTCAGCGATGAGGTATTCGAACCCCTGGGCCGACTGGTTCCGGAACGAGAGCTGGTCCGCTCGGAGCCAGGTGCCGCGCACTGCGTCGTTGTAGACCAACGCATTGACGTTGTACCCCATGAACTTCTCGGCTCGGGCATAGTCGTCGGAGGAGAGGGACGTGGGGGCGTAGGGTTGCTGAGACGCGAGCAGGGCGGGGACGCAGAAGAGCGCTAGAACCGACGGTCGCATAGATCGGGATCTCGGAAAGGGTAGAGGACGGCGAATATATATTCTGAGCCATGACCACGCTCATCGCCGTCCTCTCTACGCTCGTCGCGGCCGGCGCGCTGTTCCTCTGGTGGAAGGTCCAGTACACGCGGGCGGTGCGCCGGGACGCCATCCGCCGCTCCCTGGCGGTGGTCACGGGCAAGGTGTCGGAGCAGTTGGTGCCGCATTTTCCCCACTTTCCCTTCGCGCCGCAGGACGCGCGGTTCCTCGGAAGTCCCGTAGATTTCGTCGTCTTCGACGGCCTGTCGGAGGGCGCGGTCCGGCGGGTGGTGTTCGTCGAGGTCAAGACCGGGGGGGCGCGCGTTTCTCCACGGGAGCAGGGCGTCCGGGATGCGGTTCGCCAGGGCGCCGTTGAATGGATGGAGCTGCGCGTATGAGCGACGACCGGGCTCGCCGAAACCTCCTGCGTCACGCACTCGCGACCCTCGCGTACCGGGGCGCCAAGGCGTTCCGCGACGCCCCCGAAGGGTTCGCGGACTTCCGGGCCGCGCCGGATTCCCGGTCGGCGGGGGAGATCCTGGCCCACATCGGTGACCTCCTGGATTGGGGTGTGGCGCTGGCCAAGGGCCAACACAAGTGGCAACAGTCACCCGTGCTGTCCTGGAAAGAAGGGGTCGCCCGCTTTCACACGTCGCTCGAGCGCTTCGATTCCGCACTCAAGAGTGACGACGGCCTCGGATTCTCCGCGGAGCAGCTCTTTCAGGGACCCATCGCCGATTCGTTCACGCATGTGGGACAGATCGGGATGCTGCGGCGGCTCGCGAGCGCGCCGGTGAAGGGCGAGAACTACGCGAAGGCCGACATCGTGACGGGGCGGGTGAGCCAGGCGCAGGCGGCTCCCCACGGCGAGTTCTAGACCGTCCAGATGCGGTGAGGCTCTTCGGGATCGCTGGCGAGGTCTTCGGGTCCGGGGCAATTTCCGAGGTCAGCCGTGGCGTTTCAGGATGCACCACTCATTCCGGAGGCTCCAATGTCAGTCATGTCCCGTCGCCTGCTCACTATCGCCCTGCCGCTCGCCCTGGTCGCGACCGCCGCGTTCAAAGTGGGTGAATACGTGCAGGGTCAGCCGCACATGGAAGCCGCGATGGCGGCCCTCGTGAGCGCCAAGACCCATCTCAAGGAAGCCGCCGACGACAAGGGTGGCCACAAGGTCGCGGCAATGAAGGCGATCAATGAGGCCATCGAGCATGTGCAGGCCGGCATCGACTACGCGAAGGCGAACCACTAACCGTCATGCTCCTCGTCCTCGATAACTACGACTCCTTCACCTACAACCTCGTACAGTATTTCGGGGAGCTGGGGGCGGAGCCCGTGGTGTACCGCAACGACGCGCTGTCGGTCGAGGACGTGGTGCGGCTCAAGCCGTCGGCCCTGGTGATTTCGCCGGGGCCCGGCACGCCCGCACAGGCGGGCATCGCGGTCCCGTTGATCCGCGCACTCGCGGGCCAGACGCCGGTCCTCGGTGTGTGTCTCGGGCATCAGGCGATCGGAGAAGCGTTCGGCGGC
Source organism: Gemmatimonadales bacterium (assembly GCA_035631315.1). GTDB lineage: Bacteria > Gemmatimonadota > Gemmatimonadetes > Gemmatimonadales > GWC2-71-9 > 40CM-2-70-7. Next base: position 5,524 of record DASQIZ010000120.1, read on the forward strand.
AAGGTCGTGCGCGCCGATCGCCTGATGCACGGGAAAACCTGCGAAGTGGTCCACGACGCAGACGAGTTGTTCGAGGGCATGCCGTCTCCCATGACCGCGATGCGGTATCACTCGCTGGTCGTGGCTCCCGAAGGGCTCCCGCGGGATCTCGTGGTGACGGCCTGGAGTGCGGATCGCCCGCGCGCGGAAGAGATCATGGCCATGAAGCACCGGCAGTTTCCCGTGTACGGGGTGCAATTCCACCCGGAGTCGGTCGGGACTGAGTTCGGTAAGCTGTTACTGGGGAACTTCTTGAGGGTGGCCCAGGCGATGGTCTAGACTCCACGGCACGACTCTTGTATCTTGCCCTGTGCCCCTCCTCGGTGTGATTCCCGCTCGGCTGGGCTCCAGCCGACTTCCAAAGAAGCCCCTCCTGCCTCTGGCAGGTGACCCCCTCATCCTCTGGGTTGTGCGACGTGTCGCCGAGCTCGGCCTCTGCGATCGCCTGGTCGTTGCGACTGACGCCAGGGAGATTTCGTCTGTCGTGGAGGCAGCAGGGTTCGAAGCGGTAATGACCTCGCCGAAGCACGAGAGCGGCACAGAACGAATAGCAGAAGTCATTACTAATAAAGAGTTTAAGTCGTTTGACCTCATCTTAAATGTACAGGGGGACGAGCCTCTCGTTTCCCCCGACGCGCTCACCGGCACGGTCTCGCGCTTGGAGCAGGGTGACCCGATCGGCACGGCTGCCGGCTCCCTCGACCCCTCGCTCGTGAACGACCCCAGCCGGGTGAAGGTGGTGGTGGGACCCAACGGCCGCGCCGCCTACTTCTCGCGGGCCCCGATCCCCTTCGACCGTGACGGGACCGGTAGCGTCGTCTATCACCAGCACGTGGGTGTCTACGGCTACACTCGCGAGGCGCTCGAGCGGTGGGTCATCCTCCCGCCCGTTCCCGAGGAGCGCTGGGAACGTCTCGAGCAGCTGCGCCCCCTGCTGCACGGCATTCCGATCGGCGTCTCACTCTTCGACGGCCCCGCCGCACCCGGCGTCGACACGGCTGACGATCTCGCGTTCGCGGAACGCGAAATAACCCGGCATTTGAAAGAGGTGAATTCGTGAGCTCGACCAAGTACGTCTTTGTCACCGGCGGGGTGGTGAGTTCCCTGGGGAAGGGCATCGCGGCCGCTTCGCTGGGACGCCTGCTGGTCGAGCGGGGACTGAAGGTCACGATCCAGAAGTTCGATCCGTACATCAACGTCGATCCCGGGACGATGTCGCCCTTTCAGCACGGCGAGGTCTACGTCACGGATGACGGCGCCGAGACCGATCTGGACCTCGGCCACTATGAACGGTTCATCGATCGCTCGCTCTCGCAAGTCAACAACGTCACGAGCGGCCGGATCTACCTCTCCGTCATCACCAAGGAACGGCGCGGCGAATACCTTGGCTCCACGGTACAGGTGATCCCGCACATCACCGATGAAATCAAGGGCGCGATCCGGCGCCTGGCACCCGATCACGATGTGGTGATCACCGAGATCGGCGGCACGGTGGGCGATATCGAATCGCTGCCGTTCCTCGAGGCCATCCGGCAATTCCGTCAGGAAGTGGGGCGCGAGAACACGCTGTTCATTCACCTGACGCTGGTCCCGTTCATCGCGGCCACGGCGGAGCTGAAAACCAAGCCGACGCAGCACTCGGTGCGGGAGCTCATGCAGATCGGAATCCAGCCCGACATCCTGATCTGCCGGACCGAGCGGCCCTTGACGGAGGACCTGAAGCGGAAAATCGCGCAATTCTGCAACGTGGACTTCGGATGCGTGGTGGAGAGTCCCGACGTCAGCTCGATCTACGAGATCCCGATCCGGCTGATGGAGCAGGGGCTCGACAAGGAAGTGTGTCACCGGCTCCATCTCGACACGAAGGAACCGGATCTCCGGGCCTGGCACGGGATGGTGGACAAGATCCTCAATCCGCCGGCGCGGGTTCGCGTCGCCGTGGTCGGGAAGTACACCGAGCTCGCCGACAGCTACAAGAGCATCCACGAAGCGCTGGTGCACGGCGGCATCGCGAACGACGTGGGCGTGAAAATCGAATGGATCGCCTCCGACCGCTTCACCAGCCAGGAAGTGGCGGGCGAACTGCTCGCCGGATACGACGCGTTGCTGGTGCCCGGCGGGTTCGGCGTGCGCGGCGTCGAGGGAATGCTGGAAGCCATCCGCTGGGCTCGCGAGCACAAGCTCCCGTTCCTCGGCATCTGCCTGGGTCTGCAAACCGCGATCATCGAGTTCGCCCGTAACGTGGCGAAGCTCGAGAACACCAACTCGAGCGAGTTCGAGCCCGAGTGCGAGAATCCGGTCATCGCGCTGATGCGGACGCAGGAGGGGATCCAGGAGATGGGCGGCACGATGCGCTTGGGCGCCTATCCCTGCCGCCTCCGCAAGGAATCTCGCGCGTCGCAGGTCTACGGTGGCGCGGCCGAGGTGAGCGAACGGCACCGGCACCGGTATGAGGTGTCGAACGCGTACCGCGATGTGCTGGCGGAGTACGGGATGCGGTGCTCCGGACTCTCGCCCGACGGCTCGCTGGTGGAGATGATCGAGCTTCCCGACCACCCGTGGTTCGTCGGCTGCCAGTTCCATCCCGAGCTCAAGTCCCGGCCCACTCGCCCGCACCCGCTCTTCGCGGGGTTCGTGGGCGCGGCCGTGGCTTGGCACAAGAGCAACGCATCGGCCGCCGCAGGCCTGGACGTCAGCCACTCCGCCTTGGCGGGACTCAAACCCTAATCCATGGCGGCGCACTTCGGAGCGAACGACGCCCCGTTCCTCATCGCGGGGCCCTGCGTCGTCGAGTCGGACGACCTGAACCTGCGCGTGGGGGAAGCGCTTGCGCAGGTGGCCCGGCGCCTGGGGCTCGCGATCATCTATAAGGCGTCCTACGACAAGGCCAACCGGTCCCGCCTCGATGCGGAGCGGGGTCCGGGGATGGAAGTGGGACTCAAGGCGCTCGAGCGCGTGCGGAAGGCGACCGGTCTTCCCGTGCTCACCGACGTGCACGAAACCGGCCAGGTGCCCGCGGCCGCGCAGGTCGCGGATGTCCTCCAGATCCCCGCGTTTCTTTGCCGCCAGACCGATCTCCTCCTCGCCGCCGGCGCCGCGGGGAAACCCGTGAACGTCAAGAAGGGCCAGTGGCTGGACGCCGACGGGATGCGGGGCGCCGTCGAGAAGCTGCGGTCGGGCGGCGCGGAAGAAGTCGCGGTGACGGAGCGGGGTACGTTCTTCGGCTACGGCGACCTGGTCGTGGACATGCGGAACTTCGCGCGCCTCCGGACCGGGTGCATGGCGCCGGTGATCTTCGACGCGACACACTCGGTGCAGCAGCCGGGGAAGGGTGTCGGCGGCTCCAGTGGGGGGCTGCGTCATTTCATTCCCCCTCTGCTCTACGCCGCGGCGGCCGCCGGGGCAGACGGATTTTTCATCGAGACCCACCCCGATCCCGATCACGCACCCAGCGATGGGCCGAACATGCTCCCGCTCGATCAGCTGGAGCAGACGCTCGACGTGGCCGTCGACGTATGGCGCGCCGCGAGAGCAGTGGTGCGGGTCTCGTGATCGATCCCGCCGTCGCGAGACGCATCGCGGTCGTCGGCTTCGACGTGGACGGTGTCCTGACGGACGGCGGCGTCTACCTCGGCCTCGTGGCCGATCACGCCGCCGAGTGCAAGCGGTTTCACGTTCCCGACGGACTGGGATTGAAGATGCTGCAGTGGGCCGGCCTGCACGTCATCATCGTCAGCGGCCGGGTCTCCGAGGCGACCACGCTCCGCGCGCGGGAACTCGGCATTCCGGATGTGATTCAGGATGACGGCGCGCAGAAGTTGCCCGCGCTCGAGCGCTGGCTCGGGGCCCGGCGTCTGACGCTGGCGCAGTGTGCGTTCGTGGGAGACGACCTGCCCGACGTGCCGGTCCTCAAGCGCGTGGCGCTCCCCATTGCGGTGCACAATGCCTGCGCCGAGGTGAAGGCGCTCGCGACCGTCGTGACCGGGGCCGAGGGGGGCCGGGGCGCGGCAAGGGAAGCGGCAGAATTGATTCTGAAGGCGCGCGGCGTGTGGGACGAGCGCGTGGAGGCCTATCTCAACGACCGTGGCGATGGTGCCGAGCGAACGATCCCGGCTCGTTGAGCGCGGGCGCCGGGTGCTGGAGCTCGAGGCGGGTGCGCTCGCGCACACGGCGCGTACGCTCGCGGATTCCTTCGCGGCGGCGGTGGAGCTGCTCGCGCAGGCGCGGGGCCGGGTCATCGTCTCCGGGGTAGGGAAGTCAGGGCTGATCGCACGGAAGATTGCGGCGACGCTGACGTCGACCGGGACGCCCGCGTCGTTCATTCATCCGGTCGACTCGCTCCACGGCGACCTCGGGCTGGTCGGATCGAACGACGTCGCCATCCTCCTCTCCAAGAGCGGTGCGTCCGACGACCTGTTTGGACTGGTCGGGCAGCTGGGAAGGCTGGGCGTGCCGGTCATCGCGATCACCGGCGAGCCCGACTCGCCCCTCGGACGCGCCGCCGCCGTGGTGCTCGATGGCGGGGTCGCCGAAGAGGCGTGCGCGGAGACCTTGGCGCCGACCACCAGCACGACGGTGGCCCTCGCGATCGGAGATGCGCTCGCGGTGACCCTCCTCGAGGTGA
>DASQIZ010000121.1:0-7694 GCA_035631315.1 Gemmatimonadales bacterium
CGCCCCCGCCGCCAGGGGTTATGTGATCCGTTGGGGTCGAGCACGCCGCCAGGGCGGCGCAGAGTATCAGTGTGACGGGTCTCATGCGAACGGTCATGACGGCTCCTCAGGCTGAAAAACGTCGGCGCCTTACCAACTTGCACAACCTTCGCAAACCGAACAATAGGTGCACATTGCGCACGGGGGTATGTCGTTCCGTGCCTCATTCCTCACGCACGACATGACGTCTCGTGCGTTGCGTGGGCGCGTCACGGCAAACGCCGGAGTGAGCCGAATCGTACTGTGGGGTAGAGAATTCGCCTCGGGGCGTTGTGACGTTCGGTGTGGCACCGTCACCCATCTGAACGGATTCGAAATGCCCGCGCTGTCCCTCGATCTGATCCTCGATGCCCTGCTCCCCTGGCTTTCGCCGGAGGGACGCGCCGCGTTACGGGCGACGGTGGCCGCCGGCGGCGACCTCGGCGCCGACGCGCTCTCCCGAACCCTCGGCCTCACCAACCGCTTTTATCTGCGTCGCCTCCTGTGCCGCGAAGGTCTTCCCACCTTCGCTGTGCTGTCGGACTGGATTTCGATCCTGGCGATGACGCTCGAATCGGAAGCGACGGGCAGCTCCCTCTTTCACGTGGCGCAGCGCCGAACGCTCGAACCCGCCACCTGTTACCGTCGTTTCCGCCGGACCCTCGGCCTTTCGTGGCGCGAATCCCGCGAGCGAGGGTTCGGCTGGATGCTGCTCAAGTTCCGCGACCGCTGCTCGCGGCCCACGGTCACGCCCACGGTGGGCGCCCACCGTGGCCCACAGAGCGCGTTCGAACGGCGGGCGCCGTCGCTGTCCGCCATCGGCCGGCAAGGTCCCCGCCTCGTTCGAGACACGGCCGCGTCGGCCCGCCTGGCGCGCTGGGGACATCCGGAAGGACGGATCGCCGCCACCGTGCCGCTCACCCACGGCGGATTCGACGTCGCCATGGGTCCCGGCGGGTACGCGCTGATCACGCGCGCCGCGACCGCGAGCGTCGAGCGCCTGCATCTCCGGTCGCTCAGGTTCGAGGATCCGATCGTGGTCGGCTACAATCCCACGCGCGTGGCGGTGAGCGCCCACGGCGTGGGATACGTCAGCAATCAGTTCAGCAGCACCATCTCGGTAGTCAACGAGGACGGTCAGCGGGTGTTGGGCGAGATCCCCGTCACCGGCGACCCCGCACCGGTCGTCGTGTCTCGTGACGGCCGCATGATATTCGTCACGACCAACGCGGACCGCCTCTACGCCATCCGGACCGAAACCTGGAAGATCGAGGCCTCCCTTCCCCTGCCGGCGACCTCGCATCATCTGGCGGCACACCCGAACCGGGCACTGCTCTATGTGGCCACGCGCGACGCGGGCACGGTGCTTGAGGTCGACCAGGCCGACCTCCACCAAGTCCGCCAATTCGTGGTGGGCGGGCGCACGCAAGGCATGGTGGTGGCCCCCGACGGGACCGAGCTCTACATCGCCAACGAACAGGGGGGATTGGACGTCGTCGATCTGGCGACCGGCACCCTCGCCGCATCCCTTGAGCTCGGCGGTCCCGCCTTCGCCGTCGCCGCGACGCCCGACCAGAGGCACCTCTACGTCGGCCTGGTCAACGCCGAGCGAGTGCAGGTGCTGGACCGTCAGTCGTTGCGCGTGGTGAGGACCATTCCTACCGGAGGGGTGCCGCGTGGCATCGCCTTCGATCCCCGCACCCAGACGGGGTTGATCGCGAACGAAGCGGGCTGGGTCACCGTCGTCGCCTAGCGGCGATCGCCGAGGGCCCGGATCTCCTCCCGCATCCCCGCCACCAGCTCCCCGACGAACCCGAAACCGAAGAGGACGAGCCCCGCGAGCACCAGCAGCATGACGAGGTAGAGCCAGGGACGGAATCCGATCCCAAACACGTAGCGTTCGATGATGGCGTAGATGCCCACCAGCACGCCGAGCGCAACGAGGATCGCGCCTGACACCCCGAAGAAGAGCATCGGCTTGCGGCCGAACCGCAGCTGGAACCACACCGACACCAGATCCAGCACACCGACCGGGATCCGCGAGATCCCGAATTTCGACTTGCCCGCCCGGCGTGGGTACAGGGGGACAGGCCGCGAGGTCACGCGGTACCCCTGTGCCGCGGCGATCACCACCATGAACCGGTGCCAGTCGGGCCTCGTGGGCACTGCCTCCAACACCTCGCGCCGGTACGCCTTCACGGAATTCAGGTCGGTGACGCGGACGCCGAACAGGATCCGGCAGAGTGTGTTGTAGACCCACGAGACGAATCGCTTCTCGTAGTGGCCCTGCTTCGTGCCAGTGACGATGTCGGCTTCATTGGCGATGATCGGCGCCACCAGAGCCGGAATGTCCGCGGGCAGGTACTGCAGATCGGCGGGCCAGAAGACGAGGATGTGTCCACGCGCGGCGTCGGCGCCCGAGCGCAGCGCATCGGCGATCCCGCGCCGGGACCGGTGCGTCACGACCTGCAGGAACGCGTGCTTCGCGGCCAGCTCCTTCAGCACCTCACCTGAATTGTCCATCGAGCCATCGTTCACGATGACGAGCTCGGCGGCATAGGGCTGGCCCACCATCGCCTCCCGGACCTGTTTCACCAGCTCCGGGATATTCTCCGCCTCGTCCTTGGCCGGCACCAGAATGCTGACCTCGGGCGCGGCGGCCGGCATGGCCAGGCTCACAGACGCTTCCGCATCCGTGCCGGCAAGATGTGCAGTTGGTCCCGGTATTTTGCGACGGTCCGGCGCGCGATCTTCACGCCGCGCTGGGCGAAGATTTCCACGATCTGCTGGTCGGTGAGCGGCTCCTTCGGGTCTTCGTCGGTCACGAGCTTCTGGATTTGCGCCTTGATGGACCGCGCGCTGGCATCCTCGCCCGTGGTCGTGGTGAGGCCGCTCGAGAAGAAGAACTTGAGCGGCAACAGCCCTCGCGGCGTCTGAACGTACTTCTCGTTGGTCACACGGCTGACCGTGCTCTCGTGCATCGAGATCACGTCCGCGACCTCGCGCAGGGTGAGCGGCCGCAGGAACTCCACGCCCTTTTCGAAGAATTCACGCTGCCGGTCCACGATGAAGTTCATCACCTTCAGCATGGTCTGCCGGCGCTGCTCGATGGCCTGGATCATCCAGTTGGCGCTGTTGAGCCGCTGCTGGATGAAGTCCTTGTTCTCGCCCTGGTACTTGTTCTTGTCGCGCGCGATGTCGCGGTAGGTGCTGGCGATGCGGAGGCGTGGCAACCCGCCGTCGTTGAGGAACACCTGATAACGGTCGCCGATCTTCTCCACGATCAGGTCGGGCACGATATACGAGTCGCTCCCCGACGCGTACTGCAGCCCGGGCTTGGGATCGAACTTGGACAGATCGTCCGCCACCTTCTGCACTTCGGACGGCTCGAGTCCGAAGCGCTTGCCCAGCTCGCTCCAGCGGTGCGCGATCAGGTCGTCAAAGGCGTCGCGCACGAGCTTGTAGACCAGCGACTCCTGCTGACCCAGCTCCTCGAGCTGCAGCAGCAGGCACTCGCGAAGGTCGCGCGCGCCCACCCCCGGCGGATCCAGTCGCTGAATGACCCGCAGCATCTCCTCGGCCTCGGGCATCGTGTACCAGGGCGCTTCCCCGCCGAAGTCCTGTGCATCCGCGTGCTCGGCCAGCAGCTGGTTCGCCCCCGCCACGATCTGCTCGAGATTCGCGCCGAGGTAGCCGTCTTCGGCGATGTTGCCGAGGAACTCGTCGGCCATGAGCTGCTGCCGCGGGGTCAGATCGAGCATCTGCACCTGATCCCGGAGATGATCCGAGAGGTCGCGCGTCGTGGGAGCGACGGGCTCGACGTATTCACGGGCCGGGCTCAGGTCGCGCGGCGCGGACAGTCCCTGGGCCCCGTCGTCGAGGAGGATGTTCTCCCAGTCCGGCTCGTCGTCGCCGGCCTCTTCATTCTTTTCCGGCTTGGTTTCGACCTGGGTGGCGTCGAGGGGCGACTCCTCTTCGGGCTCCACCATCTCGAGGAACGGATTGGAGAGCAGCTCCTGTTTCAAATGCTGCTGCAGATCGAGCAGGGGCATGTACAGGAGATCCATCGCCTGGTACAGGCGTGGATTCATCTTCAGCGTCTGCTGTAGCGACGCGTGCTGATGCATCCCGGTCTTCATGCCGCCTCACCCAGGCGCGCGCGGAGGCGCGCCGTCAGGGTCGGGCCGAGGTACAGGTCGGCCACCCGATCGTCGAAGACCAGATCGCGGACCGTGCCCGCGACCTGCACCTTGCCCTCGAACATGATGTACGCCCGGTCTACGATGTCCAGCGTCTGCTCCACATTGTGATCCGTGATCAGCACCCCGATGCCGCGGTGCCGCAACCCCGCCACGATCGTCTGAATATCGTGCACGGCGATCGGGTCGACACCGGCGAACGGCTCATCCAGCAACATGAACTTGGGCTGCGTCACGAGCGCCCGCGTGATCTCGAGGCGCCGGCGCTCCCCGCCGGACAGTGAAAAGGCCCGCTGCCGCCGCAGGTGCTTGATCGCCAGGTCATCCAGCAGCGCCTCGAGACGCGTGGCGCGTTCCGCCGCCTCCAGATTCATGGTCTCGAGGATCGCCAACACATTCTCCTCGACCGTCAGCTTTCGGAAGACCGAGGGCTCCTGGGCGAGGTAGCCGATTCCCGAGCGGGCCCGCTTGTACATGGGCTCCCGCGTAATGTCGTTGCCGTCGAAGCGGATCACCCCGGAGTCGGGCCGGATCAGTCCCGTGATCATGTAGAAACTGGTGGTCTTTCCCGCACCATTCGGTCCGAGGAGTCCCACGATCTCGCCCTGCTGCACCGCGAGCGACACATCGTTCACGACGTGCCGGCCCTTGTAGCTCTTCATCAAGTTGCTGGCTTCGAGCTTCGAGCCCCCCAGCGCCGCCTGATGAGGACCCGACGGCGACTCCGCGGACTTCAGGGCCCGCTCGGCGCTCTGCCGGAGGCGCGCGGCGACCCCGGACGGATCCGCCGTGATCTCCTGCCACAGCGCCGGCACGAACGTGATCGCCGTGTCCCCGTGCAGCTCACCCTTCGGCATGGTGACCGCACCGAGCAGGACGAGACGCGGCAAGACGGACGCGCTCAGGTTGTGCCGAGCGTCGTCTACCGACAGCGTCCCGATCTCTCCCGTTTCTCCAGCCGTCGCCGCCCGGGCGTGCAGGTAGGCGTCGCGATACGCGACGGCGAGGGGCCCGAAGTATCCGGTGCCGTCCTCTTCCGCGGTAATCAGCAGTGCGACCGCGGCCAGGGGAACCGAGGGGTCCCGGCTGTTCAGAATCTCGTCGATCATGGCTTCTTCACCGGCGCACGCCGCGGTGCCTTCTTCGCAACGGAGTCCGCCTTCGTGGTGTCCTTCACGGCGACGGGGTCGAGATTGAACCCGTTGATATGTCCCCTGGCGGTCACCTGTGAGACCCGGCCCTTCGCCATGTCCACCGTGATGGTGTCGGCGGTGGTGTAGTTGAGCGACGGGCGCGTGTCCGGAACCGTGTCCGTCTTTACCGAGTCGCGCTTGATGAGGAGCTTGGGCCGGGTGGAATCGGGCTGGGCGGAGTAACTGTGCGTGAACGCCCTGCCGGTCCCCCGCGCCACGACCTGGTGCAGCGTCGCGCGTTGCTTGCCGGTCGAGTCGGGGGCCTGGATCCAGTGCGCCTGCAGCATGTCCCCGGACATCCAGTCAGCCGTCGAGTCCGCCGCGGTGGAGTCCCGCTTCGAAGTCGAGCGCGCGTGACGATAACTCCGGGCTTCCGTAAGAATCTGATTCGGCGTATCGAGCGCGAGCGAGTCTCCCACCATCGTCGTGGTGGACGAGACCGCGCGGGCGTGCACGGAGTCCCTCGGGCCCCAGGCGAACGCCTGTTGCAGCTTCCGGTCCGCCAATTTCATGTTGATGGTGTCGGCGGTGAGGGTCCAGTCGGTCCCCGCCGCTTGTGCGTTCCCCAGCGCCCGGACGGCATTCATCTCATGTCCGGACAATCCCATTTCGATCCGCTTCCCGGTCAGCGTGTAGCTCTGCGTCCCTTTCCCCGTGACGCTCGGGTGGCCGAGGAGGAGACCGAGGCCCGCGGTCTGATCCATGCTCATGGAATCACCGTGGGCAGACACATCGGAGCGGTCCACGGTCACCGCGCCTCCCCACCACATGCGATCGTTCCCCTTGGATCGGAACCGGTCGGCCACGATGACATAGGGCTCACTCGTGTCGCTTGCGCCGGCACCCCGGTAGTCGATGGTGGGGCGTTGCGTGGCGTAGGACTCGGTGGTGTCTCGCACGCCCTGCAGCACCCGGTAATAGGTGAGATTGGGTCCGCGAAGAGTCGAATGGTTCTCCCGGTTCACCGCCACGACGCTGTTGTGAGCGTCGAGCCGTCCCTGTCTCAGATAGTAGATGATCTGATTGGCGTCGAGTGTCAGGGTCACATCCACGACGTGAGCCCGGCCCACCATGTCCCAGCGCTTCACCCCCCCGTAATACGCCGCGCTGTCCGAGCGAAGCGTCGTTCCGGAACCGGAGCAGTGGGCGACCACGCCTCCCGCCATGTAGACGTTCGTATCGGCCCCGGACGCGATCTGATGGACTCGCGGCAGTGAGTCCAGCACGAGAAAACAGGGCCGGCCGGCAGACGTGTCCCGCGGGGCCGCCGGCTGCTGGAGGGTGAGCAAGGCGAGGGTGGCCACGATCATTGGTTGGGGAGCACGAACTTGCCCCCGGTGCCGGTGACGTGCTGGGCCTTCAGGTCCTTGAAGTCCGGATCGGAGGTGAACCCGACGCCCTTCAAATGCTGCTGCGGGGTGTCGAATGTGAAGGGTTGATCGGAGCTGACCTGGTTCGCGCGCTGGCTGTACGCGATCTTCTCCGTCCGCAGCGTCCCGTCATCGGACGCCCGGACCACGACGACATTCCCCCGCCCTTCCATGTCCTGCGAATTGTGGAGCGTGCCTTCGCGGCAGGTGAGCGTGGACGTTTCACGGCCGGTGGCGTCGTAGAAGGTCACGTGGACATTCTTCATCTCGGCCTGCTGGGTGCTGTTGTACAGATAGCTGGTGTCCGCCAGCACCTTGGCGCGCAGCACTCCCTGCGTCGTCACGTAGGTCGTCATGTTGAAGAGGACTTGATCCGCGCTGTCCGTGGCATTGATGGTCGCGGTCGGCTTGATGCCCTCGGAGCACCCGAAACTCGTGGCCAGCACGGCCACCGCGAACATCATCAGCACCAGGCGCTTCACGCCGCTCCAGCCTTCATCAGATCGTGCAGATGCACCATGCCCACCACTTTCCTGGACTCGTCAAGCACCGGCAGAGCCATGATGCCGTGCTTCTCCATGAGCTGGACGGCCGACCCGGCCAGTTCGCCCGGGGCCACGGTCTTGGGAGACTTCGTCATCACGTCCGCCACTTTCACATCGAGAAACTTGTCCGTCTTTTCCATGAGCCGGGTGAGATCCCCCGCCGTCACCACTCCCGCCAACGTCCCGCCGCCATTCACCACCGCGACCGTGCCACGGCGTTCCGCGAGCAGGACGACGCACTCGCGCATCAGCCGGTCGGCAGCGAGCAGAGGGAGGTCCTGCGTCACCATAATGTCGGCCACACGCAGGAGCAGCGTGCGTCCCAGCGTACCTCCAGGATGCAGGGCCGCGAAGTCCTCGCGGGTGAAT
>DASQIZ010000122.1:0-58907 GCA_035631315.1 Gemmatimonadales bacterium
AACGGCGCGGGGCGGGTGAGCTCCGGGCTTTGGCGGTGGCCGGCGGGATGAAGACGCTGCGCGAGGACGGGCTACGGCTGGTCCGAGAAGGTCTGACGACGCTCGAGGAGGTCTTCCGAGTTGCCCAAGTGTAGCTCCCCGCCTGCGCTCCTCCGTCACGCCGAGTTTCTTGGTCGAATCGGGGAATTCACAGATGGGGTAACAGAGCCGGCGTCGCGACGAGGGCAAGCGGCCTTTCTGGCACTCCGCGTGGTTGACCAGCTCGCTGGGCCGTGGCAAGAGAATGTGCAGGCCTTCGAATATCAGCGCGCGGCGACGGCGCGGTACGTCAATGACCTTCCCGATCCGGACCATCCGGAGAATGCCCGTCTCCGGGCCATCCTCGCCCAAAGTAGTCCCGAGACTCTAGGGGCTCCTCTACTGGGCGCCTTGCGCGACTACGCCGAGTACCTCGAAATCGTCGGAGCGTTGCGGGAGTCGGCGGACGTCCTCGTAACGCTCCTCGACTTAGGCGTCGGCAAGGAGTCACCCCAACTGTGGATCGAAGCGTTGCAGGGAGCGGTTCGGATTCTGGTCGCATTGGAAAGGGTTGATGAGGCAGCTGTGCTGCATGGGCGCGCGAGGGTCGGGCTGCGGGGCGTATCTGACGTCAGCATCCGGATCAGGACCGAGCTTGCGGGGATCGAACTGATGGTGGGAAAGCGGAAGGTGTCCGACTTGGATCGGGCGGCGCGGAGATGCTGGATGCGGGCGGAGCGGTCTGGCGATCCCGCAGTTGCGTGGAATGCCGTTGTCACGCTCTCGCGGATCTTCTTAGATGCCGGGGCAGCGATCGAGGCCGCCCTGGCTCTCGAGGGCATCAGGACGTCGGACCGGCTTGCACCATCCCCGGCAGCGGGGCTCGACTACGCGGAGGCCCATATGAGGGTGGGCAACCTCGCCTTGGCGCGCGCAGCGCTCGACCAGTCCCTGGCGAGCGATATGAGCGACACGCTCCGCCTGAGAGCCGGGCGGGTCAGCGCTGAGCTGTGTGCACGAATGGGCGATGAACTTGGGTTCGCGCGGGGCATGAAGGAACTCGAGGCGCTGCTTGACAGCGCCGTGGTCGCCTCTCTGCGAGACTTGCTCGAAAACTCCACGAATTAGGCGCCCGCACTAAAGTACGGCGCTACGCGCCAGCGAATCGATCGAGAAAGTTCCGCTCGTCAGACGTGAGGGATGAAGGTCCGCCGGTGTCCAGCTTGATGAGGATGCGGGTCAGCTCCTCGCGGTTCACCGGGTGCAGGCTCGCGGGATCGATGCGACGCCACTTCGCGAGGACCTCCGGCGACTTCGGCATCGGTTTCACCGGCGCCGCCTTGGCCCTGAACTTCTGACTCCCCGTCTGATGCTTCAGGAACGTCAGGTAGATGTATCCACCCGCAAAACCACCGAGATGGGCCCAGTGCGCGACGCCGGGCTCGATGTAGCCGCCGCCCCCGAGGATCGAAATCGCGGTCAACCCGGCGACCAGAACGATGGCCGGGACGGGGATGAGGCCCCAGATGAGCAGGCGGTCACGGGGCCAGAACATCGCGTAGGCCAGGTAGACGGCGAAGATCGACGCTGAGGCGCCCACGATCGCGACCGGACTGAGCGCCAGTGAGAGCGCCCCGCCGGCGAGTCCTCCCACGAAATACAGTCCGAGGAAACGCGGGCCCCCGAGACGGACCTCGACCCGGGGTCCCAGGAAGAACAGTCCGAGCATGTTCCAGAGGATGTGCTCGAACCCGTGGTGAGTGAACATGTAGGTGATCAGGGTCCAGGGGGCGTAGAATAGGCTGTATCGGCTGAGTGCGAACATCGCTTCGAGCTGGGGGAACTGCAGCTCGAGAATGAACACGGCGATGTTGGCCAGAATCAGGCGCTTGATCCAGGGCGTCATGCCGAGAACGCTAGATGGAGGTTGCCGACGCCGCAACGAGCGTTACCTTCTCGGGCGCCCGATGAGGTCCCCCTGGGTTGTCCTGCTCGTCCTCGCCGCCTGCCGCGGGTCCGCCACGCCAGCGGTTTTCGTTGCGCACGTACCGGCGGACTCCGAAATCCCGTCGGGTCCACTCGGCAACTCGATCCGGCGCGGGCTCGCGTTGCTGACGGCTACGCACGACAGCCTTCCCACCTACGTGGGCAATGACCTGCGTTGTGTCAGCTGCCATCTCGACGAAGGACGGCGCTCGCCGCAATCGTGGGTCGGGGTCACGGGCCGCTACCCGCAGTACCGCTCGCGCTCCGGTACCGTCGAAACCATCGAATACCGGATCAACGGCTGCTTCGTCCGCTCGCTCAACGGCAAGGCGATTCCCGTCGACGGGAACGACATGCGGGACATCGTGTCGTACCTGACGTTCCTGTCGAGCGGCCAGCCCATCGGCTACAAGACGCCACCTCCCGACACCCGGTGGAGTGCGCTGAAGCCCGATACGGCAGCCGGCAACGCGTTCTTCGCGAAAACGTGCACCCGCTGCCATGGTGAGGACGGGGGTGGCACGATTGCGGCACCGCCCGTCTGGGGTCCCCGTTCCTTCAACATCGGGGCCGGCATGTCGCGCGCGCGTACCGCCGCGAGCTTCATCGTCGCCAACATGCCGTTCGACAAGGTGGTGACGCTGACGGACCAGCAGGCGCTCGACGTCGCTGCCTACGTCAACTCGCAGCAACGCCCCGACTTCGCAGGGAAAGCTTCCGATTGGCCGAACGGCGACGCACCTCCCGATGTCGCCTATCAGACGAAAGCGGCGAAGGCGCCGCCTGGATCCCGCGCCCACTGACGGGCGCGTTTACCCGTACCCCCTGGAGGACTTACCCATGCTCGACCTGAAGCTCTCCACCCACCGACGTGGCTTTCTGGGACGCGTCGCGGCCGGCGCCGCTGCGCTTGGCCTGGGGTCGGTCGTCTCGCCCGTGGCCGCAGCGGCTGAGACCGCGGGTGTGACTCCGTCCCGCGTCGCCGATCCGATGTTCGAGGGGTGGCTGAACAAGATCAACGGCAAGCACAAGTCCATGTACGATTCACCCGAGCCGAATGACGGGTTCGGCTTCGTCTGGGCGCGCGTGTGGCTCAACACCTGCAACGCCACCTACGGCACGACCGATGCCGACAACTCGGCGGCCATCGTGCTCCGTCACGCGTCCGCGCCGCTCGCGCTGAACGACGCGATGTGGGCGAAGTACCACCTTGGTGAGGTGTCCAAGATGAATGACCCGAAGACGAGCGCGCCTTCGGTGCGGAACATGTTCTACAAGATGGCCGCCGCCGATCAGCTGCTCCCCGGCTACGGCATCGACGAGCTGCTCACGGCCGGCGTTCTGATCGGCGTCTGCAACGTCGCGATCACGCTGATGAGCGGCATGGTGGCGGCGAAGATGGGTGGCGGGATGACTGGCGCGCAGGTCAAGGCGGACTGGGTCGCCAACCTGATCCCGGGAATCATTCTGGTGCCGTCGGGTGTGCTGGCGGTGAACCGGACGCAGGAGAAGGGCTGCACCTACACGTTCGCAGGCTGAGCACCTCGGAATTGGGGATTCGGGATTCGGGTATCGTACCAATCCCGAATCCCTGATCCCCAATCCCGCAACTATTTCGGTCGTGCCGCAGCAAACTGCTTGGGATCCCACAGCACGTTGGTCAGCGGATCTCCCGTCCGGATATCGATGTACTCCTCCAGCCAGTTTGGCTTCCCGTTGATCAGGAACCGCACCCGCGCCGACAGCCACACCTTCCCGATCGCGCGATAGTCCTCGAACCGCGTGTCCTGCAGGATCGTCGAATCCTGCTGGCCCGGCTCCACGATTCGCACGAAGAGTAGACGGTCCTTGTCGACCCAGAACTGCTTATGGTGATTGTCCCCCGCGTCCACGCCCACGACATAGGCGGGATGTCCGTCCCACATGTCTTCGTGAATCTTGGAGAGATCGAAGCCGAGACGCGTGAGCTTCGCGATGGTAGTCTCGGCGGGCGAGGCGTAGACGTCGAAGCCCAGGACCATGAGCGGATGAATGAAAGGCGCCGCACGTCGGACCGAGTCGTGGCGGAAGATGTAGAGAGAGTCGGCGCGGAAGATGTACCCCTGACCTGAATCCGCGGGCAGGAAGTCGATGCGCAGGTTGCCCGGGATGTTGGCGTATTCCTTCCAGACGGAGTGCGTTTCCTTCCCGGCGGTATCCGTGGCCGTGTTGTTCTGCGTAAAGCTGAGGGTCTTGTACCACTGGCCCGCATACCGGTCATGCATCGCGCGGATCAGCTCCTGCCCGTTCTTCGGAGCGGACGACCGGGGAGGATTGGGGCCCGCGGCGACCAGCATCAGGGGCAGGGCGAGCATCGCGACGCGCATTCAGCGCTCCAGTCGGTATCCCGTCTTTCGGACGGTGAGGATGTGGTGCGGGACGGCGAGGTCGTTCTCGAGCTTCCGCCGCAGCTCCGCGATGTGGGTATCTACGGTCCGGGACATGACGGCGGCACTGTAGCCCCACACCTCGGTGAGCAGCTCCGACCGTGACGCGACGGCGCCCCGGCGGTCGATGAGGGCGAGGAGCAGATCGTATTCCTTCGGCGTGAGCGTCACCTGCTCGCCGCGCCGGCGCACCGTGCGCGACGCGGTGTGGACCTCGATTTCGCCGAACTTCTCGACGGGCGGAGCCTTGGGAGGCTCATTCGCCGCGGCGCGCCGCAGGAGGGCTTCGACGCGGGCCAGGAGCTCCAGCACGCCGAAGGGCTTGGTGACGTAGTCGTCGGCGCCGAGCCGCAAACCCCGGACCTTGTCGGATTCGTCGCCCCGGGCCGTGAGGATCAGAATGGGGAGGCGGCGCCCCTCGTCCCGCAGGGTGCGGAGCACGCGGAACCCGTCGAGCCCCGGCAGCATGAGGTCGAGAATCACGAGGTCCGGCTCTGTCTTCCGGACGCGGGCCAGCCCGTCCGCCCCGTCTCCAGCCACTTCGACCTGATGACCCTCGATCTCCAGGTTGTTCCGGAGCCCGTAGGCCAGATCCTGATTGTCTTCGATCACCAGCACCTTACTCACGTCAACGCCTCCACGACGGGTTGGGACTCTCGCACGGACGATTGCGCGGGGGTCGCATCGGGCAGTTCGATCACGAAGCGCGCCCCGCCCGCCTCGGCCTCATCGCACCAGACCCGGCCGCGATGCAGCACGGCGAGCTCCTTCACCACCGCGAGCCCGATCCCGGTACCCGCGACCGACGAACCCCGGTCCCGGCGCAGGCGCCAGAAGCGGTCCCATACACGTTCGCGTGCCTCGACTGGTACCCCGGGCCCCAGGTCGTCGACCTTGATCCGGAGATAGCCGCCCCAGCCTTCGAGGGTGATGGTCACCGTTTGTCCGTCGGGGCCGTACTTCACGGCGTTGTCGAGCAGGTTGAGCAGCATCTGATGCAATGCGCCAGGGTCCACCACGGCGACCAGACGCTCGTCCAGCACGGTCCGCACGGTAACGCGCCGCGCGGCCGCGAGGGGCTCGAACTTCTCCACCGCGGAGCGGATGAGAGGCGCGATGTGCTCGGGTGCCGCGTCGATGTGAGCCGCGTGGCGCTCGGACCGCGAGAAGTGCAACAGGTTCTCCACCAGGTGCGTCAGTCGCCGGGCTTCCTGATCGATGATGACGAGAGACCGCGAACGCTCCTCCTGGGAACGCACCCGGCCCAGCCGCAGTGTCTCCGAGAACATCCGGATCTGCGACAGGGGTGTGCGCAGCTCGTGAGAGACGCTCGCGACAAAGTCCGCGCGCAACGCGGCGAGGGCATACTCCCGCTGCAGCTGGTACAGGATGCCGCCGACCAGAATGGCCGTGATGACGAGAAGGCCGGCGATGAAGGGGAGCCGCGAACGCGGCAGTCCGCCGATCACGAGCTTGCCGGCCATGTCGGGACGCAGGCTGACTTCGAAATGGAGATGGCCGAGCATCGTGGTCGACGTGTCGCGCCCGGTAAAGAGGGCCGGGAACGCGGCCGGGGACCGGTAGATGTCCTGCCCGTACGCGTCCTGAATGGCGACTGATCCGATGGAATCGTAGGGAATTCCGCCGGTGAGTGTCGGCGGGATGAGGGGGCCACTCTCCGCGGCGTCCACGAACAGCGGCGTGAGGGTCGAGAGCTCGGCTGCGAAACCGACGGCCTCCCGCGGGGCACCGCGGGCGTCCCGTTCCAACTTGTACGCGAGCATCAACCGGTGCGGCGACGGGGCGCCCACGATCACCGCATCGGCCCACTCGGGCCGATGGACGGAGCGGACGTAGCTCGCGAGCGTGTCCGTCACCCAGCGCCGGAGCGCGGAGTCTGCCGGCCCGCCCCGGATCACCAGGGTGCGCTGCGGGAACGTCAGATCGAATGCGAACGCCATCTTCGAAAGGAACGCGCGCGTGGCAGAGTCGGAACGCTGGCCCAGTTCCGCGGGAGATGGCAGGGCGTTGTTTTGGTGCGTCTCGGTCCGCAACCGGTCCAGCGCGCCGAGGGCCTTCCCGAACCCGTAGTAGCCGAGCTCGTTGGACGTCCGGGTGGACAGCTGGTGCGCGGCGAACGCCGAGTAGTCGCGAAGTACCCGCTCGGCGGTGGCGCGGTGAGACGTGACCTCGAGCACCGCCTGATACGCCAGGAGCGAGGTGATGCCGAGAGTTGCGGCAAGCAAAACGGCGACCAGGACCCCGCGGGGCCTGCCACTGCCTGGTGCCGAGTGAGTGAAGAAAGCCATCGGACCCTGAAACTACTCCGGGGTACCCCGCTCCGCAGGGACCTCACGGGATCCTAACTTCCGGCGACCCTCATCGCGAAAAGCCCAGTGAGAATGCGGCCTCCCCTGCGCACTTCGACCCAGACCCGGTAGTCGCCCGGAGTGGGGAACTCGTAGGGCAGTGCGAAGGTCCCCGGCGGCCCGCTCTCCATCACCGGCATCGCCGTCCGCTCGGCGGCTGCGACCCGCGGCGCCAGGCGCCCGCGGATCGTATCCCCCGATTCACGCAACTGAATGGCGAGCGCACTTCCGGCAGACACCGTGCCCATCGGATGGAGGTGCACGAACACTGATGCATCGGTGCGCTCGACCGCCGCGTGCGCGAGCATTCCCATGTACGGCTCGAGTGCGGCGGGCTTTCCATCCGGCGCGGTGACGACGAAATCCAGCGTCACTGGGCGGCCCGTCACCAAACCGCCGGCGGGAGGTGTCCAGGTCATCCGCGAATGGTCTTCGAGCACCGCCGGGGCACTCGACGTCGCCGCATCGCCGCCGATATCGTAGGCGTCGTCGGGATCGGTCGGCTTCCACGTGAACGCTGCGGGCGGTGCGATCGACAAGGAGTCGACGAGGGTCTGCGCCAGTCCGTTTTCGTGGACGACATCGGCGAACAGGTGATAGCCGCCGGCAGGCAACCGCGGGAGGCTCGCCGCGAACGACGACGAGTCAGACGGCAGGGGATGCAGATGTGCGAAGCCTGGTCCTCCAGAGTCCCGCACGAGGAACAAGTGCATCAGCTTGCCGTGGTCCGGGATCAGCGGACTGTAGTTCGGCATCCGCCAGATCATGGAACCATACGTCACCACCAGCACCGGACCCCGCGGTCCATAAGCGTTCTCCCCGCTGGCACTGGACAGAGCGACACGGACGTGGATGGGAATGGGCTTGTAGAGTGAACGCGAATGATTTGCATCGGCCGCATTCCACCACGCCCGTCCCCCCCACAGGGCAAACGCCAGCACGATGCCCGCCAGTGCCGTCACCACCCAGGCTCGGCGGCGCCGTCCGGTGTCTGCGGAAGCGCCGGGCTCGAGCGTTCCCTCTCGCGCCGCGGTGAGCACGATCTCGAGGGCCCCGACGAACAGGAAGAGCCCCAAGGCCAGCAAGGTCCACGTGAGGGGCCGGTCCATCGGCAGCCGCGCGGTCGCGAGCGCCATGACGGGCACCAGGGCCACGCCCTGGCCGGCGGCACCCGAGACATTGACCTGCACGCTGTACGCGCCGGGAGCCATCAACCACAACTGCGCCGCGTACTGAGACGAGTCTCCGGGAACGACGCGAGCGGTATCGGCTGGCGGGAGTGCCGCGGTGGGTGTGCCCCCGCGGAGGGGCAGCACGGTGATGGCGGTGACATGGGGTCCCGTGAGCACGCGAACGGTGATGTCGGCGAGGCCGGGAACGACTCCCGGTGTGCGAACGATGACGCGAACCGTGTAGGGCCCGGCGGCTCCCTGGAAGATCGCGTCCGGACTCCCGACGTGGCCGCTCGCGAACACCCACGCGCCGAGCAGCGCACTCCAGGAAAGGCTTCTTCTCACCTGCGAACCCGCGCCATCCAGCTGCCCCACCAGAGTCCCATGCGCGCGGACGCGACCGCGAGCAGCGCGGCGATGCCGACTCCCGCGGCGGTGAGAGGATTCTCCCGCGCGTTCCAGAACTCGTGCTCCCAGCTGCCGGGCAGGGAGTTGTAGTTCCATCGACCGGCACCGAAGAACGCGTTCTCGGACGCGGGGCTCACGAGGTAACGCGACACTTCCCACTGCACGACGAGCAGCACCGCTACGAACGCGAGCCCGGCACCGATCGCCGCGAGCCAATCGCGGCCACGTCCCGTCCCGGACTTGCGGAGAATCAAATCGACCGCGAGTGCCGGGAGCACCAGGAGAATGGGGAACGGCGGCGGGACCATGTTGGTCACGCTCCGGTAAATGGGCGCGAGGCGTGCGGTTGCGGGAAAGAGCGGCAGGACCCAGACCATCAAGAGCGTGACGCCCATGTAGACCGCCGCCGTGGTGGTGGCGGGCCACGTGAGCCGCGAGGCGCGGGCGGTGGCGACGAGCAGAATCGGGAACGCCGCGGCGGAGACCTGATAGAAGAGCGCGCGGTGCATGTCGTTCGGAAAGGCGATGTACTCGAAGCCCATGATCGACGCGTTCGCGACGAGGAGTCCCGCGGCGTACGCGTATCCCCAGCGGAACGCCGGCCGGTCTCCTTCATTGTTCTGGTGCGCGAGCGCCAGGAACAGCGCGCCGAGCTGAATGCCCGTGAATCCGAGGGCGAGAAGCACGTGCGGCGGCGACAGGACCTGCACATCCAGGCCGTACGCGTTGTGCCACCAATTATCGAAGGGAGCCGAGGTAATCATCGCGAAGGCGCCCCAGATGGCGAGCCACGCCCCCAGGGGTCCCTTGAACCCCCAGAAGGTGACGGTGCCCGCCTGTGATTCCGGAGTGCCTGCGAACGTGGTCTTGAGGACCAGCCACCCGCAGCTCGTCCCCGCCAGCACGCCGCCGAGGTAGATGGCCATGTGGGCCGGCGTCCAGAACGTGTCCCGGCCGATGGTGCGGTGCCACGAAATGTCCCAGATGACGCCGATCACCACGCTGGTCGCCGCGACGAGCACCGCGCCGAGGGGCCAGGTCGGGGTCCGGGACGGCCGGGCGGTCCGGGACTGCTGCACGGGCTTACACCTTCACTTCGATGGTCGCGCCCCGCTTGTAGCGGATGTACAGCCAGGCCATCGGGACGACGAGTGTCGCGGCCGCGATGACGGTGAGGCCGAGCAGGACCGCCGCGAGCAGCACGCCATGTTGGGACGTCTCGGCGGCATCGAAGAGTGCCGCGTCCTGCCGCCCCAGAAGGACGGTCATCGACTGGCGCGCGTTCGTGGTCGCGGTCGGGTCGACGGTCGCGAGCCCCTCGAGAATCGTCCGCACCTGCGCCTGGTCGGCGGTATCCGATAGCGTCTTGCCAAGATCAGAGAGAGAGGTCCGCAAGTGGTCGCGGAGCTGGTCGCGCTGGGTCGCCACCTCGGGCCGCTTGTAGGCCGGGTCGGTGCTTGTCGCCATCTGATGCCACACTTCGTACTGCGCCGAGTAGCTGTGCAGGGTCTGCGAAACCTGCGCGCCTTCGCGCACGGTGTTCGACGCCTTCTGCAGCGAATGGATCAGATCAATGCCGAAGATGAAGGCGATCAGCAGCGTGGCGGCACTGATGGTGACGGCGATGCCCGGCCGGATGAACGTGTAGTCCTTCATCGCGATGGCGAAGGACGAACGGCCGACGGACGGGCGGGGCGGCATAGGGTTGCTCATCGGTCTCGCGTGCTCGCTAAGAAGAGGCCCCTACGGTATCCGTCACCGGAAGGGGCGTCAATGGGCGAGCACCGGCTGAAGTGCCTGCGACGCCTGGTGAATCACCGCCGTGTACCGATCGAGCGCCGCCGCCACCCGGGCCGCCTGGCCCTGCGCCTCGGCGGTATTCCCCTGATCCACACCTTCGCGGATCCCCGGCATCGTCTTCACGCCGTAGCCGGTATAGAAGCCGGGGGCGTACAGGAGATGACGGTACCAGGGCCGCCGCGGCAATCCGGCGGTGTCGGAGAGCGCCCGTTCCGCGCGGGCGAGCGACTGGTTGATGGCGAGGAACGCCGGGTGACGACGCGCGAGCGTGGCCGATGGCATCGAGTCGACCCGCGCGGACACCCGGTCGTATTCGGCCGCGGCCGAATCGAGCCGGACCAGCGCCGCCTGCACTCCCGACAAGTCGAGGGACTTGGTCGCCGAGTCCTTCTGTGCCGCCTTCCCGATCTCGTCCGCGTACTTGTGGTAGGTGTCCGCCGCGCGCGTGAACTCGTAGGGCAGCAGGGGCGCATCGGCCATGCGCAGGACGGCCGTCGCCATGGTCTGCGCCTCGGTCACGCCGTACGCGAACCCGGAATCGAGGAACCGGTCGTAGAACGTGTACGAGTCGTAGATCGAGTGATAGATCCCAGACGGCGTCGCGCCGCCGAACCCGGTGGCGACCGACGGGACCGCGAGGTGATCGATGAACGTGGAGTAGTCGGAGCCGGAGCCCAGCGCGCCGAGATGGAAGGCCTTCCCCGCGGTGGAATCGCCATGACCCTCGGCCCGCTCGTGGTCGAGCAGGGCGGTCAGGACGCTCTTCCCCGTCGCCGGATCGCGCACGTCGCGGGCGACCTGCTCCATGAACGCTTCGAGGCTGTGCGAGCCTTGCGCGCCGAGCCACCCTTTGTCGTTGGTGTCCGAGTTATAGTAGACCACCGCCTTCTGCTCGAGCTCGGCGGCGTGCCGTTCCGCCCACTCAGTGGAGCCCAGCAGTCCCCACTCTTCGCCATCCCATGCAGCGAACATGATCGTCCGTGCGGGCTTCCAACCAGACTTCACGAGCGTTCCCAGCGCGCGGGCCGTTTCCTCGAGCGCCACCTGGCCGGAGATGGGATCCTCGGCGCCGTTTACCCAGGCGTCATGATGGTTGCCGTAGACCACCCACTGGTCGGGATCGGTCGCGCCCGGGATGGTCGCGATCACATCGTAGAGCGGCCGCGTCTTCCATTCGAACGAAACGGCCAGGTGCACGCGCGCCGGGCCGGAACCGATGTGATAGGTGATAGGGAGCGCGCCGCGCCATTCTTCGGGAGCCACGGGGCCCGTCAGGTTCCGGAGGAGTGGGAGCGCGTCACCGTAGCCGATCGGGAGCACCGGGATCTTCTCGATCGTCGTCGCCTGGGCGATGGTCAGCCGATGCGTGTCGCCGGGCTCCGAAGCCCATCCGGGCGACAACGGATCGCCCGGATACAGCGGCATGTCCATCACGCTTCCGCGCTGCACGCCCAAATCGGGCCGCATCGGGCCCTTGGGATACACGTCCTGGTCGAAGTACCCATCGTCCCGCGGATCCGAGTAGATGATGCACGCCACCGCGCCATGCTCGGCTGCGACCTTCACCTTGATGCCCCGCCACGATCCGCCGTACCGCGCGATGACGATCTTGCCCTTCACGCTGATCCCGAGGCTGTCGAGGACCTTGTAGTCGGCGGGCACGCCGTAATTCACGTAGACCAGCTCGGCGGTCACGTCGCCGTCCGCCGAATACGCATTGAAGGTCGGCAGCTGGTCCGCCTGCCCGGACGTCGAGTCCTCGGGGAGTGCGGGCTCCTTCAATACCGCCGTGTACCGTTCGGGGCCGACCAGCTCGAGCGTGCGGGACACGGGGCGCGGCATGAGCGCTTCGAATTGCTCGATGTGCGCGTCGAGTCCGAACGCCTTGAACCGGGCCAGGATGGTCTCGGCGACGCGCCGCGAGCGATCGGTTCCCGCTTCGTGCGGGAAGGACGACAGCAGCCGGATGTTGACGCGCACGCTGTCGGGATTCGGCACCGCGCGCGCCGCATTCTCCCACTTCGTCTCAGTGGCGAGCGCGTCGGCGGGGAATCCGCGAATGGGTTGCTGCGCGGCGAGGGGGCCGGCGAGCAGAAGCAGGGCCAGTAGGGAACGCATTGGGAGTCCGAT
Source organism: Gemmatimonadales bacterium (assembly GCA_035631315.1). Classification (GTDB taxonomy): domain Bacteria; phylum Gemmatimonadota; class Gemmatimonadetes; order Gemmatimonadales; family GWC2-71-9; genus 40CM-2-70-7. The sequence goes on from DASQIZ010000122.1 coordinate 12,310, forward strand.
TGTGGACGGGGCGGGGGTAACGCTACGGCGGTGAGGGGGAAGCGGGAAGAGGGAACTCCCTCTTCCCGCGCCTCTCCTACTGCGCGTGAATCGTGCCGAACATCCCGGCACCCGGCGTGCCATGAATGACGCAGTGATAGCTGTAGGTACCCGTTTGCTTGAGACGGGACACAAGCGTGCCGGTGACTTGCACCGGAGAGCTCGATGGTAATGTGCCAGGTCCACTATCCCAGGTCACGCTGTGGCCGACTGCCCCGGCCCAGGTGAAGCGAACAAATGATCCGACGGCCACAGTGTCGAACTTTGGGGAGTAGAAGTCATCGTGCACTGTGAGGTCGAACACCGCGACCGACGTATCAGTAAAGGCGATCGGAGACCCGGGGACTCCCGTGGCGGTGGCGGTGTCGTGTCCGACCCCCACACTCGGCCCCTCGGTACGCTGAACGACTGCCACTCCGGACCCGTCGCTCTGGGACGATGCTCCGGATAGTGATCCGCCCCCGCCAAACGTCCAATTGACAGTCAACCCCGATACGCCGTTACCATGGGAATCCTGGATCCGGACCCCGAGGTCAATGGGAAGCTGCGTGCTGACCGGTGCCGCCTGGGCGTCGCCCTGAGCGAGCGCGATACTCGTGGGGTGTCCCGCCGTGGCTGTGGCGCTGAGGCTTACGGGTGACCCAACGAGGCCGTTAACCAATGCCTGGACGGCTTTGACTCCCGTGGTGGACGGCAGGGTGAGGGTCGTGCTGACGATCCCGCCGGCGTCGGATGTGTCGACGGTCTGACTGAGTCCCCCGCCATCCAGTGCGGTGAACGACACGATGACGCCCGACACGGGTGCGCCGGCATGGTCCTTCACCAGGAATTGGAAGGGCGTCGCCAGCGTTCCCAGCACGGTGTCACTCTGGCCGCCGCCGGGGCCCGCCGACAGGGAGAACGCGCCGCCGATCTGCGAGATGGACGTGAACGTGATCGGAGAGCCGGTCGCTCCGGAGAGCGAGGCGGTTGTGGTCTGGAAGCCCGCGGAGGCTCCCAGGGTCCTGCCCATGGTGGCATGGCCGTTGGCGTCGGTTTGGGAGGTTCCGGAGGTCACACTGCCGCCGCCGCTAGCGGCGGTCCACGTGACCGTCTGTCCTGCTGCCGGCGCGCTGTTCTGATCCACGACCAGGACGACGAGGTTGGCGCCCAAGGCGGCGGTGGCCGAGCCGACCTGGCTGTCACCGGAAACCTTGGAAATCGTGTAGGTGGTCGGCGGCGGTGGGTTGGTCGATCCCTTGCTGCTGCAGGAATACGCGAGTGCGGCGGTGCCGGCGATCCCCATGACGAGGGCGAGCGGACGAAGCAACGTCATAAACGGCGACCTCAGGTTGAGTTGTCCGCCGTATTGTACCGACGTCACCTATGCACGCCTTGACGTTTGAGTTAGGAAACGGCAAGGTCTCGGTGCAAGCGCCGCCAACGCGGAACCTGGTCGCACCGTATGAGCAGCACCGCTCTCTATTTGGAGGATGAAACCGTGAAACGCCTCACCATGTGGGCAGCCCTGGGTGTCGCCGGCTTGTGGGCCGGTACCTCCCTGCGGGCGCAGGACCTGACCGTGGACACCACGGGGGCAGGCGCCTTGATCGAGCAGGGCATGCATCACTCGGAAGCCATGCAGAACCTGGAGCACCTCACCGATATCATCGGACCCCGCCTCACCGGATCACCCGCCGCACGCGCCGCGAACGATTGGACCATGCAACGCTTCAAGGACTACGGGCTGGACGCCCACCTCGAGTCCTGGGAGTTCGGCGGTACGTGGTCCCGCGGTCCGATGTGGATGCGCATGACGTCCCCCCGGAAGCACGATGTCATCGCCGCGAGCTGGGCCTGGACGGTGAGCACGGGTGGCAAGACCGTGGCCGGCCCGGTGGTCCTCATCAATGCCAACAACCAGGACTCGCTGGACGCCTACAAGGGCAAGGTCCGGGGCGCGTGGCTGATGCTTCGCGAGCCCGCCAACGTGTGGAACAACGACGGGCCGTCGATGACCGCCGCTGACTCCGCGGAGCTGCGGGCCCGCTTTGGGCAGAACGGCCAGCCCCGTCAGCGTCCCGATTCGGCGGCGCGCGCCAGAGCGGCGCAGTTCCGCGTCGACCTTCCTTATATGCTGCGGAACCTGGGTGCCAAGGGCATCCTGGTCGACGGCGCCAAGGAGCAGACGCTCCTCACCATGAGCGGCTCCCCCAACGGACCGCTGCCGCTCCTGCAGGTCGCGATCGCGCACGAGGACTACACCCTCTTTGACCGGCTCATCAAGCAGGGAATCACGCCGCGCATCGAGGCGAACATCCAGAGCCAGATGTCTCTGAAGCCGGTGCCCCAGTGGAACACCGTCGCCGAGATCAAAGGCACGGAGCATCCGGGACAGGTCGTCATCGTGGGTGGTCACCTCGATTCGTGGGACCTGGGCACCGGCGCCACCGACAACGGCACGGGGTCCATCGCCACGCTCGAGGCGGCCCGGATCATCTCGGCGTCGGGCGTGAAGCCGAAGCGGACCATCCGTTTCGTCCTCTTCACCGGTGAAGAAGAAGGGCTTCTCGGCTCCCAGGCGTACGCGAAGGCGCACGCGGGCGAAGCCGATTCGATTCAGGCCGTGATCGTGCTGGACAACGGCGTCGGTGCCGTCACCGGCCAGGCGCTGCAAGGCCGTACGGAGCTGGCCGGCCTGTGGAAGTCCATTCTCGCGCCGGTGGCGTCACTCAACGCGGACTCGGTGCGCGATGCGAACAAGGGTGGAACCGACCACCTCTCGTTCATCGCGTATGGCGTGCCCGGGTTCAACTTCGACCAGCTGACCCGCGGATATAACCACACGCACCACTCGCAGTCGGACACCTACGACAAAGCGATTCCGTGGGACCTCGAGCAGGCCTCCACGGTGATGGCCGTGTCGGCGGTGGAGCTGGCGAATTTGTCCGGGATGATTCCGCGCGGGACGAAGATGGAAGTGCAGAACTTCTTCGGGCCGAAGCCCAGCCCGGCAGTGGTTCACCCGGCGCCGGTGGCCGGCAAGAAGTAAACCCGGGCTCAGGCCTCCGCGAGGAGCGCCGCGAGGTTCAGTGGCCGCGTGTGCATTCTGAGGGAACCATCCTCGGCACGCGGCCACTCTTCTTGCGGGCGGTCGCGGTACAGCTCGATGCCGTTCCCGTCGGGGTCGCGGAGGTAAATCGCTTCGCTCACGCCATGGTCGGATGCGCCCTCGAGGGGAATCCCGTGATCGAGGACGCTCTTGAGGGCTTTCGCGAGCGCCTTCCGGTCGGGGAACAGAATGGCGAAGTGGTAGAGTCCGGTGGTCCCGGGAGCCGGAGCGGGCGCTCCCTCACCGGCCCAGGTATTCAGGGCTACATGGTGGTGATAGCCGCCCGCCGAGAGGAATACGGCCTCGCGGCCGTACCGGGTGGTGACCTCGAAGCCGAGCACATCGCGGTAAAACGCGAGTGCCCTGTCGAGGTCTGCCACCGTCAAGTGGACGTGGCCGATGCGGGTTTCGGGGTGGATGGTCATCACACTATCTAAAACACTCCCGGGTTCCCGGGTTGCCGGCGCAGCGTCAAGCCGCGGCTCAGCAGCTGTCGCCTGAAACGGCGCTTATGGGGAATGCCCGTTCATCGGGCAGTCGCCGAGCCGCGACTTCATGTCGCGCCGGCATCACCGATCCCGGGCATACCCGGTTAAGTTCCCCCTCATGAACTCGATCCCGAAAATCCCGACGCCCGTCAACGAGCCTGTCCACTCCTACGCCCCCGGCACCCCCGAGCGCGCGACGCTGAAAAAAGCGCTTGCCGACCTGAGCGGGCAGACGATGGAAATCCCGCTGATCATCGGCGGCAAGGAAGTGAAGACCGGGAAATGCATTCCGGTGGTCGCGCCGCACCGGCACAAGCAGGTGCTCGCCAATGTGCATCAGGCGGGACCCGCCGAGGTACAGGCCGCGATAAAGGCGGCGCGGGACGCCTGGCAGGAGTGGTCCCGGTGGAGTCCGGCCGACCGCTCGGCGGTATTCCTGAAGGCAGCCGATCTGCTCGCCGGTTCGCGGCGCGCGTTCGCGAATGCCACGACCATGCTGGGGCAAAGCAAGACCGCGCATCAGGCCGAGATCGACGCGGCGTGCGAGCTGATCGACTTCTTCCGCTACAACGTCCACTACGCCGAGCGGATCGTGGCGGAGCAGCCGGGATCACCGTCGGGAACGTGGAACCGGCTGGACCACCGGCCCCTCGAAGGCTTCGTCTATGCCATCACGCCGTTCAACTTCACGTCGATCGGCGGCAATCTCCCGACGTCGCCGGCCATCATGGGGAACACGGTGGTCTGGAAGCCGGCGGCGACGGCGGCGCTGTCGAATTATGCCATCATGAAGATCCTGCTCGAGGCGGGTCTGCCGCCGGGCGTGATCAACTTCCTGCCGGGGCCGTCGGGGCAGATCTCGGATCTGCTTCTCGCCGACCGGCACCTGGGCGGCATCCACTTCACGGGGTCGACCGAAGTCTTCCAGATGTTGTGGAAGCGCGTTTCGGACCATCTGCCCGGCTACGCGGACTACCCGCGCCTGGTGGGGGAAACGGGCGGCAAGGACTTCGTGCTCGCACACGCCAGCGCCGATCCGGACGCGCTGGCCGCCGGTCTGATCCGCGGCGCGTTCGAGTATCAGGGGCAGAAGTGCAGCGCCGCTTCCCGCGCCTACGTGGCCGACAACATCTGGCCGCGCGTGAAGGAGCGGATGGGGGACATGCTTTCGTCCATGAAGATGGGAGATCCCGCCGACTTCTCGAACTTCGTGGGCGCGGTGATCGACCGGAAGGCATTCGACAAGATCAAGGGTTACATCGACGGCGCCCGGAAGGGGAATGGGGCGAAGGTGCTGTTCGGCGGGGAGTGCGACGACCGCGAGGGCTACTTCGTGCGGCCCACCGTGCTCCAGGCCGATGATCCCAAGTACCAGACGATGTGCGAGGAGATCTTCGGGCCCGTGCTCACGCTGCACGTCTATCCGGCGGCGAAGTGGCAGGAGACGCTGACGCTGGTCGACAGCACCTCCCCCTATGCGCTCACCGGAGCCGTGTTCGCCCAGGACCGCGGCGCGGTTCGCGAGGCCGAGCAGGCGCTCCGGTATGCCGCGGGCAACTTCTACATCAACGACAAGCCGACCGGGGCCGTGGTGGGACAGCAGCCCTTCGGTGGCGCGCGGGCGTCGGGAACGAATGACAAGGCGGGCTCCCTGCTCAATCTGGTACGGTGGGTCTCGCCCCGGGCCATCAAGGAGAACTTCGTTCCGCCGAAGGACTATCCCTACCCGTTCATGCAGGAGTCGTGAGCACGCTCCGAACGCGAAGCGCCCCCGGGAGTGATCCCGGGGGCGCTGTTGTTTCGCAGGGGGTTTCTAAGGGGTGATTACTTCTGCGGCGGCAGGATCTTGAACATGCCGGTCCCGCACACGGGGCACACGCCCTTCATCGCGGGGCGGCCGTTCGCCATCTTCACCTGCTGCGCGTTCGAGATCTGCCGCTTGGCCTTGCACTTTACACAATAGCCCTCATCCGCAGCCATCGGGGCCTTTCCGCCCTTCGCCATTGATGCTTCCCTCCGTTGGGAGTCGGGGGTTAGTAGCCGGGAATGCACACCCGGGTAGGGGGCGTCCCGTTCGGGTGCAACATAATACCGCCGGCTTCAGCCGTGGGAGCCATGCTCACGGCGCCCCTGACACTGTTGCTGGAACGCGACGGGGCCGGAGAGGGTATCTTTGCGCGGCCCTTCACGATGCGACCTCACCCCACTCATACGCTTTTGGCCTTTCCGGCCGTCCTGGCCGTTTCGGCAGGCGCCTGCGCCACCGAGCGGGGACCGTTGACCAACCGTATGGCGCAGACGGAGACGCGGTACCTGGCCCGGGCGGCGCGCCAACCGGTGAGCTGGCAGCCTTGGGGACGCGATGCGTTCACCCTCGCGGCGCGCCTCGACCGCCCCATCCTCCTCTATATCGGCGCCGACGACTGCCGCTGGTGCGTCGTGATGGACCGCGAGGCGTACGCCGACAAAGAACTCGGCGCGATGATTGACTCGCTCTTCGTGCCGGTCCGCGTGGACCGTGACGAGCGTCCCGACGTCGCCCGGCGCTATGAGGCCGAGGTGGGAGTGATCGCCGGCCTGCAGGGCGTACCGCTCACGGTGGTGCTCACCCCCGACGGCGCAGCGTTCTTCGGCGGCACGTATTTCACGCCCGACGATCCCGTCACCGGACGGGGGCTCAAGCAGATCCTCCCCGCCGTCGCGAAGTCCTACCACGCCGACCGGACGACGGTCGTGCAGCGCGCCGCGCTCGTGCGCCAGGTGGCGGAGAACCGCAGGAACATGCGCGGCGTCATCCACGTGCAAGCGGTGGACTCGGGTGTGAACGCGGTGCGTGCGGCGCTCGAGAACCCGGCGGCCGTCACCGGCTTCGTCGCCACCCAGGCGATCGGCTTGCTCCTGTCGGAGTACGGATCGCGTGGGGATACGGCGTCGCTCCGCGTGGGGCGCGCGGCCCTGGACGCGATGCTCGACTCGGGCGCAGTCGGCGCCGACGGAACCCTGGACGATCCGCCGGTGACCGTCCGCGCGGGGCTCGCGCGTGATCTGGCGCTCGCGTGGGTACTCACTGCCGATCCTCGCTATCAGACCGCCGGGCGCCACGAGACCCGGACCCTGGCGCACCAGCTCCTCGAGCCTACCGACCACGCCGTATTCACTGATCGCGAGGCCTATGCGATCGGCTCTCTGCTCGAAGCCGCGAGTGCCGTCGGCGACACCGGCGCGCAGGGCTCGGCGCGTGCCGCTCTCGATGCGCTCCTGCGGCAGGTGTACGCCTCGGGGTACGGCGTGCGACACACGCTGGTGGGATCGGTGGATGGACTGCTCCAGGACCAGCTGCAGGTCGCCGTCGCGTCGCTCGATGCCTACGAGGCCACCGGCACCGCCCGGTACCTCGAGGTCGCCAAGGATCTGTCCAATCTCATGGAGCGCAGTTATGGCGACCCGCTGGGGGGCTTCTACGACGCGACACCCGATGCCGCACCCATCCCGGCGCTCGCCGACCGGACCGAAAGTGCACTCGACGACCTGCTCCCGGCGGCCAATCCCTGGGCGGCCGGCTTCCTGCTCCGGCTGTCCGACGTTTCCGGGGACTCGCGGCTTCGGCGGCGGGCACGGGCCGCGCTGGAGGCCGTTGCCGGCGCGGTATCGGGCGCGGGCCCCCGAGCCTCCGGCTTCCTCATGTCGGCGCGCCAGATCCTGGCCCCCGCGTTCGCCGTTCCCGCCCACTAGTCCTCACGACATATTCGTCCGTCAGCACACCGGGCTCCGGCGAGCGTCTCAGAACGCCACGTTTCGCCACAGCCCGGCTCAGCCATCGTGACTCCTCCGTCTCTTCAGAGGTCTGATTGACAGTTGGGGAAGGGCCGTCGGGGTCCTCCGACGCCGAAGTCATCGCCCAGGTCCTGTCGGGCGACGTCGAGGCGTTCGGGGTGCTGATCACCCGCTACGAGGGCGGCCTGCTGCGGTTCGCCACGCGGATGCTCGGCTCCCGGGATGCCGCGGCCGATGCGGTCGCGGAAGGGCTGGTCCGGGCGTACCGGCACCTGGCGAGCTGCCGGGACCCCGCGAGGTTCCGGACTTGGGTGTTCCGGATCGTCGCGAACCGGTGCAAGAGTCACCTGGCTCGCCGTCCGGTCGGAGACGTTTCGCTGGATGATGCGCCGCCCCTGGCCGCACCGGACAACACGGACGAGGGCGTAGAACGGACCGATCAGCTGGAACGGCTGGAGCGGGCGCTGGCGCAGTTGGCGCCTGAGAAGCGGGAAGCATTCGTGCTGAAGCATCTGGACGGCATGAGTTACGAAGAGATGTCGGCTGTGACGGGCGAGCGGATTCCGACGCTGAAGATGCGGGTGCACCGGGCCCGCGAAGCCCTGCTGGCCGCGCTGAGGGAGCCCTCATGACACACGATTTCGATCCCCGGATTCACCGCGCCCTGGACGGCGAGCTGGACCGCACGGCCCTGACGCCCGAAGAGCGCACGCTCGTCGAGCGGCTGGACGCGGCGTCGCGGGCGCTGTCGGACTTCCCGGCGGCGCCCGGCGGGACGCTGACGCACCGCGTGATGGGGATCATCCGCCGGCCTCTGCAGTCGCCGGTGGAACGGTTCCGCCGGTGGCTCACGTCGCCCCATCCGGTGACCCTCTCCCTGCGTCCGGTCTACAGTGTCATCGTTGCGGTGTTGCTCGTCGCCCTGCTGTGGCGTGCGCCGGAAACTCCCTTGCTCGCGAAGCACGAAGGCGTGGCGCAATTCGTCGCGCGGTTCCCCGAGGCGCACTCCGTCGCGGTGGTGGGTCCGTTCAACGACTGGCGACCTGAGGCGACACCCCTGTCCGACGACGACCATGACGGTGTCTGGGATGCGCGCGTGATTCTGCCCGCGGGACCGCACGAGTACATGTTCGTCGTCGACGGCGAGCGGTGGGTGGCGGACCCCATGGCGGGCAAGTACGTCGACGACGGGTTCGGGCGTCAGAACGCCGTGATGGAAGTGCGGCCGGTGCGGTCCGAATGAACCAGGCGGTCCTCTTCCTGCTCCTGCTGCTGCCCCAGCAGAACGACGGGTCGCGGCTGGCCGGCCATGTGCCCGCCGCGGCACTGCCGGGCGTGCACGCCATCATCGCGCGCGCGACGCAGGATTCTCTGCCGACGGAGCCACTGGTGGAGAAGGCGCTCGAGGGAGGCGCCAAGGGAGCCGCCCCGGACCTGATCGTCACGGCTGTGGGCGCCGAGGAGGCGCGGCTCCGGAACGCGCGCGACTTGCTGCGTGGCGCGGGGGCTCCGGGACCGTACGGGGTGTCCGAGATCCAGTCGGTCTCACTGGCGCTCGCGCGCGGGCTGCCCGACCGCATCGTTTCGAAGGTGGTGGGTGCGGTCCGGGACACGGCGCCGGGATTCGCCCTGCATGCGGTCGCCGACCTCTCGGCCCATGGGTTTGTACAGGATTCGTCGGCTTCGCTGATCGTGGCGGCTCTGCGGACGGGGCTGACGGGACACCGGCTACTCGATGTTGCGGCGGCGGCGGACCGGGAGGTTCAGCGCGGCAGTACGCGGATGCAGGCGCTCGCGAAGGTCCGGGCCATTCTGCCGGCGATTCCGTCGCAGCCGGTGCCCCCGGGGGCGATGCAGGGGGCGACCCGCCCGAAGAAGAGCGGGGGGTGAGCGATCAGCTCGTGTAGTCGGCGTTGATCCGGACGTACTCCGGCGACAAATCGCAGGTCCACACCACTGCCTCCGCGCGGCCCATTCCGAGGTCCATGCGGAGGCAGATGCGTTGTGACTGAAAAATCGCGCGGGCCCGGTCCAGATCGGGGTTCGCCGTGCCACCAGCCCGCGCCAGCTCCAGCCAGCCCCCCTCATCTTCGGCGGAGAGTGTCAGTTTCTCCGGTGCCAGCTCGACTCCCGCGGCGCCGGCGGCGGCCAGGATCCGCCCCCAATTGGGGTCCGCGCCGAAAATGGCCGTCTTGACCAGTGCCGACCGCGCGATGGCGCGTCCCACGTCGCGTGCCGCGGTTTCGTTCTTGGCCCCCCGCACCTGAATCTCCACCAGCTTGGTCGCGCCTTCGCCGTCGACGACAATGGCGAGCGCGAGGGTGCGCGCGACCATTAGCACCGCGCTTTCGAATTGCTGCAGGAGGCTGGGGTCGTGGGTCGGCTCGATCTTGGACACGCCATTGGCCAGGAAGAGCACCGTGTCGTTCGTACTGGTGTCGCCGTCCACCGAAATGGCGTTGAATGACCGGTCCGCGACACGCCGGAGGATCGGGGCGAGGTCCGCCGGCTCGATCTTGGCGTCGGTGGTCAGGACGCCGAGCAGGGTAGCCATGTCGGGGTGGATCATGCCGGCCCCCTTGGCGATGCCGCCGACCGTGATCGGGCCCGAGGGGGTGTTGATCCGGGCCGCGCAGTGTTTGGCGCGGGTGTCGGTGGTCATGATCGCCTTTGCTGCCTCGAGGCCGCCGGCGGTCGTGAGACGCCCCGCCGACTCGGTGAGTCCCTGGGACACCTTGTCGACCGGAAGGGGGACCCCGATCACGCCCGTCGAGAGCACCAGCGCTGACCGGGCTGGCAGGCCGGCCGCCTTTTCGGCGGCTTGGGCCATCGCTTTCGCCGCTTCGAGCCCTAGGGCACCGGTGCACGCGTTCGCGACCCGGGCGTTCATCGCCACGGCCCGCACCCGTCCCGGGCGCTCGGCGACCATCTGTTCGTCGTAGAGGACGGGGGCCGCGCGCACCGCGTTGGTGGTGAAGACACCGGCGGTGGCGCAGAAGCTCGAGCTCACCAGCAGGGCGACGTCCAGCGCGCCACCCGCCTTCAACCCGGCGTGCGCGGCGGCGGCGGTGAAGCCGGGCGGAGTGGTGACCGACCCCTCGGGGATGAACTCAGGTTCGTTCGACATGGACGGTCAAGATACGAAGGGTCAAGCGCTTGTGTAACCGGAGCAGGTTTCGTATGATAGCGCAACCATCCCGGGGGTTCCGTTCGATGTCGGAACAGTTCCTCAGCTCCGACGAATACGACGAACGCGCTCATCAGCTCTACAATGAAGGACAATACGACGAAGCCGTAGACGTGCTTCGCGAAGGGCTGTCTCTCTATCCCCACGCCGTGGAGCTCCACGTGGGGATGGGATACGCTCGTCTCGCGCGCGAGGAGTACGTCTGGGCCCGCCGGTCTTTCGAAGAGGCTGTGGGGCTCGATTCGGACCACGAGGACGCCTTGGCCGGATTGGGGGAGGTGCTCCTCAAGTTCGGCGAGCGCGACGCGGCGGCGGCGTGTTTCGACCGCATTCTCGAGCTCGGCTTCCGGGACGATCACGATTTGATGCTGCAGATCGGCCGGGCGCTCTTCCGCGAAGGCGTGCTGGAGCAGGCCCGCCGGTACTTCGAGGTCGCCATCACGGGTCATCCTGATTCGGCGGAGGCCGCGGCCTGCGTGGGGTACGCCGCGCACCGGCTCACCGACGAAGGCGGAGCGCTGCACTGGCTCCGGCGGGCGCTCGAGCTGGACCCGTCGCATGGCGAAGCCCGCATCTACCTGGCCAACCTGCTCTATGACCGCGGCGAGTACGAAGCGGCCCTCTTCCATCTCGAGCGTACCGAGCCGGAAGACCACTTCGATGGTCTCGCCATCTGGCGGCTGATCGAGCTTAAGCGAAGCGTCTATCGGCTTCCCGAAGACGATCCCGAGCTGGTGCCGTGGCATGGGCGATTGAACGATCTGTCCGGGGATGCCGATCCTGAAGACCTGCTGCTGGCGGAGATCGAGGCGCTGGGGTCGGATGGCCAGGTGCGCGATCCGCGGCAGCTCGAGCTGTTCGGGACGCTGCTCACCGAGCTTCAGGGCATGAAGAACCGCACCGGCTCCGGCGACGAGCACCGCATCCGGACCGCATCCGGGGCCCTCTACGCCGGAACGTGGGAGGAGATTGTCCGGCAGATGCAGGCGGATGCGGGGGAAACGGACGGCTCCCTGGCGCAATACATGACGCAGACGGCCCTGCGGGGGCGGCAGCAAACGGGCGTCGCGATACCGGCGACGGATCCGGAGAGCTTTCTCAGGGGAAGCGCGGACGCCGGATTACTACGAATCTTGCACTAGTCAAAGGCACGAGACGTCGAGCGGAACCGTCAAGCAACGGCGTCAAGCAGAGGCGTAACGTCCTCGCTTGACGCTTTTGACGTTTTTGCTCGATGCCTTTGCAGTTACGACTTCTTCATCAGCCCTTGCAACGAAAGCGGCCCCCCACCGGAAGCCACGAGGCAGAGCGACGCCGCACAGAGCAACGCCTCGAGCTCCGGGAGCTGCTGGTGGTTGGGCAGGATGACGACGAAAATCGCGACCAGCATTTCGATCACGTAGGCGAGGGCGATGATGCGGGGAATGACGCCCAGGATGAGCAGAACGGCTCCGACGGTCTCCATCGCCATCACGATGTAGGCGAAGATGGTGGCGAAGGGGATCCCCGCGCTGTGGAAGAATCCGGCGACGCCGCCTGCACCCATGTGCATTTTCTGAACACCGTGATGCAGGAACACCAACCCGACCGCAATCCGCAGCAGGACGGCCGCGTACGGCGTGAATCGGTTCATGTCGTCCTCATTTGCACGTGTTCGTATTCGTGATCAGGGGCGCGACGAAGATGCCGCGGATCGCCAGCTGCCCGGATGGATCGTTGTAATCGTCGGCGCGCTGGCCCGTGAAGTAGAACGAGCCGGCGATGACGTTGCCGCCGGTGACCGTGAGGAACTTGCGGACCTTCACGTATCCCCCGACGCGTGAGACAGCGAGGATGGGACTGCTTCCCGCCGTCGAGGTCCACGCCGCGGCCGAGCGCGGGGGACTGCACAGGAAGGTGTTGCTCTCCGCCTCGGCCACGGACACGGAATCGATGGAAATGCTGTCCACGGCGGTGATCGCGGTCTGGCTCAGAATGTTCACGAGCTCCGTCGTGGCTCCGTTCACCACCACCTTGAATGTCAGCAGGAAGGTCGGAGTCCCACCCGCGCGGTTGTAGTTCTGCCCGCGAACGGTCGCGCTGCGCGCGGCGCTGACGCTCCCATTGATGGTGTACTCGCTGCCGCCGCCGGTCGTGTCTCCCATGCTGATGACCTGGATCGTCCCGTCGGCCGTGAGGGTATCGAGGAACGCGTGATAAGGAGCGCTCGCGCCGGTTCCGGTCGTCACGATCAGCCCGGTCGCCGAGTCGATGGTGAAGTATCCGTTTGCCAGAGCGGAGAACCAGGGAGCCGGAGGTGTCCCCCCAGCCTTGTTCCGGACCGAGAACGGGACCAGGAAGGTGTCTTGCGGCAGCAACACGATCTGGGGAAGCAGCAACGCCAGGTCGAGCGCTCCGGTCACCACGATCAACGCCTGCCCGGTCACCCCACTCGCGCTCACGCTCAGGACCGCGGTCCCGGCGCCGACCGCCTTGAGGGCGCCGGTCGAGGCGTCGACCCGGAGGACGGTGGTGTCGCTCGAGGACCACGTCTTGGGGCCCGAGGTCGCGACCGTCCCGTTGCCGAGGTAGTACGTCGCAGTCAACGCGGCCGCCGAGTCACCCGCATAGAGCGAGTCGACCAGGGGCGTGATGGTCATGAACGGCAACGGCGCCGTGGTGTCGTTGTGGGCGCAGGCCAGGATGGCCACTGCCGACAGCAAGGCTGCCCCGGAGAGACGGACGGAACGGATCAGGGGGACCCCCTAGAACATCGACATCGCGAGGAACGAACGGAGATTGTCGTTCGTCACCCGCAGGCGGGCGCAGAGGAGGCGCACCACCGACCAGAGAACCTTGTACGCGATGTCGCGGTTGAAGTCGAGCAGGAGCTCGAAATCGGAGCGGGAAATGGTGATCAGGGTGCACGAGATGTTGGCGATGGCGTCGGTGGACCGTTCGGACCGGTCGAAGATCGCCATTTCGCCGAAGTTCGCGCCGGGTTTCAAAACGGCGAGGGCCTCCTCGCCGGACCCCGGGATGGTCCGCGAAATGCGAACTTCCCCCTCGGCGATGATGAACAGACGGTTCCCGGGCTCGCCTTCCTTGAAGATGTACTGGCCCACGGTGAACTTCTGTTCCCGGCACACTTCCGACACCCGCGCGAGCTCGCCCTCGTCGAGGTCTTGGAAGATGGCCGCCTGTTTCAACAGATTGAGGTCCACGGAGTCAAGGTACCCGGGGGCGTATGGACCGGCAAGTGAAACCATGGTTCACCCCCGCGGATGCGCTTACATCGCTGCGTCTACCGCTGGCCGTGGCGTTCCCGCTGGTGACCGCGATGCCAGTCCGGCTGGCCATCATCGGCGTGGCGGCGGCATCGGACTTCTTCGACGGGATCCTCGCCCGGCGGTACGGCGGCTCGCGGGCCGGCGCGGTGCTCGATCCGGTGGCCGATAAGATCTTCATGGCGTCCGCGTTCTTGACGCTCTGGCAGAGCGGGTTGCTGGTCTGGTGGGAGATCGTCGGGGTCCTGGTCCGGGACATCATCGCGGCCGCCTGCGGGCTCGCGGTCTGGGTCTTCAAACGTCCGATGGCCTTTCCGGCGCGGGCGGGCGGCAAGGCGGTCACGGTGGGACAGGTCCTGACCCTGGTCGCGTTCGTCGTGGGATCGCCGCTGGTGCGGCCTCTCGCCTGGGCCACGGCCGCCATTTCGGTGTACGCGTTGTGGGACTACGGTCGGGCCCTGGACCCCTAGCCCGGAGGGTACGTGAATCGACTGACGCTCTTGATCGCGCTGCTGGTTCCGAGCGCCGGCTTCGCACAACAGTTCACGCCACCCACAGGGGCGAGCCAGCCGTCCACCGGCACGCGTTTGGGGCTCTTCGGGTTCGGCGTGCGCGGCGGCGTCGACGTGACGCATGGCGGCCAGATGGTGGTCGGCACCACGCTCGACGTCGGCGACCTTTTCGCACCGCAGGTGCGGATCCGGCCCTCCGCGGAAATCGGCATCTTCAACGGCGGAAACACCTACGTCGGGAGTCTCGAGGCGCTCTGGCGATTCACGGACGACAACCAGACCGCGATTCCGTACGTCGGCGCCGGTGTCTCGGTCGCCGGTCATCAGGACTGCGGGGCCGATCCGTCCTGCCCGAATGTCTGGGTCAACATGGTGCTCGGCTTCGAGCTCCACTACCGCTCGTCCTTCAACTGGCTGCTCGAGTATCACGGCATGGACGCGCTCCGCAGGCATCGCTTTTACATCGGGCTCACCACCCGCCGGGGAGGTTGAGTGGCCGCGCCGCAATCGACCATCGCGCTCCGCTGGCTCGGCGAAGGTCTGGTGTTCGAAGGCACGGGACAGTCGGGCACGCCGACCAAGGTGGACGGCGACACCAAGGTCGCGACCTCCCCCGTCGAGGCGTTGCTGGTCGCCGCGGCGTCCTGCACGGCCTCCGACGTCGTGATCATCCTGAAGAAGAAGCGCGTCGAGCTGACCAAGCTGGAGATCGAGTTGACCGGCACGCGCCGGGAGACCGAGCCGCGGCGCGTCACGGCGATGGTGCTGCGGGTGCGTGTTCAGGGCCCCGGTGCCGACGAGGAGAAAGTGCGTCAGGCCCTCGACCTCTCCATCGAGAAGTACTGCTCCGTGATCACCTCCCTCAATCCGGACATCCCGGTGACGTACGACATTGTCGTGGAGTAAGCTGGCGGCATCGGCGGCCCTCACGGTCTGCGGAGCCGCCGCCCTCGCGGCGCAGGGTCCACCGGCGAGTGAAACGGCATTGGGCGCCTCCGCGCTCTGGGGGCGCCGGCCGTATTACGGGCTCGATGCCGGGCTCGGCTTCCGTCCCGCCGGACAAGTGCGGTTCGTCCTGATGGCGGGAGCCGGCGTCCGGGAGGGACGGCCCGCCGGACGCGTCGGAGCCGAAGCGCAGTTTCTGGTGCTGCCCGCGTCGAAGACCGGCATGTCACCGTATGTGGGCATGGGCGCGGCGTGCCTCATGATCGACTCCCGCCATTCGTTCGGCGCGCTCACGCTGACGGCCGGAGTCGAGGCCGCGGAGGGCAACCGCTTCGGCTGGTACGTGGAAGGTGGCGCGTCGGGGGGCGGGCGACTGGCGCTGGGAGTGCGGTGGCGGCGATTCCCTGCCTGGTGGCGATAGTCCGGAGACGCCAAGGGCGCCCCGTGAGGGCGCCCCGACAACGGCAACTATGCTTTCAGGTACTCGCGACGGCGGGCGCCGGGCGGGCGACCACGGGCTTGCAGTACCGCTCGCCCAGGACGCGCAGCTGCGTCATCTCTTCCTCGCTCAGATCCTCGTAGCGGTCACCGAGATACAGCATGGTGTCGTCGAACCACTCCTTCTGGTGCTCGGAAGTGGCTTCGAGAACGCCGCAGCGGAGGATGTGGGAGAACAGTTCGTCACGAGCCTGCTCAAAGCTCGTCGGGGTCGGGGGGGCTTTTCGGGTGTCGGTACGGGGCTTGGCCATTCGGTGCCGCTCCTCTCCAGGTCGGGGCTGTCGGTAGTGCGGCGGCAATCTAATGAAGGGGGCAGGGTGAAGCAAACCTGAACCCCGCCCTAACAGCCGGGAGTGTATAATCCCTGTGATGTCTGACCATGATGAGACATACGGTCCTGAGCGGGCGGAGCGGTTGGCCGCCCTTCTACGGGCCCTGGCCGCGCGGATCGCGGAGCTGGACCGCACGGGGCATCTCCTGGAGTCGGCCCCGGAGCTGCAGGAGCTGCTCGGGAACGCCCGCAGCGAGCTGTTCCATTACGAAGTCCGGTCCACCTACGACACCCCGGAGGTGGCCGAAAGCCGGCGGATCGTGGACGAGGCGGAGCGGCGGTTTTCAGAGCTCCGGTTCGATGCCCCGGACGACGATGACGATCAACCCTGGCGGAGGTCGGGCGGAGAATGAAGCGGTTCTATGGGCTCCTCGCGGTCGTGGCCGTTGCGGCCATCGCGTTCCTCATCTACTCAGCCAATCAACCAGCCGCCGCCGTCCCCGGGGGGGCTGCGGGCCGGGCACCGGTCACCGCCCAGGACAGTGCGTTCCCCGGGTACGTCCTGGGGTCCGATTCGGCGCCGGTGAAGATCGTGGAATTCGCGGACTACGAGTGTCCCATCTGCGCGATGTTCGCCACCGTCCAGTTTCCCACCATCCGTGACCAGCTCATCAAGACCGGCAAGGTGCAGTGGACCCTGCGCGACTATCCGCTCCCGCCGACGACCCACCGCTGGTCCCATCTGGCCGCCGACGCCGTGGCGTGCGCGTCGGAACAGGGGAAGGCGTGGGACATGATCGATGCGATGTTCGATCACCACGACTGGGCCCTGCAGAGCAGCAACCCCACTTCGGTGTTCCGGGGCCTGGCGCAGGGTATCGGGGTCAACACGACCACCTGGGACGCGTGCGTTTCGGCCGACCGGTACGCCGGACGGATCCAGGCGTCCCTGGACCGGGGGGACGCGCTGGGCGTCGGGGGCACGCCCACGTTCTTCATGGATGGGAAGGAAATCGCGCGCACTGACCGGTCGTCGGACCAGTTTCAGCGCATCGCGGACAGCGTCATCGCCGCACGTCCCAAACACAAGAAATGAGCCTGCACCGTCAGACGGTCGCGGTCCTGGCGCTGGTCGGGATCGCGATCGCGACGTACCTGTGGCTCCACGCGATCGGCGTCGTCGGTGAGCTGAAGTGCGGCACGGGCGGCTGCGAGATCGTGCAGGCCTCGTCCTACGCCCACCTGTTCGGCATCCCCGTCGCGTTCTACGGCGTGGTGGCGTACGTCGCCCTGTTCGGCATCAGTGTCGCCGGCTCGCAGCCGGCGCTGGTCGCCCGGGCCTGGCCGACGCGCTGGCTCGTCGCGATCTCGGGCGCCGGCTTCCTGTTCACCGCCTATCTGACGTCCCTTGAAGCCTTCGTCATTCACGCGTGGTGCCGGTGGTGCCTCGCGTCCGCCGCCGTGATCACCGCCATCTTCATTACCTCCCTGGCGGGATTCTTTCGGAAGTCCTGAGCGACACTCCATGACCCTCTGGCGCAGCGCCAAGCGCGTGCTGGTCGGTCGCCCCCTCGAAACTCTGCACCTCGAGTCGGAGCGGCTGTCGAAGGCGACGGGTCTGGCCGTCCTCTCCTCCGACGCCCTCTCGTCGGTGGCGTACGCGGCCGAAGCAATGCTCCTGGTCCTGATGTCGGCCGGGAGCGCCGGTGTCGGCCATGGCCTCCTGGTGGCCGGGTTCATTCTTCTGCTGCTCGCCATCGTCGTCGTGAGCTACCGCCAGACGGTGTTCGCATACCCGCATGGCGGGGGCGCCTATTTTGTCGCCAAGGAAAATCTGGGCACCGGGTTCGGGCTGGTGGCGGCCGCGGCGCTCCTCGTGGACTACACGCTCACAGTGACGGTATCGGTCGCCGCCGGGGTCGCGGCGATCACGTCCGCGTTCCCCGCGACGATGCCGCACGCGGTGGCCATCGGCATCGGCGCGATCGCGCTGGTGGCCGTCGGCAATCTCCGGGGGCTGCGCGAATCCGGGATGATCTTTTCCATCCCGACATACTTCTTCATTGTGATGTTCGCGCTGATGCTCGTGGTGGATGTGATCCATCCGTTCGGCACGTTCACGGCGGCCGCCCTACCGGCGACCACGAGCACCGCCGTCACCCTGTGGCTCCTCCTCAAGGCCTTCGCGTCCGGGTGCTCCGCGCTGACGGGCGTGGAGGCGATCTCGAACGGCATCCCGGCGTTCCGTGCGCCCGAGTCCAAGAACGCCGCCACCGTGATGATCTGGATGGGCGTGATCCTCGGCGTCTTCTTCGCGGGCTCCACCATCATCGCGCACCGCTTCGGCGTGGTGCCGGTGGGCGATCAGACCGTGATCTCGCAGCTCGCGCATGGGGCGTTCGCGAACGGACCGCTCTACTACGCCGTGCAGTTCTCCACGGCGCTGATCCTCGTGCTCGCGGCCAACACGGCCTTCGCCGACTTCCCGCGTCTCGCCTCGATTCTCGCGACCGACGGGTACCTGCCGCGGCAGCTCGCCAGCCGCGGCGACCGGCTCGTGTTCTCGAACGGGATCTTGATGCTGGCGCTGGTGGCCGGGGTCCTGCTCGAAGTGTTCGGCGGGAATACCAACGCCCTGATCCACCTCTACGCCGTGGGCGTGTTCGTCTCCTTCACGCTGTCGCAGGCGGGCATGGTGCGCCGGGGGTTCAAGGCCGGGGAGAGGCGGGCAGGCCGGCTGGTCGCCTCGTCCCTCGGCACGCTCGCCACCGCGGTGGTGGTGGTCATCGAGCTCGTGACCAAGTTCACCGAAGGGGCCTGGATCTCGGCCCTGTTGATCGTGGCGCTGGTCTTCATTTTCCTCGCCATCAACCGGCATTACCAGTTCTACGCGCGGCAGCTCTCGACCGAGGCCTGGCAGCCGTCATGGCCCGACAAGCATCTGGTTGTGGTGCCGGTGGCGGGGGTTTCGCGGAGCACGGCCAACGCGCTTGCGTACGCCCTGCTGCTGTCGCCCCACATCCGCGCGGTGGCGGTCGCAACGGACCCGAAGCAGGTGGAGCGGCTGCAGGACGAGTGGGATTTGTGGGATTCGGGTGTGCCGCTGGAGGTGCTGGTGTCGCCCTACCGGGCGATCGTGCGCCCGCTCTTGCAGTACATCGATCAAGTGGAGCGCGCCGAAAAACCCGACTGGCTCACGGTGGTGCTGCCGGAGGTGGTGCCGGCGCGCTGGTGGCACGCCTTCCTGCACAACCAGACGGTCTACGCGATCAAGACCGCATTACTCTTTCGCAAGAATGTGGTGGTTACCACCGTCAGGCATCACCTGCGCAAGTAACCACGTTTCCCGTTTCTCGCTTCCCGCTTCACTCCTTGTCTTCGTAGAGTACCTTCAGCTTCTGCACCACCGCGGGATCCGCCAGAGTCGTGGTGTCGCCCAACGCGCGTCCCTCGGCGATGTCCTTCAGCAGCCGCCGCATGATCTTCCCGCTCCGGGTCTTGGGCAGATCCGCGGCGTAGATGATATCGTCGGGGCGGGCGAGAGCGCCGATCTTCTTCGCGACGTGCCCCTTCAGCTCATCGCGGAGGGCGTCTGAAGCCTCACGGCCTTCCTTGATGGTGACGAAGGCGGCGAGGGCCTGACCCTTGAGCTCGTGCGTGCGTCCCACCACCGCGGCTTCCGCCACCGATGGGTGGTCCACCAGGGCGCTTTCGACTTCCATGGTGCCGATGCGGTGCCCGGCGACGTTCAGCACATCGTCCACGCGGCCGAGAATCCAGAAGTAGCCGTCGGGGTCGCGCTTCGCGCCGTCGCCGGGGAAGTAGGTGTTGGGCCAGCGGCCCCAGTAGACGTTCCGATACCGCTCGTCGTCTCCCCAGATCGTCCGCAGCATGCCGGGCCACGGGCTCGTGATGGCGAGGTACCCGCCGCCGACTTTCACTTCCTTGCCGTCACCGTCCAGGAGCACGGCGTCGATACCGGGGAACGCCACCGTGCCCGATCCGGGTTTGGTCGTCGTGCTGCCGGGGAGGGGCGTGATCATGATCCCGCCCGTCTCGGTCTGCCACCAGGTGTCGACGATCGGACAGCGCTTGCCACCGATGTTCTCGTGGTACCAGATCCACGCCTCGGGGTTGATCGGCTCACCGACGGAGCCGAGGAGGCGGATTTTCGAGAGGTCATGCTTGGCGGGCAGCTCGGTGCCCCATTTCATGAATGACCGGATAGCCGTCGGAGCCGTATAGAAGACGGTGACGCCGTGCTTGGCACACAGCGCCCAGAACCGGTCCTTCGAGGGATGATCCGGGGCCCCTTCGTACATCAACTCAGTGACGCCGACGGCCAGCGGGCCGTAGACGACATACGAGTGCCCGGTGACCCAGCCGACGTCCGCCGTACACCAGAACACATCGGAATCCTTGAGGTCGAACACCCACTTGGTGGTGGCGAACACGTGCGTCAGGTAGCCACCGGTGGTGTGGAGGATGCCTTTGGGTTTTCCCGTGGTCCCCGAGGTATAGAGGATGTAGAGGGGGTCCTCGGCGTCCATCGGCTCGGGCGCGCACTCGGTTGACTGCGGTGTGACGAGCGCCTCCCACCACCGATCACGCCCGGCCTTCATGCTGACCGATTGTCCAGTGCGCTTCAGCACGATCACGTGCTGGATGGAGGGTGTGTCCGCCAGCGCGTCATCCGCATTCTGTTTGAGGGGCACCTGACCGCCGCGCCGGTACCCGCCATCCGCGGTGATCAGGACCTTGGCCTCGGCGTCGTTGATGCGGTCCCGTAAGGATTCGGAGGAGAAGCCGCCGAAGACCACCGTGTGCACTGCTCCCAGGCGGGCACAGGCGAGCATGGCCACCGCCACCTCGGGAACCATGGGCATGTAGATGGCGATGCGGTCGCCCTTTTTCACGCCGAGGGACTTGAGCGCATTGGCGCAGCGGCAGACTTCCGTTAAGAGGTCGCCATAGGTGATCCGCCGCACTTCGCCGGGCTCGCCTTCCCAGATCAGGGCAACCTTGTCCTTCTTGCCGCCTTTGACGTGGCGGTCCAGGCAGTTGACGGTGGCGTTGAGCTTGCCGCCCAGGAACCACTTGGCGTGCGGGGGGGTCCATTCGAGCACCCGGTCCCACGGCTTCATCCATTCGAGCTGTTTCGCCCAATCCGCCCAGTAGGCTTCGCGGTCGGCTTTGGCCTTCTGGTAGATGGAGTCGTCCCGCACGTGGGCTTGAGCCTTGAAGCTTGCCGGCGGGGGGAACGTGCGATGTTCGTCGAGGAGCGTCTCAATGCGGTCGGTCATAATGTCGAACGTACCTCCCGCCTTGCACTTTGCGCCACCGTCCTCGCCTTGCGACGGTTCTCGGGTGTGAGCAGGGTCACGAAAACTTGCTAAATGATTGGCCTTATTGGCCTTGTCTCATTTGGCACCGTTATCGCAAATAGGAGGGCCATGACCAGCAGTCCTAGTTTTTTACAGGAGCTTTTGACGATGTCCTCGCGCTCGTCCGAAAAGACGCTCGCCGCCCCCGAGGCCCTCTCACTCGAGAGCCGCACGGCGTTCCGGCGCACTGCCGTGGAGCTGCTCGATCAGCTTCCGGAGGGTGCTGGGCGGCTGGTGATCGACCTCTCGGCCACACGGGCGGTGGACTCGGCCGGCCTCGGCACCCTGATGCTGATTCAGCGCCGGGCCGCGGAGCGCCGGGTGGCGGTCGCCCTGCGGGGTGCCAACGAGGAGCTGCGGTTCCTGCTCGTCCTGACCAAGCTGGACGATCTCTTTGAATTGGAAGGCGGAGCGGGCTCGGGCGCTTGAGGTATATTGTCGCCCATGCCGGCCGAGGCTCCCCGCCGCCGAGTCCTCATCGTCGAGGATGAAGCGGCGCTCCGTTCTTCATACGCGCGCTTCTTCGAAGCGCGGTACGAAATGGCGTTCGCGCGCACGGGCGCCGAAGCCCTGCGGCAGCTGGACTCGTTCGATCCCCAGGTCCTGATTCTCGATCTCCGGCTCCCGGACACCGACGGCATCGCCCTGTTGCAAAAGATCCGGGCGACGCACGCCACCCTGCCCGTAGTCGTGACGACCGCGTATGTCAGCATGGAGCCCCTGATGAAGGTCCTCGACCTGGGGCACTCCGGCTATCTGGTGAAACCCTTCGACCTGAACGAGCTCGCTGCCCGCATCGATGCTGTGGGCTGACGGGGTCCGTCATCGTTTTGGCGCGGTCCCCGCGCTCGACGACGTCACCTTCACACTTCCCGCTGGACACACCCTCGCGCTCTTCGGTCCGAATGGCGCCGGGAAAACCACGCTCCTCAAGATCCTCGCCGGACTGATCAAGCCCAGTGCCGGGCGCGCCGGCGTGGAAGGGGGACGGGCCGGCGTCGGCTGGATCGGTCACCAGTCCCTGCTGTACGGCCAACTCACGGTCCGCGAAAACCTCCGGTTCTGGGGGTCGTTGTACCGGGTTCGTGGCTCCGTTCTCGAGACGCGGATCGACGCGCTCGCCGCGCGGCTCGATCTCGGTGAGCAGGTCGACCGGCGCGTGGCGACGTTGTCTCGCGGGCAGACGCAGCGCGCCGCCATCGCCCGCGCCCTGGTGCACGAACCCACGATTCTGCTTCTCGACGAGCCGTTCACGGGACTCGACCGCGTGGCGGCTTCGGAGCTGGCGCATCTGGTGAAGGCGTTCGCTCGCGCGGGAGAAGGCCGGGCGACCCTTCTCGTGACGCACAACGTGGAGGAGGGCACCGACCTGGCGACCGACATCGCCATCATCAAGGCGGGCCGTCTGGTGGAGTTCGCGCCCCGCAACGCGCGAACGGCGGAGCAGGTAGGTGCGCGCTACCGGGAGCTCGTGTCCTGATGGGCGAGATCCTCCGCGACGCGTGGGTCGTGGCGCGCAAGGACCTGGCGCTGGAGCTCCGGACCAAGACGGGGCTGGTCTCCGCCGCGGTATTCACGGCCCTGGTCCTTACCGTGTTCAACTTCGGCCGCGACCCAACGGCGGTCGCCGCCCTCGATCTGGCCCCGAGCATTCTGTGGGTGACCTTCACCTTCGCGGCGGTGCTGAGTCTCAACCGCGCGTTCCAGCTCGAGCTCGAGAACCAGGCGCTCGAAGGCCTGCTGGTCTCGCCCATCGACCGGCGGTCCCTCTATCTGGGGAAGCTCTTCGCCAACCTGATCTTCGTCGGGTTGGTGGAGGCGGTGGGACTGCCACTCTTCGCGCTTTTCTTCAACATCCCCATCATCAACATCCTGCTGCCACTCGCGGGGCTGATTGCCGTCGCGACGGTGGGCTTCGTGGCCGTGGGCACGCTTCTGTCGGCGCTGGTGATTCGGGTGCGTTTTGCCGAGCTGATGCTCCCCGTCCTGCTCCTGCCCTTTCTGATCCCGCCCCTCATCGGTGCGGTGCAGGTGACGGCGCGCCTTCTCTCGGGGCGTCCCTTGAGCGAGGTTTCGGGGTGGCTTAGGTTGCTCCTCGCCTACGACCTCGTGTTCGTATCGCTCGCGACGATGCTCTTTTCCGCCACGGTGGACGAATGACCCTCAAGACCAGAGGCCGGATGATCACCCTGCTGGGGCTCGCGCTCCTGGCGGGCGTGTACGTGCGCGCCATCTGGTTCACGCCCATCGAGCGGATGCAGGGGGGTGCTCAGAAGATCTTCTATCTCCATGCCCCCGCCGCGTGGTCCACCCTGCTTGCGATGTGCCTCGTGGGTCTGGCCAGCATCCTCTACTTATTGATGAAGGACGACCGGTTCGACCGCTTCGCGGCCGCCTCCGCCGAGGTTGGGACGGCGTTCGCGTGTGTGCTGCTGACGACGGGACCCCTCTGGGGGAAACCCGTATGGGGCACCTGGTGGACCTGGGATGCCAGGCTGACCCTCACTCTGTTCCTCTTCTTCCTCTTTATCGGGTATCAGCTGCTGCGGGGGGCCATCCCTGAGCCGGGGATGCGGGCGCGCTACTCGGCGGTGCTCGGGATCTTCGGGATGGTGCTCGTGCCCTTCATTCATCTCAGTGTGTACCTGTTCCGGACCCTGCATCCTCAGCCCATCGTCCTCAAGCCGAGCGCGCCGTCACTTCCGGGGGACATGCTGGCGACCCTGCTGTTCTCGTTCCTCGCGTTCACGATTCTCTATGTCGGATTCGTCACGCAGCGGTACGCGCTTGGGGCCCAGGCGAAGGATCCATCGCATGTGGGCTGACGGCACTCCGGCGACGGGCGGGTATGCGATCGCGGCGTACATCATCGCCGCGGTCATTCTGCTGGGCTATTCCTTCATTTTGTACCGGCGCGGCGCGAAAGCTCCCTGAAGAGCCGCATCGCCTCCTCCGCGGCTGCCGTGTCTCCCGCCCGCGCGAGTGACTCCGCGTTCTGCCGCAGCGCCTCCAGTCCCGCTCCCGCCGCATACCCCCGCGCATAGCGGGCCGCCGCATCGGCGTGGTGGCCGGCCCGGGAATAGAGGGCGGCCGCCGCCAGCGCGGCATCGGCTCGCTCTTCGATCGCCAGCGCCTGTTCGTACGCGGTCAATGCCTCCGCCTGCCGGAACACGAGCTCCGCGCCGGCGCCGGCGAGCATCCAGGCTTCGGCGGAATGCGGGAAGCGGGTGATCGCGCGGCGGGAGGCATGATATGTCCCCCAGCGGTCATCGAGTGAGCGGGAAAGATTGAACAGACGGCGGTGCGGTTCGCCGAATTCAGGGGCCAGCCAGGCGGCGAGCCGGAGCCAGCGGAGGGCGCCATGGGGGGACCGCGATTCGATCGCTGCTGCGTATCGCGCGGCCGCCCCCGCGGCCTTACTCCGAAAGGACGACGGCTGTGTCAGCCGTCCTTGGGGAGCAGGACCTTCGTCCACACGACAGCGGCGACGAGCGCGCCGAGCAGGGGTCCGATCCAGTAGACCACCTGGCCCGTCAGGGTCCAGGAGACGATGGCCGGGCCGAAGGCGCGGGCGGGATTCATCATGGCCCCGGTCGCGTGTCCTCCCACCAGTGCATCCACCAGAATCGCGATGCCCACCCCCCAGCCGGCGATCTTCGGCGCCTGCCGGGACACGATGGTCCCGAACACCGCGCTGACCAGGACGAAGGTGAGGATCGCTTCCATCGTCACCCCGTTCCAGATCGTCGTGAGCGAGGAGAGGAGTGGGGTGCCGTAGTCCATCGCCTGCACTGAGGGCTTCGGGAAGACGAAGGCCAACGCCACGGCTCCCACGATGGCGCCGAGGAGCTGGGCCGCAACATACAGGCCCGCGAGCTTGGCGTCGATTTTCTTCGCGATCCAGAGGGCGAAGGTCACCGCCGGATTGATGTGGCCGCCGGAGATCGACAGCGTGGCGCTGACGATCAGGCCCATCGCCAGCCCGTGGGCGAGCGCGATCCCGATGGGTCCGATGGCGCCGGTGGTCATGCCGTTCGCAACGACGGTGCCGGCGCCGATGAAGACGAAGAGCGCCATACCGATGAACTCGGCCACGAGGGGCCGCAGGGCTTGCGAATTCACAAGGGCGTCCTTTGGGAGGAGGGAAGCGGCGCCAATCTACCGAAGGGGCTACGCCCGCCGCAACACCAGCGACGCGTTGATGCCGCCGAAACCGAACGAGTTGGAGACCACGCCCTCGGGCGTTCCGTCACGCCCCGCTCCCGGGAGGCAGTCGAGGTCACACGCCGGATCGGGACGTTCCAGGTTAATGGTGGGAGGGAGCCAGCCGTTCGCCATCGCGAGGGCGCAGATCGCGGCCTCGATGGCGCCACTCGCTCCCAGGGCATGGCCGTAGTAGCCCTTCGTGCCGCTCACGGCCATCCGGTACGCGTGATCTCCGAACACCTGCTTGAGCGCCGACGTCTCCGTCGAATCGTTCAGCGGTGTGGACGAGCCATGCGCGTTGACGTAGCCGATCTCTGCCGGCCCCACGCCGCCGTCCGCGAGCGCGAGCTGCATGGCCCGGGCCGCCTGCCGGCCGTCGGGGCGGGGGGCCGTCATGTGGTAGGCGTCGTTCGTGAACGCGTGTCCCACCACCTCGGCGTAGATCCGCGCGCCGCGCGCGAGGGCACGGCTCCGCTCCTCCAGGACCAGGACGGCCGCACCTTCCCCCATCACGAACCCGTCGCGGGTCGCATCGAACGGGCGCGACGCGTGCCCCGGATCGTCATTGCGCGTGCTCATGGCCCGAATGTTGGAAAACGCGCCGAAAGTGAGCGGGGCGAGCGGGGCCTCGGCGCCCCCAGCCAGCATGATGTCCGCCCGTCCGTCGCGCACGACGTGGAACGCTTCGCCGACGGCGATGGTCCCGGACGCGCAGCTCATCGCGTTGGTGGCGTTCGGACCCGTGCACCCGAACTCGATGGCGATGTTGCAGCTCGCTGCTCCCGCGAAGACGGACAGGGCGAGGCCGACATCCATGCCTTTCACGCCTTCGCGCAGGTAGTTCCCCACCTGCGATTCCGCGTACGACACGCCGCCCAGCGCCGAGCCCATCATGGTGCCGATGCGGTCGGGATCTTCGAGCGCCAGATCGACCCGGGCGTCTTCGAGCGCCAGGCGGGCGCTGGTCACCGCGAGCTGCGAAAACCGGTCGAGCCGCTTGGCCCGCTTCGCTTCCAGGTGGTCCTGGGGCCGGAAGTCGGGGATCTCGGCCGCGATGTGACTGCGGAACGGCGACGGATCGAAGCGGGTGATGGTCCGGACGGCCGAGGTGCGCCGTTGCAGGCCGTCCCAGAGGCCGGGCGCTCCGGTGCCGATCGGAGTCACCGCGCCCACCCCCGTGATCACGACCCGACGGAATTCATTCACGCGTTCCTCTTCTTTTCGAGGTAGGCCTTCAAGCCCGCCAGCGTACGCGAGGCGATGCCGTGGACGAACACCGGTCCGATCACCGCCGTGGCCGCGAACGATCCGATGATGGGCCACCGGGGTCCCGTCCACCGGTGCTCCAGCTCGATCGCGACTCCCGCCGATCCCGATGACATGCGCCACACGACATCCATCCCCGACGTGATGCCCTGGACATGGCGGTACCGGATTTCCCGGGACGACCGGTTCACGGTCATCTCCGATACCCACCAGGTCGGCCATTTGACGGGACCGAAGGGGCGCCAGGCCGCCATCTCGACCAGGGCTCCGGTCGGCCGGCGCTCGAGGGTCCGAACCCACCGGTAGTGGGCCAGGATCTGGGGCCAGCGCTCGATCTCGCTGGCCGCGGTGAACACGCGCTCGGCGTCGGCGCAGATGGCGATGCGGTCGATGGTCAGCATGGCTCCCACACCGCCACGAGTCTGGCAATCGGTTGTCTCTTCACCATCGTCACGATCCCGGCTTTCCGGAGCAACGCCTGCAGCTCCGTCTCCGTGTACCCCCGCCGTAACGAAAGCACGGCGTCGCGGCGCGTAGCCGGATGAAGTCCTAACGGAAAGGAGACAAGCCACATCGCGGCCATCGCCAGCCGGCTGCGCCGGAGATCGGCGACCACCACGGCCCGCCGGGCCACCCGGTCGAGCTCCTGAATCCACCGCGTCGCGAGGTCGGGCTCCAGATGATGCAG
This sequence comes from Gemmatimonadales bacterium, assembly GCA_035631315.1. Classification (GTDB taxonomy): domain Bacteria; phylum Gemmatimonadota; class Gemmatimonadetes; order Gemmatimonadales; family GWC2-71-9; genus 40CM-2-70-7. Next base: position 39,925 of record DASQIZ010000122.1, read on the forward strand.
GACCTGGCTCGCGATCACGAAATCCACGGACTTCGGCGCGAGCGGCAGGGAACCGCCATCGGAGACCGCGGTCGGGAGTCCGGTCGTCACCGCGAGGCGTGCGGCGAGTGGCGAGCGGTCGAGCCCGATCGCGGTGACCGTCACGCCGCGGGCGCCGGCGGCACGCGCCACCGCCCGGGGGACGTCACCCGATCCCGTTCCGACGTCGAGGAGGGTGCAGTTCCCGCCCCGGGCCGGCAGAAGGGGCAGCAGCGCGCGGACCACCGCCCGCGTTCCTCCGAACCAGCGATTAAGCAGGATGAGATCGTTCAGCTCGGCCCGGACCAGCGAGGGGTCGGCGCCCGGGTCATCCAGAACCTCGACGCCGATCATGAACCGGAGAGGTTCGCGTAGCCGCCGCGGTAATACAGAAGGGGGCGTCCATCGGTCACGGCGCCGCCCGTGACCAGGCCGAAATAGATGGTGTGATCCCCGGCTTCGACCGCTGCATCCTTCGCGCATTCGATGTGGGCCAGGACGCCGTCGAGGATGGGGAGACCGAGTTTGCCGATGTGGAACCCGACGCCGTCGAAGCGATTGTCTTCGAGCTCCGCGAAGCGGCGGGAGAGCGCTTCCTGGTCCGCCGCGAGGACGTTGACGACGAAGTGCGTGGCCTGAGCGAGCGCCTGGTGCATCACGTTCCTGTGGTCCACCGACACAAGGAGCAGGGGTGGCTCGAGGGACACCGACGCGACCGAGCTCGCGGTCATTCCTTCCGGCTCCCCGGCGGCGTTGTGCGTCGTGATCACGGTGACGCCGGTCGCGAAGCGTCCCAACAGCTGGCGGAAGAGTGCGGCGTCGACGCCTGTCATCCCGGTCTCGGTTTCAGGCAATGAGTTGGGCCAAGGTGACCGGGTTCAAGACCCGGCTCGCGGGAATAAAATTCCCGGTCGCGCCCACCAGAAGGTCCGCAAGGTCAGGGCGCCGTGCGAGCCGCCGGACCACGCGCGTGGCCAGGCGCGGCGAGCCGACCCCGAAGCCGATGAGGCGTTCGAGCACCCATTTGCCGGCGAAGGCCTGCCAGCGGCCTCGGACGTAGGGTGCGAGGGCAGCGGCAGGGACTGGTCCGTTCCCGTCGGCGCGCAACGCGTCACCCACCACGTGGGCCGCGCGCTCCGCGCCCGTGAGGGCGGAGTAGATCCCCTGGCCCGTGAACGGATCGAAGAAATCGGCCGCGTCACCCACGAGGAGAACTCCGTCCGCGGTGGAGGTCCGCGACCATTGCGCGAAGGGGCCGGTCGCGAGGACGGGGCGCGTGAGCCGGTCGGCCCGGTAGCGCCCGCGAATCTTCGGGAACTCGTTCAGGGCGCCCACGAATCCGTCGGGCTGCGTCAATTCGGGTGCCGCGCGTGTTGCCGGGACCACGAGTGCGACCGTCGTCTCGCCGTTGCCGATCGGCCCCATGCCGACATAGCCCCTGGTCCCGATGTGCATTTCGCCGACGTCAGTCACACCGGCGACGTCCGCGACATGTGCGCTGTACGCGATGCGGCGGGGCGGTCCGGAGCGGCGGAAGCCGAGTCGTCGAGCGACGACGGAGCGAAGGCCATCGGCTCCGATGACTATCCTGGTGCGGAGCAGACTCCTCCCTCCTCCCTCCTCCCTCGTCACGACTCCGCCGACGCCACCGGACTCCCACACCAGGCCGTCGACTGCAGTGCTCTCCCGCAGCTCCGCTCCCGCTCTCACCGCCGCTTGGACCAGGATCTGGTCGAACATCGTCCGCGGCAGCGCGAACGCGTACGGCCGGGGAGGCGCGTAGCCAGGTCCCGAACGAAACCTGCCGGTCGCTTCCGTGCCGTCCGGTGTCACGAGCTTCATGCCGGTGAGCCGGGCGTGGGCCTTCGCCTCGACGGCTCCGAGCATCCCGTCTCCGAGGCGTTCGAGGACGCGGGTCGTCTCCGGCGTCAGGTACTCGGAGCAGGGCTTGTCGCGGGGGAAACGCGCGCGATCGAGGAGCAGCACGCGGGCGCCTTGACGGGCGAGGAGCATGGCCGTGACGGAGCCCGCGGGCCCCGCGCCGACGACGACGGCATCCCAGCGGGTGGGGGTCACAAGTGCGTGAGGAGGAAGGCGGTGCCGGCGCCACTCAGGGTGGCGGCGAAGTTCACGCCGTCATTGTCGAGCACCTTGCCCTGGATGGTGGCGCCTAATGCCGAATCGATGACCATCCCGGCGATGCCCGACCACACCACGGTGAGTGACGATGAAAACAGGAGTGCCGTGAACGCGGCGAGGAACAGCGCGCCCGAAACACCGCCCGCGGTGCCCAACAGGGTGATGCCGCCGTCGGTGCCCTTGGTGACAGGCTGCCAGGTGGTGATGAGGCGTGGTGCCTGGGGAGAGAACGAGCCGATCTCGGTGGCCCAGGTGTCGGCGGTCGCGGCGGCGAGCGCACCGGCCGCGATGGGCCAGGATCCGAAGAGCCCCGCCAGCGCGGCGACCCCGCCGTTCGCGAGCACCTGCCGGTAATTGCGCTGGCCACCATCGCCGCCCGCGAGGCGGGTCAGGAGAGACCCGGAAATAAAGAAGGCGAAGAGCAGGACCACTCCTCGCCATCCCAACCCCCAGGCGGTGGCGCCGCCGACGGCCAGCGCCGCGACGACGCCGCCTCGCGTCAGCCACTTCATTCGTCGAAGAGCTCGCGCAGGATGCGTTGCTTCAATTCCGGAGGGCAGCCCTGGGCGCGGGACTTCGCCTGGACGAATTTCTTGAACGCCGCCTCGAAGTCGAACTTGGTGCCGCAGGGGGGGCAGTGCGCCAGGTGGTCGCGAATCTCCGTCTCGACCGCGGGCGTGAGCTCGCGATCCAGATACTCGTAGAGATGTTCGATGCACTCGCGACACTTCATGGCTTCCGTCCCTTGATGTAACCATTCCCGACCGCGTAATCGTAGAGTTTTCCCTGGAGCATCTGGCGCGCCCGGAACAGGCGGGACTTCACGGTGCCCACCGGAATGCCGAGGATCTTGCCGATCTCCTGGTAGCTCATGCCTTCGACGTCGGACAGCACCACTGTCTCCCGGAAGGCTTCGGGGAGTCCGTCGATGGCCCGCAGCACTTCGTCGTCCACGATCTTGTCGAAGAAGGCCCCCTGGGGGTCCTCTTCCTGTATATCGTTGAACACCGCGAACGGCTCAATTGTGTCCACGTCCACGGTTTCCGGGTGCCGGGTGCGGCGCCGGTATTCATTAATGAAGGAGTTCCGCAGGATCGTGAGGAGCCACCCCTTGGCGTTCGTGCCGGGCTGGTACTGGTCCCAGGAGCGGTAGGCCTTGAGCATGGTTTCCTGCACCAGGTCATCCGCATCGGACGCGTTCCCCGTGAGCCGGAGGGCCACGCGGTAGAGCGCGTCCAGGTGCACCAGCGCTTCTTTTTCGAATGCCGAGCGGCGGGAGCTATCCGCGGGAGTGGGAGCCTGAGTGGCCATTGGGTGTTAAGCCTCGCCCGGCCTCCCCCCTTCCGCAATGGGGCACTAAGTTACGCGCGCCGTGGTCCATAGCATCGTCCCACTCGCCGTACTCGAGGCCATCCGGAATCTGGATACGCCCGTGGAAGACGGGCTCGCCGAATTTGCGGACGAGCTCCTGTCCAAACGTCTCGGAATGTCCGCCACCATCGCCATGCAGGTGAATGAGTACGAGGGCCTCGTGCGCCGGGACGCCACGGTGGACCCGACCAACGTCGAAGCGCTGCTCCGGCTCGTGGGACGCCGCCCCGACGCCGACTTGGTCTTCGCGGATGCCGGCCGGCGCGCGGCGCGCCGGGCCGCGGCGCGGACGGCGGGGGCCGCGCGATGGATCGCCCGGGCCGGCCCGCGGGGGCTGGGCTATGTCGTTGCCCGCCGCGCCGCGCGCGTGGTCTTGAACGGCGACCTCCACCGCGAGCAGGATCTGCCGGTCGCCCGGATGACGGAAACCCTCGCGATTCGCGCGACGCCCGACGGCGCGGCCTGCGGTCTCTTCGGCGCCGCGTTTACGGAGCTCTTGCGCCTGTTCGCCAACTTCGAAGGGTCGATGGTGCACGTGAGCTGTCGCGGCGCCGGTGGCGCCGCCTGCGTCTGGCGTGCCGCGGCCCCCGACCCCCGACACCACTGATGCCACCACTCGACGGACTCGACCTCGCGGGCGTCCAGCGCGCCCTCACCGCCATGGGCGCCGATGGCTGGCTCCTCTTCGACTTCCACGGTCTCAACCCCATCGCGGCCCGCGTCGTGAACGTTCGCGGCCTCGGCACCCGGCGCTACTTCGTGTGGTTGCCGAAAACCGGAAAGCCGGTGGTGGTGGCGCACAAGATCGAGCTGACACCCTTCGCGGGATTCCCGGGCGACGTGAAGCCGTACGCCGCGTGGCGTGAGCTGCATGAGTCGTTGACGACGCTCCTCAAGGGGAAGGTCGCGGCCATCGAGACCTCCGCCGACGACAATGTGCCGTACCTGGACCGGGTTCCCCATGGCGTCGTGCAGTTGCTCGAGCGGTGCGGCGCGCGTGTCGTCTCGTCCGCGCCGCTGGTGACGCAGTTCGCGTCGCGCTGGACCGCGGACGAGCTGGCCGGCCACCGGCACGCGGCGGAAGCGATCGCCGAGGTGGCGCGGGAGGCGTTGCAGTGGGCGGGGGCGCAGGTGAGGGCGGGTGTCGAGGTGCGGGAGACCACGGTGCAGCGTCGAGTGCGCGAGGCCTTCGATCGTGCGGGCCTCTTCACGGACCATGGGCCGATCGTCGGTGCGCAGGCGAACGCCGCCGATCCTCATTATGAGCCGCAGGTGGGGAGCGACCTCATAGTCGGAAAGGATCAGGTGCTGCTGCTCGACCTGTGGGCCGGACCGTCGCGCGGATCCGTGTTCGCGGATCAGACGTGGATGGGGTTCACGGGGAGCCATCCGCCGGCGGAGGTCACGAAAGTCTGGGAGACGGTGCGGGGAGCACGGGACGCGGCGGTGGAGCTGCTGCGGACCCGCTGGGCGGCCCAGACGCCGGTGACGGGCGCGGCTCTGGACGATGCCGCGCGGGGCGTGATTACCGCGGCCGGATACGGCGCGCACTTCGTGCATCGCACCGGACATTCCATCGACCGGGATCTGCATGGCTCGGGGCCGCACCTCGACAACTTCGAGACCTCGGATGATCGCGTCCTGATGGCCGGAATCGGCTTTTCCGTGGAGCCCGGGATCTACCTGACGGGGCGGTTCGGGGTGCGGAGTGAGATCAATGTGTTCCTCGGAGAAACCGGTCCCGAGGTGACGCCGAGGATACCCCAGCGAGACCTCTTTCTGGTCTGAATCGCCCCTTGCGGGGCCCCCGGTGGGCCTGCATTTTCGCCGCCGCTTTGGTGTCTCCCGCTGGTGACATGGGTCTGTGACGACGTCGTGACGTCTCCTTGACGACCTGTGTGATGGGGCGCACTTTAGGGCCGGTACGATGTTCATCGCAACTGTGAATCGAAACCTCCACCCGAAGGGAGGTGGCGTGTCGTCACCACGTATTCCGTCCGGTAGTCCACTCGCATTCACGCACTTGGAGGATGCATCCATGACGCATCGTGTGAGAGGCGCCTTGAAGCGCTTCCTCGCACTGGGTGCGCTTTCGGCCATTGCGCTGGTCTTCGCAGCGTCGCCGTCAGCGGCTCAGGGCACGACGGGGAAGATTCAGGGCTCGGTGACGAATCAGGCCGGCGAAGCGGTCGCCAAAGCACAGGTGATCATCGTCGGGACCGCGTTCGGCGCCGTCACTGACGACAAGGGTTACTACTTCATCAACAACGTGCCTCCCGGCACGTACACGTTCCGGGCGCAATTCATCGGCTACGCGCCGACGGAAATCCCGGGCGTGCACGTCCTCGGCGGCCAGACGATCACCCAGAACTTCCCGATGAAGCCGTCGGCGGTGGTGGTCGGCGGCATCAACGTGGTGGCGGCGGCGAATCCGATCGTGCCGCGCGACCAGGTGACGTCGAAGTCTATCGTCTCGCAGCAGACGTTCGCGAGCCTGCCGGTCGACAACGTCCGCAGCATCATCACGCTGCAGCCGGGCGTGGTCGAGTCGGGCAACGGCAACGGCGTGTCGATCCGCGGCGGCCGTCCGGGTGAAGCGAACGTCTACATCGACGGGGCCCCGGTCCGCGCGGCCAACTCGGGCGCGCAGGCACTCGGCATCCAGACCAACGCGGTGGAAGAGGCTTCCGTGACGACGGGCGCGCTGCCGGTGCAGTTCGGCGACGCTCAGTCCGGCGTGATCTCGTACACCACGCGGTCCGGCGGCGAGAAGCTGCAGGGCTCGTTCTCGACGATGTCGGACGGCATGATGCCGAACTCCATCAGTGCCGGCTACAACCGGTTCGAGGGGACGCTGGGCGGCCCAGTGCCGGGGATCAACAACCTCCGGTTCTTCCTGTCGGGCGTGCTGCAGGGTCAAACCTCCCCGTACCGTTCGCAGGGGGCGGCAGATGTGCCGAGTTACGCGACGGCCGGGATCGACACGGTCGTGAACGTCAACAGCACGACGACGACCGGCGTCGAGCAGATCGCACTCCCGCGGTTCGTGCAATACTCGGGCTCCTGCGATGCGTCCAAGAATGCCGGGTTCGACTGTCACGGTATGCAGTTGCCTGATGCGTGGACGACTACCTCGAACTTCCAGGGCAAGCTGACCTACTTCTACGGCTCGGGCTCTTCGGTGGCACTGTCGGGCATCATCGACGGGCAGCAGTTCCGCAACTGGCCGGGCCGGCTCGCCGCGGATCCTGCGGCGCAGAGCGGTCAGCACAACTGGCAGCGCAGCGTGACCCTGAACTGGACCCACCAGCTCTTCAAGTCCGCGGACCGCGCGCTCGCCCTCAACGTGATCGGATCGTACGGCACGAACCAGACCATCAGCGGCATTCTCGATCCGGCCACTGAGACGAGCACGGAGAATCCGACGGGCGGGTTCGAGTTCTCGAACCTGAACTTCGGCGGCTTCGGCCAGTTCGCGTCGGACTTCTTCAATGATCCGGACCAGATCGTCAAGAACGTCCGGACCAACAGTGGCGAGCGGGTGCCGCTCCTGAACCAGACCCAGTACCGATTGGCCCAGCCCTACCGCGAGAATCCCTTCGCGATGGCGTCGGGCGGGTTCTACACGACGGGCATCGATATCGGCTCCAGTCTCTATAAGGAGAGCCGGTACTACGGGACGGCGAATGTCGACTGGCAGGCGAACCGGTACCATCGGTTCACCTTCGGCGGTGAGATCCGGAAGTCCGATGTGGCGCAGTGGTCCGGCGGCATGCTGACCCAGATCTTCATGGACGCCTACCATGACAAGCCGACCAACGGCGCACTGTGGGGCTCGGACCGCCTCGACCTGGGCGACGTCGTGATCGACCTGGGCATCCGGTACGATTATTTCAACAGCAACGCGCTGTTCTCCAATACCCCGGGATTCACCTTCTCGGATCCCGCTTGGAGTGCTTCGCTGAATTCCAACTCCCCCGACGCTGCATATCAGGCGGCGGTGGCCAAGGTCTTCACGCCGGGCACCGGGCACAGCGTGATCAGCCCGCGGATCGGCGTGTCGTTCCCGATCACCGATCAGACGGACTTCCGTCTGTCGTATTCGCACCAGGTGCAGTCGCCCGACATCAACACGCTGCTCCAGGGCATCAACAACGACCTGACCTTCACGAACGCGAACGACCGGTTCGGGCGTGACGTCGGGTTCGGCAAGACCATCCTGTTCGAGTTCGGCGTGCATCACGCGTTCAACCCGGACTTCGACATCGACGTGGCGGCGTACAACAAGTCCAAGGTGTCGGACCTGTCGTACCGCATCTTCAACTTCAACGACCCGACCAACCCCGGCCGTCAGCTGACGATCAACGTGCTGACGAACGGCGACTTCGGGTACGACCGCGGCCTGGAGATGAAGGTCAACCGGCGCCTCGGGAACTGGGTCTCCGCTCAGGTCGCCTACACGTATGAAGTGGCGAACGGGACGGGATCCTCACCCTACACGTATCTGAACACCAACGCCCGGTCGATTTCCGGCGTGACCGGCTCGGTGCTGCCTCCGGCCGAGCAGGCCCGGGCCGTGAACGATCAGCGGTCGCACAACATCGTGGGTTCGATGTCGTTCACCGTGCCGCAGGGCTGGCAGTCGGGCACGATGGTCGGGAACATCTTCAACAAGGTCAGCGCCTTCGCGACCTTCCGCGTGCTCTCCGGGTTGCCGTATACCCCGCTCGAGAACGTGGGCGGCGGGCAGACGGCGCCGGGCACGAACTTCGGCCTGACCGCTTCGCAGGCGGGCGACATCAACTCCGCCACGACACCGTGGACCAAGTACCTGGACCTCCGGATCAACAAGGGCCTGAAGCTGGGCCGCATGGACGTCACGGCGTTCGCCGACATCCGGAACGTGTTCAACTGGAAGAACATCACGGCGCTGTTCGCCGAGACGAACGACGTCACCAACGCGATTTATCAGCACAACCAGGTCGCAGCGGAGTTCGTCAACCTGGCGAACGAGGCGGCCTCCAACGGTGCCTACAACGCGGCGACGCAGGCCGTCACACTGCCGGGGAACTGCGGCACTTGGAAGGGTGAGGCGGGCCCGGTGGACTGCGTCGAGCTGAAGCGGGCCGAGGCCCGGTTCGGCAACGGCAACGGCGTGTACACGCTGTCCGAGCAGACCAGCGCGCTGAATGCGTACTACAACCTCTTCAATGGTCCGTACACGTTCAACGATTTGGGCCGGCAGGCCCGGTTGGGCTTCGAGTTGAGCTTCTAAACGGATAGGGACCGGCGCCGCCCGAGCCTGGGCGGCGCCGGTCCAGGTCTTTCACCCGAGGATCGAACATGCGTTCAACGTGGTTTACTCGCGGAGCCCGTGCCGTGCTCGCCCTGGTGGCGGTGGCGGTCGTGGCCGGTGTCACGCCGGCGGCGGCCAAGCCGAAGCCCGGGGTGAAGCGGACGAGCTCCAACCTGTTCGCCCTGACCGCGGCGATCATGCAGGTCAATCACCAGTATTGCCCGGTCATCAACACCGGCAACGTCTGCACGGACCCGTCTGGGAACGGCGTCATCGAGGGCGGCTTCTGGCCCAAGGGGACCCCGGACTCCTACATCTTCAACTCGGGTCTCCAGATCGCCGGCACGGTCGATGCCGCGGCGGGCATTCCGTGGGCCGGTGACACCACCGGGTCGTTCTTCATGGATCCGCGCGGTGACCAGGCCGACGGCTCGCCGCTGACGCTGGTCTACAACTCGCTCGACGCCGGCGATCAGGCGGCTTGGCCGAGTCCTGAGGGCTTCGTCACCGATACCTCGATTTACGCTTCGGTGCTGCTCACCCGCCCGAACGTGTCGCAGCAGGACCTGTGGTTCCGCGCGTGGGACGGCAACCCGACCCGGCTTGGCGGCCGCGCCCATCCGATGGGCATCCTGGTCGACACCCGCGGCATGGCGTGGAACTTCCCCACCGGCAACGAAGACATCATCTACTTCGTGTACACGTTCACGAACGTGACCTCGTCGGTGACGGCGGATTACGACAACGCCTCCGCGGTGAATCACGACCCGACATACCTGGCGGACCTGTCGGCGCTGGGCGCGCAATTCCAGTCGCTCAACCAGACCAAGTACGGGTTCGCGTTCCCGCAGCACGGGTACGCCTTTGACAACGTGTTCGCGGCGTTCTTCGAAGACTGCGACGTCGGCACCGATCACGTCGCACAGAACTACTCCACGCCGGTGTTCCCCTTCAACATGGGCGTGTGCTACGAAGCGCCCTTCAACGAGCAGAGCTGGACCGCGGCTGGTTCGTACAATCCCAGCATCTTCACCGGCCCGACGTTCTTCGCCGGCCCCGGCTTCACCTCGGTGAAGTACTTGAAGTCGCCGACGGATAATTCGGGCAAGCAGCTGGGGCTCGTGATGTTCTCCAACACGCTCAACTCGGCCACCGGTTACCCGGACCCCGTGGGTGTGAAGCAGATGTACCGCTATCTCTCGGGCGGCTCGAGCCCGGCGGCCGGGGACAACCCGTGCTCCTTCCAAGGTGAGCAGTCGGCGTTGCACTACTGCTACCTGGCCCAGGTGTCGCAGGACACCCGGTTCTTCGAGTCCTCGGGTCCGTTTACGCTCCTCCCCGGGCAGACCAAGACCATCGTGGTGGCCTACATCAACGCGCCCGCGGTGAATACGCCGTTCCTGCAGACGCAGGTCGGTGGTGACTTCAAGCCCGGGTTCGGCGCCACCGGTGACTCGATCGCCAAGGACTCGACCAAGGTCCGGGAGATCGAACGCGTGATGGGGTGGGTGACGCAGAAGGACACGAACAACGACGGGACGATCGAGCAGTACGAGGTGTCGGTCGTGCCGCGCTCCCTGTTGTCCAAGGCGAGCGTCGCCCAGGCCGTCTTTAACGCGAAGTTCCTGTTGCCCTTCTCCCCGGACGCGCCCCAGTTCTTCCTGATTCCGGGCGACAACCAGGTCACGGTCGTCTGGGAGAAGAGCCACACCGAGAATCCGGTCACGGGTGGCGATCCGTATTTCGCCATCGCGAATGACCCGACCAATGCGCTGTACGATCCGAACTTCCGCCGGTTCGACGTCGAAGGGTACCGGATCTACCGCGGCCGGACGCCGGGCGCGCTGACCCTGGTTGCCCAGTTCGACTACTCTGGCACGGAGATGATCGACTACACCGGCTCCTTCAATTGGGGGAACTGCGCGCCGGAGCTGGGGATCAACTACCTTACCGCCGGAAACACGTGCCCGAAGGACGTCTTCGGCAATCCGTATAGGTTCGACGCCGCGTCGATCGCGGCCGGCATCGGAGCCCCGGTGCCGCTCGTCGGGAACGTCGTCCAGATCCCGGCGGGTGGCCGAGCCAAACTGGCCAACGGGACCGCGCTGATTACGGCGGCGGACACGGCCGTGACGGGAGGCGGGAGCGGGAACCCCCCCTTGGCCGACAACGGCGTGGGCTTCGCGTACGTCGACCGGAGCGTTCGGAATCTCTTCCAGTACTTCTACTCGGTCACGGCGTTTGACATAAACTCGGTGCGCTCCGGTCCATCGTCACTCGAGTCTCCCCGCGCGACCAAGTCGGTGATCCCGCGCGCTGCCGGCGCGGTGTCCGCAGGCGCCGGACAGTTGGGCGCCACCGTGTTGCTCAACGGCAAGGGACAGCCGCTCGGTGCGGGTACCGCCCCAACCATCGACGCGACCACCGGGGAGTTCTCGGGTCCGTCGCAGCCGACGAATACGCTCTCGCTGGGCTTCCCGGCCTTCCTGCCGGAGCTCGTCGATTCGGGCACCATGACGATGACGATCGACTCGGTGCTCCCCGGCCAGAACCCGGTGGATTACGGGCTGTCGATCGCGACGACGTACTACATCACGACGCAGAGTTCGGCCGGTGTGTCGCACATCGCGATCAACATCCAGACCGATGCCACGGTCGGCGAGCCCAGTGCGAGCGGCAACTTCACCGGTCCGAAGATCACACACGGGACCAATTACGGCGGGGACACGTCGTTCTCGCTCGCGGGCCAGGTGACCCTCTCGGTCCCGGGTCCGTGGCGCCTGGCGGGACCGGGCCGCGGTGCCGCCAACAGCAACCCGGCGGGCAGCGGATTTACCGGGGACCGCTGGTGGGGCGGTGGTGCGGCAAACGAAAACACGGCGGACCCGACCAAGGGCATGTGCAACGCGTCAGGCGGGTGCTCGGTGTTGGGCGGGACCTCTATGACGCCGGCCAAACTGGCGCAGACTGCCGGCAGCATCCCAGGGGTGACGATCATCGGGGCCATTCAAGCCTACAACACAACCCCGAATTACCCGCTCCGCGACATGGAGACGTCGACGTCCACCGTGTACCGGGCGGCTGACTTCGCCTTGTATTGGGGAACGGGCGGTGCCATCGACTCGGTGGTCGATCTGACCCACCAGGTGCGGGTGCCGTTCAACAGTAAGTTGCGGGCCTCCTATGGCATCATCGACAGCACGTCGTTCGTGGGCGTGCCCGATGACGTCGACGGCAATCCCAACGTGCTTACGTGGGGTGACGTGATGTGCGTCGACCCGCTGAATGCCACGGTGGCCGGGCAGTTCGGGTACGGGTGTGCCAATCCGGTACCCATGCGGGATACGGCCCACCTGGGTCAGATCAGCACGCAGTTCGTCGCGGACAGCACGGGGGCCAGCAACCAGCCCCTGGTGAGCGCGACGCAGGCCCGCGGGTTCATCCTGTATCTCGCCGGGAAGTTCTGGGCCGTAGCGATGCCCGCCCTGCCGGCCGCGGGCACGGTGTGGAACGCCCGGTATTTCGCGGGCAACGTCACCGGGACCACGGGGACCTATAAGTTCGTTCCGGCTGACCGGCCGCCCGCGGTGCCCGGGCTGGGTGCGAAAGCGTCCTATACCGCGTCGCTTCCGCTGGACCTGAATCACACCAGTCAGGATCAGCTGGCGGCGGTGCACACGGTGCCGGATCCGTACTACGTCACCAATGCGCTTGAGATCACCCCGAACAACAAGGTGCTCAAGTTCGTGAACCTGCCGCCGAAGGCGATCGTCCGGATCTACTCGGTGAGCGGGATTCTGGTGCAGGTACTGACCCACAACGACGCGACGGGCGGCGGCGAGCTGGAATGGGACCTGCGGAACCGGTCCAACCAGTTCGTGGCGTCCGGCGTGTACTTCTACCACGTCGAATCGGCGGATGGGAAGACGAAGGTCGGCCGGTTCACCGTCGTCCAATTCGCGCCGTGAGGAACCCGACCATGACCAAGCTCAACTCGCGCGTGCTCGGCACGCTCCTGGCCCTGGCGGCTCCGGCCGCCGGGTCCCTGGCGGCGCAGACCACCGCGCCGACCAATGTCGACAACACGGGCTACGGCACGACGACGGCAGAATTCCTGCTGCTCGGCGCCGGGGCCCGCGGCGCGGCGCTGGGGAACGGCTTTGCCGCCCTCGCCAACGACGTGACCGCCCTCTACTACAACCCAGGCGGCCTCGCGCTCCTCGCACGGCCGCAGGCCATGGTGTCGACGTACAACTACGTCGCCGATACCAAGTACAGCTGGCTGGGGCTCGCGCTGCCGCTCTCCGGCGGCACGCGGGCGATCGGCGTCCAGATGGGGAACTTCGGGTTCTCCAACCAGCCGGTGTACACGCTCGACAACCCGGACGGCGACGGCACCACGTACTCGGTGTCGGAAACGTTCGTGGGGGCGACGCTCAGCCAGAACTTTTCGGATCGGTTCTCGGCGGGGCTCTCGCTCAAGTTCGTGACCGATCAGCTCGGCGAAACGTCCGCCTCGGGCGTGGCGCTGGACTTCGGCACGAACTTCCACGCGATGATCGGCGACCGGCCGATTCGTGCGGCCTTCGTCATTCAGAACCTCGGCTCCAACCTGGAGGCCTCGGGTGCCGCCTTGCAGACCCTGGTTAACCGGGAACCCCCCCTCGGCACCGTCCAGATTCCACAGGACGGGCAGCCGGCGCGCCTGCGGGCGTCTCCGTGGACGCTGCCGGTGCTGTTCCGGGTGGGCCTCGCGTACGATCTGTACGCGGCGGGGTCGAACCGGCTCTCGCTCCTGGGCGAGTTCAATCAGCCGGTGAACACCAAGCCCGGCGGCGGGATGGGCCTCGAGTATGCCCTGACCAACCTGGGCAACAGCGGGTTCTCGCTGGCCGCGCGCGGCAGCTACACGCTGATCCCGGACAACACCATCGATCCGGGTGCCGGCGCGGGGTTCACGACCAGCCAGAGCACGTCGACGTTCTCCGCGGACGGGCTGGCGTTGGGCGGCGGGTTGAACTACACCCGCGGCAACCTCAGCCTGGGCTTTGACTATGCGTACCGGAACATGGGCCCGCTGGGGAACACGAACTTCCTGAGCTTCAGCCTGGGGTGGTAGCGCACGCCCCCAGGAGCAGTCGCGGATTCCCGCTGACGGTGGTACTCACGGCGCTGGTCGCCGTGAGTACCCCCGCCGCGGGGCAGAACAACGGACTCGACGTCACGACCGCCCGGTACTATCGGGCGCAGTCGGGACAGACAGTGGTCGATGCGTTTTGCCGGGTGCCGCTCACGGCGGTCAGTGCGTTGGGTGGCGCGGCGACGTCCGGAGCGGCCTTCCGCTTCGAGGTCACAGTCAAGGATTCGAGCGGTCTGCAGCTGTTGAAGCGGAGTTGGACCGAGCGGGTGCAAGGGAGTCTGTTGGGTGTCCGAGGCGCCTCCACCGGCGAATACGTGAACTTCCGCGTCACGCCGGGGCGGTACTCACTGGAAGCGACGGTGACCGATTCGGCCACCGGGTTGGTGACGCGAGGCCGGACGACGTTTGCAGGCTTTAAGGGGGGGATCGGGGCCTCCGACCTCCTGCTCGGCACGGGCCTCCGGGCTCCGGCGAGCGCGAGTGATACGGCCCCTCGCGTGGGGGAGATCTACAACGGCGCGCTGTTCGTCCAGACGTCGGGCGCGCCGACCCTGACCCCGACGCAGACGCAATTGACGTACTACCTGGAGCTCTATCCGGGGCGCGCCGAAAGCTTGAGCGTGAAGGCGCGCGTGCTGGATGCCCAGGGGGCCCAGGTGATCGCGGCCCAGCCCCAGCAGGTGGCGGTCGGGGCGTCGGGCGGGATCACGTACGGCGTGCTCGACCTCGCCGGCCTTCCGGCGGGCCCCTACCGGCTGGAAGTGACGGCGACGGGCGACTCCGCGATGGTGCGGACCGGATCGTTCACCATGGCCGGGCTTGAGACGTCGAAGGAGCTGGCGAACGTCAGCGACGTGGCGACTGAAGACGTATTCTCGGACAAGACCGAAGCGGGCCTGGATTCGCTGTATGCCCCGCTCGTGTACGTGATGAATGCGCATGAAGCGGGGGAGTACTCGGGTCTGACGGTGGATGGAAAGCGCCGGTGGCTGCGGGATTTCTGGGCGAGACGGAGCCCCGCGGGTGGCGCCGGACGCAACGCCCTGATGGATCAGTACTACGCGCGCGTGAACGAGGCCGACAGCCGGTTCAAGGAAGGCGGGGCGGCGGGCGCGGCCGGCTGGCGGACCGACCGGGGGAAGATCTTCATTCTGTATGGTCAACCTGATGAACGGCTGGACCGGCGGAATAACGGCACGACGAATCCGTACGAAGTCTGGAAGTACACGCAGAACCGGAGTCTCAAGTACGTGTTCATGGATTTGACGCGGTTCGGCAACTACACCTTGATTTACACGAACGATATCAAGGAACAGAGCCGGCCGAACTGGCAAGACTTGTTGGGGACGGACGGCGTAGCGGACGTGGACAACTTCTGAGCAGGCCTGCCAGGGACCTTCAAGCGAGGAATGGTATGAACGTACGTATACCCGGTCTGATCGTGCTGGCGGCGCTTGCGGGCGCGGCGGCCTGCAAGGACAACCCCACTGCCGCCGGGAGCGGTACCCCGACGGAGGTCATCACGAACTTCTCGTCGCTGACGCTGAGCGGTTTCGGTGCGAGCGGCACGTTCACCGCCTCGGTCGTGGACAGCCGCCTCACGCCGCTCGAGGTGCCAGTCACCTTCAGCTCCTGCGACCCGACGACGGCGACGGTTGCGAACGACCCGACCTACCAGCCGGTGCCGAACACCAGCGCGCGGGCCATTGTCACCTCGACGGGCCTGAACAAGACGTGCGTCGTGGCCTCCTCGCCTGGGGTCAAGCCCGACTCGGTCACCGTCACGGTGCTGCCGGTGTTCTTCCCAGGTACGATGTCGGGGCCGGCCAGCCCCGTGCCGTCCTCGACGGCGGTCGTCAAGCTGGGCGTGGCGACCCTGAAGTTCGACACCACGAAAGCAACGGTCTTGTTCGGTCAGGAGAAGATCCCCGCGCTCGTCGTCGCCAAGAGCCCGGATTCGCTCGTGGTCGCGATTCCGCAGTTCTCCCGCGACTCTATCCGTGTGGTAGGCGTCCTTGTGACATACGCTGGGAAGACTGTGACACTGGCCGGTGCGCCAATCACGGCGGGCGCCGACCTGTACACGGGCGACAGCTCATGGGCCAATGCTTACGACATCACCTCGCTGATCCCGGCCTCCGGTAGCAGCGTCACGATCTACCCTGCCCAGCTGCTCAAGAACAACGCCGTGCACTGCCCGGAGGCGGTGGCCTTTGGATCACCGGGGCCCTGCCTGATCTTCAAGTGGACCTTGGCCGCTCCGGCAGCACTGAACTTCACTGCCTCCTGGCCCGCCCCGGCGGGTTCGGTGGGTGGCAAGAATCCGGACGTGGACTTCTACGCGTGCACCGACACCGTGTCCGCAAACTGGAACGTCTTCTCCCCTGGCGGGACGTGCCCGGCAGAGGATGGGGGCAACGCGTCGACGGTGTCGAATCCGGAGACCACCGGCTTTGCGACGTACCCGGCCGGTACTCGCTGGTTCGTGTTCGATTACTCTGCCGAGTGCGACGCGAGTCCGGCGTCATCCTGTACGGGCAATGGTGTGATCAGCAACTTCAAGTTCACCATCGCCAAGCAGTAATCAAACCCGTGTAAGCTCGACGGGCCCGGCGGGTGCCGGGCCCGTCGTCGTTTCCGCATCATCGTCCCTGGAGCGCCGACAAGACCGCGGCACCCCACACCGCCGCCCCCACCGCCACATGGGCGATCCGGAGGGGCTCCGGAAGACCGCCAAGCACCATCGCCGCCGCTACCCCCACTTGCAGCAGCACCAGCGCCAGCACCCAGCGGGGGCCTGCCCGGCGCGAGCGCACGGCCCACATCAGCGCCGCGATCACCAGCGAGTAGGCGAAGAGCCGGTGGGTCCACTGTATGTACTGGAACCGGTTGCCGTCGGGGATGAGCTGACCGCCGCAGAGCGGGAAGCCGAGGCATGCGGACGCGGCACCAAGGTTTGCAGTAAGAGCGCCCATGAGCACAGTAAGGAGCGCGAGTGCCGGAACGACGGCATTACCTAACCCCGGGCGCGAGCCCGGGGTATGAGGAGAGCTGGCCGAGTATAGGAGCGTCGCGAACAGGAGCATCGCGGTCCCCAGGTGCAGGATAATCGTCCAGGGGGGCAGGTCGAGCTTGACCGTGATCGCGCCGAGGGTGACCTGCACGACGAGCAAGCCGAGCGCGACGTAGCCGGATTTGGACGGTGTGCCTGTGCGCCAGGCCACGGATGCCACAGCCGCTACCAGAACGCTGACCAACACCGCGACGAGCCGGTGTCCATACTCGATGATCGTGGGGAGATCGAGCGGTGGAAGGAGTCGCCCATTACAGAGGGGCCAGTGATTCCCGCAGCCGAGTCCGGATCCTGTGATCCGTACGACCCCACCAAGGACGATGAGGAGGTAGCAAGCGAAGGCAGCGGACCAGGCAAGGCGGCGATAGGCGTTGGACATGGGCCGGAATGTATATTCGTTCCTCGCCCATGACCCAAGCGACAGCGACGCAACAAGACCAGTGGGGAGACCGGCTTCCCCGGCGGCTCGGTTTCTGGAGTGCGGTGGCGGTGCTGGTGGGATCCACCATCGGCTCCGGCATCTTCCGCACGCCGGCCGTGGTGGCGGGGCGCGTCCCCGACGTTCCAATCTTCCTGCTCGCCTGGATTCTGGGCGCCGTCGTTGCGCTCTGCGGCGCGCTGACGTACGCGGAGCTGGCCGCCGCGTTCCCGCGCACCGGTGGCCTCTACGTGTTCTTGCGCGAAGGCTTCGGGCCGCTGACGGCCTTTCTCTTCGGCTGGGGCGAGCTCGTGATCATCCGCCCGGGCGCCTACGGGGCCATCTCGATCGTCTCCGCCGGCTATGCCATCCGTGTCCTGCACTCGCTCGGGCTCACCGCGATGGATCCCTCGACGCCCGTTCTGGTGATCGGGCCGGTGAGCATCGCCGCCGAGCAGGCGTTGGCCGCGGGACTGATCGTGGTGGTAGCGTCCGTGAACTGGTTCGGGATTCACCGGGGCGCCATTTTGCAGAACCTGAGCACCGCGCTCAAGGTGTTCGCCCTCTTCGCCCTCGTGGCCATCGGGTTCGCCCTGGGCGGTCCGCACGCCGTGCCCGCGATGATGAGCCAGCACGCACCGGTCGGCTTATCGCCCTTCCTCGTGGCGATGGTGGCGATCCTCTGGGCGTACGACGGGTGGGCCGATCTCGCGTTCGTGAGCGGCGAAGTCCGCGATCCCCAGCGCAATCTCCCGCGCGCCATCATCCTCGGCACCGCCGGTGTCGTGGTCCTCTACCTGGGGGCCATCTTCGTCTATCTCCATCTCATTCCGATGAGCCAGATGGGTGGCGCGCAGCTCGTGGCCGCCGACGCCGCGCAGATCCTCCTCGGTCCAGTCGGAGTGGTGCTCGTGGGCGCTGCGGTGGCCGTGAGCACGTTCGGTACCCTGAACGGCTCGATGATGACCGCGCCGCGGATTTTCTTCGCGCTCGCGGACGACGGGCTCTTTCCGAAGGCGATCGCGCGCGTATCCGAAAAGAATGGCGCGCCCACGGGCGCCATCTTCCTGGCGGCGGCCCTCGGCGCGGTCTTCGTCCTGGTGCGGGAGTTCACGGCCCTGGCCGACCAGTTCGTGATCGGCATCTGGCCCTTTTATGCCCTGGGGGTCGCGGCGGTGTTTATCCTGCGCCGCCGGCGCCCCGATCTCGAACGGCCGTACTGGACCTGGGGCTATCCGATAGTGCCCGGGCTCTTTCTTCTGGGGTCGGTCTTTCTATTGGGGAATTATCTGGTTTCTCAACCCCTGACGTTCGCGGTAGATGTGGGACTCATCCTGGTGGGCATCCCGGTCTACTTCATTTGGCAGGGTTTCCACACCGCGAATCCAGCGTGACTCAATCGTGACTAGGGTTGGTTGACGCCCCTCCCGGGGGCGTCCATTTTTACCGCGCCCTTGAAGCCCCTTTCCTGATTCGTTCTTCGGAGACCCTTCGCATGAAACGGTTGCTTGTCTCGGCGTGTGCCCTG
>DASQIZ010000123.1:0-17544 GCA_035631315.1 Gemmatimonadales bacterium
CGATAGGAAGGTTAGGTCCCGCCGGACGTGATCGAGGGCCGCGCCGCGCCCCATGTCCCCACCGGTCCAGACGTCATCCGTGAGCAGATCGGAAACCGCCGGGAGCGAGTCCCAGGAGCGGAGCCGGGCGGCCAGGGTCTGACGGCCGAGGGTGTCGGCGACGCGGGCGTCGGCGAGGACGGTGTAGGGGCCGGGGCGGTCGTGGATGGTGACGTAGCCGGCCTGAGACTGCCGAATGCCCCGGTCCCCGCCGACGGTGCCCACGAGCGTGGCTGCGATTTCGCCTTTCGTCGAGATGACGACGAAGTCGGTGAGGCGCGGATTCAGGGAGTCGCGGAACTGGGCGAACCAGACACCGAACTGGAGGGGTGCGGGCTCCGATGGCGCGTCAGTCGTGAGGGCCAGCTTCATTGCTTCGTACTGTCCTGCATTCTGAGGGTTGAAAGTGATGTCACCTCCAGGCAGGCTGCCTATGGTTCCAATGCTAAACCGGACCTCGCCGATGTTGTCATACCGCCAGCGCTCGACGTCAGGGCGGAAGCACTCCTGGGCGCTGCTGCCAAGGTTGGTGTTGCCGACGATGCCCCTTCGCGGCGGGCCGAAGCGGAGGTAGGTCAGGCCCCGGTCACTCAAACCCGTAGCCAGGTTGTACCCGATCCTCGCGGCCACCGTATCGGCCCCCCGAATGTCCATGTTCAGTGGCGCGAAGATCGTCTGGCCGAGTATTACATCAACAGATGCAAGGTCGTTCTCCGAGCCGGCGGCCAGGGGTGCTTCGTCCCGCACCTCCAAGCCCCCCGTCCTGAACCCGCCTGTCACCAGAGGGGACAGCTCCAGGTTGCGCATGTCCATCTTCGAGCCGTTGGTCATCCCCTCGGTGGCTTCGCAATCCAGGTATTCTCCCCGATCACGCGCCGACGTCAACTCCGCATCCGCCCCACGCGCAGCAAGGTTGCGCTGGGCATTGGTGAAGGGGTGCAACAGGGGATACTGCCTGCGAGCGTAGCGAAGGCGTTCGAAATGCTCCAAGACTCGATTGTTGACGCCTGCGAACAGATCGGGATTCCGTCGCGCCCAGAAACTTTCGATCCATGAGCCCTTCTCTCCCGGCCGCACACCCTTGGCCCACGCGACGTACTCGGCGGGGGTGACGATCCCGACGATCTGCCGCCAGAGCACATCGGCGGTGTCGCGATCGGCATGCGCCAACGCGCGGGCGTAGGTGCCGAATCCGAGGACGGTGTCTCCCTGTTCCAGGGAGCTCTGCGCGCGAAGCGCGAGCCATTCGGGATCGGTGGAGTCCGCCGCGATGGCGCCGGCCAACAGGGAGTCGGCGGTGTGGTAGGACTCGTTCTCGATTTCCAACTGCGCGAGGCGACCCTTCACGGTGGGGTTGGCGGCGAACGGCCGGAGGATCTTGATCATCTGTTCGCGGCCATCCGTGTTCCGGTACGCGAGGAGCCACTGCTGCCAGGCGTTCTTGTAGAGCGGGTCGATCGACATCACCCGCTCGAGGCTCTCCCGGAGAATCCGCTCGCCGTCCGCGCCGCCGAGGCGCAGGGCGAGCTGCGCCATGCGGTAGGGAGGATCCGGGTCCTTGGGTTCGAGATCCCGGGCAAGCCGGTAATTCTGCAGCGCTTGAAGCCCCCCCATCGGCTTCTTGGCGGCCCACGCGTCGCCGAGGAGGAGATAGCCCGCGGCGTCCTTGCGATGATCCCACGTGTAGCGCTGCGCGAGATCGATCGCGACGTCGATACTTCCCGCGTGGAGCGAATCGGCGACCGCGGCGAGCTGCGTATTTGGTGCTTGCAGAAGGGCCAGGAAGAGGAGCGGGGCTACCATACTTCAGGTTACCTCACAAACCGCGCAGAGGCTACTGCGGCCAGGCATGATACCACTCGTGCAGTGGTCGCTCCTTGAAACCCTCGACACGACGGGTCATTCCGTTCTCCATGCTGAACAGCCGATCAGCCGTGTTATGCACCTGCGTCACGTCGTGGTCCGCGTAGAGAACCGCCACGCCCGCAGCAGCCGCCTGTCGGAGAACATCCGCAATTCGGTCCCGGACCGCGGGCGCGAGCCCCCTGAACGGTTCGTCGAGCACCAGCACCCGGGGGCGACACCCGAGCAGCACCGCGATCTCGGAGAGCCGCTGCTCGCCTCCCGAAAGCGTTCCCGTGGGCCGGTCGATCCACTCGTCGACTCCAAGACCACCTGCGTTCCCATCGATCATCCTCAGATGGTCGGCCGTCGAGAGCCCGGGCGAGAGAAACGGCCGGTCAGGTCCGAAGGCGAGGCCCAGTCGCGCGAGGGCGTGGAGGCGTGGCCGCTCGAGGCGCATACCGGCCCAGCACACCTGTCCGCTCTGCGCGCGCTTCAACCCGACCATGATCCAGAAGAGCGTCGACTTCCCCGCCCCGGAACGCCCGACCAGCGCGGTGATCGTTCCCGGTACCGCATCCACGTAGACCGAACGCAGGATCACTTTCTCCTTGACGGAGAAGTCGATCGAGTCGGCGGCAATGAGGGGTTCGGTCATACGAGCGCCGCGAGCGCGCTGAGTGCAAAGTGCAAAGGCACGAGGGGAAGCAGGGTCTCTTTCCACGAGAGCCCGAGATTGCCGAGCAGGATGTCTTCGTTATTGCGACGGATGAACGCCCAGAGGATGAACAGCTCGATGACACAGGCGACGGTTTCGGTCGCGGGCCGGAACCCCAGTGGTGGCTCGCGGACGTACCCCGCCATGTAGGCGTTCGCAGCTTTGACGAGCAACCAGACGATGGGAAACTGGAAGAGATAGGAACGAAAGAGCCGGCTCTGGTACCAGCGGGCGAGGGGCATCACATGCGTTTGTACTTCGGCCCACTCCCTCCTTCCCGGGGGGTCCAGCGCGGCCCGAGCACGTCGGTCGCCTTGCAATCGACGCAATTCGGAGGGTTCACCCGCAGCTGACCGTCCACCTGTTCGTATACCCCGGCGGGGCATACATGGCTGTAGAAGTCCGCGACCTCTTTCGTGATGTCTTTGCCCACGATGAGATGCGAGGGAATTGTGTCTCTGGTCGAATTCCCGGACTTGAAAACGGCATCGACCTTACTGATCCCCACTGACCCCGGGCGTGAGCCCGGGGTTCCCGGGGTTAGCTGGCGCTCGGCCTCAGCATCGGAGTGCATCGAAATCTTCCCACCGAACAGCTTCCCACCCGTCAGCGTCATCAGCCCGGCCTTCACGCCGCCGACGTAGAACCCGTCCTTGAACGCCAGACGCATGTTCCGGGTCTTCTTCATGTCCTTGATGATGTACGACTCGTTCACCAGCCGGTCATATTCCGCGAGCTTCTCGCCTGCGGGCTCGCCGGACTTGAGCGCCTGGAAGATCGCGCGCGCGGCGTAGATCCCGGACTGGATGGCGTAGTGAATGCCCTTGAGAGACGGCACGTCCACGAAGCCGGCCGCATCGCCGAGGATGACGACCCCGTCCCCAGAGCGCCGGGCCGGCAGCGCGTAGTAGCCGCCCTCGGGAATCGTCTTCGCACCCCACTCCACCAGCTCGCCGCCTTCGAGATATTGCTTGAAGAGCGGATGCATCTTGAGCCGCTGGAGCAGCACATGGATGTCGAGGGCCGCGTCGCCGTAGTCGAGGCCGACCACGATCCCGAGCGCGACGAGATTCGGTTCGAGGGGATAGAAGAACGACCCGCCGAACGCATCGGTGGGCAGCGGCCACCCGAGGGTGTGGATGATCCGGTCGAGAGGCTTCTTGGTCTCCCAGATCTCTTTCACGCCGAGGGCGAAAATTTGCGGGTTTTCGGAGCCGACGTTCTGCCACTTGCAGAAGCCTTGCGACAGCGTGCCCCGCGTGCCTTCCGCCAGCACAGTGACTTTGGCGGTCAGATCATTCGGCGCCGAGTAGGACGACGTGGGCTTGCCTTCGCGATCGAGGCCGGCGGCCTCGGTCCGCACGCCCGCCACCCGATGGCCGTCGACCAGGAGGCTCGCCGCCGGGAACCCCGTGAACACATTGACGCCCAGCTCTTCAGCCTTGCCGCCGAGCCAGCGGACGAGCTCGCAGATCGAGGCGACGTAGTTGCCGTGGTTCTGCATGGTCGGGGGCGTCGGCATCCGGATCTGCGACCCCCCCGTCAGCATGTACACCGCTTCCTTGTCCACCGCGCGGCGGAACGGGAAATCCGAATCCTTGAGATCGGGAAAGAGCTCGCGAAGCGCGCGCGGATTCACCACCGCCCCCGACAGATTGTGCTCCCCGAGCGCCTCGGCCTTCTCGAGCACGCCGATGTTCAGCTCGTTGCCGTCCTTCTTTCCCAGACGTGCCAGCTCGATGGCGCAGGCGAGTCCTGCCGGACCGCCTCCGACGATGCACACGTCGAGCTCCATCGTATCCCCGGCACCCTCGGAACCCGCCTTGAGGATCAGACGGTCGAGTGGCAGGGGAGCCTGGTACTGGGAGGGCTTCACTACGCGTGGCTCTTCACGGCCGCCGTGAGCGCGGGCACGATCTCGAAGAGATCGCCGACCACACCGTAGTCCGCGACTTTGAAGATCGGCGCGTCTTTGTCCTTGTTGATCGCGACGATCACCTTGGACGTCCGCATGCCGGCGAGATGCTGAATGGCGCCGGAGATGCCGATCGCGATGTAGAGCGTGGGGCTCACCGTCTTGCCGGTCTGGCCTACCTGATCGGCGTGCGGACGCCAGCCGGCGTCGACCACGGCACGTGAGGCGCCAACGGCGGCGCGGCCACCGAACGCGTGCGCGAGGTCCTCGAGGATCTTGAAGTTCGCCGGCTCCTTGAGCCCGCGGCCTCCCGAGATCACGATCGGCGCCTCGGCGACATCCAGGGCTCCGGCCTCCGCCGCCTTGATCTCCTTCACCGTGACGCGCCCTGCGGGCACGTTCGCCGCGGCCGTGGACGCCGTACCGGCTTTCGGGCGCTGAACCGGCGTGAAGACGTTGGGACGAAGCGAAAGCACCGCAGGCTTCCCGGTGAGCTTCACCTTCAGGAGCGCCTTGCCCGCATAGACGGGCCTGATCGCCATCAGCGCGCCACCTTCGACCATCACGTCGGTGACATCCGCGGCGAGGCCGGTGCCGAGCTTGGCGGCGATGCGTGGGGCCAGGTCTTTGCCCTGTGCACTCGCGGCGCACACGACGACCGTCGCTCCTGCCTTGGCTCGGTCGGCGACAGCCTTCGCGTACCCTTCAGGGGCGTACTTGCCGAAGCCATCACCGGTCAGCGTGACGACGCGATCGGCGCCAAAGCCACCGAGCTGATCGGAACCGCTGGCCGGACCCGACCCGAGCACCAACGCCTCGACCTCGGCACCGAGGGCATCCGCGATGCGGCGGGCGCCGGTCACGACCTCCGCCGAGACCTTTCGCAAGCTCCCGTCGCGCTGTTCGCAGACCGCGAGGACGGTGGTCATAGAACCTTCGCCTCCTCGCGCAGCAGTTTGACGAGCTCAGGAACGGCCGCCGCGCCTTCGCCCACGATCTTCCCTTCCTTGCGGGCCGGAGGTGGTTGCATCTCGAGGACCTCGATGGAGCCGCCACCGAGCGTGACGGGCTTCACTTCGAGCGGCTTCTTCTTCGCGGCCATGATGCCCTTGAGGGCCGGATACCGGGGTTCGTTGATGCCCTTGTCGGTGGTGATCACCGCGGGCACCGGGCACTGCACCACTTCGACGGCCCCTTCGATCTCTCGGTCGGCGGTGGCCACGCCGTTCTCGATCGTCAGGTGGGACACGGAGGTGACACAGGGGAGATCGAGGAGCTCCGCGACCATCGGTCCGACCTGACTGTTGTAGTCGTCGATGGCCATCTTCCCGAAGAGCACCAGGTCCCAGGGCCCGCCGGCCTTCAGCTCGGTCGCGATCGCCTGCGCGGTGACGAACCCGTCAGCAGGCACCGCGTCGGTTTGCAGAAGGATGCCGCGGTCGGCACCCATGGCGAGCGCGGTGCGGATCGTCTCCTGTGCGGTCGCGCTACCCAGCGCCAGCACCACCACCTCGCCGGTGCCCGCCTTTTCCTTGCGCTGGAGCGCTTCCTCGACCGCGAATTCGTCGTAAGGGTTGAGAATGAATTTCACGCCCGCGTCGTCGAGCGACTTGCCGTCGCCAGCGACTTTGACGCGGGTCTCGGAATCGGCGACCCGCTTGATGCATACCGCAATCTTCATGAGTTCACTCGAACGCTGAGATGCCGGTGATTTCCTGGCCCAGAACCAGCGTGTGCACGTCGTGGGTCCCTTCATACGTGTACACGGATTCCAGGTTCGCGAGGTGCCGCATGGCCTGATACTCCGCGAGAATGCCGTTGGCGCCCAGGAGGCGACGGGTTTCCCGCGCGATATCGGTGGCCATGTCGACGTTGTTGCGCTTCGCGAGTGAGACCTGCTGCGGGGTCATCTTGCCCTGATCCTTCAGGCGGCCGAGCTGGAGCACGAGGAGCTGCGCCTTCGTGATCTCGGTGAGCATCTCGGCCAGCCGGGCCTGCTGGAGCTGGAAGCCGCCGATCGGCTTGCCGAACATCACGCGATTCTTGGAGTAGCTCACTGCTTCGTCGTAACACGCCATCGCTGCGCCCAGCGCGCCCCACGAAATCCCGTAGCGCGCCTGGGTGAGGCACATCAACGGAGACTTCAGCCCGCCCGACTTCGGAAGGATCGCGTCCTTGGCGAGATGGACATCCTGGAGCACCAGCTCGCTCGTATCGGAGGCGCGGAGAGACAGCTTGCCCTTCTGGTCCTTGGCGGAAAAGCCCCTGGTGTGCGTGGGGACGAGGAAGCCGCGGATGGAGTTGGCGTCGCTCTGCGCGCCCGTCTTGGCCCACACGACGGCGACCTGGGCGGTCGAGCCGTTGGTGATCCACATCTTGGCGCCGTTCAGCACCCAGCCGTCTTTCGACTCCTTGGCGGTCGTGATCATCCCGGCGGGGTTCGAGCCGTAGTCGGGCTCGGTCAGCCCGAAGCACCCGATCACCTTGCCGCTCGCCATCTCCGGCAGCCACTTCCTTTTCTGCTCGTCCGAGCCGAAGGCGTAGATCGGGTACATCACCAGCGCGCCCTGCACCGATGCGAAGGACCGCACGCCCGAATCGCCGCGCTCGAGCTCCTGCATGATGAGCCCGTACGCGACGTTGTTCAGTCCTGCACACCCGTATTCTTCAGGCAGATTCGCGCCGAACAGCCCCAGCTCGGCCATGCCCGGGATCAGTTGTTTGGGAAAGTGCCCTTCGATGTAGGCGTCGCCGATGACCGGGATGAGCTGCTTATCCACCCAGGTCCGGACGGTGTCTCGGACGGCGCGCTCTTCTTCAGATAGAAGGGTGTCGAGGCTGTAGAAGTCGACGCCGTGGTATTTCGGGGCCATTGGGTCTCGGGAATGAGGTCAGCCCAGCTCTTGTCCATCCCCGGGCTGACGCCCGGGGTCAGAAAACTAACCTCGAAGGGGAGGGTCTGACTGACCCCCGGCGTAAGCCGGGGGTGCACGACAAGGCAGGTGTTCTCAGCTGTTTCCGACGGCCACCGAGTCCCGGCGGGCCTCCGAATGCGCCCCGCCGCGGGCGAAGGCGAAGGTATCCGAGGCCCGCCACCGGCCCCGGTCCTGCTCCCAGCGGAAGAACGTGACCTGTACGGCACCAGGGTCGATGGTGACGAAGTTGAAGCAGGAGGGGCGTCCGCCCCGCGAGCGCGTGGAGAGTGTACCCGAGGTCGACACGACCACCCGGCCTCCCAGAACGTCCGCGCCCTCCTGATGATCGTGACCGCAAAGGACGACGTCTGCCCCTGACTCGAGGATGCGACGCTGCGCCTGCTTCCACCGGGCGAGCCCCATCCGTTGGGAGACGTCACCCCGGAGCACGTTGTGATGAAGGACCATGATCCGGGCGTCGGCGGGGTCGGCCCCGTCGAAGATCTGCTTCACCCGCGTGACTTCGGACTTGGGAAGGTGCCCCTTCACCGCGATATCCCGCAGCCGGAACGTGAGCGAACCCCACGCGATCCCGTGGGAGCTGTTCGCGCCCGCGATCACGGCACCGGGAATGTTCAGCGTGGGCGTGATGTCCTCACCGAAGTAACGGCGGTACTTCTGGTACTTTGCGGCCGATCCAAACGGAATGAACGGACGCCACCACCACTGCACGTCGTGATTGCCGGGAGTGACGTGTACCGGCGAAGTCTCCTTCGCCATGTTCATGAACGCGCGGGCGCGCTGGAACTCACCATGCCTCGCGCGCTGCGACAGGTCGCCGGAGATCACGACCGCGTCGGGGCGCAGATCGGGCAGGATGGCCTCGAGCGCCTCGATCTGACGGATATCCGCCAGGCCGCCGAAATGCAGGTCCGACAAATGCAGGATCTGAACCGTCACGAATCCACCTGTACCGTATAGGTCAAAGTCGCGGTGCCGTTCGCAGGCACCGAGACCCGGAAGCGCTGCTCACTCGACGACACCTTCTCCGCCGGTACGCTCGAGTCGGTGATCACCCAGTTCCCCCAGTGACTCTCGCGGACGTCGACCGTCACCGCCTGGGGCTTCGCGTTGGTCAGCGTGACCTTGTAGCTGGCAGTCACCCGACTGTGAATCCCCTTGAGCGGTGGGGCGTTCGGGATGCTGACCTGATGATAGTCAGTCTGGATGCGCTCCGCCGTCACGTCAAATGCGTCTCCAGACTGGACCCTCAGGTCTTTGCCTGCGGGCGTGTGCGGGAAGGACGCCTCACCAACCAGCTGCACCCGCCCGGCCGAATCACGCTGAAAGAGCTGCATGGTTCCGCCAGGGAGAGGGCGGTCTCCGAGCGACGTCCCGTGCCCCCGCTTGAACGTGTACCACACCTGAACGGGAACGGTGTTGGGGTCGGTCCCCACCGGGCCGAAGTATCCCTGCCATGGGAGCACGCCCGGCACCACGAACTCTTGCGCGTAGTCCGCGCGGGTCCGCGGGAAGAGCGCCGTGGTCAGGGGGGACCCGATGTCGAACGAGACCAAACCCGGGAGCTCGTACACATGCGATTCCCCGACACTCTCTTCGACTGCGCCTTTTTGAGCTTCACCAAACTGCATCTGCATCCGCCCCGCTACCGCAGCCATGTCAGCCGCCCTGGCAAGGTGGACACCACTTATCGACCCAGCCACGAGCTGCACCGACACGCTGTCGACCTTCATGGAAGACGAATTGATGGTCGCGGCACCCGTCACGAATGCCGACCCCGAGCCATTGAGCACGGCTTGATAGACCGCCTGCCAGGTGACACCCTGACTGAGGTACGTCAGGTCCGCCCCATCCCGCGCGCGGCTCGCCTCCAGCGTCACCACCGCCTCGGCCTTGCTCCGAATGAGACTGGCCTCAACCGGAAAGAGCGGGGTGCCCGCGGGGAACGAGAACATCACGAGTCCGTTCGCGAGCCGGGTCTGCGGCGGGCTCACGCTCAGGATCGTCGCCTGAATCGTGTCACCTTTTCCCTGCACAAACGCCAACGTCCGGCCGATCGACGCCCGCAGCGCCGACTCCATGTCGGTCGCCGGCCGGAGCACCGCACTCGTCACCGCGACGTTCGAGTCGGGCGAGAAGAGCGTCGCCGGATCGAGCCCCGGCAGATCGAGCGAAAAGATGTTGCTCCCCTTTTGCAGCCTCTGGGGAATCATCTTGCGCACGACCACTCGCCCATCCGAATAGATGGAGAGAGACGTTTGGGCCGAAACAGGAGCCGCGATCAACAGCAATGCAGCCAGAGTCTTCACTTGAGCCACTCCCAGGCAGTTCGCTTGACTATGAGAAACGTCAACGCGTACCAGGCAAGCACAACCCCGACGTAGGTCATGCGAGGCGTGAATTGCGGCGGCAAGGTCAGAGTGACGTAAATCGCGAGGGGAGTTGTAGTTAGAATAGCCACCCAACGCGCGATGCGGCCCGCGCGCCTCCGCACCCGGATCGTGCAATCCCGGCAGAGCTCGCCGATCGCCAGTCCGGCGATCATCTGGTCGCAGCCCTTACAGAGGTGGCTATACCCGCTTGGCGACAGCCCGGGCAAACTCGGATGTTGAAGCACTGCCCCCCAGATCCTGGGTGCGGACGTTGTCCTTCACAATCGTAGTCTCGATGGCGTGGCGCATCTTCGTCGCCGCCCCCTGCTCCCCAACGTGATCGAGCAGCATCGCGGCCGCGAGCATCTGTGCCGACGGGTTCGCGATTCCCTGCCCCGCGATATCGGGCGCCGAGCCGTGGACCGCTTCGAAGATCGACGCGGTGGTTCCGATGTTCGCGCCGGGCGCAAGGCCGAGCCCGCCGACCAGTCCCGACGCTTCGTCCGACAGAATGTCGCCGAACAGGTTCGTCGTCACGAGCACGTCGAACTGCTCCGGATTGATCACCAGCTGCATCGCGGTGTTGTCCACGATCTTGTCGTCCGACGCGATCACGCCCTCGTATTCCTTCGCCACGCGTCTTCCGCTCTCGAGAAAGAGCGCCGACGTAGCTTTGAGGATGTTCGCCTTGTGGACGATGGTGACCTTCTTCCGGCCATTCTTCTTCGCATACTCGAAGGCATACCGGCAGATCCGCATGCAGCCGTCGCGCGTCATCACCGACATCGCCTGCGCCACCGCTTTGGGATCGTCGGCCACGCGGAAGACATGGTCGAGCCCGACGTACATGCCCTCGGTATTCTCGCGGATGATCACCAGATCCACGTGGGGATAGCGTCCCCCCGGGACAATGGTCTTGGTCGGCCGGACGTTCGCGTAGAGATCGAATTCCTGCCGCAGCGCGACGTTCACGGAGCGGTACCCGCCGCCGACCGGGGTGGTGAGCGGACCCTTCAGCGCGAGACGGGTGCGGCGGATGGAATCGACGGTGGCGTTCGGGAGGGGCGTGCCGGCCTTCTCGACGGCGGTCATTCCGCCGTACTGTTCGTCCCAGTCGAACTTCATCCCCAGTGCACCAAGCACCTCGAGCGTCGCGGCTGTGATTTCAGGACCGATGCCGTCGCCAGGGATGAGTGTCGCTTCGCGGGTCACGGGAGTCCCGGAGTGAGTGTCTTCAGCGCGGCATTCACCGCCGTCCAGGGCTCGTCGCCCGTGCCGCGCGCCACGGAACGCCACGAGACCTGCCCAAGCCTCACGTCGACCAGCACCATCGTCAGCTCCGCCCTGCCCATCCTGCGGTTCGCCGAGTCGGTCTTGAAGAACAGCGACGCCGGGGCGAGCACGTACGTACCGCCGGCCACAGCGCCGAGCATCCGGAGCTGCGCCCGGAGGGGGTCCGGCACATAGGACCCCACCGGAAGCTGCCGCAGAATCGCGACGCCGAGCTGGTGCGGATCATCCGGGAGATCATTCGCGCCCCGCGCGCCTCGCCACATTCTGGCCGGAGACTTCCACGCCACTTCGGGCACCCGGCTGGTCAAAAAGCCGAGCAGGATGCTGTCGGCGGTGGCGAGGACCTTCGGATGATCCGTGAAATGGGAATCCCAGTGCAGGGAGTCTTCGGCCAGCACCAGCGTGAACGGCAGGACGCCGACGTCGCGGCTCGCGAGAGAGCCGGCGGGCAGTGGCACGGTGGGTTCCGGAGTTGGTGTTTGAGACTTATGGCCAACGCAGCCAGCCGCGAGAGCCAGAAGCACCCACGTCCCCACATCCCACGCGTTTAAGTAGTTGCGGATCAAGAGATTACTCACCCTCCCAATATCGTTGATCGGAGGGTCAGGACGCCAGAGTAAGTCCCCCGTCGACGACGATGGTCTGACCCGTGATGTGGCGTGCCGATTCACTGCAGAGAAACGTAATGACGTGCGCCACGTCCTCGGGCTCCGCCACCCGCCCGAGCACCGACTCGTGCTCGGCCCGCTCGAGGACCTCCCGCGGCAACTTGGCCAGCAGCTCCGTCTTTACGAACCCGGGCGCGACCGCGTTGACGTTGATGTTGGACGACCCGAGATCCACCGCCGCGGACTTCGTCAGCCCGATCAGCGCCGCCTTGCTCGCCGTGTAATTCGCGATCCCAAAGCCCGGCCGGAACGCCTGGTGGCTCGCGACGTTCACGATCTTCCCGTAG
The DNA here is from genome assembly GCA_035631315.1 of Gemmatimonadales bacterium. Taxonomy (GTDB): domain Bacteria; phylum Gemmatimonadota; class Gemmatimonadetes; order Gemmatimonadales; family GWC2-71-9; genus 40CM-2-70-7. Next base: position 12,071 of record DASQIZ010000123.1, read on the forward strand.
CGCTGCGGGCGCATGTGGGCACTCACGGACTGAATGCAGTTGAAGGCCCCCGTCACGTTCGTGTCGAGGACTTCCTGCCACGCTTCCGGGGTGAGCCGCCACAGCGCGCCGTCGTGCGTCACGCCCGCGTTGTTGATCAGGATATGGATCCCGCCCAGCCGCTCGGTGGCTTCGTGGACGAAGACCTCGACGGCATTGCGGTTGCGGACGTCACAATGGGAAGAAAAAACCGGAACGCCGTGGGCCTTGATGGCGGTCTCGGTGAGGAGCGCCTGGGCGGCGACATCGCGCCCCGGCATTTCGAAATAATTGAAGGCGATCGCGGCGCCGCGCTGGGCGAAATCCAGACAGACGGCGCGGCCGAGACCCGTGGCGCCACCCGTGACCATCGCGACGCGCCCCGAGAGGCGGTCACCCGCCCGCGCCGGGTCGTCACGCTCCTGAGACTTCGGCACGCCGGGCACAGTCCCTGCTCCCGACGGACGACCGCTCGAGACCCAAGGGTAATTCACCACAGACGGCCGAACCTACGGCGCCATTTGAACCTCGGCAAGGCGAGCCGTACCTTAGCGGGATGCGTCGCATCCTCTCGATCGTGATTTGGGCCGCGATATCAACGCTGGGCGCCCTCGCTTTCGCCACCCTTGCCTGGTCCCGGGGCGAAACAGTCAGCGCCGCCTGGCTCCTCATCGCGGCCGTCTGCACCTACGCCGTCGGATACCGCTTCTACTCGAAATTCATCGTCACCCGGGTGTTCGCCCTCGACGCCACTCGTGCGACACCCGCCGAGCGGCTCGAGAATGGCCGGGATTTCGTGCCGACCGGGAAGTGGGTGCTCTTCGGCCACCACTTCGCCGCCATCGCCGGCGCCGGACCCCTGGTCGGACCCGTCCTCGCCGCGCAGTTCGGGTTCCTGCCCGGCACCCTGTGGCTCGTGATCGGTGTCGTGCTCGGTGGCGCGGTCCAGGACCTCACCATCCTCTGCTGCTCCCTCCGCCGCGACGGAAAGTCCCTCGGCCAGATGGCGAAGGAGGAGATCTCCCCCGCGGCCGGCATGACCGCGATGCTCGCCGTGCTCTTCATCATGATCATCCTGATCGCCGTGCTGGCGCTGATTGTGGTGAATGCCCTGAAGGCGAGCCCCTGGGGGTTCTTCACCATCGCCTGCACCATTCCGATCGCGCTCCTGATGGGCTGGTGGATGCGCACGTGGCGCCCCGGCCACGTGGGCGAGGCTTCGCTGGCGGGTGGGGTGCTCCTGCTTCTGGCGCTGGTCGGCGGCGGCTGGGTCTCCCGGCACGCCGGGCCTGCCGCGGCCTTCACGTTCACGGGCACCGCGCTCACGGCCCTGATCGTGGCGTACGGCTTCTTCGCGTCGGTGTTGCCGGTATGGATGCTCCTGCTTCCCCGGGACTACCTGTCGACGTTCCTGAAGATCGCCACCATCCTCGGCCTCGCGGTCGCGATCCTCATCCTCCTCCCGCCCCTGCGCATGCCGGCGATGACGCCGTTCGCGAAGCTGGGCGAGGGACCCGTTTTCGCCGGAAAATTCTTCCCGTTCGTCTTCATCACCATCGCCTGCGGCGCCATCTCGGGATTCCACGCGCTGGTGTCGTCGGGCACGACGCCCAAGATGCTGCGGCGTGAGCCCGATGCCCGGATGATCGGCTACGGCGGGATGCTGATGGAATCGTTCGTGGGCGTGATGGCGATCATCGCCGCCTGCACCCTGCACCCGGGCGTCTACTTCGCCATGAACACCACGCCGGCCGCGCTCCAGCAGGCGGCGCCGGTGCTTCAGCGTGCGGGCTTCGTCATCCCCCCGGATTCGATGGCGGCGCTCGCGGCCGAGGTGGGTGAGAAGACCCTGGTGGGACGGGCGGGGGGAGCGCCGGCGCTCGCCGTCGGGATGACGCAGATCTTTTCGGGTGTCACACATGCACTCGGGGGCCAGACGCTCGCGGCACTCTGGTATCACTTCGCGATCATGTTCGAAGCACTCTTCATCCTCACGACGATCGACGCCGGCACGCGGGTCGGCCGCTTCATGCTCCAGGAGCTGCTGGGACACGTGTGGCCGCGCATGGGCCGGACGTCCTGGTATCCGTCGGTGATTCTCTCGAGCCTCGTGATCGTGTGCGGGTGGGGCTACTTCCTCTATCAGGGGATTCTCGATCCCCTCGGCGGCATCAACTCGCTCTGGCCCCTGTTCGGGATCGCGAATCAGATGCTCGCCATCGTCGCGCTCGCGGTCGCCACCACGATCATCATCAAGATGAATCGCGCACGCTTTGCCTGGGTCACGCTCGCCCCATTGGTGTGGCTCGTCGCGGTGACCATGACGGCGGGTTTCGAAAAGATGTTTTCGTCCGATCCCAAGCTCGGGTTCATCTCGCATGCGGCGTCGCTCGCCGGTTCCGCCGACCCGAACGCGGCGCGGCTCATCTTCAACGACCATGTGAACCTGGTCGCCACCTTCGTCTTCACCGCGGTCGTGCTCCTGCTCCTGGCCATTTCCTTGAAGGAGTGGATCCTGGTGCTGTCGCGCCGCAAGCCGGCGGCGGTGAGTGAGGTCCCCTACGTTGCGACGAGTTATGCCGCGGGCGATTGAGCGCATTCTGTGGGTGCTGCGCCGCATCGTCGGCGCCCCCGACTACCAGGCGTACCTCGATCACTGCCGGCGGGCCGGGCACCCGCCTCACCTGGACGAGAAAGCCTATGTCCGCGAGTACTTCGACCAGAAGGGCGCCCGCACCCGCTGCTGTTGATTAGGTTTCCCCCCCGTCATGACGCTTTCTGGTCCTCACCCGCGGCGCTACATCGCCCTCTTGTCCCTCACGGCGCTCGGCGTCGTGTATGGCGACATCGGCACCAGTCCCCTGTATGCGCTTCGCGAGTGCTTTTTCGGTCCGCACTCGGTGCCTCCCACCCCCGACAACGTGATCGGCATCCTCTCGCTCGTCTTCTGGGCGCTGGTGCTCGTCGTGTCGGTCAAGTACGTCGCCTTCATTCTCCGCGCGGACAACCGGGGTGAAGGAGGGATCCTCGCGCTGATGGCGCTGCTGGTCCCGCGCGACGGTGAGCCGAAGCGGCGGCGCAGGTTAATCGTGGGGCTGGGTCTCTTCGGCGCGGCACTCCTCTATGGCGACGGGATGATCACGCCGGCGATCTCCGTGCTCTCGGCCGTCGAGGGTCTGAACGTCGCGACACCAGTCTTCGAGCCCGTGATCATCCCCATCACCATCGTCGTGCTGGTCGGGTTGTTCGTGCTGCAGAGTCGGGGCACCGCGGGAGTCGGTGCACTGTTCGGGCCGGTGATGATGGTGTGGTTCGCGGTGATCGCCGTGCTCGGAATCGGCGGGATCGTGCGGGCACCCACGGTGCTCGGGGCCGTGAATCCCGCTCACGCACTGGAGTTCTTTTCCCAGAATGGCCTGGCGGGTTTCCTGGTCCTGGGCGCCGTCGTCCTGGTGGTCACGGGGTGCGAGGCGCTGTACGCGGACATGGGTCACTTCGGCCGCAAACCGATCCGGCTCACCTGGTACTCGATCGTTCTCCCCGCCCTGCTCCTTAATTACTTCGGACAGGGCGCTTTGCTGTTGGCCGAGCCGGGAGCGGCACACAATCCGTTCTACCGGCTCGCGCCGTCCTGGGCGCTTTATCCGCTGGTCGCGCTCGCGACGGCAGCCACCGTCATCGCCTCACAGGCCGTGATTTCGGGTGCGTTTTCGCTCACCCGGCAGGCGGTCCAGCTCGGCTATTCGCCGCGACTCGAGATCGAGCACACGTCGGGCGTCGAAATCGGCCAGATCTATGTGCCCCAGGTGAACTGGGCCCTGATGATCGCCACCATCGGGCTGGTCCTGGGCTTCGAGTCGTCGTCCCGCCTCGCCGCCGCGTACGGCATCGCGGTCACCGGTACGATGGCCACGACCTCGGTGCTCTTCTATTTCCTGGCGAGCGAACGGTGGAAATGGCGATCCACTCTGGTCGCCGGGCTCTGCACCGTATTCCTCGGTATCGACCTCTCCCTCTTCGGGGCGAGCGCCGTGAAGCTCTGGCAGGGCGGCTGGTTCCCGCTCGCGGTTGCCGGGGGTGTCTTCATTCTGATGACGACGTGGAAGCGTGGACGGGAGCTGCTCGCGGAGAAGCTGTCCGTCGTGGGCGTGCCGGTGGAGACGTTTCTCACGGACCTCCAATCGCACCGGGTGATCCGCGTGCCTGGTACGGCGGTCTTTCTCACGTCCAACGCCGAAGGCATTCCGCTCGCCCTGCTCCACAACCTGAAGCACAACAAGGTGCTGCATCAGCAGGTGGCGCTGCTCACCATCGCCACCGGCGAGGCCCCGCACGTACCCGATCATGAACGATTGACGGTCAAGCCGCTGGGGCATGGGTTCTATCGGTTGGTCGCGCGCTATGGCTTCATGGAGGACCCCAACGTGCCGGCCCTGCTCGATCAGGCGCGGCCGCTCGGGTTCGAGGCGCGACTGCTCGAGACGACGTTCTTCCTGGGACAGGAGACGGTGGTGCCGGGGAGACGGAAGGGTATGGCGCTGTGGCGTGAGAAACTCTTCGGGTTCATGTCGCGGAACGCGCATCGAGCGACCGCGTTCTTTCGGATCCCACCCAACCGGGTTATCGAGGTCGGGGCGCAGATCGAGCTCTGAGACGGTACGACTTACCGACTTCCCGACTCGCTGCCAAGCGCCACTGCTGACCACATCACGACCAGCGCCGCGGTCCCGACGGCACTCACCGTGAAGGCCGTCGCCGCACCCGTCCTCTGGTAGACCTCTCCCAGCGCGATGCCACCCACCAGCGCCCCAATGCCCGTCAGCGCGTGATAGGACCCGAAGCCACTCCCTGACTTCTTTCCCGCAAGCCTCGCGACGAGCGCGCGCTCGGGACTCTCCGTGAACCCCGCGACGACGCCGAGGGCGAGGAAGAGTAGCCAGGCGGCGGTGACGCTGGAGGCGAGGGCGAAGCCCGCTGAGACGAGTGCGTAGGCGACCCAGCCGAGCCACATCGTGAAAATGGACCCGCGTCGATCGTTCATCGCGCCGCCGACGAAGCTCGACGACGACCTGATCACATGCAGGGCGGCCCAGAGGAGGAGCACCTCGGCGACGGGTACACCCAGCTGCTGGGAGCGAAGAATCATGAGCGTTTCCGGCATGCGGACGAGGTACGACGCCGCGATGACGTAGAGGGGGGTGGGGATGTGGGGTTGTGGGGACGTGGCACGTTCCGTCACCGGCGCGGGTTCAGACAAACGGGCGCGGGCACCAGTCGTCGCCCAGAGCGCGAGGATCAAGACCAGGACGCCGGGAATCGCACTCGACTCGATGACCGACCGTACACCGGCCTGGTTGAACTGCAGGAGGTACCAGGCGACGAGGGGGCCGATCACGGCGCCCGCGTGGTCCATCCCTCGCTGGAGCCCGAACGCCCGTCCTCTCAGGTGATCGGGC
>DASQIZ010000124.1:0-40511 GCA_035631315.1 Gemmatimonadales bacterium
ACTCGCATGGCGATTTTCTCCCGTTGCAGAGTGAACTAGGGCTGGGTCACGCGACAATACGCCTGGGTCGTTGCGTCAGCAAGGCGGGAGTTATGCGGAGGGGGAAACCCTCGGGCGCCGTACCAGAATGAAAATCGGCCACGCGAGCACGACCACGGCGAGCGCGATTCTGCTGTTGCCCCAGTCGGTCGCGATCGCGGCCACCAGGAAGACGACGGTGCCGGCCAGCGCGATCAAGCCGGTCCACGACTTGGCCCGGTAAGGGCGCTCGAGCGCCGGCTCCTTCTTGCGCAGCCCGAAGTAGGCCAGGAAGGCGAGGGCATAGTTGAAGACGATGAAGAAGGCGCCGACCGCGAGCGTCCGCTCGAAGGTCTTGGTGAACAGGAACGCTAGCGAGGCCAGGGTGCCGACGAGGAGCCCGATGGTCGGTGTGCCGCCAGGGTTCACGACGGTCGCCCACTGGGCGAAGAGGCCGTCCTGCGCCATGGACCGGAAGATGCGCGGCGCGGCGAGCATGTAGGCGTTGATCGTCCCCAGGATGGACGCCATCACCAGCACCCGGATCACCGTGTCGCCGCGCGGGCCGAAGATGATCGCCGCGGCGGTCCCGCCGATGAACTTGTCACCCGCCATCGCGCCCACGGGAATCAGACGCAGGAACGCGATGTTCAGCAGGATGTAGATGGCGGCGATCAGCGCGATCGACCCGAAGATCGCCTTGGGAATCACGCGTCCCGGATTCTCGATCTCTTCCGACGAATAGATGACGTAGTAATAGCTGTCGTACGTGAACACCACGCCCTGCATGGCGAGCAGCAATGCCGTCGCGAACTTGAGTCCCGTGGGAAACGTGGCGGGCGCCGGTGCCGCGGAGATGGCGGGTGGCGTGACGACGAAGCACGCGATGATCAGGGCGATGAACGCGAGGGTCTTGATGAGTGTGGTCGCCTGCTGAATGGTCGATCCCCACCGGACGCCGGCCCAGTTGAGCCCCCCGAGTACCAGGATCACGATCCCGGCGATGAGGACTTCGTGTCCGGCCACCGCGGGCATCAGGACCCCCAGGTACTCGCCGACCACGATGCCCAGGGCGGCGTTCGCCGCGCAGATGCTCGCGGCGTCCGTATACCCGAGCAGGAAACCCGGAAAGTTGCCGAGCCCCCGTTGCGCGAACGTGTACAGCCCACCCGACCGCGGGATGGTGGTGCCCAGCTCGGCGAAAATGTCGGAGCAGATGACGCAGTAGATGCCGCCACCCACCCAGAGGCCCATGATCCAAACGGCTGAGGGGAGGTAGCTGGCGAGATCGCCGGGGGTGCGGAGAATCCCGGCGCCGATGGTGCCCCCGATCCCGATGGCGAGACCGAAGGCGAGGCCTAACACCCGGAGCAATTTGCCCGGACTGGCGCCCGGGCTACTGATGACGACCCCGCAGCTCCTCGAGGGCCCGCTTCACGTAGACGCGGGTCATCTGCTTGCGCCACGACAGATCGAAATCAGTGTTGTCCATCGGCTTCGACGGGCGGAACGCGGCCTCGGCTGCCTGCTCGATAGCGTCAGTCTCGAGTGCGGAGCCCGCGAGCGCAGCTCCGGCATCGGGAATCTCCTGCGGATAACTCGCGACGCCACCGAGCACGACCCGCGCCTCCGCTACGGACTTCCCATTCCACCGGACCCACGCGGCCACGCCGAGCACGGGGAAATCGAACGAGCCGCGGCGTCGCAGCTTCTGATACACGGCGTCCCAGTCGCCGTCGGGCGGCAGACGCACGGCGGCGAGAATCTCATCGGGCTGCTTGGTCAGGTAGTTGATGCCGTCGTTGTGGTAGAAGCGGGCCGCCGGCACCACCCGCTCCCCCTTTGGGCCCACGAGCTGATACTCGGCGCCGATCGCCACCATCACCGGCGCGACATCGGACGAGCTCACCGCCCAACAACGCGGTGACGAAGGGGCCACCCAGCAGGTGTCCCCGTCTTTTTTCATGCAGAAGTGGATGGCCTTCCGCCACTCGTACGTCTGGTCATAGTAGTTGCAGCGGGTGTCGAGGCAAAGATTGCCGCCCAACGTCCCCATGTTGCGGAGCAGGGGCGTCGACACCGACTTGGCCGCGGCCGCAATCGCGGAAAGGGGACCCGATAGAGATTCCCCGATTGCCGCGAGCGTGTTGCCGGCGCCGATCGTCGTCCGGGACACCGTGTGCAGGTCGCTGATGGCGGCCAACGAGATCACCGTGGTCGGGACCTGTTGGCGCCTCTTCATGTTCGGATAAAGGTCGGTCCCGCCGGCGACGTACATCCCGGCGGGACCGGCCTCCACTTTCCATTTCAAGGCGTCAGCCAGCGTGGCCGGCGCGAGATATGTGAACGTTGGGAGTCGAAGCATCAGTGCTGCCGCTCCGGAGCCTGAGCCGTGACTTGCTCACCCTTGCCGTCACCGCCCTCCCAGGGGGGCGCGACGCGAGTGGCTTCAGGCCAGGGAATCTCGGGGAACTTGTCGGGACCGACGCGAGCCGGCTCACCCCTCGCCTTCTTCTTCAGAGCCTTGAGCACCAGCTCCGGTGCGACGGGGATCTGATCCACTCGCACGCCCACGGCGTCGTAGACGGCGTTGGCGACGGCGGGCATCACGGGGAGCAGCGGACCCTGGCCCACTTCCTTGGCACCGAAGGGGCCGTTCGGATCGGGGTCTTCGATGATGTACGTCACGACATCGCACATCTCGAGCGTGGTCGGGCTCTTGTACTCGAGCAGGCTCGGGATCTTGTGGACGACGTTCCGGTTGCCCCGGTAGACCATCTCTTCCATCAACGCTTCGCCCAGGCCCATGTAGACGCCGCCTTCGACCTGGCCGATGACGGTCGCGGCATTGATGCACCGGCCCACGTCGTGCGCCACCCAGATCTTCGGTACGTGGACGATCCCCGTTTCGGGATCCACATCGACTTCAGCGATGGCGGCGCTGTACGAATAGGCGGGTGAGGGCCCGACGCCGGCACCGCGATAGCGGCCCGCGCTCTTCGGCGGCGTATACGAGCCCACCGTCCCCACAGTCCCCACGGCAGCCTCCGCCGCCTGCACCGCCTCCGCGAATGTCATGCCCTTTTCGGGATCTTCGGTGTGGAACACCCGTCCCCCGGCGAATACGACCTCGCTCACCGGCACCTTCATCTTGGCTGCCGCATGTGGCGCAATGGTCTCCCGCGCCCGCTCGGCGGCCTGCAGGGCCGCGTTGCCGCTCATCAGGGTAACGCGCGAGGAATACGAGCCGAGGTCGACGGGTGTGAGGTCGGTGTCCGCCGTGACCACCCGGATGTCGAACGGATCGATCCCCAGCACTTCGGCCGTGATGTATGCGAGAATCGAATCCGATCCCTGACCGATGTCCGTCGAGCCGCAGAACACGGTCACACCGCCCCCGCGGTCGCATTTCAGCTGCACGCCCGAGTGCGGCATGTTGTTCCAGTAGATCGGCAGCCCGGCGCCCGAGATGTACGACGAGCAGGCCAGCCCAACACCTTTGCCGAAGGGCAGCTTCCGGAACTTCTCCTTCCAATCCGACCCGGCGACGACCTTCTCGATGCAGGCCCCGAGCCCCATCGATCCGACGCGCAGGTAATTCGCGGTGAGCGAGCGGGGGGGGACGAGGTGCTTCAGCCGGAGATCGGCGGGATCGAGCTTGAGATCGTCCGCGATCTTGTCGAGGTGGACTTCGAGGGCAAAGCGCGGTTGCGGCGTCCCGTGGCCCCGCTTGGGTCCGCAGGGAGGCTTGTTCGTGAACGCGCGGGCGCCCTGGAACTTGTACCGCTGGACCTGATAGGTGACGGTCTGCAGCGCCCCTGTGTAATAGGTGCTCGCGACGCCGTACGAGCCGTAGCCGCCACCATCGAGCAGGGACTTGAAGTGCATGCCCGTGATCGCGCCGTCCTTCTTCACGCCGGTCTTCACCCACATCAATACCGGATGGCGCCCGCGATGACAGTAGAAGACCTCTTCGCGCGTCAAGGTGATCTTGATGGGCCTGCCCGTCAGCATCGCGAGCTTGCAGGCCACGATCTCATGATTGAAGGGATCGCTCTTCCCGCCGAAACCGCCGCCATTGGGACACGCGATCACGCGGACCCGTGCGGGCGGGAGTTCGAGGACCTTCGCCAGCGCGCGATGCACGTAGTGCGGCGTCTGCGTGGAGCTCCAGAGCGTCACCTTCCCATCCGCCGACCATTCGGCGAGACAGGCGTGCTGCTCCATCGGGAGGTGCGTATTGCCCTCGAAGAAAAACATGTCCTCGCGGACGTGATCCGCTTCCTCGAAGCCCTCCTCGACGTCTCCGAACTCGAGGTTGATGAGCTTGTGGAGATTGCCCGAGTCGCCGTACTCGTGAATGCGGGGTTCCGGTGTCGCGACCGCATCTTCGGGAGAGGAAATGCTCGCCAGGAGCTCGTACTGCACATCGATCAGGTCGAGGGCCGCCGTGGCGGTCTCTTCGCTGGTCGCCGCGACGGCCGCCACGGGGTCCCCGACGAAGCGGACATGATCGGGGCAGAGGGCGTGCTCGTCCTGACTGACAGGCAGAATGCCGAACGGGATCGGCGTGTCCTTGCCGGTGAGGACGGCCTTCACGCCGTCCATGGCCAGGGCCTTTGCGGTATCGATCGAGACGATGCGCGCGTGCGGGTGGGGCGAGCGGAGCAACTTGCCGTACAGCATTCGCGGCAAGGTCAAGTCATCCGCGTACTTCAGCGCACCGGTGACTTTCCCGACAGCGTCGACCTTGCGGTGCGCCTTGCCGACGACGCGGAGCTCTCTATCGCCGGCCATACATCGCTTCCCTCGACGGCTCGGCCTTCTCGCCTCTCATCCGCGCCGCCGCCAGCTCGATGGCCTCGTAGATCTTGATGTATCCGGTGCACCGGCAAAGGTTGCCGGCCAGTACGTCCTTGATCTGGTCCCGACTGGGCGTGGGATTCGACGCGATCAGCGCCTCGGCGACGAGCAGGATGGCCGGCGTACAGTAGCCGCACTGCGCGGCCCCCAGGTCCGCAAACGCTTCCTGCAGCGGATGGAGCCGGGCTCCCTGCGCCATGCCCTCGACCGTCTTCACGGATCTCCCGGCACAGGTGAGGCCCAGCACGAGGCAGGAGAGCACCGGGACGCCGTCGACCAGCACCGCGCAGGTCCCGCACTCGCCGAGCTCGCATCCATGCTTGGTGCCGGTGAGACCAAGATCCTCCCGGAGTACTTCCAGGAGCGTCTTGTGGGGCGCGAAGGCCACCTGCGCCGGCTCGCCGTTGACGGTGAGGGAGATCTGCGGGTTCAGCTCAGGCATGCCCTAATCTACGGCTACTCCACCTTCTGCCACATCCCGCTCGGGGACTGCGCATACAGGCGGGACTGACGCGGCGGACCGCCGAACCCGGTTCGTGTCATCTCGCCCCAGGTCTTCCGGCGCCGCCAAGCGGCCCAGAAGGCTTTGAGCCGCCACCAGACCGTGCACTGCCGATAGCCGAAGTTCTCGAGCATCGCATAGAGCAGCAGACGCCCGAGGTCCCCCGACCGGCGGTACTTCCGGAATGAAGTCTCCTCCAGGACCACGCCCCAGATCGACAGGCAGAGCCCATACCCCCACGCGAAGAGGAAGAAGAGGATCGCGAACACCGGGTCCACCCGGCCGGTGGCGACGGCGAGGACGGCGATCACGTATCCGACCACCTCCACCACGGGGGCCAGCATCTCGCCGAACACGAAGAAGGGGACCGCGACGACTCCGACCTGTCCGTACCGCGGGTTGAACAGCATATCGCGGTAGGTCCAGACGGACGCGATCAGCCCGCGATGCCAGCGCTCCCGTTGCCGGCTGAGCACCGCCACGGTCGACGGCACTTCGGTCCACGCGACCGGATCGGGAATGAAGGGCATGACGTACGGGATCTTCTTTTCCCGCAGGTGCCGGTGCAGGCGCACCACCACGTCCATGTCCTCCACCACGCTGTTGGTGAGATAGCCGCCGATGGTGAGCAAATACTCCCGCCGGAACAATCCGAACGCGCCGGAGATGATCAGGTTGCCGCCGAGGCGGTTCCACCCCAGCCGGCCGAAGAGGAAGGCGCGCAGGTACTCGACCACCTGGATGCCCGGAAGAAACGAGCGCGGGACTCGCGGATCGAGCACCCGGCCATGCTCCACCGTGCAATCGTTGGCGACGCGAATCGTGCCGCCCACGGCCGCGACGTTACCACCGAGGAGGAAGGGACGCGTGAGGCGGAGCAGGGCGTCGGGCTCGATCAGGGTGTCGGCGTCGACGGCGATGACGAGCGGGTACCGGGAAGCATTGATGGCGGCGTTGAGCGCGTCGGCCTTCCCGCCATTCTCCTTGTCGATCACCGTGAGCCGGGTGCGCGACCGCGAGCGGTAGACCGCGCGAATGGGCTGGGTGATGATGGTCTCGGGGTAGATCCGCGGTACCTCATAGAGATCGAAGGCATCCCGCAGGTGCTGAATCGTGTCGTCCTTCGACCCGTCATTGACCACCACCACTTCGTACTGCCGGTATTCGAGCGTCAGCATCGCGGTGACGCTCGTCTCGATCGTTTCACCCTCGTTGTGCGCGGGCACCATGATGGTGAGCGGCGGCAGCGCATCGGACAGCATCAACTTCTGCAGATCTTCGTCTTCCGCGAGCCGCGTCTGCTCCCAGACTTCGGGAATCGACATGAGGAGCAGGAGCCCGTAGAACGAGTTCAAGGCGAGGAAGTAGACCAGGATGATGAATTCGACTGCGATGATCAGGTGCGTCACGTGGCGTACTCGGCCAGCGCCTGCGGGGAGAGCCCCAGCACGAGCTCCGTGACGTTCCGGGCTCCCGCGTCCGGTCCCCGCTCCTCCAGAAGGAGGGCATCGCGTCCGGCGCCGCCGAAGCGGGTGAGCGCGAGGGCCGCGCGCAGCCGGACCCACCACTCGGGATCGCGCAGGGCTTTGCGCAGGCCGGGAAGCGCCTGGTGGGCACCGAGCAGTCCAAGGCCGCGAGCCGCTTGGGCCCGCACGACCCACGCTTCGTCCTTCAGTAGCGCCAGCAGGGCCGCTTGCGACTCGGCGTGCGGAAGCGCCCCAAGGGCCCGCGCCGCCTGAGCGCGCACTTCCTTGTTCGGATGCTTGGCCAGCGCTGTGAACCGGGGCCGGAGCGAGGGCTCCTGCAAGCGCGCCGCGTACTCCGCGAAGCGCGGGAGGGCGGGATCGTCGAAGCGCGTCAGGCGCTGATCGAAGAGCGGAACGGCCACCTGCCGTCCCCGCCGTAGCGCCATCGCGAAGTACATCCCGACGTGCAGGGGAAGCACCGGCAGCTGGTCGATGGCCGCTTCGGCGAGCTCGGCGGAGTTGACGTGGTTCAGGGCGGACACGGCGGCCAGATGCACGGCGGGATGCGGATCCCGGATGAGCCGCGCGAGCATGGGTACGTCTTCGGCGACGCCGGCGGCGGCGAGAAACCGGGCCGACTGGAGCCGTCTCCACCAGCGCCTGGACCTGGCACTGCGCCGGAGCTTCTCGCCCCACCGAGCGCGGCTCAGTGCCTCTGCCAGCGCGGGCCAGCGGTCGACGGGCACCCGCGTGCTCCAGGCGGCGAGGCGCTCGATCGCGATACTGGCGGGCAACGGGACCAACGCGTTGGCCACCGCCGCGACGTCCGAATCGCCGGCGGCCCAGCGGCGGAACTCTTGCTCGGCAGCTTCACGCCGCGGTTGAATGGCGGCGCGCCGGCGCAGCCGCACCCAACGGTTGACGACGATGAGCAGCAGCAACGCGGCGACAAAAGCCCCTTGCACCACCGCCGCGACGAGCACGAGATGCCGGGCCGTCACCTCCCCACCCATCGGCGGATTTTTTCCAGCACCACGCGCAAGCTGATCGGCTTCACGAGGTAGTCGAGCGCCCCAGCTTCGAGTGCGCGCATCTGTTCGTCCTCGGTCGAGTGCACGCTCGTGAAGACGACGCGGTACACACCGGGGCGCTCGGTTTCCAGCCGCTCGAACAACGAGAATCCGTCGAGACCGGGCAGGTCGACGTCGAGGAGCACGAGGGGTCGCCGCCCGCCGGTCTTCAGCTCGAGCAACGCCTCGAGTGCCTCCGCGCCGTTGCGGTAGGTGAGGAAGCGATATCCTCGGCTCTCGAGGCCGTACGCCAGCAGCTCGGCCAATGAGCGATCATCCTCGATGCTGATGACTTCGGGGGCTTCGGTTTCGCCCGACAGTTTGCGCGCGGGCATTGGCCCGGCGGCATCGGGAGGAGCGGGCTTGATGAAGTCGGTGATGCGCTCCATGAACCACCGCGCGAGCGCGCCGCGGTCCAGCTGAACGTCGTTCGCGTTCTGTGCCCAATCCTTCGCTGTCTCCTCCATCCCTGCGGCGAGGTCGGAGGCTTCGGGAAAGCCGTAGGACCCCGCTGAGCCGCGGACCTTATGCACTTCACGGCGGAAGGTCTCCAGCGCATCCCGGTCGGATGGGTGCTGGTCGAGTCGATCGGCGCACGCCTTGATCGCCGCGACCTGTGTGGCCACGGCGCGCCGGTATTCGACCAGTAGCTCGGGCGGGATGTCCGCCTCGGGGGATGCCTCCATAGGCCTAGAAATCTGACGAGGAAGGGGCGAGGCGCCATAGCGACGGAAGGGCGCGGACTCCGATATTCCCCTAATGGCGCTTCTGGACTCCGTGGGGCTCTGTCTGACCTGTCGCTGGGTCCGGGCGTCCACCAACCGCCGGGACTCGACGTTCTACCGCTGCGGGCGCGCCGAGGCGGATCCGCGGTTCACGCGATACCCACCGCTGCCGGTCCGGAGCTGCCCGGGCTACGAGGTGACCATGTTCTTCGTGGTATTGATGCACTACACCAAGCCGCTCGCAGAGGTGGACCAGATCCGGGCGGAGCACATCGCTCATGTGCAACGGGCGGCGGGGCGGGGCATCCTGGTGGCCTGGGCGCGCCGATCCCCTCCGGCGGGCGGGGTGTTGGTGGCGACGGCACCCGACCGGAAGACACTGGAGGCAGTGCTGGCGGAAGATCCCTACGTGAAGGCGGGGGTGGCGTCCCCGGAGGTGGTGGAGTTCAGCCCCGCCAACGTCCGGGGACCATTCGCGTCCTGAGCGGAACTACTTGCCGAACACCCCGACGCCATAGAAGCAGGGCGATGTCTTGCATGACACCATGATCACCTTGAGCCGGTACCGCATCGTCTCGCGCGGCGTGACTTTCACGATCGGCACGTCGTCGGTCTCGACGTCGGAATCCACCTCGTTGTCGTCGGCGTCGTAGAGCCGGAAATCGATGTCCTTGCAGTCATTGTCGCAGACACCCAGGAGGCGGTACGAGGTCCCCGCATGCAGGGTCAGAGTGAGGTACTCGCTCTCGCCCTCGCGCAGCGATCCCGTGAACGGGTCATGGGTTCGCGTGTATCCGAGACTGTCTACCAGAATGTGGGACGCCGCCTTGATGTAGTCGTTGACCTGGTCTTCCCAGCGGCTTTGCGAGGCGGCGATCGGTGCGGCGACGGCAGCACCGAGGACGACGACGGCGGTCGCTCGAAGCATTGCGGGACCTCTCGGAATGGGTGGGCGCGGGGAGCGCCCCAATCTGCAACTCGCGTCCCATTCCCGAAAGTCAGACGTTCTTCGTTATCCCGGAGGCAGTGCCTTCCGTCCGGATGCCACGCCCGTGCCGACGCCGATGCCGAATGCCGCCGCCGTCAGCACGGTGACAAATGGAAGGATCGTCACCGGCAGCGCCACGACCGCCGCGGCCGCGCCGACGACGAGTGGCACCACGGGGTTGTGGACCGCGTCGACGAACCGGAGCCGGCGCCGCACAAACCGCCGCGACACCACGAAGCCGCCGACCAGCGCCGCCACGCCCACCAGAAGCCCGATCATGCTTCCTCCAATAAGGTCCGGTACTCCATACGGAACTTGCGACCCACTCGTTTCCCTGGCAAATCCCTGAGGGTGAGCGGGCCCATTCTTCTATATGACGGTGCCTGCGGCTTCTGCGCCCGCAGTGTGCAGTTTCTGTTGCGTCATGAAGGCCGGCGGCACGACCTGCGATTCGCGCCCCTTCAGGGCTTCCCCAACCTCGAGACGAACTCGATGGTGTGGAGGGACGGGGAGCGGACCCTGGTGCGTTCGGACGCGGTGCTCGCCGCGGCGCGGTACCTGGGCGGAATCTGGGCCGCCCTGGCGGGCCTCGGCGCCATGATTCCGCGGCCGATCCGTGATGGGTTGTACCGGCTCGTCGCGAGGCATCGTCACCGGTTCGGCGGACCTGCATGCGTGATCCCGAGTGCTGCGCAACGATCCCGCTTTCTCGATCTCGAGGACTGAGTGACGGACAAGGACGAGGCCCGCCTCAGGGACGTGGATTCGGCGGAACAGGCCTACTTCGTGAAGGCGCTCTTCTGGTTGGGCCGGCGATGTTCATCATGCTGGTCGCCGTGGAAGGGTTCCTGGCGCACAACGGCACGATCCCGGGCTGGTTGATGGTCATCTTGTTCGTGCTCGACGCTCCCGTGACGTACTGGGCCGTCAAGCTCGTCCATGCGGGAACCGCACAGGCGGCTGAGGGATTCGTGGCGACGCTGACGGCGAGCGGGGATATGCCTCCGCCTCCCCCCGCTTACGTTCGTCAGGACGTCCTGGTGACGCAGGGGAAGTATGTGGAGGCGGCCGACTACTTCCGGGATCATATCCGCGTCCACCCCGAAGACCTCGAAGCCCGTCTCGGCCGGACCGACCGGTTGGAGGAATTGAAGGCTACCAGCGAATCGCCGCGCTCCCCCACGTAAAGCCCGATCCGAACGCCGTCAGCACCAGCAAGTCTCCGCGCTTCAGTCGTTGTTCGCCGAGCGCTTCGTGCAACGCGATGGGGATCGAGGCGGCGGTCGTATTGCCGTACTTCTGGATGTTGGCGTACACCTGCGCTTCGCTGAGCCCGGCCGCCTGCCGCACCATTTCGATGATGCGAAGGTTCGCCTGGTGGGGCACGAGCAGCGTGATGTCTTTGGTGGAAAGCCCGTTGGTTTGCAGCGCGACCGCGACCGACTCGGGCATCTTCATTGACGCGAACTTGAAGACCTCACGCCCTTCCATGACGGCCCGGTGCAATCCCCGCTCGATCATCTCAGCCGACACATAGGGATCATGCGCCAGGCCGGGTCCGTCCACCCAGAGCTTTTCGGCATGCCGGCCATCGGAGTAGAGATGTGTAGACAGCACGCCCCGCCCCGCGTCTTCCGTGGGGCCGAGGATGACCGCGCCCGCGCCGTCGCCGAAGAGCACCGCGGTGTCGCGACCTCGCGTGCTCTTGTCCAGCCCGCGCGAATGGACCTCGGCGCCGATCAGGAGAATGCGGCGGTACTGGCCGATGCGGATCCAGGCGTCGGCGATTGACAGGCCGTAGATGAACCCGCTGCACTGATTGCGGACGTCTACGGCGGGAATGTCCGAGATCCCGAGCTCGCGCTGGAGAAAGACGCCGTTGCCGGGCTCGAAGTGGTCGGGGGTGCAGGTGCAGTAGACGATGCAGTCGATCTCGTTCGGGCTCATGCCTCCGGCGGCGAGGGCACGGCGGGAGGCCTCGGCGGCGAGTCCGACCCCCGTTTCTCCCGGGGAGACCCAGAAGCGGGTCTTGATCCCGCTGCGCTGGACGATCCATTCGTCCGATGTGTCCATCATCCGGGACAGGTCGTCGTTGGTGACGACCTTCTCGGGCACGTGGAAACCGGTGGCGAGGAATTCGGTCCGCGGCATCGAGCCTTCTCCGGTTGCGGGATGGGACGGGGCGGAGAAGATTTCGCGTCCTCATCCGCAAAGCAAGGGACATGGATCTCGCCATCTCGCGGGCGCAGAAAGACGCCGTTCTGAGCGCCAAGCACCTTCCCGACGGCCTGAAACGGGTGCTGGATGCCGCCAAGCCCAGCGGTTCGGACTTCGTGATTCATATGACGTACGAAGAAGCCACGGCGCTCAACGAGCTCTGCTCGTGGAATGTCCACACCGATGCCGCCGGGAACGTCACGGCGGAGTCGAAGGCCTTCGACGATCTCGTGCGCGCCATCATTACTCATCCAGACTACTAGTCGCCAAGTCGCCAAGGTCTACACCGGAGATCCCATGGTACGCCTGAAGTCTCTCTTGGCACTCACGATTCCCGTTTCCCTTTTCCCGTTTCCCGTTCTCCCTGCCCAGAAGCGTGCGATCACGATCGACGACTATCTCGCCCTGAAGAACGTCGGCGACCCCCAGGTCTCCCCGGACGGCACGTGGGTGGTATACACGGTCGGGACCATCTCCCTGGCGGACAACAAGTCCACCTCCCGGCTCTGGCTCGCGAATGTCGCGACCGGCGCGACACGGGAGCTGTCGCAGGGCGCGGGGTCGGACCGGTCACCGCGCTGGTCTCCCGACGGAAAGACGATCGCGTTTCTCTCGGGACGGGAACATGGGCCGCAGGTCTGGGTGATGCCGGCCACCGGGGGCGCGGCGCGGCGGGTCAGCGATCTGCCTGATGGCGTGGGTGAGATGTACTGGATGCCTGACGGGCGAGGCTTCCTCGTCGTCAGCGACATCAAGTGGCCCAAGGAGCAGGAGATCGACCGGCGGAATGGGTCCTATCCCACGGACGCGCGACTCTGGACCAGCGTGCTCTACCGGCACTGGACTGACTGGCGCGCCGGGATGCGCCAGCACGTGTTCAGCGTCGATCTCCCATCGGGGGCTGCCAAGGATCTCACGCCCATCGACAAGGACGCGCCGACCATCGCGACCTCGGGGGATGGGGACGTCGCGATGTCTCCTGACGGAAAGGAGATCGCGATCGCGATTCACGCGGACTCCGTGGTGGCGGACAACACGAACGTCGACATCTACCTGATGAGCTCCGACGGTAGC
Organism: Gemmatimonadales bacterium; assembly: GCA_035631315.1. Taxonomy (GTDB): domain Bacteria; phylum Gemmatimonadota; class Gemmatimonadetes; order Gemmatimonadales; family GWC2-71-9; genus 40CM-2-70-7. Next base: position 12,924 of record DASQIZ010000124.1, read on the forward strand.
GGCATGCATGATCTCACGGTCGCGAACACCGGCGCCGATAATACGCCGCGGTTCTCGCCGGACGGGAAGTGGCTCTCCTACCTCTCGATGGCGCGCGCCGGCTTCGAAGCGGACCGGCTGCGGATCATGCTGGTGCCGCGGAACGCCGGCAGCACGGGCGGCGCTCCGGTCGAAGCGACGGCGGGATGGAATCTGTCGGTCGGCTCGTACTCGTGGTGCGCCGACTCCAAGTGCATCTACGCGGTGGTGGAAGAACGGGGGCAGGAGAATCTCTATCGCATCGCCGTGCCCGGATTCCAGCGCACGCTCTTCTTCGGGCATAACGGCGTCAACACCAATCTCACGGCATCGACCGACGGCAAGACCCGGGCGTGGCTTTACCAGAGCAACACGCAACCGGCCGAGGTCTTCGTCAACGACAAGCCGCTCACGCACACCAACGATGCGTTGCTGTCACAGCTCGATCTGCATCCGCTCGAGTCGTACGGATTCATCGGGGCGGGGAACGATTCCGTGTTCGGCTGGCTGTTGAAGCCCCCGGGATTCGACGCGACGAAAAAGTATCCCGTCATCTATGTCATCCATGGCGGCCCGCAGGGTGCCTGGGACGACAATTGGCACGCCCGGTGGAACTACCAGATGTTCGCGTCGCGTGGGTACGTCGTCGCCGCCGTGAACTTTCACGGCTCCACGGGCTACGGACAGCCGTTCACGGATGCCATCTCCCAGCACTGGGGAGATTGGCCGTACGAAGATGTGATGAAGGGGCTCGATGTCGTGGCCCGGCTGCCGTATGTCGACTCGACCCGGATGGGGGCGGCGGGCGCCTCCTACGGCGGCTACATGGTCTACTGGCTGGCCGGTCACACGACCCGGTTCAAGGTGCTGGTGGATCACGACGGGGTCTTCAATCCCGAGTCCATGTTCGGGACCACGGAGGAGCTCTGGTTTCCCAAGTGGGAGTTCGGCGGCACCCCCTATCAGGAGGCGGGCGGGAACCGCGCCCTCTACGACCGGTGGTCCCCCCTGAACTTCGTCCAGAACTGGCGGACCCCCATGCTGATCGTCCACTCCCAGCTCGATTACCGGGTGGATCTGTCTGAGGGCTACCAGGCCTTCACCGCCCTGAAGCTCCACGGGATCCCCGGCAAATTCCTCTATTTCCCGGATGAAGGGCATTTCGTGCTTCGTCCGCGGAATCGGCGCCTCTGGTGGGGCGTGGTCCTAGACTGGATGGATCAGTATCTGAAAAACTAGGACGTCGCGTGCGCGCGCCGTGAACCCGCACAAACAGGGCGGGTATGCAATCGGACCCTGGACATATGGAGTATGCCGAGCTTGGTCGCGTTGCCGACCCACCCACCACTGTGGTCCGTGGCATTGCTCGCGGGCATCGTTGGCTGTCAGCACAGCGAGCCGTTCGATGCGCCATTGCCTCCCACCGTGACGGGCCCCCTCACGCCGGGATCCCCCACGCAGTTGACGTACAACCCGGGAGCGGACGTCTATCCCGCCTGGGCGCCTGACGGGAGCTTCCTCCTGTATCAGGCCGAGAATCCAAACCGGCCCGACCGGGACCGGTGCCTGTATCTCCTGCCGCCCACGGGGGGGACGCAGTTGCTTGAGGCGTGCGACAACGCCCTGCATTCCGAGGATTCGACGAACCAATTCGGACCGGCGGCGTTGTCCTCGACCGGGCGAGTGATCCTGTACGAAGCCGCGCAGCCGATCGGCCCGGGTCTCCCTACGACGTCCGGGATGTACCTGGCACCGGCCCTTCCGGTGTCGAGCGCAACCCAGGTGCTGTCGATGCCGGTGGTCCTCCCGGGGTTCTCGGTGGCCGACAAGCTCACGTCGCCGCAGTGGGTCGGGGATTCCGGGTTTCTGGCGCTCGGTGTCTCGACGCAGGTCTACATCCCCTGTTTTCTCTGCACGCCGGATACGGTCGAGACTGGCGTGGGGGTCGTCTGGACGACGCTTGGGGGCGCCCCTGCGGCTGCCCCCGTCCCGGGGACCGCACGGGCATCGTCGTACGCGTTCGTCTCTCCAGACACGGTGTACTTCACGCTCAACGGTGATGCCCGGGTCCTGCGGACCCGCATCGCGGGAGGTCCCGTGGATTCGGTGTTCGCGTTTCCGGCGGAGTCGACGGACGCTCCGGTCGGGTTCCGCACCGCTTCACCCGCGATCGCCCGCGGCGTGCAGGTGCGGGGCGGCGTGCTCTACGCGGTGACCGGGGGACGCATCGAGTTTCACCCCGACTCGGGGAGCGGGGAGATTCAGCGTGATTGGGGAGGGAAGCTCCACAAGGTCACCCTCGCGACCGGCGCGGACACGCTGGTTTCCACCATGAGCGGCAACCCGCAGACGTCGGTGAGTTACCTGTGGGTGCATAATCCGGTGCTCTCATCCACCGGATCCCTGACGGCTGAGGGGCGGGCGGTGACCATCATCGCTGTCTACAATCTCACGAATCAGTTCATCGGTACCGACACGACTATCCCTCGATCGACGGACCTCTGGCAGTATGTCCATCCCTAGGGCCCTGCGGGGGATCACCGCGATCGGAGTGCTGGCGGTCCTGCCGTCCTGCGAGCACACGCAGCCCTTCTCTAGCGCCGCGTATCAAACCGGCGCGCCGCTGAATCCGGGGAATCCGACCCAGCTGACCTTCAGTCCCGGGGTCGACACCCGGGCCACGTGGCTGCCGGACGGCTCCGCGTTCCTCTATACCCAGGAGCAGACCGGAAGCGCGGACGCCGACCGCTGTCTCGTGCAGATGCCCAAGACGGGTGGACAGACGACACGGTTGATCTGCGAGAGCGGTGATATCGGGCATGACACCCTCAACGACCTCGAGTCCGCGGCGGTGAATGCGGCGACCCGGATGGTGTATGTCCGCACGAGCATGCGGGCGCATATCGGGGAGGCCGGCCCCGACAACGCCGGTCTGATGCTCGCGACGCTCGGCACGCCGGTGCCCGGGTCGACGCTCCATGCCCTGCCCTACCCGAGCCCTTCGGGGCAGGGGGTCGACATGGCCTCCGACATCAGCTGGGTCGGACCCTCGGCCCTCGTCTATCTGGGCGAGGAGGTGTCGTACCCGTCGGTGTGTCCGGGCTGCGCGGCTGTCGACACGGTGCGGGCGGGGGTCGAGATCGACCGCATCGACGTGAATGGTGCCATCACGGTGGTGGTGGACACCGGGTTCCCGAGCTCGGCGTCCGTCGCCGGTGGGGACACACTCTACTACACGCTGACCAACAGCGGCGCGATTCACCGCCGGATTCTCAGCACGTCGGCCGACACCGTCCTGTTCGATTATGGACTGCCCGCGACCGACGTCTCCGCGGGAGGGGGCCGGCTGGTCGTCGTCGTGAGTGGGCTGACGCTGCACCTGTTCACACCCGCCACGGCCACCGATCAGACCCTGCTCAGCCCGCCGTCCGCGGTGGGCATCGCGCACCCGGCGATCGATCCCACCGGACACCGGATCGTGGCGGACGTAACGGAGTTCAACTCGTCACCGAATCTCTGGCTCTGGACGGTTCCATGAATCGAAGCTGGTTGGCGATGTATCTCGTGATAGCCGCGCCCCTGGCCGCCCAATCCACCGGTGCCATCGGGGGCAAGGTGACGGACGATTCCACCAGGAAGGGGATTGCCGGCGCGCTCATCTGGATCGATGGTGGCCGGCAGGGTGCGACGACGGACACCGCGGGTGCCTACCGGGTCCGCGACGTGCGCGCCGGGTGGCATCGCGTCCGGGCGGCGCGAATCGGGTATCGATCCGTGATTCTGGACAGCGTATTCGTCCGGAGCGGCGAGACCGCGACCCTCGACTTTGCGCTCGCTCCCCAGACGCTCACCATCGACTCGATCGTCGTGCGCGGCGAAGTCGACCAGGTGCTCAACCCGCTGGCGACAGCCGATGTGCAGGCCATCACCGGTGCCGAAATCCGGCGCCTCCCCGTCACCACCGTGGCGGAGGCGGTGGCCCTCAACGCCGGAACCGTCGGGGAAAGCTACCGCGGAGGCCGGATCGGGGAGTCGGCGTTCGTACTGGACGGTCTCGGGGTGAAGAACCAGCTCGATGCGTCCACCAACACGCTCGGCATCCAGGTGCCGACGGAAATCCTGACTGAGGCGTCCCTCGTCACCAATGCGTTCTCCGCGCGGTATGGGCAGGCCCTCTCCGGGATCATCAACGTCGTCACCCGCGATGCCGGCGACCACTGGTCGGGACGGGTGGCCTACGAAGGGGACCGGCCACTGCCCGAGGCGGATGATCATGGCCTGGACCGCGCGGTGTTCACCGCGGACGGCCCCCTGGGTCGCGGGATCGGATTCGTCGGCGTGCTGAACGCGCAGGGCCAGATCGACGGCGATCCGGTCAACGCGCCCGCTCCCACGGACCCGCGCGATCCGCGGACCGCGGAGCCCTGGATCCTCCCGCACAACGGGGCCGAGCGTCTGGATGCGGCGGGGAAGCTGATCATTCCGGTGACGCCACAGAATACCCTCCGGCTCTTCGGCCTCCGGTCGGCGGCACAGCAGTATCTCTTCGATCCCGCGTACAAGTACGACGAGTCCTTCGCCCCAGCGACCCGGACCGTCGGAAACCTCTACTCGGCGCACTGGCAGCACACCGCCGCACCCGAAGCGGTCCACCCGTTCGGCGCCGACATCCGGATCGGCTACTTCAATCAGGATTTCGTCCGGGGTCAGCCTACCAACACGCCGTCCGACCTCGTGGGCGCTTTCAGCGGGCAGAGCATTCACTTCCTCGATGAAGGCATCGCCCGCGCGAAAGACACGGTCGCGGCGATGAACGCGCTCCCGGGATACGTAGCGCCGACATTGAGCGCCAACACGCCATGGGGGGTCCCAGGATTCTTTCTGAGCAGCGGCTCCCGCGGTGAGCTGGATTGGAACCGCTACCGCGAGCTGCGATTTCAGGGCGATTTCACCCTGGCGGCCGGTCCGACCACCGACTTCAACTTCGGTGGTGAGCTCGAGCAGCAGCATGTCGAGACGTTCCAGCGCGTCGACGCCTATGTGCCGGTGGCGGCGGTGAAGGACTCGGTCCCTCCCCCTACCGCCTCGGACTTCAAGCCCCAGAGCCTCGCGCTCTACGGCGAGACGCAGATGCAGATCGAGGACATCGCGCTGACGATCGGTCTCCGGTACGACCAGTTCGACCCCCGCAACGTGATCATCGGCCGGCGTTTCGGCGCCCGCCGGACCATTTCTCCGCGGTTCGCGATGTCCACCGTTCTTCACGGCGCCACGTTCGTCGCGAGCTGGGGACACTTCTCCCAGGCCCCCGATTTCCAGTACCTGGTCAACTCGGCGTTCGATGACACGATGCGCACCGGGCGGTTTCGCCAGGGGAACCCGGACCTGGGGTTCGAGACCGCGACGCAGTATGAGTTCAGCATCCGGGGCCGGCCCTCCGATCAGACTTCGGTGCGGCTCAACGCGTTCGTCAAGCGGCTCGACGGTCTGGTGGCATCGGTGCCCCTCTCCGTGAATCCCGATTCGTCGATCTTCGGCAATACGGACTTCGGCACGGTGAAGGGCGCGGAAGTCATCGTCGAGCGAGAGCTGCGCGACTGGTGGGGGGCACGGATCGCGTATACGCTGCAGGACGCCGAAGCGACCTCGACCAACCCCTTCCTGCTGCTCAACAACTTCACCATCGACAAGATGGGTGACACCATCCGCTCCGCCCGGGTCCAATTCCCGCTCGACTACGACCGCCGTCAGTCGTTGACAGTGGTATTACAGGGTCGGGTTCCGGACGACGCCGGCCCGCGCATCGCCGGCACCGCGATCTTCGGCGGTCTCGAGGCTGCCGTGATCGGGCGATACGCCTCGGGCCTTCCTTACTCGAAGACAAACCTGGCGGGGGACAGTATTCTGGGGTTGCCGAACAGCCAGCGCCTGCCGGATCAGAAACAGGTCGACATGCTGCTGCGCCGGTCGATCAAGGTGTTCGGCTGGCAAGGCGGGGTGTACCTCGACGTCCGGAACCTGCTCAACGCCGCGAACATCGAAGCGGTACGGCGAGATGTGGGGAGTCCATTCCCCTCCAACGGCGAGTTGCAGACGATGGCGACGAACGCGTACAACGCGAACCCGCAGGACATCCCCTACGAATCGCCCCGGTACCGGGCCTGGGCGGACTTGAATCACGACGGACGGATTTCAGGACCCGCGGAGCTGATGCCCCTGTATCTCGCGGCGGCCAGGGACTTCACGCAGCCGATCTTCGAGTACGGGCCGCCGCGCCTCTTCCGGATCGGGGTCGAGCTGGAGTTCTAGTCCTTCGCTTCGCTCCGGTAGCTGGTGGCGACGCCGCCGACGACCAGCAGGAGGCCGAGCCAGCCCAGGGCCGTCAGGTGCTGGCTGAAGAGCAGGAGGGCGAGGAGCGTGCCCACCACGGGCTCGACGGTCGCGGCCACGGCGGTCGGGGCGGCGTCGATCCGACGCACCCCGGCAAAGAAGAGGAAGTTCGCGCCGACGACGGGACCGATCGCCTGCGCGAGGCAGAACGCCCACGCCGCGAGGCCTTCCGGCCGGGCGGTGTAGGTGAAGGGCGTGCGGCCGAAGAGCGTCAGGAAGATGGCCATCATGACCACGCCGCCGAACAGCTCCAGAAACAACGAGCGGATGCTGCCATACCGCGGTACCGACCAGCGCGCGAGCAAGGTCGTGCCCGAGTACGAGAGCATCGCCACCAAGCCTCCCACGACTCCGACCTTGAAGCCCGGGCCGCCTGACAGCATCGACCCGACGTCCCCACCGCTCACGGTCAGCGCGACCCCGACCATCACCAGACAGGCGAGAAACATCCGCAGTGGCGTGAGGGCTTCGCCGAGGACGAGGCGTCCCAGCACGGCCACCACCACCGGAGCGAGGTAGAGGAGTGCGGCGGCTCCCGCGACGCCGACGCCGGTGATGGCATATGGATAGGCGACTTCGAAAACCGCAACGAGAAAGCCGCCACCTCCGAAGACCAGGAGCAGTCCTTTGAGATCGACCTTGAACATCTCGGGATGGAAAAGTCCGTAGATCAGGAGCCCGAGGACGCCGACGGACACCCGCCAGAATCCGATCCCCGTGATGTCCTGGCCCCCGTGGAAGAGCGCCGTCGACAGGACGCCGGTGGTGCCCCACGTCGCTCCGGCGCCGAGTGCAAACAGATAACCAGCGATGCGCGACTTGTTCACACCAGCTCTCCCCGGAGAACGGTGACGGCCTGCCCACCCAGCTTCACACGGCCGCCCACGACTCGGACTCGTACGGTACCCCCACGTGCCGACGCCTGATAACCGATCAGCTCGTCGCGGCCCAGGCGCGCGGTCCAGTGCGGCGCGAGGGCGCAATGCGCGGAGCCGGTGACGGGATCTTCGTCCACGCCCACCCCGGGCGCGAAGAATCGCGAGACGAAGTCGACGCCCTGGGTGGCCGAGCGGCTGGTGACGACGACACCGCGGATGGGCAGGCTCCGCAGTTTGCCGAAGTCGGGTGTGACGGCGCGGACATCCTGCTCACTCGCGACCTCGATCAGGAAATCGGTCTTGTTCTTCCCGACGTACTGCGGCCGGACCCCGAGGCCCGCCAGAAGGCCCGCGGGGGGCTCGTGGGGAGCCGTGGCTTGCGTGGGGAAGTCGAGCTCGATCCAGTCGCCCCGACGGTCGGCGGTCAGGAGTCCCGAGCGGGTCTGGAAGCGGGCGGTCGCCTCGACCGGCAGGTGTCCTTCCGACCAGAGTACGTGGGCCGTGGCGAGCGTTGCGTGGCCGCAGAGATCAACCTCGGCGGTGGGTGTGAACCAGCGCAGGTTGAAACTGTCGGGGCGGCCCGAAAGGAACGCGGTCTCCGATAGATTCATTTCACGGGCCACGGATTGCATCCATTGCGGATCCCGCGGCGCGTCGAGGATGCAGACCGCGGCGGGATTCCCGGCGAACGGGCGGTCGGTGAACGCATCCACCTGCACGATTTTCAAACCCATGCGCTTACTCCCGGAGTAACGGGATGATTGTTCAAAACTGGTGGTACACGACTCTTCTCGGAATTCAGAACCCGCTGCAGCCCCCGCTCACGGATCAGGTACGAACGGACGTGCTGGTGGTTGGCGCGGGCATGTCGGGACTCACGGCTGCCTGGCGGCTGGCGCTCACCGGCCGGAAAGTGGTCCTGCTCGACCGCAACATCTGCGGGGGTTCATCGACCGGCCGCAGCGCCGGTTTCCTGACGCCCGACTCCGAGCTCGAGCTCTCCCAGATCCTGCGGCGGTACGGTCCCGAGCGGGCGCGCGATCTGTGGGATGCTCCCGTCCGCGGTATCGATCTGATCACCGGCGCCGTCAAACAGCACGGCTTGAAGTGCGATCTCCTGCCCCAGGACAGCCTCTTCCTCGGCTCCGACGCGCGTGGCTGGCAGGACGCCAACGCGGAAGTGGAAGCCCGAAAAACGCTCGGCTATCCGCAGACGCTTTATCCCCGTGACCAGCTGCCGTCGGTGCTCGGGACCACCGAATACTATGGCGGCATCCGGTATCCGGGTACGTACGGCATCAACCCGCTGCTCTACGCCCAGGGACTGAAACGCGTCCTGTTGGAGCTGGGCGTCCGCATCCACGAGAGCACGGAGGCGCGTTCCTGGGCCGATCACACCGTCCGGACCCACTTGGGTTCTGTCACCGCCGACCAGATCATCTTCTGCATCGACAAGCCGGACCGCTCTCTGACGCCCTTGGAGCGTAATGTTTTCCACGCCCAGACCTTCCTCGCCATCTCGGAACCCATCGGCTCGGCCAACATCCAGAAGCTCTTCCCGTCCGGTGCCCGGCTGCAGTGCTGGGATTCCGACCTCGTCTACACGTACTACCGGCTCACCGGTGACGACCGGCTGCTCGTCGGCGGAGGCAGCGCGCTGACGACCTTCGCCCTGCACGCCGTCAATACACCCGGCGTCATGACCCGCGTCCTGAACGGCTTCCAGAAGAAGTTTCGCTTCCTCGAGCATCTTCGCTTCATCCAGTACTGGCCGGGGCTGATCGACACAACGCGGGATCTGCTGCCCACCATCGTTCGCGATCCCGGCGCGCCGTGGGTGCAATGGGTGCTGGGCTGTGTCGGATTGCCCTGGGCGGCATTCTGCGGCGATTTCGTGGCGCGGCAGGCGTCGGGGACCGCGGCCGGCGACGCCGAGCGGTACTACCGGTACTTCGAGTCGGCGCGTCCGTTTCTGGTGCCGACGTGGCTCGAGCCCCTCATCGGCAAGCCGCTCGTCTTCGCGCTCAACAACGCGTGGGCCAAGTACGTCCAGGTGGACCGGGGCAAGCGCATTCCGCACCGGGCCGAGAGTTTGTAGACCCTACCAGCTCCCTCGTTCGCCCGCGTCGCCGATGGCGCGGGACAACCGCGCCGCCGCATGGCGCCAATTGGTCTGCACCGCCCGCTCGGCGCCGGGTGCGTCGCCCGCACGGATGGCGCTGATGATCGCCTGATGCTCGCCTGCTGATACCGGCGCCTCGCCCGCCAACAGACTCACGTACATCCGGATGTAGCGCTCAGCCTGCGGCTTGACGGCTTCGTGGAGCGAGCGGAGCCGCGGGCCGGCACCCGCCTCGACGTACTTCCGGTGGAACTCCTCATCCGCTTCGTAGAGGCGGTTGAAGTCGGCGCGTTTCTTGGCGGCGCGCAGAAAGCCTTCGTTGATCCGCGTCAGGGACTTGAGAAGCGCTCGACGCGGAGCAGGGGCGAGGAGGGCGGCGCGATGGGCCGCGAGTCCCTCCAGCTCGCCCACGATGTACAAGAGCTCGGAGACGTCGTCCTTCGTCAGCGGGGCCACCATCGGACGGGCCCGCTTGCCGGACGGGGTGGCGACGTACCCCTCCCGCTCGAGGCGGGTCAGGGCTTCCCGGACGGGCGTCCGGGAGACGCCCAGGCGCTGGGCGATTTCGGTCTCGACCAGGCGGGCGCCGGGGGCGAGGGTGCCGCGCACGATGCCTTCGCGCAGGGCGGTGTAGACGCGTCCGCTGGTGGCCATGATCGGGGCAATATAGCCGGGTGTTTTCACCGCTTGCGGACCTTCAGGGGTGGCGTATGTTAGGCATAATTGTATCCAATTTTGTATTCCAAAACAGGAGGTCCGATGCCCGCCGGATTGTTCGCCACCCAGCCCCTCGAGCGGCTTCGCGCCGCCGCCGGCCAGGAGGGGGGCGGTCTGCGCCGCACGCTCGGGCCCCTCAACCTCACCACCCTGGGCATCGGCGCCATCGTGGGCACCGGGATCTTCGTGTTCACCGGGATGGCGGCCGCCCAGTACGCCGGTCCGGCCGTCCCGATCTCGATGGTGATCGCCGCGATCGCCTGCGGATTCGCGGGGCTCTGCTATGCCGAAATGGCGAGTGCGGTGCCGGTGGCGGGAAGCGCCTACACGTACTCCTACGCGACCCTCGGCGAGCTGATCGCCTGGATCATCGGATGGGACCTGATTCTCGAGTACGCCATGGGCGCCGCGACCGTCGCGGTGGGCTGGTCGTCCACGCTCGGTTCCATGCTGGGTCTCTTCGGCATCACGCCGCCTGCGGCGGTCATGAATCCCCCCTTCATCGCCTGCACGGCGGCGCAGGTCGCGAACGGAATGGCGACGGGCTGCACCCAGGTCGGATGGCACCTCACCGGAGCTGTGTTCAACCTGCCGGCGGCGCTCTCAATCCTCGCGATCACCGCAATCCTGATCATCGGGATTCGGGAATCTGCGGGCTTCAACACCACGATCGTCATCATCAAGGTGGGCGTGCTGGCGCTGTTCGTAGGATTCGGCTTCCTCTACGTGAAGACGGCCAACTGGCACCCCTTCATCCCCCAGAACAACGGCGAATTCGGCGGCTGGTCGGGGATCCTCCGCGGCGCGGGCCTGATGTTCTTCGCGTACATCGGGTTCGATTCGGTGAGTACGGCGGCCCAGGAGGCGCGGAATCCGCAAAAGGACATGCCGGTCAGTATCCTGGCTTCATTAGTCATCTGTACGATCCTGTACGTCCTGGTCTCCACCGTGCTCACCGGTCTCGCCCCGTATCAGGATCTGAACGTCCCGTCCCCCGTCATCATGGTGGTGGACAGCATCAAGCAGTTCGGTTGGTTCCGGTACGCCATCACCTTCGGCGCCATTCTCGGACTCGGCTCGACGATGCTCGTGATGCTCCTGGGGCAGTCCCGGGTGCTCTACGCCATGTCCCGCGACGGCCTGATCCCCGAATGGGCCGGCCGCGTGCATCCGAAGTTCAAGACGCCGTGGCTGTCGACGGCAATCACGGGAGTCGCCGTGGCGCTCTTCTCCGGACTTTTTCCGATCCAGATTCTCGGCCAGCTCGTCAACATCGGTACCCTGCTCGCCTTCGTGCTGGTCAGCCTTGGCGTGTGGGTGCTCCGGAAGACGCGTCCCGACCTCGAGCGACCATTCAAGACGCCGCTGGTCCCCTTCGTCCCGATTCTTGGCGCGCTCGCGTGTCTCGGTCTCATGCTCACGCTCGGGCTCGACACGTGGCTCCGGCTGGTCGTGTGGTTGGTGATCGGGCTCGTGATATACTTCCGTTACGGCCGTCACCACAGCGCACTCAGTCGAGGGGTGGAGAGAGACGGGGATGTCCGAAATCCTGCTCAGGTTGGCAACCGCGGGTGACGCACAGGTGGTCGCGCGACATCGCGTCGCGATGTTCCGGGACATGGGGACTCTGCCCGCGGAGCAGGGTCCACCACTCGAGCGGGCGGCGGAGGCGTATTTCCGGCGCGCCATCCCCGCGGGGGGCTATGTCGGATGGCTCGCCACGCCGGCCGGACGCCCGGGCGAAATCGTCGGGGGTGGCGGGATCCAGATACGTGAGTCGATTCCTCGTCTGCGACTCGATCGGGGAGGGGTCGATCCCGGTCCCCAGGGGCTCGTTGTCAACGTCTATACCGAGCAGGACTGGCGCCGCCGCGGAATCGCGGAGCTGGTGATGCGCGAGATCCTCCGGTACGCCAAGGAGCGCGGCATTGACAACGTCGTGCTGCACGCCTCCGTCGAGGGCCGGCGCCTGTACGAACGGCTGGGGTTCAGGCAGACGAACGAAATGAGGTATGAAGAAAGACCCTAGGACGCCAACGTCGGAAGGACGGTACGTGGTCGTCTGGACCGTACCGACCTACCGGCTTCCCGACTTCGCGACTTAGCCTCTCAGCGTAAACAGAGTCTTCTTGTGCAACACGCTGTTCTCCGACCCGATGAGAATGCGATCGGGTGCCGCGGCCTCCGCGCCCACGAACAGCATCGGGCTGGTGATGGTCGTCGGGAGGTCGAAGACGAGGTCCGTGGTATACGATTGCCCGGGCACGATCGAGTGGCGCAGCGAGTCCGAAGCGCCCTCAGGTTGAAGGGGATACTCATGGCCCTGGGCATCGAGCACGTAGACGGTCCGCGGGCCGATCTCCAGCGGTGACATACCCCGGTGTGGCCCGATGGTAGTCGAGTCGAAGAGGACTTTCACCGTCACGATATAGTAGGTGCCCTGGGCCGTGCGCGTGCCGAGGTGTTTGTCAGTCCGCACCGCGACAACCGAGTACTCCGAATGACAGTCGAGCTCGCAGATGTGCTTCCCCTGGTTCAGGGTGAGGATCCTTGTGCGGCTCGTGAGCGAAAGTCCGAACAGCAGCACCATGTAGAGCGCGACCCCGGCGACGCCGGTGATGACGAAGCGCCTGACCCAGAATCCGCGGTCCATCAAGAGGGCGGCGACGATGCCGACGCCGAGCGCCAGCGCTCCGCCGACCAGGCCGAGCAGGAGCAGTACGCCGAGGGGGGTGAGTCCATCCGTGATCATTTGGCCTCCGGGGTGGGACAGCGGACGAAGTGGATGCTCGACCAATGGCGGGCGAGCCTGGCTTCACTGAGGCTGGCCCAGTTGTCACTGCGCCAGTCGTGCTTCGATTCATCGATTCGGAGCCAGCGCCGCCGCAGCCCCTGTTCGGCCTGGCACCGGGCGACGGGGTCGAGCCTGGGCAGGCCGGCGACGAGCGCGGGGATCGCGTCGGCCGAAAGGGACGTCGCATACCTCGCGTCGAAAGCCCGGGTCGTGGCCCGGCTCATGTTCACGCGAACGATGAGCGCATCCGGGTTGATGACGTGCAGCCCCGTGAGGGCGAAGTAGCCGGCCACCAGTGCGCCGGGGGCGAACCGGCGTCTGCGTTCGCGGATGAGCCGCGCGCCAAGCCAGGACGCGAGGAAGGCGACATATGCCATCGCCGCGGTCGCGTAGAGCCTGATCTCGGAGAGCCCGTACGCGGCGACATAGAGTCGCATCCGGTTCAGGGCGGAGAGGATGACGATGAAGAGCAGGGCGAGGAGCGTCCGCGCGACGATGCGGAACCAGTGTCCATTGCTCCCGAGGTGACTGCCCAGGGCCCGGTCGGCGACGATGAGCAGAGGCAGTACCAGCGCCGCCACCGCCAGGAGCTCGAAGTACCCTGAACGCGCGTACTCGGCGTAACTCGGGCCAGCCGCGCGCTGGACCAACGCGGTCCCCCCGAACAGCTCACCAGCCTGAAATGCCACGAAGAGCGCGAACAAACCGACGGTGAGGGACAGGACCGTCAGCACGGGGACGGCGCCGAGTCCAGTGCGGAATACTGTCGGAATCCGGGAGGGAATCTCCAGGGGACGGAGGACGGCCCACGAGAGGTATCCGGCGCTGATCCCGGAGAAGAACGTGATCAGGAAGATGTGAGACGCGGCGACGCCAGGATCGATGGTGAATACGCCCTGCATGGCATCCGCGAATACGGGGTCGGCGCCGGCGAACAGGATGCCGAACCCCAGGAGTACCGGGGTCGCGATCGCGGCGCCGAGCAGCACCGCGCGGGCCCGGGAGAAGCCGGCGGACTTGGGCTCCTGCATCCAGTGGGCGAGGTGTGCGAAGAGGGGCAGAGACCCGATCAGGGTGTAGACCGCGGTTGCGGCGACCTGGGCGGCCTGGTCGAGCACATTGAGCCGGGCCAACCGGACTCCGCGGAGGGTCGCGGCGGTGAGCCCGAGCGTCACGACCAGGGCCATCAGGTCGAACACCGCGAGCGCGCGGGAATCACGGCGCGCGAAGGCTAGCCCGAGGAGCAGGATGGTGAGTGCGAGCCACCAGGTTTCCCCGGTCACGGACAGCCGGCGGTACCGGACCAGCGCCGCGCCGACCGCGACCAACAGGAACGCGCAGATAGTGACATTGACGCCCCACGGGATGCTCCGGAGCAGCTGATCGGCGGTGACGCCGACGAGCAGGGCGCCCGCGAAGATCCAGGCCGGGAGGGCGGATTCGGTTTTCACCCTGCCATCTCCCCCGGCAAGCCGCCGAACCGGCGCTCGCGGGTGCGGAAGGTTCCGAGGGCGCGATCCAAGTCTTCGGCCGTGAATTCCGGCCACATCGTGTCGAGGAAGAGCAGCTCGGCGTACGCGCATTCCCAGAGCAGAAAATCAGAGAGCCGTCGCTCACCACCGGTTCGGATGAGGAGATCGACGTCGGGGAGGATGCCGCCGTCGCCGATGGCGACACGCGCGGAGTAGTCGATCGCGATACGCAGATGCAAACGCCGCCCCCGTTCCGTAGTCCGCTCGGCGCTGCGGATGGCGGCCCGGAGTCGAGGGGGCAGGCGGTCGCGCCGGCCGATCACCGAGAGACGCACGCCCCGGGTGACGCAGTCGGCGGTCTCGTCGCGGATGACCTGTTCGAACAGGTTGAAGAGACCCAGGACCTCGGGGAGTGGACGGCGCCAGTTGTCTGACGAGAACGCATAGAGCGTCAGCTCGCGGATGTCCCGCTCCGACGCGGCTTCGACGGTCCGGTGCACGGCGTCGGCGCCCGCGCGATGCCCGGCAGCGCGGGGGAGTCCCTGGCGGGTGGCCCAGCGGCCGTTGCCATCCATGATGACGGCAACGTGCAGAGCACTTTGAGATACAAAGTTAGGGATCAAAAAAAATCGCTCATTGGGCACGCGTGGCCCGGATGAGCGCCTCCATGTGGTCGAGGTACCGCTCGAGTGCCTTCCGCCCGGTGGCGGTGAGCCGGTACACAGTCTTCGGGACCCGGTCTTCGAACGTCTTGGTGCAGCTCACGTATCCGGCATCCTCCAGCTTGCGGGCGTGCACACTGAGGTTGCCGTCACTCGTCTGGAGGGCACGCTTGAGCTCGTTGAAGCTGAGCGACTCGTGACTCGCCAGCGCGCTCACGATGCCCAGCCGCATCTTCTCGTGAATGAGCCGGTCGAGTTCGGCCGCCTGCGCCGCCGCCGTCATCGCCGCGGGCGCGGTGGCTTCATTCTTCGATTGCCGCGCTGCTCCACTCTTAGCCACCATACCTCCTCGCAATCACGCTGCCGAATACGATGTGCAGCCCGCCGAATCCCGTCGCCATCCAGATGTCACCCCAGGCGGCCGGGGCGAAGAGCGCAATGGCGCCAACCGCCACGAAGCAGATCCCCATCAGCGGCACCGGCCTCACCGAGAATGCGCCTCCCGCGACGACTCCGGTGCCATACAGCATCATCCAGACGCCGGGGAGCAGGTACGGGACTCCCGCGAGGATCAGCGGTGCGGTCAGCACCGCCGCCGAGCCGAAGGCGGGCAGGAAGCCGAGCAATACGCGACGGCCCGGACCCGTCACCATCGAGTCTTTCACGGCGCGCGACTTCCGCACCATCGTCACGCCGCCGATCGCCAGCGCGAGCACCGCTTCGACGAGCCAGACGGACAACCACGAGCGCGTCGTCTGTTGGCGGTGCGCGAGCCACGCGGCGCCGAGCGCGGTCACGCCGATCATCGCCTGGCCGAGCCCCGGGACGGCGGTGAACGACGACGAGCGGGTCATCGTGTCCCGGATGTAGCGCAGGTTCTCGGCTGCGCGATCGGCGAGAGGCTTTGGGGCGGCCACTGTGAAGTACTTTATAGTATCAAGTGACGCCGGTCAAGGCCTGCCAGACTCCCTTGCAAAACGGGCGACGCCTAGATGCAGCATCTTGACACCAATTGCGTAACTCACAGCGACTTAGCGACTTAGCGACTTAACGCGCACAGGCCTCGAAGTTGCATCCCTCCAAAGCCATGGCCTCCTCGTGGCAGGATACCTGGACCTTCCGGATCGTGGACCAGGACACGGGCGCGTCGCTGTCAGGCGTGCCGGTAACCGTCCTCGACAACGCGAATCGCTCGGCCGGATTCTGGGTGAGCGACGCCGACGGCGTGGTCCAGATCCCGAAGCACGACGGCCGCCGTTTGCGCCTGCGAGTCGGCCTGCGGAGCGAGGACACGATCGAGCTCGATGCCCGCTCGCTGCCCGATGAGCCCGTGCCCCTCGCCGCCCCGAAGGGCTTGTCCGGGTCGGCGGAGACGCCCGCGTCACCGGCGACGACGGCTCCGGTCATTCCGCCGCTCGCGCCGAGGTCCTCTCCCGGGCAGGTGATGCGCTACACGCGCATCGGCATTGCGCCTGAGGATTCCGCACTGATCACCTCCCCCGATGAAGCCGCCGCGAGTGGGGAGATGCGGTACGGAGTCATCTACGAGATCGAGCAGGTTTGGCAGTCACTGGGTACCGAAGCGGGCGACGTCATCTACAGCGTGTCGGTCGGCCCCGGCGATGAAGCGAACCTGGCCATCACGGATGGCCGCTGGCGCCGCAAGAGCGCCACGCGAGAACGCGCGCTCTTCATCGTTCCGCGTATGGTCGCTGCCTGGGCGGTCGGGGACGGTGTCGACGCGGCTCCGCTCGAGCCTCTCGTTGTCACGGACGTCGCGGCGTCGGCCGGCGAGACGGTGCACTTCCTGGCGTCGCGGACGCTTCGGGCTACCGAGTCTCTGTGCCGGCGACCCATCACGGTCACGGAAGGGGATGAGCCGGCATCGAATACGGTCATTCGCACGGTCCGGAACACCCGCGCCGATGGAGTCCTCACGTATCACGTGGTCGAGCCCATCGCCCGCTACCGTGTCATTGAGCGGGCACCGCGGGCTCGGCCCGCCTTGCTCGTGCCCTTTCGCCTCCCGAACCTCGCCACGCGCGACGTGGTGCGCCGGTTCGGCTACGCGATCCGTCGTGCCTTGCTCGACCGGTCGCTCCACGGGGACTTGGAGCTTGTCCTGGGATCCGGTGCGCCCGATCCCACCGTGGAGCAGCGGCTGATGGACCACATCGCCGCCCACCTGTCCTACTACTCGGCGACGATCATCGCCGCGGGGGATGCCGCCGAGCGGTTCTTTGCGCTCGCGAAGCTCCGGGATCCCGAGGGCCGGCCGCTCACGGACATCATTGAGAACGGAGTGGTGGGTCGGGTAGGGAACTACGTCGCCTTCCCGCTGCGATCGATCGATTATACGACCTCGTCCTGGCGGGTGGCGCTCCTCCAGGAGATGCAGGACCGGGTTCGGGTATTCGAGGAGGCACAGGTCACGTTACCGGTGCCCGGGGTGTGGTTGCGCGCGGAACTGTCGCCGGCCGAGGTGAAGCGGGAGCCTGAGTCCGGCGAAGAGCGGGACGCGGGCCGGCGTGGGACTATCGAGCGGAAGCGATTGGGAGGCTGAGCGTCGCGACGCACCCCTTGGCGTCGCGGCGGTTACTCAGCGTCAAACGGCCCCCGTGGGCCTCAGCAATTTGACGCGAGAGCACCAGCCCAATCCCTGACCCCTGCGGCTTGGTGGTAAAGAAGGGCACAAAGAGATTCTTGGTCTCCGGCAATCCCGGTCCCCCGTCGATCACCTCTACATCCACCATGTGCGCCCGCGCCTTCCAGCGGACTTTGACATCACCGCCGGTGGTGAGCGCCGCGTCGGTCGCATTGGCGATGAGGTTGATCAACAACTGATCCAGCTGGTCCCCATCAGCCAGCACGATCACGGGCGTACCGGGAACGATTTCGACTGCGGTGCGAGTTTCGAGCCGGACGACCCGCTGGATCCACGCAGGCACGTCGACGTTCGCGAGCCTCGGGGACGGGAGCCGGGCCAGCCGCGCGTACGCCGAGAGAAAACGGGTCAGCGACTCCGAGCGGCCGGCAATCAGCTCAAGCCCGCGCTCCAGGTCTTCCTTGAGCGAACCATCCTGGTCCGGTCGCGACAGCAGCTCGCTGAGGCGCTGGGCGACTGACTTGATTGGCGTCAGGGAGTTGTTGATTTCGTGGCCCAGAACCCGGATCAGGCGCTGCCAGGCTTGCCGCTCTTCTTCCCTTAGGGTGCGACTGACATCGGCAAGCACCAGCAGCTGATGCGGCTTGCCATCCTGCCGGAATGACCCCCGCCTCACCTCCCAACGCCCGCGCGCCGCGGGGAACTCGAGCTCCAGTACCTGCGGTGCCTCGCCCATGAGACACTGCGCCAACCCCAGCTCGTCGGCGCGGCGGCCCAGGAGGTGGTCCGCATCGTCGGCGAGGAGGCGCTCGCCGCTCGCGTTCACGAGCTGAAGCACATCGCTCGCATCGAATGTGAAGACGGCGACATCGATCTCGCTCATCACACGTTCGAGAAGCGCGGTGGCTTCGAGTGAACCGAGGCGTCGCTGCTTCAGCTCTTCCGTGAGCACGTTGAGCTCGAAGACCACGAGGCCGAGGGCGTCGTCCATGCCCTGGCGGCGGGCGCGGAGCGAGTAGTCCCGTTCGCGGAGAGCGGCCAGCATGTTCGACAGGGTTTGCAGGGGGCGGATGACGCGCTCGCGGACCGCGAACGCGAAGCCCAGCCAGGCGACCACGACAACGACGGACAGAGTCCACTGGGTGCGGGAGGCGAAATCCCCTGACCAGAGGAGCCACAGCGCGACGACCATGGCCGGGATGCCACCCGCGAGCGCGAGTCGGGTTACTCGCTGCTCGTGTGTCGTCGCCATCAGAGTCCGTGATGCTGGAGCCGGCGATACAGCGCGCTCCGGGAGAGCCCGAGCGCTTTCGCGGCGGCCGTGACATTCCCCTGATAGCGTGCGACTGCTTTCTGAATCAGGAGCTTCTCGACCTCTTCGAGGCTCAGGTCCTCCATCCGTCCCGGGCTCGCGTCCGACGCCCGCAGCGCGAGGTCTCCAACACGGACCTTGTCCCCCTCGGCCAACAGGGCCGCACGCTCGACCGCATGTGCCAGCTCCCGGACGTTCCCCGGCCAGGTGTAGGCAATCAATGCCTGAAGCGCGGCAGGTTCGAAGGACGTGACGCCCTTCCGGTACCGCGCTGCGTGGAGCCTGAGGAAGTGCGAGGCCAGGGCGGGGATGTCTTCGCGGCGGTCCCGCAGGGGCGGCAGTTTGATCTCGATCGTGTTGATCCGGAACAGAAGATCTTCCCGGAACCGTCCCGCCGCCACCTCGGCGTTCAGATCGGCGTTGGTCGCGCAGAGGACGCGGACGTCGACCCGGCGGGTCTTGGCTGATCCCACCCGCTCGAGCTCGCCCGTCTGCAGGACGCGCAGGAGCTTCGCCTGCTGGCCCAGCGAGAGGTTAGCGACCTCATCCAGAAAGAGCGTCCCGCCGTCGGCGAGCTCAAAGCGGCCCATCCGGTCGGTCTTGGCGTCCGTGAATGCGCCCTTCGTGTGACCGAACATCTCGCTCTCGAACACGCCGTCGGCGAGGCCACCCAGGTTCACGGTGACCATGGGCCGTGACGCGCGGCTCGAGGCGGCGTGCAGCCACCGCGCGACCACTTCTTTGCCAGTCCCGTGTTCACCCAGGATCAGGGCGTTGGCGTCCGCGGGGCCGACGCGCTCCATGAGTTTGAGGACCGGCTGCATGGCCGGAGCGGCGGCGATCAGCTCCGGCGCGCCGTCGCGCCGCAGGGTGATGTTCTCGCTCTCGAGGCGCTGGCCTTTTCTCAGCGCGGCGCCGAGGGCGATTTGGGTGCGGAGTTGATGGAGGAGGCGGTTGTTGTCCCAGGGCTTCTCGATGTAATCCCGCGCGCCCCGTCGCATGGCTTCGACGGCGCCTTCGATACTGCCCCACGCGGTCATCACGAGGACGGGGAGGGTCGAGTCGAGAGTCTGGAGCCGCGAAAGGAGACCGAGGCCCTCGATCCCGCCGGTGGTGTCCATGGTGTAGTTCATGTCCATGAGCACCGCGTCGAAGTCGCGGGACCCGACGGCGGCGAGGACGCCACCAGGCGACGTGACCGTCTCGACGTGGTAGCCTTCGCCCCGGAGCAGGAGGCGGAGGGCGTCGAGGATGGCGGTGTCGTCATCCGCGACGAGCAGGCGGGGTTGAGTAGAATGACTGGTGGTACTCACGTCATCAATATGACGTGGCGGGGCTTAGGGCAGGATAGACCCAAGGGGGCAAGAGAAACCGGGCAGCAGGTCATCACCGTCCAGCGTGCCATCCGCCTGGACCACCGCTTCGCTTCCGTCGGTCCGGTAGACGCGGGCAGTCCGGCGGTTGGGGTCGACGACCCAGACCAGTCTCGTGCCGGCGGAGAGCCAATCCCCGACCTTGGCGAGCGTTTCACCGGGGCGATCGTCGGGGGAGAGGACCTCGATAGCCAGGTCCGGAGCGAGGGCCGGAAAGCCCTTCGTGGACCTGGGTGGGATCCGTTCTCGCGAAACGAACGCGACGTCGGGGGCGCGGACGGTGTCAGGGTCAGACTCAAGCTTGAAGCCCGTCTCGGCGGCGAGCACGACGCCTGTGCCCGTCCGTTTGACGTGCATGCCGAGCTCGATGCCGATTTTCATCGCGACCACCCCGTGCACCCACCCCGCGGGTTCGCGGACGATCAGGCGTCCGCGGACCAACTCCGTTCGCTTGTTGGGCAGCTGCAGATGCAGGAGGTCGTCCGCCGTCATCACCGGTACGCTGGGACTCATGTTTCGAACGTAAATCGGCTCGGCGTGCATGGCAATCGGGATGACATGCGCACGCGGTCAACTGAGTTTCAACAGATTGCCTAATCACTTCTTAAGGCGATCATCGGGTCCACCGTTGCCGCCCTCCATGCTGGCACATAGCTCGCGGCCAAGGCTGCCAGTGCCATGGTGACCGAGACTGCCGCGAGTGTTGTCGGATCGGTCCCCTTCGTCTCGTAGAGAAGGCTGGCCAGGAACTTGGAGCTCAGGGCGCCGGCGAGAATGCCACCGGCGAGCCCGATGCCGACCGGCGCAAGGGCCTGACCGACCACGAGGCGAATCACACTCCTGGGTGACGCCCCCAGCGCAATGCGGATGCCGAGCTCGCGGGTGCGTTGCGTGACGAGGTAACTCAGGACTCCAAAGAGCCCCACGGCGGCGATTACCAGGGCCACGCTCGCCAGCGTCGACATGAGCGTGGCGATGAATCGGGCATCCGCGAATCTCGCCGTGACCAAGTCGGGCGTCGTGGACGCAGTAGGAATCACCACGCTGCCGTCCGTCTGCCGTGCGAGGCCCCTGAGCGTCGCGAGTATGGCTCCCGATGCGACGCCAGGCTTCGTTCGCGCCACCAGCCAACCGTAGCGTTCACCGGGGTAGCCCGGGTCGCTCTCGGGCACACGAATCTGCCATTCCGGGAACCCGAGGCCGGGATTGACGACCTTCGGATCGTCCCGGATGACGCCGACGACGGTCGTCCAAGCCATCCGCTGGGTCCACCGGAGCCGCATACCGAGAGGATTTTTCCCGGGAGCTATGCGCCGGGCGAGCGACGCGTTGATGATCGCGACATCCCGGCCGTTCTGGCGCTCTTCGGGAGTGAAATCACGACCGACGAGAATCGGGATTCCCATGGTGGAGAAGTAGCCGGGACGAGCGGTCTCAGTTCCCAGGAGCGCCGTTTGCTCTGTCTTCGAGAGATCCACCCCCTCCACCTCGAGCGTCGTTCCGATGAGGGGTCCCGGCCCGGGGATCGGATTGTCGGCGATGATGGCGCTCTGAATTCCGGACACGGTCCGAGCGCGCTCGATGAGAGTACGCCAGTAGCCTTGCGTTCCAGTCTCTGGGAACCGGTCACGCGGCAGGTGGATCTCGAGAGACACGAGCCCACTCGGCTGGAACCCGGGATCGCTGGTCTCTCGCGCCACGAGACTCTTCACCAGGAGCCCGCCGCCGAAGAGCAGGGTCACCGTCAGCCCGAGCTCCAGCGTCACGAGCAGGCGTTGAAGACGAAGGGTGCGTCGCCCGGTCGCGCGGGATCCCTTCAGGGCTTCCTGCAGCTCGAAGGACGTCGCCCGGAGGGCAGGGGCAAGGCCGAAGATCAGGGTAGTCGCCACCGACGCAACGAGGCCGAACGCCAACACCCGTCCATCGATCGAGAGATGCTCCATCTGGTAGAGAAACCGCGGGTGGAACGTGGCAAAGGCCGACGTCAACCAAGTGACGAACAGGAGGCCGAGCCCGGCTCCCCCCAGGCTCAACACAAATCCTTCCGTGAGCAGCTGTCTGATCAGGCGCCCCCGCTCCGCGCCGAGCGCCCGTCGCATCGCCATCTCGTGCACGCGGCGGCTGGCGCGCGCCAGCAGGAGGTTGGCGACGTTGGCGCAGCCGATGAGGAGGAGCAGGAGGACGGCCGCGGCCAGCACGAGGATCGCCGTTCGTGTCGAGCCATTGCCCAGCTTGCCTACGCTGTTGACGCGAAGGGTCAACCGGGTCCGGAACCCCTGGACGGGATGAATCGCCCGATCGGCAGCCAGCGCGGCGGCCATGTCGGCCCGAGCTTGCTCAGGGGTTACCGAAGGGCGGATTCTGGCCAGGATTTGCGCGCCGCTCCCTCGCAAATCAGGACGGAGCGGGACCCACACATCGCAGGGCCGCCAACTCTCCAGTGCCGAAAGCCGGGCCGGTGCGACGCCGACGATGGTGTAGCTCGCCGAGTCGAGGTGGATGATCTGCCCGACGATGTCGGGCCGGCCGCCGAAGCGGCGGCGCCAGTAGCCCTCGCTCAGCATCACGACGCGTGGTGCCGACGCCGCGGAGTCCGCGTCGACCAGGGACCTGCCGATGACGGGTTGAACGTCCAGCGTGCGGAGCGTCGAAGGCGTGATCGCGTCGCCGTCTATGATCTCGGCATCACCGCCAGCGTCGGTGAACCAAGTACCAAGTGACTGGAGGTCGAAGGCGTCCAGCGAACGCGCGCCGTCTCGCAGTACCATGGCGTCCGACCACTGCGGGGCGATACCGACCCCGGTAGCGGAGTCGTGCAGCCAGACCGTGATCAGCCGGTCTGCGCCCGGGAACGGCAGGGGATTGAGGAGGAGCTTCTCGACCACCGTGAACACCGTCGTGCTCGCGCCGATGCCGAGGGCGAGGGTGATGATCGCGGTCGCCGTGAACCCGGGCGTCTTCAGCAGGGTCCGGATGGCGTAGCGGAGGTCTTGAAGAATCGAGTCCATGGACCGCTCCTCATTCGGGGCTTCGGGATTGGCTGTCCGCGCCGCAGCCACCAACCCCGAATCACGAATCCCCAGTCCCGCATTTACTCAGTTCGCAGTGCCACCACCGGATCCACCGCCGCTGCACGCCGGGCAGGGAGGTAGGTCGCCGCGAGGGTCGCAGTGAACAGGACTGCGGCTACGGCTCCAAGTACCAGCGGATCTCCTGCGCCCACTTCAAATAGCATGCTCCTGAGTGCTCGAGTGCCCAGCACCGAACCGCCGAGGCCAATTGCCAAGCCCAGCGTCGCCAACACTGCACCGCGCCTCAGCACCAACCCCATCACCTTCTCCCGCTCGGCGCCGAGGGCGATGCGGATCCCGATCTCACGGGTCCGGCGCGCGACAGCGGTCGCGATGAGCCCGTACATCCCGATCGCTGCCACCGCGAGCGCGGCGAACGCGAAGACGGTGAGGGCCATTGCGTAGGACCGCTCCTTGGCGAGGGATCCCGCGTTCATCGTCGAAAACGGGACGACGTCCGAAACCGGGGTGACCGGATCCAGCTCCTCGAATGCCGCGCGCACCGGCCCGACCATCGCGGTCGCCGGTCCCGACGTATGGATGATGAAATACGGGAACATTGATGGGTCGGGCCCCAAGGGCAGGTAGAGCTGCGGAGGGGGTTTCCGGGTCAATCCCAGCTCAAGATCACGGGTGTCGCCCGCAATGCCGACGATCGTAAGGTCCGGTCGCCCCTGGTCCCTGAGCGTCTTCCCAAGAGGATCCTCCCCCGGGAAATAGAAGCGGGCCCCAGCATCGCTGATGACCGCGGACGACTGGTCGCCCGGCCAGCGGCCACGCCTCAAGGGAATCCCCAGCACGTCCATAAAGTCGGGGGATGCCACGATGATGGTGGTGAGCTGGTGGACGTCGGGGTGAGCCGGGTTGGCGAGGTCGAAGGCGAGTTCACTCCAATGGCCGGGGTAGCCGGTGCTCACCGCAGCACCGGTCACGCCGGGAATAGCCTTGAGACGATCTAGCGCGCGTATCGCGTACGCCCCTCGGCTCGCCCCGGTTGGATACCGGGGCTTCGGGAGCGGCATGGAGGCGATCACGACGTCCTTCAATCGGTAGCCGGGGTCCAGCGTCACCAGGCGCCAGAAGCTGTGCCCCAGGAGCCCCGCGCCGGAGAGCAACACGACGGTGAGGGCGACCTGCGCGGTGACCAGCGCGTCTCCGGGGCGCCGCCCGATCCGGGACCTCTGCCGCGCGTACCCTTTGATCCCCTCGACCGGGTCCCGACGGCCCGCCTGAATCGCCGGGACGAGGCCCGCGACCACGCCGGTGGCGAGGCTGACCAGGGTGGCGAAGATCAGCACTGGGAGGCTGATCCGGATGTCGATGATCTGGGGCAGCTGCGTTCCTACGAAAAGCAGCAGGCTCTTGAACGTGGCGTCGGCGAGGAAGAGTCCGGCGGCACCGCCGGCCATCGATACCAGGAGCGACTCGGCGAGTACCATCGACGCGAGGCGGGTCCGGCGCGCTCCGAGCGCGGTCCGGACGGACAGCTCACGATCGCGGTCCGCGATGCGCGCGACCAGGAGGCTGGCGACGTTCGTGGCGGCCGTCAGGAGGAGCAGCCCCACCGCGCCGAGGAGGATCCAAAGGCCGGTGCGAAACTGGCCGACGAGGAATCCCTGAAGGGGTTCGAGCCCGACCCCGTCGGGCTCCACCGAGGGGTAAGTAGAAGCACGGGTTCGCGCAGCTCTCCTCAACTCCATCTCGGCATTGATCTGTGTGATGCCGGGCCGCAAACGAGCGAGGATCCACCACCCGTGTTCTTTCATGAGGGTCGCGCCGCGGGGTCCGGAGTAGACGGGCCCGAGGTTGGACCACATGTCCACATCCTCGGGAAACTGAAGGCTCGGATGGGCGACACCGATGATCCGGTAGTCCGTGGAATCCAATCGAATGGTGCGACCCACGGCGGCCGGGTCCCCGCCAAACCGCTTGACCCAGAAGGCATGACTCAGCACCACCACCGGCGCGCTGCCGGCCTGATCTTCGTCGGGCTCGATCAATCGCCCGAGTGACGGCCGGGTACCGAGGAGCGGAAACAACGCTGCCGTCACCGTCGGGGCTTGCACCCATTCAGCGGGGCCGAATCCACTCAGTACGTGTGAGTTGTAACTGTACGCCCCGGCAGCCTCGATGCTTCCATGGTCGCTCCTGGCGATGTCGTACAGACCGAGCGGAGCCGTCCCGTGGTCGTAGAGCCAGTACAGCCGCTCGGCGGCGGGAAACGGCAGGGACTTGAGTAATACGCCGTCGACGAGGCTGAAGACGGACGTCACGGCGCCAATGCCGACGGCCAGGGTAAAGACGGCCGTGACCGTAAACACCGGCGCCCGGAGTAGCCGGCGAGCGGCGTACCGAAAGTCCTGGAGTAACGATTCCATTGACCGCTCCTCATTCGGGAATTCGGGATCGGAGATTCGGTATTGGCCTTCTGCGCCGTAGCCACCAATCCCGAATCACGAATCCCCAATCCCGCCTTTACTCAGTTCGCAATGCCTCCACCGGATCCACTCTCGTGGCGCGCGCGGCCGGGAGATAACAGGCAGCGACCGCCACCCCGAAGAGAGTCAGGGCGGCCCTCAGCAGCACAACGGGATTCGTAGGGCTCACGCCGAAGAGCAGGCTCCCGAGTACCCGCGTTGCCGCCAGCGAAATGATCCCGCCCACCACCGCCCCGATTACCGCGAGATGCGCACCCTGGCGGACCACCATCCGCAGGACATCTCCGCGGGACGCGCCCAGGGCCATGCGAAGCCCGATCTCCCGGCGCCGCCGGTTCACGCTATACGCAACGACTCCGTAGATCCCGACGGCGGCAAGGAGCAGTGCCAACCCCGCGAAGACCTCGAGCAGCATGGCGACGAAGCGGCGAGGGGACAGCCAGCTCCCAATCACATCGGTCATCGTGCGCACGGTGACGACTGGCAGGGTCGGATCTACCGAGGCCACGATCCTTCGGAGCGCCGGCTCGGAAAGGGGTTGGGTGGTCTTGATCACCCAGCTCGTGAGGAACCAGTTCGAGACGGCGCGGGTCATCCCGTCCGACTGCTGAGCCTGGGCGAGGTACACCATGCGTGGCGGAGTCTGGTCGAGTCCATACTCCAGCACATCACCGACAACGCCGATCACTTCGGCCGGCCTCCCGTCGATCCAGATCTGGTTCCCGAGCGCCGACCCGTCCGGCCAATAGACCTTCGCCAGCGCCGCGTTGATGACTGCCACCCTCGGCGCCGTCGCGACGTCACCCGCCCTGAACGTGCGGCCGCGTTGTAGCGGAATACGCAGCACGCCGAAGTAATCCCCGCTCACGGCCCGGGCCTCGATATACGTCTGCGTTCGCTTGCCATCCTTCAGCCCTTCGGCCCATTCGTTGAGGCCGCGCTCGGTGGGCAGGCTGGTACTCGTGCCCACCCCTCGAATACCGGGCTCAGACGCGAGGGCCGCGGAGACCTGTGACTCGAACTGCGAGACAGCGGATGCGGTGCTATACGAGGGGTCCGACAGCGAGATCTGGAAAGTCGAAACGTCTCGGGCATCGAACCCGGGCTTGACCCGCCAGAGGTCGCCGATGCTGACGATCAAGAGGGACGCTCCCACGAGAAGCACGAGAGAAAGGGCGACCTCTGAGACAACGAGGATGCTGCGAGCCCGCTGAGACGCCCCGGCGACAGCCCGCCCCGCGGCCCGCAACGAGTCCTGGACATCGGCCCGGCTCGCCGCCACGGCCGGAACCAGTCCGACGGCCAGGCCGGTGACGATCGAAAGCAAGAGGGTGGCCGCGAGCACTGGCCACTCCAGGGTCGCTCCATGCGTGGCGGGGAGGGCGCTGAGACCGACGGCGCGCAGCGCGTCCAACGTCCAGGAGGCGAGTGCCAAGCCCACGGCACCTCCAGCGAGGCCAAGTAGCAGGCTTTCGGTCAGGAGGGGGCGCACGAGATCCCAGCGGTCCGCACCGAGCGCCGCGCGCACCCCAACTTCGTGGCGGCGCGCGGCGGCCCGTCCCAGGACCAATCCGGCGGCATTGGCGATCGCGATCAGCGCGACCAGAGCGACCGCACCGAGGAGCATCAGGAGCTGGGGTTTCACGCCTTCGACCAGAATGTCGTGATACGACTGCAGGACGACGCCATGCTCCTTGGGGCCGACGTGGCCGGGGAATTGGTCGCGCAGACCCGCG
>DASQIZ010000125.1:0-10443 GCA_035631315.1 Gemmatimonadales bacterium
CCCGCCTTGCCCAGGCGCCCGACCGTTTCGGGCACCAGGGCCACGCGTCGCTCGCCGGGGGCGGTTTCCTTCGGGACACCGATGTTCATGGGGGGGAAATAGAGCGCCGCTCCCGATCCTTGGCGAGCATCCGTTCCGCGAAATCCAGACGCTCCGCCATCTCACCCAGATCCCGTTCCAGGGAGTCCACGCGCTCCACCAGAAGCTCGACGTCGCGGGATTGGGCTGCGCCGCGCCCCGCGTGCGTCGGCTCCCAGGAGCTGAGGCGCAGCTGGTTCGCGTCACGGAATTCCCCCGCGCCGATCAGGATCAGGTCGTAGACCCACCAGATCCCGAACCCGCCCATCGTCATCGCCATGGCGATGCCGGTCTTCCAACGGCCCGTGTAGAACCGGTGCAGACCGGCCCACCCGCCGAAGATGCTGAGGATCAGCGCGACGCCGCGGGACTGCTCCGAGGTCCCGGAGCGCGGCGCGGCGGCGTACTGGCCGCTCGGCGATTCGTCGTCGTATGGGATTGGGGTAGTCATTGCGGAGTAATCTGAGCCTCGGCCTCGATCTCGACCAGCATATCGGGATCGACCAGCCCTGAGACCGCGACCATCGTAGCGGCGGGCCGGATGTCAGCAAACACCTCGCCATGGGCCCGGCCGACTTCCTGCCAATGCTCGATGTTCGTGATGAACATCCGCGTCCGCACGACGTCCTTGAGGGTGGCTCCCGCTTTGTTCAGCGCGCGCTCGATGTTCTTGAGGACCTGGACCGTCTGGCGATAGGGATCTCCGGGGCCGACGATCTTCCCCGATTCGTCGGTCGCCGTCGTGCCCGCCACGTGAATGAAGTCTCCCACGCGGACGGCGCGGGAGTAGCCGACCCTGGGCTCCCACGGGGTACCGGATGAAATGTTCTGGCGATTGCTCAAGTGCGCGCTCCCGGCGTCCATGTTGCCGGCGCGGCGTAAAGCCCCGGCGGCAAACGACATGTCTGGCTCAGCCTCCGTCACGTCAAAAGATGTCTCAATGCGGGTTCAAGCGTCGGATGCGCGAACTGAAATCCTGTTTTTTCCAGTGCTTCCGGGACGGCGTGAACGCCCGTCAGAATGGCCCCATCCGCAGCCTCACCAAATAGCAGCTTGAGCGCCATGGTGGGAACCGGCATGGCTGAGGGCCTTCCCAGTACCTGACCCAGCGTCTTCGCGAATTCGGCATTGGGCACCGCCCCCGGCGCAACGATGTTGACGGGCCCCCGGAGGGCGTCCACGAACAAGGCATGCCGGAACGCAGCCACCACATCGTGCAGCACCACCCAGCTCCACCACTGCTTCCCCGTTCCCAGCGGTCCACCGATGCCGGCTCGGAATGGCGGCAGAGCCTGTTTCAGCAGACCGCCGGCAGGCGACAGCACCAAGCCCATTCGCGGATGCACGACCCGCACGCCGGCCCGCTCGGCCGGAGCCGCCGCGGCTTCCCATGCTACGCACACCTCCGCCAGGAAGTCGTGCGCGGGCGTCGATGACTCCGTGATCACCTCGTCGCCGCGATCTCCGTAGTACCCGGTCGCGGACATGGAGATGAAGACCCCGGGCCGCCGGGACAGGGACGCGATGGTCTCGGCCAAGAGGGTTGTGCAGCGGATCCGGCTCTCCCGGATTCCCCGCTTCTTCTCGGCATTCCACCGGGTAGCGATGGTCGACCCCGAGAGATTGATGACTGCATCGGTGCCATTGAAGGCGGCCCGATCGAGCTCACCCGCCTCGGGATTCCAGAACGGGGTCTCAGGCCCGGCCTGGTCTCGCGACCTTGTGAGCACGCGAACGCGGTGGCCATCGGCCTTGAGGCCGGCAATCAGCGCCGTCCCGATGAACCCGGATCCACCCGAAACGAGGACGTTCATTTGCCGGCCGTCTTCGCGGTGGCGACCGCAATCACGCGCGCCTCATCCGTATGGACCACGGCCAACACCACTCGACCGGCATGAAATACACCCTCCACACCACCAACCAGTTTTCGATTCTTGGCCGCGTTCGCGCGGATGCCGAGGTGGCCGAGCCGTTTCAGCGAACGCATCCTGAGTGACACTGCGTTCTCACCGACGCCCGCCGTAAACGCGACCGCATCGATACCCCCCATCACCGCCGCCATCGCACCGATCGTCTTGCCGATCCGGTAGCAGTAGAGATCGAGCGCCAGTTTCGCCCGCTCGTCCCCATCCGACTCGGCCTTGAGCAGGTCGCGCACATCACTCGAGAGCCCGCTCACACCCCGCAGCCCGCTTTGCTGATTCAACAGGGCCAGCGCGTTTCCCACACTCATTTCTTCGCGGCCCACCAGATGTCCGATCACCGCCGGGTCGATGTCCCCCGACCGCGTCCCCATCATCAAGCCTTCGAGGGGCGTGAGACCCATCGTGGTGTCCACCGATTCCCCGTTCAGAATGGCGCATGCGGAAGCACCATTGCCGAGGTGGAGCGACACCACACGTGCGGGAAGCTTTTTCTTGAGTACGCTGGGCAGGTGATGCCGGATGTACCCATGGCTTGTCCCGTGAAAGCCGTACCGCCGGATTCGATGATGCCGGTACAGCTGATACGGAATCGCGTAGAGATGGGCTTCCGGAGGCAGGGTTGCGTGAAAGGCGGTGTCGAAGACGGCGACATGAGGCACGGACGGGAACGCGGTCCGCGCGGCCTCGATGCCGAGGAGATTGTACGGATTGTGGAGAGGGGCGAGATCAGACGCGCGCCCGATCTCCGTGATCACTTCGGGTGTGATGACGACGGGGTGCGTGAGCGTGTCCCCGCCATGCACGACCCGGTGTCCGACGGCGACGATGTCGTCGCGCTGAATCCCTTCGCGTTCGAGGCGGCCGAGGAGCGCGGTGAGCGCTTCGGTGTGGTCCTTGGCGGCGAGGGGCTCGGTGCGC
Source organism: Gemmatimonadales bacterium (assembly GCA_035631315.1). Taxonomy (GTDB): domain Bacteria; phylum Gemmatimonadota; class Gemmatimonadetes; order Gemmatimonadales; family GWC2-71-9; genus 40CM-2-70-7. The sequence continues at coordinate 2,922 of DASQIZ010000125.1, forward strand.
GTCGGTGAACCCGGGCGGTCGATCCGCAGAAGCGCTTCGCCGGCCCCGATGCGCTCGATCATCGCGGTCAGCACCGCGTCCTTCGAGGCCTTCTGGAAGAGGGCCACCCGGAGGCTCGAGGACCCCGTGTTGATCACCAAGATGCGCTGCGACATGGGCTTATAACCTACTCTTGACGAGACGAACGCATTGTCACACTGTATTGTAACACCAATACAGTGACTGACGCCCGTGTTCGAGCAGATCGACCCCCGCAGTGCCACTCCGTTGTACGCCCAGATCGCCGGGCGCCTCCGTGTTGCGGTGGCAGCTGGTGAGCTGCGCCCCGGGGAGCCGCTGCCATCGGTCCGTCAGCTCGCCTCGAAGCTCCGGGTCAATCCCGCGACCGTGGTGCAGGCGTACCGCGACCTCGAAACGGAGGGGTTCGTGGAAATGCGACAGGGGGCCGGCACGTTCGTGAAGGAAGTCGTTCCCGAACGGCGTGCGACGGAGCGGAGCAAACAAGCCATCGACCTCGTTCGGGGGATGATCGCGGAGGCGGCACGCCTTGGCTTGACCACGCGGGAGCTCCAGCAGGCCATCGAACAGGAACTGGAAGCGAGGATCGGATGAGCAACGCCGTCGAAGTCCGGGACATCCTCTATCGCGCGGGAAAAGCGTTCGAGATCCGCGATCTCTCCCTCAACGTGCCGACCGGATCGGTCTACGGCTTCCTGGGCCCCAACGGGTCGGGGAAGACAACCACCATCCGGCTGCTGCTCGGACTGCTCCGTCCCATCCGCGGCCGGATCACCGTGCTCGGAGGCGATGTCCCGAAGGACGCGCCTCGGGTGCTCGCGCGCACGGGCTACGTCCCCGAGAGCCCGCATCTCTATCCGATGCTTACGGTGGAGCAGCTGATCCGCGTGCACGCCTCCTTCTATCCGCAGTGGGACGGGGCGTGGGGGCGGGAGCTGCAGAAGACCTTCCGGCTCGATGGGAGTACGCGCTTCAGCTCGTTATCCAAGGGCGAGAAGGGCAAGCTCATGATGCTCCTCGCGCTCGCCCAGCGTCCGGAGCTCCTGGTGCTCGACGAGCCGACCGACGGTCTCGATCCCGTGGTCCGTCGCGACGTGCTCTCTGCCCTGCTCGACTACGTGTCCCAGCAGAATGCCACCGTCTTCATCTCCAGCCATCTCATCCACGAGCTGGAGCGCATCTGCGACTGGGTGGGTGTGATGGATCGCGGTCACCTCGTGGCCGAGCTGCCGATGCAGAGCTTCAAGAGCGGCATCAAGCGGCTGCGCGTGAGCAATCCCCCGACGAACCTGGGGGAGACGCCGTTCGTCATCCTCTCCCGCGAACCTGGGACGGGAGCGGCGGAGACCTGGGTCGTGCGCGGGTGGCAGCCACCGATGACGCAGTACTTCGATGGCACGGGCGTGGGCCTCAAGGAAGTCGTGGACCTGGACCTCGAGGAAGGGTTTGTGGAGCTCTTGAGCACTTTCCGGCAACCGCGGCAGTAGGGGGCGCCATGTTTCGGACCATCCTCTTCATGCAATGGACGTGGGCGCGCAATCTGCTGCTCGTCGGGACGCTGGCGGCGTTCGCGATTCCCGTCGTCTCCGCCCACACCGGAGACCTCACGTCTGTCGCCGGATTTACCGTTCGCACCTATCTCGAGAACCTGCAGACCATCGGCACCGCCTACCCGATCCTTGCAGGCGTCCTGGGCTTGTTGCTGGCGATGACGGCCTGGGGACCCGACCACCGCGGGCGTCACGTGTACGCCCTGACGCTGCCTCTGCCCCGGTGGAAGTACGCATTACTGCGATATGCGGCGGGCCTCACGCTGCTCGCGCTCCCGGTGCTCGCGCTGTGGATCGCGGCACTGATCGCGTCCGCCGGCGTCAGGCTGCCCGTCGGACTCTCGACGTATCCCACGGCACTCGCCACGCGCTTTGCCCTGGCCGCCGTCGTCGCGTACTCGGCGTTTTCTGCGATCTCCGCCGGCACCAGTCGCACTGCTGCGTATCTGCTCGGTGCCCTGGTCATCCTCCTGGTGGCCCAACTCACCCTGAGCCTCGCCAATACGGGCCTCGACGTCGTGTCCCCCGCCTTCGACGCCATTTTCATCTGGCCGGGCCCACTGGCCGTCTTCTCCGGCCGCTGGATGCTCATCGATGTCTAGCCGCGTCGTCCTCGCGCTCGCATGTGCGCTCGCGGCGTCCCCGGCTGCGGCGCAGAACCTCCCACGACTGGAGAAGATGTGGAAGGACGCCGCGAAAGCCTCCGCGCGCGTGGACAGCAGCGCCCGCGTGAGTGCGCGGAGTGACCTGGACACCGTCCGCGCGGGCAACCTGGTAGTCCTCGCATCCTCGAGCCTCGCGCCCCTGGCCCAGCAGATCGCCTCCGCGGGATGGGAGCGCCTGCAGGGCACGTTCGGCAACCAGATTCTCGCGAGCCGCCACCGGCCGCTCATCGCCGCGTTCTACCAGAGCCAGAACGGGCCGCCACCCTATGGATTTCCGCCGGACGTCACCCCGATTCCCGTGGCCCCGGGAGCCGTCGGCGCGAGGATGCTGGTCCCGCAGACACTCATGCTCCTGGGCGATGTCGTCCGAAAGGACTTCGACTCGCAGCTCGAACACTGGCTCCGAGGTGGTGTGCGCACGGACCCCGCGGAGCATCCCTCCCCTGAGCTGTTCGAGGATCTGGTCACCTCCCCCTCGCCTCTTGCACGCGCCTGCTTCGTGGGAGGTCTGGATGCGTGCGGGTCCGCACTCGGGCTCGTCGCCCCTCGAGACGCCGCGACGGAGTGGTATGACGCGCCGGGGCGTCGAGCGCTGGTGCGGAACCTCTTCAGGGACTCGCGCGATGCGGCCACGTTCGACGCATGCGTGGAGCGCGCGATCGACGCCGCCTGCGTGAGTCTCCTCCGGGGCCGGGACTCGGTCTACGTGTCCCCGCCCCTGATCTTCGCGAGTCGTGAGCTCGTGGTGCGGATGGCGCTCCAAATGGGGGGGCCTGAGGCCTTCCATCGACTTCTCGCGAGCGCCGGTAAGCCTATGGGGTACCGGCTCGAGCTCACGTCGGGCGTCACGCTGGACTCCCTTCTCTTGCGCTGGCACCAGGCCGTGGTGAGTTCCAGGCCCATGCCCGTGGACGTCACGGCAGACATCGGATGGGTCGCACTGGGGTGGGGCCTCGCGTTCGGCGGTCTCGTGCTCGGGAGCAGCCGATGGCGTTCCTGATGCGACGCTGGTGGTGGGCGCTCCCCGTGGCGGCCCTCGCCGTTCTGGTCGCCTATCTCCCGCCCCAACCCCCGGCCGAACGGGACTTCTACCACGGGGAGTGGCAGGAGTATCCAACACGCGAAGCCCGGCTCGCGAAACGCCTGGGAGACGACTATCTCCGCGAGGCGGCCCGGGCGCACGCGCTCTCACTCCGCGACTCATTGATGCGGGTCCTCGCGGTGCACCCCACCCGTTCCGGTGCGGTCAGCACGCTCACGACTCCCCGCTTCGACCGTACCGCGCGCTTCATCGTCCGGTCGGCGCTGCCCCCGGTCCCGGCCCTCAGCCCCGACGTCAAGACCGTGCTGGCGCTTGAGCCGAGTGGGTCGTCGCTCGGCGGGTGGTACACCTATTTGCCGACGGCCACCGATGGGCGGACGTGTATCGCGTCCCGGAGCTTCGAACCGTCGAACCAGCGCCTCGCGGTCCACTTTCCCTCCCGGGCCCTCGGCCCCTGCGCGTTCTTCGCGGCCTTCGGTCTCCCGGGACGGGAAATCCAGAGCTGGCTCGCGGGGCACGGGTACGAATTCGCCTGGGACCCTGACTGGACCCGACCCATTCACTCCGACTTTTCGGAAGAACAGACGACGATCGGCCTCTGGGTGGAATCGTTGGTGGACCGGATGACCAGGTCGTCGGCGCATTATTCGTCACAGACCGCGTGGTTTTACTGGCACTCGTTCTCGGAATCGGGCTGCTCCGCAGGCCGAGTCGACGCGTGCCGACGATTCTTCTTCACTGAGCCCTCAGCCCCATCGTTCAGTCCCGGCGTAGTTCAGTTCCGGGGCTTCTACTACTCAACCCAGGAAGCGCTGCTGGCGACGCTGGTGCGGGAGCAGGGGGTCGACCGCTTTGCCCGGTTCTGGCGCTCTCCCCTCCCTCCGGAACAGGCGTTCGACAGCGCGTTCACCGTGCCTTTCGCGCAGTGGGCCCCGGCCTGGGCGAAGGGGGCCATCGGACCCGTGCACGCCGACGATGTCACCCGGCCGGGGGAGATCGGCTCGAGTGTCGTGTGGGTCGGCCTTTGCGTGGGCGCGGTGCTCGGCCTGGCCCTCACCCGCCGGGTGGTCTGATGAACGAATCGAAAGAGAGACGCGAATGAGTCACGCCGTCGAAATCGATCATCTGGTCTATCGCGTGAAAAAGGCGTTTTCGCTGGAAGACCTGTCACTCAAGGTGCCTACCGGGTCGATCTACGGATTCCTGGGCCCAAACGGATCCGGGAAAACCACGACAATCCGCCTGGTCCTGGGCCTCCTCCGTCCCGCGTCAGGCTCCATCACGGTCCTCGGCCATGCCATTCCGGTGGACGCCCCGGCCGCGCTGCGCCGCATCGGGTACGTCCCCGAGGCACCGCACCTCGATCCGACCATGTCAGTGACCGAGGCGATCTGGTTCCACTCGCGGTTCTACCCGACGTGGGACGGCGCGTGGGCGGAGCGTCTCCTGAGGGACTTCGAGCTCGATCCCAAGCGCCTGTTCGGGAAGCTCTCCAAGGGGCAGAAGGGCAAGTTGATGATCCTGCTCGCGCTGGCCCAGCGCCCGGAGCTCCTCGTCCTCGATGAGCCGACTGACGGACTCGACCCCGTCGTGCGCCGTGACATGCTCAGCGCCGTACTCGAGTACGTGTCGCAGCATTCGGCCACCGTCTTCATCTCCAGTCACCTGATTCACGAGCTCGAGCGGATCTGCGACTGGGTGGGAGTGATGGATAATGGCCGGCTGGTGGCGGACGTCGAGATGGAACGCTTCAAAACGGGGATGAAACGCCTGAAGGTGAGTCATGGTCCGTCGAACACCACGGCCCTGCCCTTCCGCGTGCTCACCCGGACGCCCGTCGGGAACAACGGTTCTGAGATGTGGCTGGTGCGCGATTGGGCACCCGAGATGGCCCCATCGGTCGCCGCGGCGGGCGGGGAGATCGAGCAGATCATCGATCTCGATCTCGAAGAAGGGTTCGTGGAGCTGCTCCGGTCATTCCGGGTGCCGAAGAGCACGGAGGTGGCCGGTGTTTAGAGCCATCCTGTATCAACAATGGAAGTGGACGCGGCTCATCGTCGCGCTGGGGACCCTTGCCGCGTTCACCATTCCCATTTTCTCTCTGTCGGGCTCGGGTGGGGATCTGGACCACAAGGCCGCCGCCCGGTTCCTGGGGCACATCCAATCGTGGGGCATTTTCTATCCGACACTCGCCGGCACGCTGGGCGTGCTGGTGGCGATCGGGCTCTGGGCACCGGACCACCGCGGCCGCCACGTCTACTCTCTGGCACTCCCTGTTCCACGCTGGCGGTACGTCCTGCTCCGGTACGTCGCGGGACTGACGCTGCTCGCGGCCCCCGTGGCCGCCCTGGTTCTCGGCGCCGTCGTCGCCAGTGCCGTCTCGTCGCTCCCGGTAGGGCTCCACGCGTATCCGATCGGGCTGGCGTTCCGGTTCGCCCTCGCCCTCCTGGTCGCGTACACGCTGTTCTTCGCCGTTTCGTCGGGTACGGCGCGCACGGCGGCCACCATCCTGGTCACCATCGCCGCGCTTGTGGTCGTTCAGATCCTGCTGTCGGCCGCCGGCAGCTCAGTGAACATCCTGATGCCGATTGCCAACGCTTTGCTCACAGCTCCGGGACCGTTCGCGATTTTCACCGGCCGCTGGATGCTCATCGATGTCTAGGCGGATCGTGGGCCTAGTTCTGGCGCTGTGCGTCCCCGCGTTGGCACGTGCGCGGGGCCAGGCGCTTGATACGGCTCGTTTGCATCACAAGGCCGATTCCCTGCTGGCGCTCTGGCGGGAAGCCAACGTCCTGGGCGTGGTTCAGCAAAGAGTGCGGGACGTCCGCAATCACCGGGCGGCGCAGGTCACGCGCGCCACGGCGGCAGTCCGGGGTGAGCATCCGGTCCAAACCGGCGATCTGATGGTCATCGCAGACTACCCCGACTCCCTTCCCAAATTGCCCGACGCGGCCGCCCGGGCCTGGGACGTCCTCACGACCACCTACGGGAGTCAGGCCGCGGCACTCGTCGCTCAGCCGATTCGCCTGGCGGTGGTTTTTGGGAACCGGGAGGCGATCCCGTCGGCAACATCGCGTCGCGTGCCGCACAACGTCACCGTCGACGAGCTGGAGCGGACACTCCTCGGGATGGCGGGGCAGCCGAAGGTCGACTCGCGATTCTCACGTTGGCTCGGAAACACGGTGCACCCGGTACTCGACACGGCCGCAACCCGTGAGGGCGTCTATGTCCAGCTCGTGACGGCCGGCGCGGCCGCCGCCACCGATTGCTTCAAGGGTCATGGCGACGGATGCAAGGCCGCCCTCCAGGTCTCGGAAGATTCCCAGTTCTATCTCTCGGTCTATGACGCCGGCCAACGCCGGGGCGCCGTGGCCGCCGCGCGAAGTCCCGACGTCGTTGATCCGGCGGATCACGCGAGGTACGCGCGCTGCGTCGACGATGGCGTGGATTCCGCGTGTATCGACTACTTACGCGGCATTCCCCTGCAGCAAATTCCACAGCCGTTGAATTTCGAGGCGCGGAATCTCCTGGTGTCCACCGCGCTGGTGCTCGGGGGTCCGGGCGCGTATGACCGGCTCATGGCCGACTCGACCGCGCCGGTGATCGCGCGGCTCGAGGGGGCCGCGAACGCACCCCTCGACCAGATCGTCGGAACCTGGAGATCGAAGGTCATGGCCGCGCGCCCCGTGGCGATAGGCGTTCCCGTCGGCGAGGCCGCACTCGCCGCGGGCTGGGTAGGCCTCATCGCGTTCGGCGCGATTCGGAGCACACGGTGGCGACTGAGCTGAAGTCCTGGATCGGGATCACGCTGGCCCTCTGCGCAATCGTCGCCGTGGGGGCCTTTCCGAGCCACCGGGATGTGTCGGCGCGTTCGGAGCAAATGGCGCAGGGTCCTTCCACGAGGTGGGGCGCCCGGGCGGCGCGGCTCGGCGGAGAATGGCGTGCGACGTGGAATCGGTGGCGCCTCGAAACCTTCCGTGCCCGACTCGCGCCGGCCGCTGACAGCGCCCGCGCCGCGGGCGGCACCGCACCCTTGCTCCTGATCGACGGGCCGTCGACCCCGGAACAGCGCGCCGAGCTGAACAACGATCTCCACACGATCTGGCATGACGCGGCGCCCGAAGGCTTCAAGGTGGCGGTCGCGCTCGTCATCGTACGGGGCGGCGCCGGCCGGCCGGGACCCGACACGCCGTCCATACCTGCCCAGCAGGCGCCGACGTATCTGTTCCCCGACTCGCTGCATCGCG